>NZ_JBITMW010000010.1:0-327873 GCF_044466585.1 Micromonospora sp. NPDC049359 | reverse complement strand
GCTGGATCGGCGGCACCTGCCGGGATCTGGCGTTCGCCGGCCAGCAGGCGGTGGCCGCCACGCAGAGCGGCGGGGTGCTGCGGCTGGACACCCTGGCCGCCCAGCCGCAGTGGCAACCGGTCTCGGTCAACTGCGGGCTGCCGTTGCGCGACCGGACCCGGTTCGTGCCGGTCGACGCCGTCGCCGTGAGCGGCCCTGCCGCGGCGGCCGTCGGCACGGGCGGTCCGGCGGCCTCCGGCGCGGGCGGTCCGGCGGCGGACCGGCTGGTGCTGGCCTGCGGCGAGCGCGGCGTCTACCGCAGCGCCGACACGGTCACCTGGACCGCCAGCGCCAACCAGGCCACCGCCGACGTGGTGACCGTCCCGGACACGTGGCTGCTCTGCTCCGGCGAGCACGACATCGAGGTGGTGCGCCAGGATGCGACGCTCGGCGATTGAGCGGCTGCTGCCCGCCGCGTACCAGCGGGCATGCGTGCCGGGCAGCGTGCTCTGGGCGCTGCTGGACGTGATGGAGGGACTGCACGCCCCGGACGAGGCGATCCTCGCCGAGGTGGACGCCCTGTTCGACCCGTACCGGGCCCCCGAGGACATGGTCGTACGCCTGACCCGCTGGGTGGCGATGGACCACGTGGTGGCGTCGCACCGACCGGACGCGCCGCTGCCCCTGCCGGTCGGGCGGCTACGGGACCTGGTGGCCCACGGCGCGCTGCTGGCGCGGTGGCGCGGCACCCCGTACGGGATGCGACGGGCCCTGGAGGTGGCGACCGGGGTGAGCGGCTTCGCCATCGACGAACCCGACGAGAGGCCCTTTCACATCGTGGTGCGGGTGCCGGCGGACGCCGCCGACCACCTCGCCGTGATCACCCGCATCGTCGAGGCGGAGAAGCCGGCGGCGACCACCGCCGAGGTCGTCCTCGCCGCCTCGCCACCATCGGATCAGCCGACCGCGGCACCGTCCGCTTAAGGAGCCTTCATGACCACCGAATGGGCCGTCGTCGGCGCCGCGTCGCAGTTCACCCTGGACGCCGCCAACCACGGCGAGCTGACGTTCACCGTCTCCAACCCGGGCCTCGCGCCGGACACCGTCGTCTTCGACGTGGCGCCCGGCGAGGGCAGCCAGCGGGCCTGGTTCACCGTCACCGAGCCGCAGCGGGTGGTGCCCGGTCAGGGTTCGGTCTCGTTCCTGGTCCGCCTCGCGGTGCCGGCCGGCACCGCGCCCCGCCGCTACGACATGACCGGGTTCGCGTACTCGGCGAACACCGCGCCGGAGGAGAGTTCGCGCTCCAGCGGCCGGGTGACGTACGAGGTCCGGGCGGTCGCCGCGCCGAAGCGGACGCCGTGGCCGTGGATCGCCGCCGCCGCGGCGCTGGTGCTCGTGGTCGCCGGGGTGGTCGGCTACCTGCTGACCCGCTCCGACGGCCCACCGACGCCGGGCACGCCACGGGTCGTGACGCTGGAGGCGGAGAGCCTGGTCGACGGGGCAAAGGTGGAGTCCCCGGCGAAGACCGCGGCGGGCATCGACGCGCAGCCGAACTGCTGCGACATCACCTGGTCGGACGACGCGCAACTGTTCTTCACGGGCCTGGCGCCCGGTGACCGGGTGAACGTCACCGTCGAACTGCCGGCCGACGCCCTCTGGCGTTTCTCCACCACGCGCACCACGAGCTTCGACTACGCCAACACCATCTGGCAGATCGACGGCGTGCAGCTCGGCAGCACCTTCTTCGGCTTCAGCCCGACGGTGATCCGGCAGGACTTCACCGACGTGGGCACCGTCCGGTTGGCGGCGGGCCGCCACACGCTCACCCTGGTCGCCGTCGGCAAGACGCAGGGCTTCGACAGGTACTTCGCGGGCGTGGACCAGATCCGCTTCACCGAGGTGCCCGGGGCGGTCGCGCGGCGATGAGCGGTCGGCAGAAGGTCGTCCTGGTGACGCTGGCGGTGCTGCTGGTGGCGTTCTTCGCGCTCGCCGTCGGCGTCGGCGGCGGCGAGCAGGGCCGCGCGAGCGATCGGCCGGGAATCGTGCAGCGGCTGGGCCGGCTGGCCGGGGCGAGCAGCACGATCGACCCGACGACCGTGCAGGCCGACTGCGACCGTACCGGCGACGTGCTCACCTTCGTCGGCGGCTGCGCGGTGCGGGTCGCCGACCCGGGCGAGTTGCGGACGTTGGTGCTGCGCAGTGGCCGCACGTTCGTGGTGAACGCCCCGGCGCCCGGGGACGCCGACCTCACCGTGCGGTCGGAGGTCGAACCGGACGACGGCGGCGAGGCGGTCGCCCGGATCGCCGTCGACAGCGCGACCACGGTGCTGCTGGGCTGCCCGGGAGGTGTGGGATGCACGGTCACCGTCGCCGCCGGGTGACAGGTCCACCCACCGGCCCGAGCCGCGCGCTCCTCGACCGTAAGGAGGCCCGCCATGGGTGACCTGCGTAAGCCGTTCCTGCTGCTCGCGCTGGTCGCGATCACGCTGGTGGTCCTCGTCGAGGTGGGATCGTCGCTGCTCACCGGTGGCGGCGACGCCACCGGCGCGCTGCTGGTCGGCGCGGCGGACCTCGGCGTGGAGGTGGACGCGGCCGGGGTCAGCGAACCGTCCGGACGGGGCACCAGCTACCTGGCGCTGATCGACGCGGTGGCGCTCTGGACCACTGGCCTGTTCTGCCTGAGCCTGGTGGTGCCGGAGCGGGTGCAGGGCCGGATCCAGGGCGTCGCGACGCTGATCTTCTCGATCCTGCTCATCCTGGGCTCGCTGATCCTGCTGATCATCGCGTTCGTGGAGCTGATAATCATGGTGTCGCTGTTCCTGGCCGTGCCGTTCGGCACCCTGGCGTACCTGGCGCTGTGGGGCTTCTTCCCGGTCGGCGACGCGGCGGTGCTGCTCGGCCTGGCGCTGCTGCTCAAGCTGGTCTGGGCGGGGCTGTTGGTGCTGGCCCAGCCCCGGTTTCTGCAGAACAAGGGCCTCGTCCTGATAATCATCACCACCCTGCTGTGCACCGTCGTGCTGGAATTCCTGCACAATCTGGTGCCGGTGATCCTGGTGAGCATCCTCGACGACATCGGCGCGATCGTCTTCGCCATCATCGCCATCATCTGGGGGCTGGTGCTGCTGATCGGCTCGATCCCGGCGATAGTCAAGGCCATCCGCGTCACCGCCGCCGCCGTCCCCGCCGCCCTGCCCCGTCGATCATGAAGTTGTTGTCACCGCGCCCGGCGTGTCGGGACAACAACTTCATGATCGACGCGCGCTGGCGAGGGTGGCGCATTGGGCTGGAGACAGGGTGCCGTCGGCGATCCACACCTGGTAGCTGCCTTGGCGGGTGGTGGCGGCGGGGACCTCCGCCGGTTGGTCGAAGGCGAAGGCCACGCAGACGCCGGGATACATCGCGGTCCGCGCGAACCACCGGTCACCGAGGCCGAGGCCCGCGAAGACCAGGGTGTACGCGCCACCGCCCGGCCCGGTGCCGGCCAGCGCCAGCCACGGGGTGGCGCTGCCGTTGATCGCCTCCTCCCCCGTCGCCTCGGCGGTGAACACCGTCGCCTCGCCCCCGGCGGCGACCGCCCGCCAGAAGAAGCCGCCGTAGCCGGCCCCGCCGGGACGACCGTTGGTGGCCGGACTGCCCAGGCGCACGGACCTGTCGGCCGGCGCGGTGAGCGCGGAGTCCAGGTCGAGCCGCCAGACGTCCGGCGTCACCGCCGACGCGGCCAGCTGACGCCGCTCGGCGAGCAGCACCCGTCCGCGCGGGTCGCGCCACTGGAGCTGATGGGCCAGCCGGTCCGCCGAGCGCCGCGTCCAGCCGGTGTGGACGATCCGCCCGTGGTCCTCGCGCCACGTGTAGCCGACGTCGCGCACGTAGGTGCGCCCGCCCCACAGGTTGACGCCGTCGACGTCCTGCACCGCGAGGGAGGCTCCCAGGTGCCACACATGGTCGGCGGGGAGCGCGTCGGTGACCACCGTGCCGCCGAGGGTGCGCACGGGGTGCAGGTACGGCCGGGGGCCGTGCCGCGCGTCCAACGCGGGGTCGACGACGTACCGGGCCACCTCGGTCCCGCCGACCAGCAGCCGAGCCGGTTCCTCGGCGACCGGAGCGGGGTCGGTGGCGGGATCGGTGGTCACGGCAGCTCCGGCCGGACGGCGGCCGGCTCGCGGCTGCCGACCTCGGCGGCGAAGGCGCGGCCGACGTCCGTGGGGACCGGCATCCGGTTGGCGACGGCGTGCAGGGCCGCCAGGGTGTAGCCGGCGAGGATGGGCACGGCCACCGGTGTGACCAGGACGGCGAGCAGCCCCGCCAACGCCGTCACGCCCGTGAGGGCGGCCCACCGGGTGGGCGCGTCGAGGCAGGCGCGGGCGCTGGACCGGGCCGCGACCCGCCACCGCCCGCCCCCGTTCCGGCCCGCCTCGACGACGACCAGGCCGGCGTACCCGGCCAGAGCGGCCGCGACCAGAGCGGTCACCGCCAGCGCCGGTGGGCCACCGGGCACCCGCCCGGCGGTCAGCGCCGCCAGGTCGGCGGCGAGCAGCCCGAGCACGCAGAGCGCGAGCAGGCTGACCGGCACGCCGGGCAGCACCGAGCGGCCGAACCGGCGCAGGCTCGTACGCGCCGACGGCCAACCGCCGGTACGCGTCCAGTCGCGCACTGCCGCGCTGGCCGTACCGGCCGCCCCGGCGGCGGTGAGCAGCGGCGCCGCCGCGAGGGTCAACAGGATGCCGAGCAGCGCCAGGTCCGCGGCGTCGCGGGCGACGTCCCGCCAGTCCCGCCGCTCGGCGTCGTCGACGGGTTCAGCCCTTGATGCCACTGGTGTTGATCCCCTCGACGAGCATCCGTTGGAACGCGACGAAGAACAGGAAGACCGGCAGCAGCGACAGCACCGACATGGCGAACATCGGCCCGACCGCGCTCTGACTCGTCGAGTCGATGAAGAGGGTCAGCGCCACCGGCACGGTGTAGTCCTTCAGTTGGGACAGGAAGACCAGTTGGCGGAAGAAGTCGTTCCAGGTCCAGATGAACGAGAAGATCGCGGTGGTGACCAGCGCGGGTCGGCTCAGCGGCAGGATGATGTGCCGGAAGATCCCGTACGGGCCGGCGCCGTCGATCCGCGCCGCCTCGTCCAGCTCGCGCGGGACGCCGCGCATGAACTGCACCATGAGGAAGACGAAGAACGCCTCGGTGGCCAGGAACTGCGGGATGAGCAGCGGCAGGTAGGGCCACTCGCCACCCACCAGACCGAGGGTGCGGAACAGGATGTACTGCGGCACGATCAGCACGTGCTGGGGCAGCAGCAGCGTACCGATCATGACGGCGAACCAGAGGCCACGCAGCCGGAACCTCAGGCGGGCGAAGGCGTACGCAGCCAGCAGGCAGGAGAGCCCGTTGCCGATGACGGTGAGCAGGCTGACCAGCGCGCTGTTGAGGAAGAACCGGCCGAATCCGACGTCGAAGTTGGACCAGCCGGCGGTGTAGTTGCCCGGGGTGAACCGCTCCGGCAGCAGCCCGACGTTGTTGACGATCTCCTCCTGGGACTTCACGGAGGTGCCGACCATCCAGATCAGCGGGTAGAGCACCACGGCCACGATCACCACCAGGATCAGCAGCCGCAGCACGGGCCGGCCGCCGGGGCGTCGTCCCGCTCCGGGCAGCGCCGCCGCCGTCGGAGTCGCCATCACCGGTCCTCCCCGTCGGAGTAGTGCACCCAGAACCGCCCGGTGCTGAAGAAGATCGCGGTGAGCACCGCGATGGCGAGCAGGAACACCCAGGCCATCGCCGAGGCGTAGCCCATCTCCAGGTCGGTGAAGCCGGTGATGTAGAGGTTCAGCGTGTACATGAGGGTCGAGTCGACCGGGCCGCCGGTGCCGTTGCTGAGCACGAACGCGGCGGTGAAGCCCTGGAAGCCGTTGATCGTCTCCAGCACCAGGTTGAAGAAGATGACCGGGGAGAGCATCGGCAGGGTGACGGCGCGGAACTGCCGGAACCGACCGGCGCCGTCGACGGACGCGGCCTCGTACAGCTCGGTGGGCACCTGTTTCAGCCCGGCCAGGAAGATCACCATCGGGGCGCCGAACTGCCAGATGGCCAGCACCATGAGCGTCTGCAGGGCCCAGTCCGGGTCGTTGACCCAGGGCCTGCCCTCGATGCCGAAGAGGCTCAGCAGCGAGTTGAACGCACCATCGCGGTTGAACATGTTGACCCAGACGATGGCCAGCGCCACGCTGCCGCCGAGCAGCGACGGCAGGTAGAACAGGCCGCGGAACAGGCCGACGCCGCGCCACGCGCGGTTGAGCAGCAGCGCCACGCCGAGGGCCGCGGCCAGTTTCAGGGGTACGGCGACCAGCGCGAAGGTCAGGGTGACCCGCACGGCGTGCCAGTACGACGGGTCGGCGGTGAACATCCGCTCGTAGTTGGCCAGCCCCACCCACCGGGCCTCGGAGAACGGGGTGAGGATGTCGTAGTTGGTGAAGCTCAGGTAGAGCGACAGCAGCATGGGGACCGCCGTGACACCCATCAGGCCGATGAGCCACGGCGACAGGAAGACGTACCCCGCCAGACCCTCGCGGTGCCGGATGCCGCCGGACCCACGCCGGGTGGGGTGGGTCCGGACGGATCCGGGGCCGGGTCGGGTCGGGTCGGGCGCCGTGGTCAACGCCACGATCGGCTCCTCTCCTCGCCTCGTGGGGCGGGTCAGGCGATGGCGCCCTTGCACGCCTCGATGAACTGGGCGGCGGCCTGCGCGGGGGTGGCCCGGCCGTACTGGGCGCTCTCGGCGGCCTTGACCAGCTCGGACTTGACCGTGCTGTGTCCCTTGATCGGCACCTGTGGCGACTCGCCGAACTTCTGGGTCAGCTCCGCCTCGACGGCGATCGACTGCTTCATCGCGGGGTCGGTGGTGCCGTCGCTGACGACCTGACGCAGGTCCAGGTTGGACGGCAGGCCCCGGTCGGTGCCGAGCAGGGTGACGGCCTCCCGGTCGTTGACCAGGAAGTTGATCACATCGACCGCGACGTCCCTGTTCTTGCTGCCCTTGAACACCGACCAGTACATCGAGGCCCGGGCCCACTGCGCGCTCGGATCGCCGGGGTAGGCGATCACTCCCAGCTCGTCCTTGGTGTTCTTCTTCAGGTCCGGCATCTGGTTGGCCCAGACCCAGGACGTCGCGGACTTGCCGGTGACCACCAACTGCTTGGTGACGTCGCTGGAGTTGCCCTCGTGGATGACGTCGGCGGTCGGGGTGGCCTTACGGTCCCGCGCGCCCTTCCAGAGGTCGAACCAGGCGGTCACGTCCTCGGCGGTGAAGCCCAGATCCTTGCCCTGGTAGAGGTCCTTGCCCTGCTGGCGCAGCCAGACCCAGAACGCCTTGTAGTCGGCGCTCGGATCCTGGGTGCCGGGAACCCCCGTCCTGGCGGACACTCCCTCGGCCCAGGCGATGTGCTGCTCCCAGCTCATCCCGGTGGTCGGTTCGGGCAGGTTGTGCTTCGCCAGCAGCGTCTTGTTGTAGACCAGACCCTGCGTGTTCTCCCCGGCGGCCAGGCCGGCGAGCTTGCCGTCGACGACGCCGTACTGCCACAGGCTCTTGGGGAACGTGGCGGTGTCCAGCTTGCCGGACTTCTGGTACGAGGTGAGGTCGAGCGTGGTGTTGCGAGCCGCGTACTCGGCGAGGTAGTTGTCGTCGATCTGGAACAGGTCGGGCGGGTTGCCACCGGCGGTGAGCGTGGCGAGCTTGTCGAAGTAGCCCTGGTTGGCCTGCCAGGTCTTCTCGAAGGTCACGTTGGGATGCTTCTTTGTGTAGAGGGCGAGGGCGTCCTCGGTCAGCTTGGCCCGGGCGTCACCGCCCCACCAGAAGATCGAGAGCTTGACGGGGGCGTTGGGGTCGGCGGCGTCGTCGTCGCCGCACGCGGCGGCGCCGAACAGCAGCGGCGCGGCGACCGTCGCGGCGAGCAGGCCGCGCAGCAGCCGCCGCCGGGGCAGCGGGGTGGCGGGCGGACGCCCGACGGGCGTGCCGGTGGTGGGGGACGTTGCGGGGTGCATGTGCGCTCACTCCTCGGCTTTAGGAGGCGACGGCATCACCCGAGGCCGCGGTCGGGATGCCCGGACCCGCAGGGCAGTGCGGGTCCGGGCCTTAGGGCGCGGCCAGGGGACGTGCCGGCCGGGCATGCGGACCCGGCCCGGTCGAGTCGCGGATGACCAGGTCGGTCTGGAGCATTACCTGTGCGGTGGTACGCCGGACGCCGACCGCCGTGCCGGTACCGGGCCCCCGCGCGCCGCGCGGTGACTCGATGTCCTGTTGCAGCAGCATGTCGACGGCCGTCCGGCCGGCGGCCCCGGTGGGTGTGGCCACCGTCGTCAGTTTGGGTCGGGTGAGCCGGCTCAGGGCGATGTCGTCGACCCCGACGACGCTCACCTGCTGCGGCACCCGGACCCCGAGCGCGTCCAGCCCTTCGATGAGGCCGATCGCCATCAGGTCGTTGTAGGCGAGCACGGCGGTGACGCCGCTGTGCCGCACCTGCTCGGCCACGGCGGAGCCGCCGGTCTCGGTGGGAGCGTTGGGGCCGAGCACGGTCAGTTCCCCGCCACCGGCCCGGACGGCCGTGGTGGCGGCACGCCGCATCTCCCGGTTGGTCCACGAGCTGCGCGGCCCGCCGAGCAGGGCGATGTCGCGGTGACCGAGACCGATCAGGTGCTCGACGGCTGCCCGGGCGCCCTGCCCGACGTCCATCAGCACGCAGGCCAGGCCGGTCACCTGACGGTTCACCACGACCAGCGGCACCTCGCGGCTGAGCTGTTCGATCAGGCTGTTGCTCATCCGGGGGCTGCACAGCAGCACCCCGTCGACCTGCTTGGCGAGGGCGTGGACCAACTCCTCCTCGGCGGTCGGGTCCTCGTTGGTGTCGGCCACGAAGACGTGGTAGTCGCGGTGGCGTGCCTGGCTCTCCGCCGCCTTGATCAGCGGTGGGAAGAACGGGTTCGCGATGTCGGCGATGATCAGCCCGATGTTGTGCGTACGCCCGGTGATGAGGGCGCGGGCGGCCCGGTTCGGCCGGTAGCCCAGGTCCTCCGCGCAGGCCAGCACCCGGACCCGGGTCTCGGGGTTGACGAGGTGCGGGGCGGAGAAGGTGCGGGACACGGTGGAGATGTGCACCCCGGAGGCGCGGGCGACGTCCCGGATGGTGACTGGCACGGCGGCCCCTTCGTCCGAGTGCGGCGGTGGTCACGCGGGTGCCGCCAATTAATGCAAACGGTTGCTCCACTGTCAACGGTCAATGTTTGCAGCTTTGTTGCATCGAGACGCCCAGTGGTGGCCTTCAACCCCGCAAAAACCCACAATTGCCGCCGGTTGTGCCGCTGTCGTTGACGCCATCACATTGATCGTGGTTACTTCACTGCAAACCTTTGCAGGGGTCATCCGGAGGGCGATCGCATGTCACCGAGATCCGGCGGGCGGGTCCGCTACGCCATCGTGGGCACCGGCGCGCGAGCGGAGATGTTCGTCCGGGCCCTGGTGCTCGACCACCCGGACTCCGCCGAGCTGGTCGCCTTCGCCGACGTCAACCAGACCCGGATGGACGCGCACAACCGCTGGCTGGGCGAGCTGGGACACCGGCCGGTGCCCACGTACCCCGCCGGCGGATTCGCCTCCATGCTGGACGCCGAACGCGTCGACGTCGTCCTGGTGACCAGCGTGGACGTCACCCACGACGAGTACGTGGTGGCCGCGCTGCGCGCCGGCCGGGACGTCGTCACCGAGAAGCCGATGACCGTGGACGCCGCCCGCTGCCGGCGCATCCTGGAGGCCGTGGCCGAGACCGGCGGCAGCGTTGCGGTCGCCTTCAACTACCGCTACAACCCGCTGCACGAGCAGGTCCGCCGGCTGCTCGCCGAGGGCGCGGTCGGCGAGATCGGCTCGGTGCACTTCGAGTGGCTGCTCGACGTGCGCCACGGGGCCGACTACTTCCGCCGCTGGCACCGCGACAAGGCCACCTCCGGCGGCCTGCTGGTGCACAAGGCCAGCCACCACTTCGACCTGGTCAACTGGTGGCTGGCCGCCACCCCGGTCGAGGTGTACGCGGCCGGTCGACTCTTCTTCTACGGCGAGAGCGGCCGCCGGCACGGCTACGCCCGCGACTACGACCGGGCGTACCGCTCCCCCGCCGCGGTTGACGACCCGTTCGCGCTGCGGCTCGACGCGCACCCCCGACTGCGCGAGCTGTACCTCGACGCCGAGGCCGAGGACGGCTACCAGCGCGACCGCAACGTCTTCGCCCCCGGAGTGAGCATTGAGGACGACATGGCGGTGCTGGCCCGCTACTCCACCGGCGCGACAATGACCTACCACCTCACCGCGTACGCCCCCTGGGAGGGCTACCGGGTGATGGTGAACGGCAGCCGGGGACGCCTCGAACTGGAGGTGACCGAGAACGACTACGTCGACCGGGGCACCGCCGGCGCCGTCAAGGGCGCGGCCCTGCACGGCGTCGAGGCGCCGACCGAGGGGGGCGACGCGACGCTCACGGTGCGCCCGTTCTGGGAACCGCCCCGACGGATCCTCATCGAGGGTCGTACCCGCCAGGGGCACGGCGGCGCGGACGCCCGGATGACGGCGGTGCTCCTGGGCGGTCAGCCTGATCCGTTGGGCCGCGCCGCGACGGCCGAGGACGGCGCGCTGGCCCTGCTCACCGGCCTGGCCGCCAACCGGTCCCTGGAGACCGGGCGAGCCGTGCGCGTCGCTGACCTGCTCACCACCCGCTGAGAAGCAGAACGAGGAGCCCCGTGCCGACGTCCGACCACACCGACCTGCTCCTGCCGGCCGAGCCGGGCCAGCGCGCGCTGGCCCGGGAGCTGTACGCCCTCGCGGCGCGGCAACCGATCATCTCGCCGCACGGGCACGTCGACCCGGCCCTGCTCGCCGAGGACCAGCCCTTCCCCGACCCGGCGCGGCTGCTCATCGTGCCCGACCACTACCTGACGAGGATGCTGCTCAGTCAGGGCGTACCCCCGGGCGACCTGGGGGTCCCCACCCGCGACGGCAGCCCGGTCGAGGCCGACGGGCGGGTGATCTGGCGGCGCTTCGCCGCACACTGGCACCTGTTCCGGGGCACCCCGTCGCGGCTCTGGCTGGAACAGACCCTCCGTACCGTCTTCGGGGCGCACACCCCGCTGCGTCCCGACACCGCCGACGCCCTCTACGACGAGATCGCCGCGCGGCTCGCCGAGCCGGAGTTCCGGCCCCGGGCGCTGTTCGAGCGCTTCGGGATCGAGGTCCTCGCCACCACCGAGTCACCGCTGGACGACCTCGCGGCGCACGCCAAGCTCGCCGCCGACGGCTGGGGTGGGCCGGGCGGTCGGGTGGTCACCACCTTCCGCCCGGACGACGTGGTGGACATGGAGTTCGACGGCTGGTCGGCCAACGTGGCGCGGCTCGGCGCGCTGGCCGGCGAGGACACCGGCACGTACCCCGGCTATCTGGCCGCGCTGCGGGCCCGCCGGGCCGCGTTCGTCGCGGCCGGGGCGACCTCGTCGGACCACGGGCACCCCACCGCGCGCACCCTGGACCTGAGCCCGGCGCAGGCCGCCCGCCTCTACGACCGTGGGCTGCGCGGCGCGGCGGACGCCGCCGACGCGGAGGCGTTCCGGGCGCACATGCTGATGGAGTTCGCCCGGATGTCCCTCGACGACGGACTGGTGATGCAGCTGCACCCCGGCGCGGTGCGCAACCACAACCGCTGGCTGTACGAGCGGCACGGCCGGGACGTCGGCGGCGACGTGCCGCAGGCCACCGAGTACGTGCACGCGCTCGCCCCGCTGCTGTCCCGCTACGGCAACGACCCCCGGCTGACGGTGGTGCTCTACACCCTCGACGAGGACACCTTCACCCGCGAGCTGGCGCCCCTGGCCGGCGGGTACGCCGCGCTGCTGCTCGGAGCGCCCTGGTGGTTCCTGGACTCCCCCGAGGCGCTGCGGCGGTTCCGGGAGACGGTCACCGAGAGCGCCGGCTTCTACAACACGACCGGGTTCGTCGACGACACCCGGGCGTTCTGCTCCATTCCGGTACGCCACGACGTGGCCCGCCGGGTCGACGCCGGCTTCCTGGCCCGGCTGGTCGCCGAGCACCGGCTCGCGATGGACGAGGCCGCCGAGACGATCGTCGACCTGGCGTACCGGCTACCCAAACGGGTCTTCCACTTCGAAGGGTCGAGCCAGTGACCACCACCATCACCTCCGTCGAGGTGCACGACGTCCGCTTCCCCACCGCCGCCCGGGGCGACGGGTCCGACGCCATCAACCGGGGCGACTACTCGGCGACGTACGTCGAGCTGGGCACCGACTCCGGGCCGGTGGGCGCGGGGTTCACCTTCACCAACGGCCGGGGCAACGAGATCACCTGCGCGGCGGTGCGGGCGCTGGCCCACCACGTCGAGGGTCGTACGGTCGAAGAGATCGCCGCCGAGCCGGTGGCGTTCTGGCGCTCGCTCAGCGCGGACGTGCAGTTGCGCTGGCTGGGCCCCGAGAAGGGCGTCATCCACATGGCGACCGGGGCGCTCGTCAACGCCGTGTGGGACCTGCGGGCCAGGATCGCCGGCAAGCCGATGTGGCGGTTCCTGGCCGAGCTGCCCACCGACGACCTCGTCGCCAGCCTCGACTTCCACCACATCAGCGACGCGCTGACGCCCGACGAGGCGGCGGCCATCCTCGACAAGGGACGCGACGGCCTGGCCGACCGGTTGGCGACGCTGGAACGGGACGGTTTTTCTTCGTACACCACCTCGGTCGGCTGGCTCGGCTACCCCGACGACAAGGTGCGGGCGCTGACCCGGCAGGCGTACGACGACGGCTGGCGGGCCATGAAGATGAAGGTTGGCGGCCCGCTCGCCGACGACCTGCGCCGGGCCCGGATCATCCGCGCCGAGATCGGCCCGGACGCGCTGTTGATGATGGACGCCAACCAGGTCTGGGACGTCGACGAGGCGATCACCGCGATGACCGCCCTCGCGGAGGTGGACCCGTACTGGATCGAGGAGCCGACGCACGCCGACGACATCCTCGGGCACGCCCGGATCAACCGCGCCGTCGCCGAGCTGACCGACGGCCGGTGCCGGGTGGCCACGGGTGAGGTCGCCGCCAACCGCGTCATCTTCAAGCAGTTGCTCCAGGCCGACGCGATCGGCGTGATGCAGGTCGACGCGTGCCGGGTCGGCGGCGTCGACGAGGTGCTGGCCGAGCTGCTGTTGGCGGCCAAGTTCGGGGTGCCGGTCTGCCCGCACGCGGGCGGCGTCGGCCTCTGCGAGTACGTCCAGCACCTGGCGATCTTCGACTACCTGCGGGTAGGCACGAGCCTCGACGGTCGGATGATCGAGTACGTCGACCACCTGCACGAACACTTCGTCGACCCGGTACGCACCCGCGGCGGCCGGTACCTGCTCCCGGAGCGCCCCGGTTACAGCGCCACCATGAAACAGTCGTCGATCGCGGAGTACCGGTTCCCGGACGGTCCGGCATGGCGGTGACCGTCGGCGCGTCCCGCCTCGGCCTGGGTGTGCTGCGCCACCTGCCCGTCGACTCCCGCCCCCTGGTGCGGCCGGGCACCGTGCCGACGGGCGTCGTACACCTGGGGTTGGGGGCCTTTCACCGCGCGCACCAGGCGGTCTACACCGAGGCGGCGGTCGGCGCGGCCGGCGGCGACTGGGGCATCGTGGCCGTCGCCCCGCGCAGCGCCGCCGTGGTCGACGCGCTCGCCGCCCAGGACAACCTGTTCAGCGTGAGCGCCCTGTCCGCCGCCGACGCCACCACCCGGGTGGTGGGCGCGCTGAGCGGCGTACGGCACGCGCCGAGCGATCCGGACGCCGTGGTGGCGTTGCTCGCCGACCCGGCGGTCCGCGTCGTGACGCTCACCGTCACCGAGAAGGCGTACCAGCTCGACCCGGTGACCGGCCGGTTGTCGCCGGACTCCGCGCTCGCCGCGGACCTCGCCGGTCATCGGCCCCCGGCCACCGTGCCGGGTCTGCTGCTGCGCGGGCTGGCGGCCCGCGCCGCCGCGGACGCCGGACCGGTCGCCCTGGTGAGCTGCGACAACCTGCCGGCCAACGGCCGACGGCTGCGCGGCCTGGTCGACCAGGCGATCGCGCGGGCCGCCGGGACGCCGGCCGGGTTCGTCGACTGGGTGGCCGCCAACGTGACGTGCCCGGGGACCATGGTGGACCGCATCGTGCCGGCCAGCACCCCGGAGACCATCGACACGGCCCGTCGGGCGCTCGGCGTCACCGACCTGGCCGCGGTGGCCGCCGAGCCGTACGCGCAGTGGGTCATCGAGGACGACTTCCCCGGCGGACGGCCGGGCTGGGAACACGCCGGGGCGGTGCTGACCGACGACGCCGGGCCGTGGGAGCGGTTGAAGCTGCGCGCCCTCAACGGTGTGCACTCGGCCGTGGCGTACCTCGGCGCACTGGCCGGGCGGGAGACCATCGCGGACGCCCTGGAGATCCCGCACCTGGCCGACGTGCTGCGCCGGCTGATCGCCGAGGACGTCGCGGCCAGCTTCACACCGCCGGACGGGGTGCGGGTCGTCGACTACGGCGAACAGGTCCTGGCCCGGTTCGGCAACCCGGCGATCCGGCACCGCACCCTCCAGGTCGCCACCGACGGGTCGCAGAAGCTGCCGCAACGCATCCTGCAGACCATCGCCGACCTGCGCGCGTCCGGACGGTCCGCGCGCTGGGGCGCGCTGGTCGTGGCGTCCTGGTTGCGCTTCGCGCTGGGGTACGCCGACGACGGCCGCCCGCTGCCGTTGCAGGACCCGCTCGCGGGGCCGATCCGGGCCGCCCTGGACGCCGGCGCGCAGAGCCCGGCCGGCGCGGTCGACGCCGTCTTCGCGCTCCGCGAGGTGATCCCGGCCGAGGTCGCCGAGGACGACGAGGTACGCGCCCAGGTGACCGCCTGGCTCACCGCGCTCGGACGACACGGCGTCGAGGCGACCCTGGCCGGCGTCCGGTGAGCCGGGCGGCCCCGGCCGGGAGGGCGGCGCTACCGGCGGTGGCGCTTTCGGTCGGTGTCGCGTGAACGGGTCGGTGCCGCCGACGACGGTGGCGGTGATCGGGGCGAACGGGCACGGTCACTGGCACCGGCGGGTGATCGCCCCGCTGCACGCCGACGGCCGCCTGCGACTCGTCGCCCTGGTCGACGTCGCACCGGTGCGCGACGAGCGGGAGGCGCCCGTGCCGCCCGGCGTCGGCGTGTTCACCGACCACCCGACGATGCTCGCCGCCACCCGCCCGGAGGTGGTGGTGATCTGCACTCCGCCGCACACCCACCTGCCGATCGCCCGCGACGCCGTCGCGGCCGGCGCGGACCTGCTGCTGGAGAAGCCGCCGGTGCTGTCGATGGCCGAGCATCACGAGCTGACCGACGCGCTCTCGGCGGCCGGCCGGGTGGCGCAGGTCGGCTTTCAGGCGCTCGGTTCGGCGGCGCTGACCGCGCTGACCGACGCGGTGGCCGCGGGCCGGTTGGGCACGGTCACCGGCATCTCCGCCGTCGCCGCCTGGCAACGGCCGGACGCCTACTACGCCCGCTCCCCGTGGGCCGGTCGACGAAGCGTGGACGGCCGGCCGGTGCTGGACGGCGCGCTCGTCAACCCGCTCGCGCACGCGGTAATGCAGTGCCTCGCGGTCGCCGAGGCGCTGGGAGGGGCGCCACCGTGGCCGGCGGCGATCGAGGTGGAGCGCTACCGGGTCCGGCCGATCGAGGTGGAGGACACGGCGGTGCTGCGCGTCCGTCTCCGCGCCGGCCCACCCGTGCTGGCGGCGGTCACGCTGGCCTCCGCCGAGTTCGTGGCCGGCGAGCTGGTGGTGACCGGCACGAGCGGGCCGGCGTCGCTGGAGTACCCGACCGACCGGCTGCGCCTGCCCGGCGACGCGGTGACCCGCCGCGTCCCCGGTCGACGGGGCCTGCTGGAGAACCTGCTCGCCCACCGGATCGACCCGGTCGGGGTGCCGCTGATCGCGCCGCTGGCCCGTACCGCGCCGTTCACCGCCCTGCTGGACGCGCTGCGGGCCGCCCCCGAGCCCCGACTGCTCGACGGGGAGCTGGTCGACGGGGTGGGCGACGGAGACCAGCGCGTCCGTCACCTGCGCGGCGTGGCCGACGTGCTGCGCGCCTCGGCCGAACGCGGGGCGCTGCCGAGCGAGTGGGGCGTGCCCTGGGCGACTGCCCCGTATCGCACCGAACTCGCGGAATAGCACCTCCGGACCCGACACCACGCCATCAGACACCTCAGCAGAACGGAGCGAAGCGATGCGCAAATCCCTCATCGGCGTACTGGTGGTCGCCCTGCTGCTCGTCGCCGCACCGGCCGCCGCCCACCCCGACGTTCCGCCCACCGACCGGCTGTCCTGGTCGGCCCGCCACCTCGGTCGGCAGGCCTTGCCCGAGCGCGACGGCTGGGCGGCCGAGGGCGACGGCACCACCGGCGGCTCGGCGGCCACCGCCGAACGGACCCGGGTGGTGCACAGCCGGGCCGAGCTGGTCGACGCGCTCGGCGGTGACAACGCCACCAACGCCACCGATGCCACGCCGAAGCTCATCTACGTGGACGGTGCCGTCGACGGCTTCGAAGCACCCGACGGTACGGCGCTGAGCTGCGCCGACCTGGCCGACCCGACGTACCGGCTGGACGCCTACCTGGCCGCGTACGACCCGGCGGTGTGGGGTCGGGTGGCCCCCGCCGGGCCGCTGGAGGAGGCCCGGGTGCGGTCGGTGGCGAACCAGACCCGCCAGACCCAGATCAACGTGGGCCCCAACACCACGATCGTCGGGCTGCGCGGGGCCCGGCTGACCGGCCTCACCCTCATGATCGACCGGGCGTCGAACGTCATCGTGCGAAACCTGACCTTCGTGGACGCCCGGGACTGCTTCCCCGCCTGGTCGCCGACCGACGGCGAGACCGGCAACTGGAACAGCCAGTACGACCAGATCTCGGTACGTCGCAGCGAGCACGTCTGGGTCGACCACAACACGTTCACCGACGGCGACAACCCGGACAGCGCCCAGCCCAGCTACTTCGGGCGGCCCTACCAGGTGCACGACGGGTCGTTGGACGTCACCCACACCGCCAGCGGAGTCACCGCCACCTGGAACCGGTTCATCGGGCGGGACAAGCTGATGCTGATCGGCTCGTCCAACACGGTCGGGCCGGACGTGGGCCGGCTCAAGGTCACCCTGCACCACAACCTCTTCGACGGCGTCCTGCAACGACTGCCCCGGGTGCGCTTCGGTCAGGTCGACGTCTACAACAACCACTACCGGCTCGGCGGGGACGGCTTCCAGTACGCCCTCGGCGTCGGGGTCCAGTCGGCGATGTACGCGGAGAACAACTTCTTCACCCTGGATCCGGCGGTCGACCCGGCCGACCTGCTCTACGACTGGGGTGGCACCGGGCTGACCGAGCGGGGCTCCTGGGTGCGCCAGGGCACCGGCCGGGCCCGGCCGGTCGACCTGCTGGCCGCGTACAACGCGGTCCACGATCCCGACCTGGCCGCCGACGCGGGCTGGACGCCCACCCTGCGTCGTGATCCCGTGCTACCGACGCCGCTGGTCCCTCTCGTGGTGAATCCCCTGGCCGGGGCCGACCGGTTGCCGATCTGACGGCTCGACCCGCCGGAGTTCGTGGTCGGGTCGACGACGTAAGGGCTCATCGATGTGGTGAAGATCGGCTATAAGTGACGCATGGACTTCCCGCCGCACCTGGGCAGCATGCCGATGCACGCGATCACCGAGATCCACGGCGAACCGGGCCTGCTGGAGCGCTTCCGGCTGGAGATCCAACAGTTCGACGACGCCGCCCGCGAGCGGTTGACCGCCGCGCTCGACCTGGCCGCCGAGTTGCACCGTGACGACCGGCGCGTCCGCGAGCCGTACCTGAACCACCTGCTGCGGGTGGCGATCCGACTGATGCACCACTACCAGGTGCGCGACGTGGACGTGATCGTCGCCGGCCTGCTGCACGACGCGGTCGAGGACCACCCGGTCGAGCTGGCCGGCGACGGCGCCGGCACCGACCCGACCGGGGCCGCGCTGGCCGCGCTCGCCGTGCGGTTCGGGACGCGTGTCGCGACGCTCGTCGCCGCCGTCACCAACCCGGTGTACGACCCCGAGCGGGACCGCAACACGCAGTACCGGGAGCACCTGGCGGTCAGCCTGGACCGCGAGCCCTGGGCCCGGGTGATCAAGGTGTCGGACTTCACCGACAACGGCGTCGGCGTGATCCACACGGTCGGGCCGAAGGTCGTCTCGTCGGCCCGTAAGTACCGGCCGCTGGTGCCGCTCTTCCGGGATCTGATCGGCCGGCCGGACACGCCGTTGTCGGCGGGGGTCAAGCGGCACATCTTCGGTCAGCTCGATCTTGCCGAGGAGCGGTTCAGCGCCATCCTGGACCAGCCCGCGCACGCCAACTGACCTGCCGTCGCGTCACCCGACCGGGTTCTGTGACAAGTTCTCGGATCTGCGCCGCAGCCTGCGGAATTACGGTGGTTTTGCGTCAGTTGGGAGGCAAAGGTCCTCTCGGTCGAATCTCTGACGCGACCCCCGTCGAGAGGATTCGGACCATGCGCGACCTTTCTCGTCGCGATCTGCTCAGGGCGACGGCCGTCGGCGCCGGAGCGATCGCCCTGCCCGGCGTGATGGCTGGCAGTTCGGCGGTGGCGGCGGACGGCCCACCCGTCGGCGACACCTACCCGCCCGCGACGTTGACCGGCCGGATCGTCCGCCCCCAGAGCCCCGACTACGCGGAGGCGAGCATCGGCTGGGACGAGCTGTTCGTGCGCTACCCGCTGGTCATCGTCTTCGCTCAGGAGACCCAGGACGTCGTCAACGCCCTCACCTGGGCTCGGCAGCACGACGTGGCGCTGCGGGTACGCAGCGGCCGGCACAGCCTGGAAGGTTGGTCGAACGTCGACAACGGCCTCGTCATCGACGTCAGCGAGCTGAAGGACGTCCACATCGACACCGCCACGCGCACGGCGAAGCTCGGCGCGGGGCTCAACCAGTCGGAAGCGATCACCGCGCTCGGGGAGTACGACCTCGCGGCGACGACCGGAACGGAGGGGACCGTCGGCCTGTCCGGCGCGACCCTCGGTGGCGGCTTCGGGTTCCTCACCCGCTACCTCGGCATGGCCTGCGACAACCTGATCGGGGCGGAGATCGTCGTCGCGGCGGGCGCCAACGGCGCCAGGGTGCTCGAGGTGGACCCGTGGAACCACGCGGACCTGCTCTGGGCGCTGCGCGGCGCCGGAAACGGCAACTTCGGGATCGTCACCTCCCTGACCTACCAGGTAGCCCCGCTGGAGAGCGTGGCGTACCTGCAGGCGACCTGGTCGGGCCTCGACGACCTGCACGACGTCTTCGACACCTGGCAGCGCGTCGCGCCGTTCGCCGACCCCCGCCTCGGCAGCCAGGTCGAGATCCACCCGACCGAGATCCTGGTGTTCGGGGTGCTCGCCGAGGGATCGGAGGCGGAGGTGAGAAGGCTGCTGGAACCGCTGCTCTCCATCGGCAACCCCGAGGTCAGCGTGCAGATCGGCGGTTGGAGCGAGACGTACGCCGGATTCCAGGTCCCGAACGACGAAGAGCCGGCGAAGTGGAAGTTCTTCTCCCAGTTCACCAGGGAACCCTTCCCGACAAGGGCGATCAGCATCGTCCGCGAGTTCATGGAGAAGGCTCCGTCGCCGGACAGCAACTTCTTCACCCAGGCGTTCGGCCGGGGCGCCCAACGGCAGGAGCCCTTCGGCGGCTCGGCGTTTCCGCACCGTGACGCGCTCTTCTACTCCGAGCCCGGCGCTGGTTGGGGCACCCGCGGCGAGCCGGACAGCGGCGACGCCATCACCCCGATCGCGCAGACCTGGATCGCCGAGTTCAGCCAGGCGCTGCGACCCTACGTGGACGGCGCGTACGTCAACGTGCCGAACATCGGCATGGCGGAGTGGGAGGAGGCCTACTGGGGGCGCAACTTCCCACGACTGCGCAAAGTCAAGGCGAAGTACGACCCGCACAACGTCTTCCAGTACGAGCAGAGCATCCCGCCCGCGACCCACTGACCCGGCTGACCAGCAGTCCGCCCGCCCGCCAACCCGACGCCCCTACCCCACCCCCTCGCGCGTCCCTTGCTCTGCTTCAACGGAGGCAACACTGACGGCGTCTCAGTGTTGCGCGGGTTGAAGCAGAGCAGAGGGCGCGCAGGAGACCCGTGGCCGCCGCCCGCGGGCGGCCGGGCTGACTGAGCGGACTGTTGGCGGGGGCAGACCGACGGCCGGGCAGGAGCCAGACAGGTAGCGGCCAGGCGAGACAGGTAGAGGCCAGGCGGGACACGCGGGGGCGCGTTGTCGGTATGGGTGGTGCGGTTGCTCAGGGATACGGGACCGCGGCGCCGGAGCGGCCAGCCTGCACCAGACGCTCCAGCCAGGGTGTCGGAGCGACGCCCAACTCCCGGCCCAGGTCGGCGCGGAACAGCTCGAACCGTCGCACCGCCTCGTTGATGTTGCTTTCGGCCAGGTGCACCGCGATCAGCGCGCGGGTGGCGCTCTCCCGCAGCGGCTCCAGGTGCACGGCGGTCAACGCCACCTGCACCGCCTCACTGAAGCGTCCCTGGGCGGTGAGGCGTTCGGCGAGAGCTTCCAGCGCGTACAGCCGGGTCTGGCGCAGCCGTTCCCGCTCCGTCAGAACCCAGTCGTCGTACCAGCCGGGCAACAGCTCGCCGGTCGCCAACGCCGGCACGGTGCCCACGGGTGAGCCGCCGGCCAGCAGGACGGCCGCCGCCGTGCTCAGGGCGGCCACGTCACTCGTGACGTCGGCGGCCAGGGCCAGCCCGTCGTCCTCCTCGACCAAGGGCTCGGGCGTCACCCGGTGCAGCCGCCACAGCATCGTGCGCAGGTTGGCCCGCGCCCGATCCTCGTGGGAGGCGGGCCAGAGCGTCCCAGCAGCCTCCGAGCGGGCACACCGCTGGCGTACGCCGAGGTAGGCGAGCAGCCGCCGGGCCCCCTGCGGCACCACCACGGACCGGCCGTCGCGTTCCAGCGCGAAGCCGCCGAGCAGCCGCAACGCGTACCGACTCGGTCGCACCGCCCCGGTCTCCGGCGCCCCGGAGCGCAGGTCGTACCTCGCCTCGTGAACTGCCATCCGCGCGCCCTTCGTGCCCGATCGCCCCGTGGGATTCTCACGGTCGGGTGTGGAGGGTCGGTACGCCAGCGCAGTGTCGTCACACCGACCCGGCGAACGGCGCGGATCAACCGTTCGCCGGAGTCGTCGCCGGCCGTTCAGCGCAGCTTGCTCAGCGTCTGGGCGTACCCGGTCCACTCGGCGGCGTCGCCGGCCTCGGCGCGTACCCCGGCCTCCTTCATGATGCCGAGCACCCGCTCGGCCGGCGCCTCGGCGAGCTTGCCCAGCGTGCTGATCCCGGCGCGGGCCAGCGCGGCGCGGGCCTTGGTCGGCACCCCGGCGAGCATCGCGATGTCGGCGTCCGCGACGTTCTCCAGCCCCGCGTCGACGCCGAGGGCCGCGGAGACCGCCGACTGGGCCCCGACGGTGGTCCGGACCATGACGGCCTCGCGCTCGCTGACCTCGGCGATCATCGCGTCCAGGCTCGGGTAGCTGCTGTCGGCCGGCAGCACCTTGAGCACGTCGCGGATGGTCCGGCCGTCGGCCACCTCGTCCTCGCCGAAGAAGCGGATGAACTCGACCACCTTCACCTCGCGCGGGAAGCGCTGCCGCACGTCACCGTGCTCGACGGCGTAGCGGGCGACCTGGGCGGCGCCGCGCACCTTCGGACCGACCACCACGTCCACGCCGAGGGTCTCCACGGCGGGCAGCACGATCGTGCCGGCTTTGGTCTGCCAGATGCTGACCTTCTTGTCCATGAACATCGTGGTGCCCATGTACTTGCCGAAGTCCAACGCGCCGATGTAGTTGGGGATCTGCTCGAAGGTGTACGGGCCGGGCACGATCTTGTTCTCGTGCACCGTCGAGTGCAGCCGGTTGATCTCGGCGCGGATCTCGTCGAGCAACCGGCGCAGGCTCACCCGCATCGCCGCCATGCAGGTGAACGCCTTGGCCAGGTCGGCGCCGAGGTGGTCCAGGTCGTGCTCGATGCGGTGGAACCGCTCGTTGAAGCCCTGCTCCCCCGGTGTCTGGCCGGCCTGTACGACGTCCTCGCCGTCCACCCAGTCGGTGTGCGCGAACGTGCGGGCGAACGGTGGTGGGGCGCAGCCCGGCTCCACCGCCGGGAACGACTCGGCGTAGCTGAACACCCGCTTCGCGGTGCCGACGTTCTCGTAGATCCAGGAGGAGACCAGCACGCTGGCGTCCGAGGCGGGAATGCCGTGGCGCGTGAACGCCTCGTACAGCTCGGTGACGGTCACCCCGTCGTAGTTGATCTCGTTCGCCATCGTGGTGTCCCTCTCAGAGCTGGTCGTACACGCCGCGGTGCCGGCGCTGCTGGAAGGTGCGGAAGGTCCGGGCGACGGCCGGGCGCAGCGGCTCGGCCGTCCCGTCGTCGTCGAGGTCGACGTGGTCACGGCGAATGCCGAAGGTGTTGATCTCCACCCCGAGCGGGCAGATCCTCGTCAGGGTGTTCATCAGCCGTTCGTACTGCTCCAGGGTCAACGTCACCCCGTCGGGCAGCTCGACCCGGAACTCGTACGGATCGGTCCGGCCGGTCCGTACGTAGGAGAGCGCCACCACGGCGACCAGGCCGGCGTGGGTGGGGCGCAGCGCGGTCCGCGCGCCGACCGCCTTGATCTCCGCCGTGCCGCCGCCGAGTCCCACCGTGTACCAGCGGAACCCGGTGGCCCGACGCTCGCTCAGGTTCAGCCCGGCCTGCGGCAGGCCGATGACGCCGCACACCAGCAGCACCCGGTTGCCCGTCTCGACGAGCGGAAGCACGGCGGCGAGGTGCTGGTCGCGCAGCAGCCCCACCAGCCGGGCCAGCCGGTCGGCGGCGGCCGGTTGGCCGGCGATCAGCGCGGACGCCAACGCAGCCGGCAGTTCGATGGTCTCCACCAGCTCGTCGGGGAGGCGGTTCAGCGCGGCCACCACGGGCGCCGGGTCGCGTACCGCGGGCAGGCCGGCGGCGGCGAGGACCGCGTCGACCGGCTGCCCGGCCGGTCGGGTCGGCACGGCCGCCCACCGGGTCCGGGCCGCCGCGTCGGTCAACGGGGACCACGCCGTCTCCCCGGCAGCCACCCAGGCCGTGCGTGCCGCGGCCAGACCGGCCAGCAGCAGGGCGTTGCCACCCGGGTCGCCCGGGGCGTGGAACTGCGCCTCGACCGGCGCGTCGACGCCCACCGAAGCGGTGAGCGGCGCGGTCACCGCGAGCCCTCGGGTGGGCAGGTGCGACAGGTACATCACGGTGGTGCTGACCCGGTGCGTGGTCGGCAACCCGCAGACCCGCCACAGCCAGGCCAGCTCGCCGTCGGCCGAGACGGTGGGCACGCCGGCGGCGCGGGCGGCGGCGATGAGCGCCTCGGCGGTCCGGTCGGCGGTCACCGTCCGGCCGGTGTCCAGCACCCGGTTACGCAGGTCGGTGGCCTGCGCCGGGGTCGGCCAGCTCACGTCGACGCCGAGACCCAACTCGTAGCGGCTCCCACCGGCGTCGTCCTGGGCGCGGCTGACCTGCCACACGATCGTCGAGCCGAGCGCCCGGCACACCCGCCCCGCACGGTCCAGGGCGGTCGCCAGCGGCGGCGCGATGCCGTGCGAGCTGTCGAAGGTGTACGACTGACGCAGGCTCGCCCGCAGTGCAGTGACCTCGGCGAGGCGGCTGGCCGGCAACGCCCGACCGGCGTGGACGGTGTTGTTCGGCGGGGTGTTGGCGGGCAACACCAGGCGGTCGCGGCGCAGTTGGGCGAGGAAGTTGCTGCGGTGCTGCGGGTCACCGACGGCGACCAGCCGGACCGCCACCGCGAACTGGTCGTCGTCCTCGCGCAGCGTGAAGCGCGCCCCGCCGGGCAGGTCGGCGAAGAGGCCCGTGTTCGGGTCGGTGTCCGCGCCGGGGCCGTTGAGCAGCCGGCGTACCGCGCCCGGGGTGGGCAGCAGGAACCGCCGGTACAGCCCGAGCCGGTGGGCGTACGCGTCGTCCGGCTCGCGGGCCGGTGGGGGCAGGCGTCGGGCGTACACCTCGCCGTTGGTCGGCTCGTGCACCAGCTCGTCGACGAAGCGGGCCACCCCGACGTCCGCGCCGATCCGGTCCAGCGCGTCGCGCCGGGCGTGGGCCAGGGTCCGGTACGCGTGCACCTCCCGGGCCGCCCGACGCAGCCGGTGCTTCTCGTACGACACCAGGTAGAGCAGGCGACCCAGGTTGCCCTCGACCACGGCCAGCTCGACGAGGGCGGGGAGCGCGGTGCCGGTGACCGCCGTGGCGGCCGTGCCCTCGACGGCCCGCTCGGCCGACACGGCGACCGCGAACGGCGCGACCAGCGGCTCGTCGGCGGTGTCCGGCACGTACGCCGGCACCGACGCGCCCTCGGCGGACCAGGGCGCGAACACCACCGGCGGCAGTACCCGCTGCCCCGCGCCGCCCGGGTCGACGGTGACCGTCACCCGGACGGTCTCCTCGGCCAGGTCGCGGCGCAGCACGACGGTGAGCAGCGGATGCCGGCTGGTCCAGTCCACGGCGGCGGCACCGGTGGTGGCGAGCGGCACCACGACCCGCCGGACGGTTCCCGGGTAGGGGCCTTCCAACTGGTCGATCAGGTTGCGTTCGACGGACGGGTCGACGCCGTCCACGGGTACCCGGATGTCGGTCATCGCGCCCCCGCTCAGACGATCCGGAACGGCCGGGGGTCGTCCCGGTCGACGTAGACGGGCACCTGGTTGGCGGCGAGCACCGCGTTGTCGCCGACCGGCAGCCGCTGCACCCCGTCGCCGGTGGGCGCGCTGCCGGTCACCACCACCGCCGAGTCGGCCGGGAAGCGGACCAGCCGCAGGTTGCGCACGTCGGCGACGCCCGGCTCGTTCATCAGCGTCCAGATCACCTCGGCGGCGCGGACCGGCTCGCCGAAGGGCAGTTCGTCGACGTACCGGCGCAGCCGGGCGTGCAGCCGGGCGCGCAGCTCGGTGGCGGCCGTGGAGGCGTTGATCGTCTCCTTCGAGCCGGTGGGCAGCGGCAGGCCCCGGATCACCAGGTCGGCCTCGACGCCGATGCCGACCTCGTCGGCGCGGTCCACCGAGGCGAAGATGCCCACCGGGCGCAGGTCCTCGATGACCGACTCGACGGCGGCGTGCAGGCCGTCCGGCCCGTCCCAGATGGCGGCGGCGGTCGGCGCGACGAGCACCGTGACGTAGTACGGGTTGCCCAGGTCGCGTTCGGTGCTGAAGACCCGCTCGATGAAGTTGAAGTTGCCGAAGATGGACTGGTTGAGGTCCAGTCCGCCCCGGCCGTCGAAGACCTGCACCTGGCGTACGCCGGGCACGGTGGCCACGGCGAGGCCGATCGCCTCGGCCGTCCAGATGGAGCGGGGCGCGGCGAGCAACAGTTGCCGGTAGCGGGCGTCGGAGACCTGCTGTTCGCCGCCGGTGAGCGCGACGGCGTGGGTGATCTCGACCAGCTCCTTGCCGGCGGCCTGCTCGGCGTCGTCCAGGTCGGCCAGCAGGGTGTCGGCGCGGTTCCAGCGGTCGATCTTCTGCTGCGGCTGGGTGGGGTCGAGGTTGTGCGCCGGGCCGGGATAGAAGGCGGCGACGGCCGGTTCGCGCTCACCGACGGCGGCGGAGAGCACCACCGTCTCGTCCAGGGCCACGTGGTGCCCGCCGGGGGTGGACAGTCGGGCGCCCCGGGGCAGCGTGAGCTGTGGGTGGCCGGTCGGCAGCGCGGCCTTGAGCTTGAGCTTCACCGTCCCCCGGGCCGGCAGGTACGGCCGGGGTATGCCGAGTTCCTCGCCGAGGCGGGTCAGCGCGTCGGCGGTCGCGGACACCACGAAGGAGTTGTCGTAGACCGCGCCGAGCGCGGCCCACATCCGGGCGTCCTCCAGGGCGGCGAGTTCGAGGACCTTGCGCAGCACCGCGCCACTGGTCAGGTCGACGTCCTCGCCGAAGAGCAGCCGGGCGGTGGCCAGCTTCTCGGCGAGCAACCGGGCGAAGGACTTGGGCACGAAGCCGGTCTCGACGACGCCGAAGCCCGTCGAGCCGGTGGCCCGCAGCGCGGCGGCGTCGACGGCGAGGACGTCGGCCAGTTCGGCCGGGAGGGTCGGGTCAGACACTTGGCAGCTCCCCGAGGCGCACCGAGAGCCGGTCGTCGGTGATGGTTTCGAACTGGACCTGGACCTGGAGGGTGCGCGAGGCGCGCAGCGCGGCGGCCGAGGCGTCGTCGGCGCGGCCCGCGCCGAGCCGGCCGTCGTCGAGGTTGACGTCGACGATCTTGCGGACCCGCGGATCGCGGTCGAGCAGGGTGATGATGCCGATGCGGACCTGCTCGCGGATGAGGTTCGGCTCGATCTGCTCGGCGAGGGCGTTGAGGCCGTCGAAGCCGAACGTCGCGTCGAAGACGTTCGAGCCGCGCAGCGTGGTCAGCGCCACCGCGAGGCTCTGCGCCACGTTGCCGGTGCCCTCGACCAGCGCCAACGTCCGGCCGTTCGGTCCATCGTCGAAGACGATGTCCCGGGCCAGGTCGACGCCGGGCATGGTGGGTTCGAAGGCGAGGCCCCAGCCGAGGTAGCGGCGCTGGGCGGCCTGCCGTTCGCGCTCGGTACGGTCCACGTCAGGCCGCCTTCAGCTTGCTCTGGCCGGCGCTGGCGGACAGTCCGGGGCTGGAGCCGTCGGTGGCGCCGCTGAGCGAGTCCAACGCCACGGCCACGTTGCCGACCGTGAGCTTTCCGGCCGCCCCGGTCGCGGACGTCACCGTGCTGCACTGCTTGGTGGAGTTGCTGGTGGTGATGGTGCAGCCGGCCACCGACTTGCCGTTGATGCCGTCGAGGCGGACCACCGGCTTGTGGTCGACGGTCAGCTTGCCCTGCCCGGTCGGAGAGACCTTCCCCTGGTTGGGGCAGTGCACGTCGCTCGACGTGGTGAGCACGAATGCCATGTCGCTCTCCTCAGTGGACGTTCATCGCGTTGCTGACCTGGACGTCGACGTCGTCGGCGGCGATGCTGACCGTGCCGCCGCTGATGTTCACCGCGCCGTTGCCGGCGTCCAGGTCGATCTGGGTGGCGGTGATGGTGATCGAGCCGTCCTGCTTCATCACGATCGAGGACCCGCCGCCGGCGTGCTCGATGGTGATGCTGTCGGCCTCGTCGGCGCGCGCCGGGCGCTGGCCGCGACCCTTGAGCTGGGCCCGACCCACCCGCACGGTCAGCTCGCCCAGCTCGATGACCCGGTTGCCGTCGCCGTCGGTGAGGTCGTGCGCCACCTTGCCGTCGTGGTCGGCGGGGGTTGCCGTGTCGGCGATGGACGAGCGGCTGCTGTCGGCCACCCCGACCGGCAGGGACAGCCACCAGTCCCCCGGCTCGGAGACCGGGGCGTGCCCGGTGGGCCAGAGCGCGCCCACCTCGACCGGGTCGTCCGGTGCGCCGTTGCGGTAGGCCAGCGCCACCCGGGTGCCCGGGTAGCGGGGCAGGATCAGCCCGCACCCGCCCCAGGCGAATGGGGTCAGGTAGGTCACCCCGGGCAGCGGAGCGGGTTGCTGCCGGCGTACCGGCAGGCGGCGGGAGCCGTTGGGGCGGCCGTCCGGGCGAACGAGGCCCTCCCACACCGTCTCGGTCTGGGCGGGCGGCTCGACCGCGCCGCTGGCGTTGGTGGCGACCGCGCGTACCTCGCCGATCTCCAGGCCGCGCGTCTCACCCCGGGCCGCGCGGGCGGCCCGGCGCACCGCCTCGGCGGCGGCCACCCCGGGCGACGACGCCGGGCCGGCCGGCTCGGCGGTCCCCACACCGGACGCGTCGCTCCAGGTGTCCCACGCCTGGGCGCTCGACGCGACCTCCACGCCCTGCACCACCGTGACGAACCCGGCGGTACGCGACAGCGTGTGCCGGGCGGCGCTGAGGTAGAGCAGCTTCGACCCCGCGCCCAGTTCCCCGGTCGACGGGGCGAACGGCGCGGCGAACGAGCCGAGCAGCGCCGCGCCGACGCTGCCCAGCGTGGTGGCCTCGTCGGTGGCGGGCGGGTCGAAGCGCACCAGGTCGCCGGGCTTCAGGTCGGGGCGGCCCTTGAGGGTCAGCGTCCACGCCCGGCGGCGCGGCGCGGCGGTGCCGCCGGTCTCGGTGGCCGCGTACGGGTCGGTGTCCTGGGTGCCGTTCTCGGTGCAGGCCAGCAGACCGGTGGCGAGGGTCAGCGGCTTCGGCTCGCCCTCCGGGTACGGGATGGGACGCTTGCCGACGTGCACGGTGCCGTCGCGGATCAGCAGCATCCCCCGCCCGTACGCGTTGAGGGACTGCTGCAACGCGCCGCCGAGGCGTTCCAGGGCGGCACGGTAGAGCAGCCCCGCCCCGAAGGCGACCCGCTCGTCGCCGGCCGCCTCGGTCGCGCCCCGGGTCATCGTGCCGTCCGGGTTGGCGCCCCATCCGGTCACGTCCACCCGGGTCCGCTCGCCGATGGCGCGGATCGCGGCGGTGAACGTGGCCGCCTCGAACCGTTCGGCGACCCGCTGCCCGAGCCGGGCGTACGCCTGCTCGACGAGGGTCAGCTCGGTGTCGTACGTCCGCTCGCCGGTGAGCCGGCGCACCTTCGTGACCCGCAGGACGGCGACCAGCGCCTGGGTCAGCTCGGCCGGGGTCGGGCCGGCGTTGACGCCGACCAGGTTGGTGAAGAACGCGCCGACGGAGGTGTTGGCGTCGCGCCAGTACAGGTGCAGCTTCGCCACCAGCGGCGGTTGCCCCTCGGCGGTGCGCAGCGCGGCGAAGTGTTCGTCGACGAGCCCCTGCACGGTGACCGTGTACGCGCCGGGGCCCAGCCCGTCGGGCAGCGCGGCGTCGATGGCCGCGTAGTAGTCGGCGCTGGACAGGGTGAGCGCGGCGTCCGGGCTGATGCCGGTCGGGGTCTCCCGGTGGAAGGTGATGGTCCAGCCGGCGTCGTTGCCGACGGCGCCCTGGCGTACCTGGCCGGTCTGGAACGGCGTGAGCGTCACCGCAGCACCCTCCGCATCTTCTTGTCGAGCAGGTAGCGGTAGCGCAGCCGGGCGGGACCGAGGTCGGATTCGACGCGCTGCGCGGGCGGCCGGCGACGCCAGACGAACTCGTTGATCGGTGGTGGCCCGAACTGGTCCACCGCCCGGTCGGCGGGCCGCCAGGCCACGGTCAGGTGGGAGCCGTAGTCGCCGGAGCCGCGGACCGTCCCGGCGTGCAGCAGCCAGGCCAGCACCAGCACCTCGACGGCGACCGGGGTGACGCCGGGGGCGGTGGGTGTGCCCGCGTCGGGGCAGACCCGGCGCAGGCCGGTGGCGAGCGGCACGGAGCCGAGGATGCGGGTGCCCTGGCGGACGACGAGACGCAGCGGCACCCGCCCGACCAGCGCCGGTGGTCGGGACGTGGCCGTCGGCGCGGGTCGGGGCGCGAGGTCGTCGGCGGAGCTGCTCACCACGGCGAGCGGGTCGGTGGACAGCCACTGTCGGGCCAGGCCGGTGGGCAGGATCAGCACCGCGTGCACGCCCGCGCCCAACTCGACGCGGTGTGGCAGGCCGGCGGTGAGGCTCTGCCGCACCTCGGTGAACCCGTCGGGCACCGCGATCGGTGTCTCCGGCAGCAGGTAGCGGTCGATCGGGAACGGTGGCATCAGTTGCCCAACCCGTCGGCGAGCGCGCCGACTCCGATGCTGGCCACGTCGAGCAGCTTGCCGAGCAGGCTGGGACGGGGCACGTGGACGAGGGTGATGGTGGTGTCCAGGACGTCGCGGCGGGCGGCCGAGGCGTTGAAGGTCAGCGACTGCACCTGCATGTCGGTGCGGATGGTCATGGAGGTGACCAGGATCAGCCCGCCGAACTTCCCGCCGGAGTACGCCGCCAGGGCGGTGCCGCGTTTGCTCGCCTCGGCCATCGTCTCCAGGGCGAACTTCCAGGCGTAGCGTTCCGCGCCGACGAGCACGCCGGTGAGCGTGATGGTGTCGTCGTGGGTGGCCACGATGGCCTTGTGCGCGGTGGAGCCGATCGGCGGCAGGTGGTACGTCTGCGCCAGGGAGATGGCGGTGACCGCCCACAGGGGGATCGGCAGCACCCCGTCGCTGATGATCGCCGACGGCACCGTGCCGTACCGCATGAAGCTGCTGGTGATCGCCATGCTCAGCGTCCTCCGGTGGGTGGCAGCGGCACAGGGGTACCGGTGGGTTCGACGGCCAGGCCGAGGTCGCGCAGCGCCTGGGTGATCTCGCGGACCTCGCCCGCGGCGCTGGTGACCCGCAGCCGCAGCCGGCGCTCGGCCAGGGCGGCGCTGATGCGGGCGGGCCGGGTGGACGCGGAGCCGCGCCGGTTGATCCGGTCGATCTCGGCGGCGGCGTCCTCCATCCGGGAGATCGCGTCGAGGATGCGCGGATCGGGGGTGAAGCCGGGGTCGTCGCGCTGGAGGCGGGCGATCGCCTCGCGGAAGTCGGCGGCGTCGCGGCGCAGGTTGACCACGAGGTTGTCGGTGAGCGCGCTGACCCCGCTGACGCTGGCGGCCCGGTGCGACTTGTCGTCGACGAGCCACACCCAGCCGTCGTGGCCGATGCCGACGAGGTCGGTGCCGGCGACCTTGACGTTGGCGTCCGGTCCCTTGAGGAACAGCTCGATGCTGCTCAGCGAGAACGCCGCGCTGTACTCGCCGAGGACGCCCCGGCCGTAGGTGACCATGTCGTGGCGCAGGTAGCGGCGGAAGCCGGGGCCGTCGTCGGCGCGTCCACCGCCGTCGCGGAAGCGCCGCCACAGGGTGGCCAGCGCTTCGGGGTTGTGCACGGCGAGCTGCTGGGTGAGCCAGACGTCACCGCCGGCCACCACGGCCCGCAGGTCCGGGTCGCCGATGCGGGCGAGGGCGTCGGCGAGCCGGGCGTCGCTCATCTGCAGGCCACGCGAGCGGGCCCGGCCGAGGTCGTCGACGGCGGTGCGCAGCCGGGCCAGCTCGTCGGGGGTGAGCCGGCCGCCGAGACGGGCCTGGAGGTCGGCGACGGCGGACCGTTTGCCGGCCTCACTCTCGGCGGCGACCGCGCGCCACAGCGCGGCCGGTTCCAGCTCGGCGGCCCGGCGCAGCGCCGCCTGCCGGTCCGCCGGCATGGCCCGGAACGCGTCCCCGACGATCGCGGCCGGCTCGACGTGCCGGCCGGCCGAGCCGCCGCCGCCGTCGAACTCCCGCAGCAGCGAGTCGGCGTACGCGCCCGCGTCGTCGGCCAGCCGCAGCGGCGCGTCACCGACGATGCCCTCGCGGGGTCGGCTCAGCTCGCGCATCTCGGTGCTGAGCTGGTCGAAGTACTCGCCGAGGGTGGCCACCCGCACCCCCTCGGGCAGGGTGCCGCCCTCCAGCACGTGGTCGAGGATCGCGGCGATGTTGTCGCGCAGCACGGCGATGCGTTCCAGCCGGTTGAGCGCGTTGCCCAGGTGCAGGTCGCCGACGTCGTCGACGATGCGGCGGATGAGGTGCTCCAGCAGCCGCCGGGAGCGCACCTCGCCGGCCTCGCTGTGCTCGGCGATGGTCCGCATGAAGCGCCGCAGGCGGGGGTTCGCGTCGGCGGCGGCGTGCACGGCGGCGGCGTCGAGGAACCGGCCGGCGCGGAACCGGCGGGGCCCGGTCACGGCCGCACCACCGGCACCCGCGGGCCGGCGGCGGCACCGCCGGGCTGCGAGTCGAGCACCATGAGGATGAACCGGGCCCCCTCCGGGCCGCCGACCGCGCCGCTGAGCATCGCCTCGCGCTCCACGTACGCGAGGATCGGCTCCATCAGCTTCTGCACGACACGTTCCAGCACCTCGTTGAGCAGGATCTCGGTGAGGAACCCCTGCAGCAGGTCGCGGGACGCGGCCTCGACGATCTGCCGGGTGACCCGGCGTACCACGTACCCCCGGGCGGCGCGCAGCCCCGCGCGGACGCCGAAGCGCAGCGCGACCCGGCCGCCGCGCACGGCCGCGCCGCCGATGGTGCCGGCCTCCGGGATCAGCGACATCGCCAACCCGAGGTACGCGGCGAACAGCTCGACCTCGACCTCGGTGCGGGTGAGCACCAGCTCCGGGTCCAGCATCGAGGAGTAGAGGCGCTCGCGTTGGTGGGCGTGTGCCACGTCGACGGCGGCGACGGCGACCCCGACCACGAAGCCCAGCGGCGGGCAGAGCAGCGACAGCGCGATGATCCCCACCATGACGGCGAACGCGCTCAGCGCCTCCCGGCCCAGCTCTGTGCTGAACAGGCTGTCGACGCCGGTGGTGTAGTAGGGGTTGCCGCCGAAGAACTCGCCGAGCTGCTGGTGGGTGACGAGATGGATGCCCTGCAACGCGTAGCGTCCGCCGGAAATCGTGGCCGACGGGATATGTTCGCTGATCCGGCTGGACCGGAAGGCGAAGTGCGCGTCGGTGCGGGCGCGGCCGAGCATCTCGGTGTTGTGGCGTCGCATGTCCTGCAACACCCGCCACAGCTCGTCGCGGATCGCCGACCGGTTGCCGGCGAAGCGGGCCAGCACGTCGGGCAGGTCGCTGATCTGCTTGACCAGCGGGTCGACGCCCTCGGCCTCGCCGCGCTGGATGACCAGCGCCTGTTCGATCTCGGCCAGGGTCCAGAGCACCGCGTGCGAGTCGCGGATGCGGGTGACGCCGTCGCGTTCGACGATCTCGCCGGCCGCGCCGGGGCTGGTCAGGGTGGCCTCGGCGGCGAGGAACGCGCTGGAGATGGCGCGGGCGGCCCCGTACCAGGCGGTGGACGGGTTCAGCATGCTGAGCGTGGCGACGGCGCCGCCGCCGGCGTCGGTGTGCGCCTGCGTCCACCGGGCGGCCTCGTGGCGGCGCAGCCGCTCGCGCAGCCCCTGCAACTCGGCGTAGTCGGTGAGCTGGGAGACGATCAACCGCTCGAAGATCGGCGCGTACGCCTCGAAGCGGGCGATCCGCGCCTCGATACCGGTCCGCGAGCTGAGCAGGAGTTGCACCAGCATGGCCTGGCTGCCGACGACGAACAGCTCACCCACCGCGGCGTTCACGGCCGGGCTGAGCGCCTGCGCGAAGTGCAGGTTCCAGGACGCGGACGTGTCGATCCAGCCGCCCTGGATCCGCGCGAAGTGCTCGGGCTGGCGGTAGCGGCGCATGACGAGTTGGGCGAGATGGTCGAGGCGGGGCACGACGCCGGCCAGGTGACGCAGGAACTGCACGGCCGGCGAGGCGACCGGTCGGAAGTCCAGCGGGCCGAGTCGCCCGCTGCCCTCGGGCACCGGCCGGGTGAACGCCTCCCGCTCGGCCGAGCCGACGAGCAGGCTGATCGCGGCGGCCCGGCCGCGCAGCACGGCGGCGGCCTGGAGGCAGAAGTTCGCCGGGTAACGGCACGGCTCGCCCATCTGCAACCGGAACGCGATGTCGTCCATCAGTCGGCGCAGCTCGTCGCCGTCCGGGCCGAGCGCGGCCAGCTCCGGCTCCCCGTTGAACGACGCGCAGGCGGGCATCGTGGAGTGCCCCGCCCCGACGGCGGGGAACCGCCGCCCCTCGACGCCCGGCGGTGCGCTGGGGCTGCTCGGGTCGAAGACGAACCCGCCCCGCCGGGCGGCCGTGCCACCGTCGCCGGTGCCACCGGCCCCGCCACCGGGACCGCTACCCGTGCCGAGGCCGCCCGCCCCGGTGCCGCCCGGGCCACCGCCACCCGGGCCGCTGCCCGCTCCGCTGCCGGCTCCGTTCCCCGCACCGGCCCCGGTGCCCGTGCCGACGCCACCGCCGGGCGGCGCGTTCGGATCCGGCGCGGCGACCGGACGCTGCTCGACGCTGATCGGCAACAGGTTGGCCGTACCGGTGAAGTGCAGCGTGGCGTCGGTCTCCTCGGTGCTGACCAGCAACAGGGAGACGCCGCCGATGTCGACCACCACCAGGCTGGTCGGCGTGGCCCCGCCCACCGACGCGAGGATCGCGTCGACCCGCCGCGTCACCTCGGCGTCGACGGCCCGCTCGATCTGCGCCTGGTACTCCTCGACGCTGGTGGTCTCGCCGCGCGGCGAGGCGATCCGCAGCCGCCGCCGGATGTCGCCGCTCAACTCCTCGTCCACCATGGCGACCAGGGCGCTGCGGTCGGCGACCGGCCGCCGCTGCACCGTCCCGGGTTGCGGGCTGGGCACCCGCGCCTCGACCTCGAAGTGGGGTTGCGGGGTGGCCCGGAACACCGTCTCGCCGAACTGCTCGAAGGTCAGGACCGACAGTGGAGTGGTGGTCACCATGATCGCCCAGACCGGGCGGCCGTCCACGTCGATGACCCGGGCGATGATCCCCTGCGGGGCGCCCGACGGGAGGCCGCCGTGCTGGCGTACCGCCTCGCGGGCCAGCTCGGCGAAGTGACCGGCCAGGTAGGCGGCCGGGCGCAGCAGCCACTGGTAGGTCACCCGCGGCGGCTCGGGGCCGTCCACCGGCACCTCGGCGGCGCCCCCACCGGCGTCGTAGGACGGCACCCGGTACACGGCGAGCAGGTGGCGCATCCGCTGCGGGTCGAACAGCTCGGTGGCCGGTTCGCTCAGCGGCAGGGGCACCCCGGGCGGCAGGCCCGGGTCGAGCCGCGCGGCGGCGACGACCTCGTCGACGCGCCGGCGCAGCCGGGCCTCGAAGGCACGCCGCTCGTCCGGCGTCACGTGCTCCCGGGCCGCGCCGGTCCAGCGGAACTCCGGCGCGTCGGTGCGTACCTCCAGGTAGCCGCCGTGTGGCGCGACCGCCTCCTGGCGGGAGCGTTCCAGGGCGCGGGCCAGGGCGGCGGCGAGCGCGTCGGTGACGGCCTCCGGCCGCTCGGTCACCGACCGCGCGTCCAGCCGGATCCGCACCGGCACGTGCACCGAGATGGCCACCGTCAGAACCGCCCGTCCAGGTGCTCGGCGAGGCGGGCCAGCGCGAGGTCCGCGAGCGCGTCGGCGTCGAACGCGCCGCCGGCCGCGACCACCTCGATCTCCACCGGGAAGTGGTACGCGATGACGGCGCGATCGTCCTCGGTCACCTGCTCGGCCTCGGCCTCGCTGCCGGCCGCCGGCAACACCAGCTCGCCCGCGTGCACCAGGGCCAGCCCGGTACGGGTGACCCGGGCGGCGCGGCCAGCTCCGGTCGCCATCTGTTACCTCCGGTTGATCCTGGTGCGGTTACGGCAGGACGGACGGGTCGCCGGTCTTCGGGTCGACCGAGGCCGCCAGGCTGAAGCCGCTGAACGTCGCGGCCGGCGCGCCGGAGATGGTGGCGGTGGTCGGGGTGGCGCTGGTGATCAGGCAGTCCTGCAACACGAAGGACGAGAACGCCCAGTCGTCGCCGGTGTGCTCCAGCAGCGCGATGTCGAACAGCTCGCCGTCGAGGGCCAGTTTGGTGAGCCGGCCGGCGACGTCCCCGATCGCCTTGACGGTCATCGTGAAATTCATCGACACGGGCGCGTGGATGGCGCCCATGTGGGTCACCTCGCACGAGTGCAGCGCCTCGACGTTGAGCGAGAAGGACGGGCTGAACGAGTCGATCGGGCTGATCAACACCGTCTCGGTGCCCTTGGTGTACTGCACCGCGAGGCGGGTCTTCCACTCCATGGTCTGGTTCCTCCGGTCAGAACTTGGCCACGAGCGTGACCAGCAGGCGGCTCACGGCCGGGCCGTAGGTGACGGTGATGACGAGGTCGACGGTGCGGTCGGCCCGGGCGGTGGTGACGATCGACGTGTCGGTGGCGGTACGGGCGACCTCGGGGATGGTGAGGATGTCCAGCACGGGGATCTCGATGCGGTAGTCGTCGATCACGGCCTGCCGCTTGAGCGGGCCGAGGATGCCGTCCACCTGGGTCTTGAGCAGGGTCATGCCCGGCTTGGTGATGCGGGCGTCGCCGACCAGGCCGATGAGTCCGGCGCGGAGCATGAACTCGATCTGATCGAGGGTGCGTACCAGGTCGACGTGCAGCAGGCTCGCGTCGGTGGTGAAGAGCCGCCCGTCGGCGAAGTGCAGGCTCTCGCCGGTGATCAACGTGGGGTCGATGATCGGGGTGAGGTTGGCCTCGGAGAGGCCCTTGATCTCGGCCGGGCTGTACTGCTTGGCCACCGGGATGGCCACCCCGCGGATCTTCTTCAGCACGATGCTGTGGTGCACCGGCAGCCCGGCCACGGCGGCCATGGCGGCGGTGGCCGCGTCGCCGTCCGCGCCCCGGGCGGCGATCATCAGCATCCGGCTGGTGCTGCTCTTGAGCGGGTTCGCGGCGGTGGTGATGTCGGTGACGTAGGTGGGGCTCTTCTCCGTCGCCGGGTTGACCATGGCGAAGCCGATGCGGCGTTGGCCGGCAGCGGACATCGTCTCCACGTGCGCCTTGAGCGCGTGCAGCCCGGTGGGCGCGCCCGCGCCGGCAGGGTTGCCGACGGTCGACTCGTTGGCCAGCGACACCATGGTCACGTCGTCGGCGGCCTCCAGACCGCTGAGCGCGGCGGCGTAGTCGTCGCCGGCGACCTTGACGCCGTACACCTTGGCCGGGCGCGGGTCCTGCAGGAACGCCAGTTCGAGCGAGTTGTAGAGGGCGTTGCGGACCACGTTGCCGGCCTGTCGGCGGGCGAAGTTGGTCACCGCGTCGTCGAGGGTCTCGATCCGGACCGGTGTGTTGGCCGGGGCGGACCCACCGTCGGCCGTGGACGGCGTCTTGCCCACCACGGCGATGACGCCCGGCGAACGCTGGGCCAGCGGCGCCGGGGGCGGCACGATCCGGACCTCGATGAACGGGAATGCTGCTGTCGGTGCCACGGGTCCTCCCGGACGAAGTTGCTGCTGGTCTGATCTCAGGTCGGGACGGCGGCGAGCCCGATGCCGCTGCGGGCGAGCCACTGGCCGGCACGGGCGAACCGGTCGGCCCGCTTCTGCGCGGCGGTGCCGGTGTCACCGCCGGGCCAGCCGTCGTCGTCGAACGTCTCGACGGGCACCACCCACACGGCGACCACCCGGTGTCGCCGCCGGACGTCCTCCGGCGCGGGCACGTCCAGCCCCAGCTCCTCGGCGCGGGCACGGACCAGCCGCGTCTCGACGAGCAGGTCGGCCAGGGAGAAACCCTGGTCGCGGACCAGCACGGCGGCGGCGAACGGCAGCGGGCGGGGTGTGGGTGGGGTGGCCGGCGGCGCGGCGTAGCGCAGCCGCACGGTCGCGCCGGCGGCCTGCCCGCGCATCCGGTCCACCAGGTCACCGGCGTTCGCCGCGCCGACACCGGCGAGCAGCCGGTCCAGGTGCGCGTCGGTGAAGGCGGCGGGCTGGTGCAGGCCCGCCCGCAGCCGGGCCACCAGTCGGGTACGGCGCTCGGTCTCCAGCAGCGTCGGATCGGCCGGCAACGCGCCCAGGTCGGCGATGATCTGCGGGTCGACGTCGAAGGCCGGCGTCGCCACGTCGAGGTCCTCGACCCGGTCCCGGGCGGCGCTCGTGCGCACCACGAGGCTCCCCCGCCAGAGCGCGTCGATGCGCAGCGCCGACCCGCCGAGTCCGTGCAGACGCACGCGCAGCTCGGTACGGGCCGTGCCACCCTCGCCCAGCCACTCCCCCTCGGCGAGGGTCACCGGCGCGGCGGCGAAGCCGAGGGTCAGCTCGTCGAAGACGGCCGCGTACGGGGGCGCGACGGGCATCGCCTCGGTGTCGTACGCGGCCTCGACCAGGTGGGCCAGCGAGGCGTCGTCGAAGAGCGCGGCGCGGGTGCCCGGGTCGGCCAACCGCACCAGCACACCGTCGACGAAGTCCACCGCTGCGGCCTCCCCGCTGCCCACGCCGGCGCACACCGCCCGGTCCGGCACGAGGATCGCGAAAGGGCCGTCACCCGAGCGTCACCGCCACCGTCACCGCACCGGTCACCGGCCGAACTGTCGGCAGCCCGACCGGTGACCGATCGCGACCTCAGGGGCGCAGGACCACGCGCAGCGGGTGCGGGGCGGTGCTGGCGAGGTCGTCGAGCACGGACCTCAGCAGCGCGTGCTGGCCGGGCGGCTCGTCGGCGAGGAGCTGACCGGCGTCGGTGACCAGCAGGGCCAGCGGGCCGGCGTCCAGCCGGTCCCGGAGCACGTCGGCGAGGGCGTCCCAGGTGTCGCCCAGGTACGCCGGCAGGGCCAGCGCCTCCGCCAGCGCGGCGAAGAGCGCGGGTCGGGTGCGGGCCGCCGCCCCGGCCAGTACCACCGCGCCAACCTGCTCAGCGTCGTCCATGCGGGTGCCTCCTGGACCGGCTGGCCACCGGGTCGGTCAGAGCCGGTAGAAGTCGGTGTAGTGGTTGGGCGAGAACCAGGTGACGCCCGTGCTGCGGTTCACCACGATCCGGTACGCGTCGCGGGCCGCGCCCTGGGTGCGGGGGTACACGTCGTACTCGTAGTAGGTGGCGTTCGTGGGCAGTTGACCCTCGTAGTTGTAGAACCGGCCACCGGCGAAGTTGGACAGCCCGCCACTCCAGGAGTACCAGCCGCGGCTGGTCGGGAAGCCCTTGGCGGACCAGCCGGAACGTGCGGTGCGCGCGTCCGCGCAGCGGCTGATGGTGCAGGAGCTGTAGACCGCCGCCGACGCGGAGTCCGTCAGCCGTGGGGTGAGCACGGACGGGCCGACCAGCGCGGCGGCGACCAGGGCGAGGAGCAGGGCGAGGGTGGTGGTACGCCGGCGGATCACGCCGAGCGCGGCAAGCGGGGACACGAGGGTGGACACAGGCTGCCTCCAGACCATCCGATTCATCGATCCACGTGAGTGGCGGGTCGCGCTCAGTCTGGCCGTTGCCCGCGGTCGGCGACAGTCCCGCCGGCCCAACTGCTCCACAATGCCCGGTGAACCGCGGGCAACCGGCATTGTGTCGCACATCGGCGCGGCGGCGGGCATTTCGGTCATCCGTTGTTAACGTGAGCTGCGGGCGCGCGGACCCGTGACCGTGAAGGGGTGCCATGACGGACGCTCCCGAGCAGGAACCGAGGCCCGCGGATCTGTGGCGGCAGCGGGTCGTCCGCGCGCTGAGGATCACCCGGAACGGCAGCGTGCGCGGCTGGCGGTGGTGGGCGCGCACGTGGGACCGGCTGGTGGCCGCGCTCCAGGACGAGGCCCCCGTCGGCGCCGGCCCGTCTCCGCCCGGCCCGCTGGTCGAGCAGCGCGACGCGCCCCGGCTGATCGCGGTGCCCGCGCAGGGGTACGTCTACTCGTTCTACGTCCGCGCCACCTTCGCCTGGTCGTCACCGGCGAGCCTGCGGGCCGAGGTGCTGAACTGGTACGTGGGGTACTTCCAGCCGAACGCCGTCCAGCGACTGACCCGGCTCGCCGCCGATGCCGCCCGGGACCTGCCCCCGCACCGGGCCGCCGACCTGGAGGTGGCGTTGCAGCGGGCGCTCGCCGAGGACCCGGAGTGGTCCTACCGGCGCGGGGACGTCCTCGTGACCTGCCGACCCGACGCCGCCGTACGCCTCGACGAGCGGATGATGCCGGCGCTACGACCCCACGTCGACGCGATGGTGCGGATGGAGTACCAGTTCGACGAGCAGATGCGCCGGGCGACGTACGCCGAGGAGTTGAGCCGGCGGTGGGCGACGATCCTCGGCGACCGCCTTGACGAGGACGCGGACCAGGAGATGGCGGACGCCCGCGAGCACCTGCTCGCCGCCCAGCGGGAGGCCGCGCGCTGGATCGGCGACCTTCTTCACCACCGGGTCACCAAAACTTGATCGCGACTGGTTAGCATCCTCCCGTCCTTCCACCAGGGAAGGCACGGGGGAGGAACGCACGATGCAACTTGAACGCAACTGGAAGCCGTACGCGAAGGGCCCGGCGCTGCTGGTCCTCGCCGTCGTCCTGCTGTTCTCGCCGGAACTGCTGGCGATGATGAACCAGGAGTTCACCTTCGGCAACTGGGTCGGGTACGCGATGGCGGCGCTGGCCCTGATCGGCGGCCTCGGCGCGGTGCGGGAGAGCCGCGAGGCGTTCGCCGTCCGCATCGGTGAGCAGGGCATCACCTGGACCAAGGGACCGAACACCACCGAGTTCGGGTGGTCGGAGGTGACCCGGGTGGCGATCGAGAAGAAGCCGAACGCCGGCAAGCTGGAGAAGCCGAGCATGCTCACCGTCTGGGTGGCCGACCAGACGCAGCGCGCGGTGCCGCCCGACGTCGAGCTGACCGGCCTGCGCGGCTACCGCGTCGCCGACCTGCGGAACACCCGGCAGTCGCGCGACGAGGTCGCGGCCGCGCTGCGCCAGTACGGCGGGGACCGCTACCCCACGCCGGCCGCCTGAGTCTCGGAGCCATCAATGTCGACAATGCCCACTCCCGCGCCCGTGCCACCCCCTGCCCTGCGGCCACCCGCCGACGGGGAGTGCCAGTTCTGCGGCAGTCACCCCGCCGCGCGGGTCTCGTTCCAGTCGATGACGAGCATCGTGATCCTGTACGTCGTCTCCTCCCAACGCGGCTGGATGTGCCGCGCCTGCGGCCTCTCGCTGTACCGCCACCACACCAACAAGACCCTGCTGGCCGGCTGGTGGGGAATCGGCATCATCGGCATTCCGATCTTCCTCGGCTTCGACCGCTTCCGGTTGCGGCGCATCCTGCGGCTCGCCCCGCCCCAGCCGACGCCGGGCGTCGCGGCGCACCTGCCCGCGCCCCTCGACCCCGGCAAGCCGGTCATCCAACGCCCCGGCGCGATCGTGAGCCTCATCCTGCTGACCCTGTTCCTCCTGATCGCCGCCTGCGGCGCCCTAGCCTTCGCCACAACCCCCTGACGCGGCTTTTTCATGATCACTTGATGGTGACCAGTTGTCAGAGGTGCCGGAGAACTGGTCACCATCAAGTGATCGTCAGGATGGGCGGCGGCTGGCCAGGATCGCCAGGGTCTGCTGACGGACCTCGGCGGGGTTCGCCAGCAGGCGACGGTGGGTGAAGCGGACGACGAGGATTCCCGTGGTTGCCAGCAGGGCGTCGCGGCGGAGGTCGATCTCGCGTTCGGCCGGGTCACCGTGGCTGTTGGCACCGTCCAGCTCGACGTTGACCCGCTCGGCCTCGGCGAGCATGTCAAGGTAGATGGTCCGACCGCCGACTCGCACCGGTGCCTGGCGGACGAACGCCGGCATGCCCGCCCCCGTGAACACGTGATCGTGGCCCAGATCTCCAGCGGGCTACGGCAGCCGGCGGCGAGCCGGTCCACCAGGCCACGCAGCGCCGCGCGGTCGGTCAACCGGGGCTCCTCGGCCAAGGCGGCGACGAGTCGCTGTGACGTGGTGAGCCGGTCATTGACGGCGCGGATGACCGGGCCGGGGCGGTCGCCCGGTGGCAGCAGCGGCCAACAGTCCACCAGGGTCCGGTCGAGTCGCGTCACGGGGAACCCACCTCGTACCACCGCCTGCGGCGGTTCGGCCGCGAATCCCGTGCGGTGTCGGAGAATCAACCCGGGCCGGCCACGCAGACCCGAGCCGATCGGTACGTCCACGTACACCGGCTCGCCGGATGGCTGGCGGCGCAGGCCCCACACGTCGAGCGCGGTCAGCCGGCAGAGCGCACCCCGACCGTCGGCGTACGCGAGAGCCGCCCGCCGCGCCACTTCGGGTTCGACGCGGGCCAGGAGCGGTTCCGCGGTGCTCGTCCGGGAGAGCAGGGTGGCGTCCAGGTAGACCCCGGGCAGCGCCCGGACCAGCCGACCAGCCCGGCACGCGGCCTGAACCGTCCACTCGGGTGCCGCCCGCACCATCTCCCGCCAGGTGCACACCCCACCACCGGAAGCCACGAGCGCGCACAGTCGCGAGTCCATGGGCCGAACCTGCCGTACCGCGCCCCGGCACACCGGCCGCGCGGGTGCCCCTGTGGACAGCGCGCACTCCTGTGGACGACGTCCCAGACCGCGCCTCGATGTGGTAGGCGGGACCTGTCAAACGCGCTCGTCACCTGGCGAGTGCACGGGGAGACCGGCACGCCGGAAACCCAGCGCCCTTCGGGAATCACGGTCCGCCTTGTACGCGGCGCCGAGCACGACGTTGATCGCGACCCGGTTGGCAATGTCGTCAAAGTCATCGATACGGAAGGCCCGGAACAGCTGAATGCCGTCGGTGGGCCCGTTCCGGATCTCGATCCGCCCATCCACGTCGAAGTAACTGGACGCGGTGACGGACTCCTTGTCGAAGACGCCGTTCGGGCCGGCCACCACCGGCTTGTCCACGACATCGGTCAGCTCGTGCGGGGCCGCGATGAACTGCTCCAGCCGGGCCGAAGCTCGCCGCGCCCCCGCAGCATCATCCGGCTCGAACACCCACACCCAGATCTCACGTGGATGCGCGTTCCAGCAGATGAGTTCGGGCCCGGAGAAGTTTCCGTCAACGTCGCACGTCACGAGTGCGTCCGGAAAACGCTGCCGCAGGTCTGCCACACGGGTGGCGAGACCGCCCGCGTAGGCGGCGTGTTCCGAGATGTCCCACGGCACCTACGGCTCCCGCATCCAGGTCTTCGGGTCGGTCACGAAGACGCCCTTGCCCTGGTGCCGCCGGATGACCCGCAGCGCCTCCAACCGGGCGTAGGCCATCTGCACGGTCCCATGACTGACGTCGTAGCGGGAACGCAGTTCGGCGATCGAGGGCAACTTGTCCCCCGGCTTGAGCTTCTTCGACCTGACGTCGGCGATCACATCGTCGGCGATGCGCCAGTAATCCGGCACTTCTCGCATGGCACTCCTCGCGTGGCAATCCGATTTGATCACACCGCGACGCGCCTAACAAGCAGCGTTGACTCATCTAGCATGTCTAGATATGTTGATCCCGAGCCGGTCCTCGCGTGGCAACGAGTGCGGCTCATCCCCTCGGTCGGGGCGGGTGCGTGCACCCGCCCCGACCCCGCAATCCCGCCTGCTGGCAGAGAGGATCGCCGTGGCTCAGGTGTATCGAGGAAGCCAACCCCTGCCGGCCGGCTACCCCGCCCGGCTGACGCCGTACGAGGTGCGGACCCGCGAGTTCGCCGCCCGCCGGCCCGGCGTCGACCCCGATGAGGTACGCGAGTTCCAGGCCCGCGTGGCCGACGAGCTGAGCACGCTGAACGAGACGGTACGGCTGCTCAGTCAGGAGAACACCCGGCTCGGGCGCGCGCTGCGGGACTGGCAGAGCATGCACGCGCAGGAGTGCCGGCCGCCGCACGAGCAGCACCCCGACGTCCGCGACTGGTGACCACGCGCCCCTCCCCCGGAGACCTGATCGTCATCGACGGGCGAGCCTCGGTGCAGTTCGCCGGGGATCGCGCCCTGACCTTCCGCGTCGTCTCAGTCTGCACCCTGCCGGCCTACCAGGGCTGGGCCTGGTTGATCGGCTACCTCATCGACCGCCGAGGCGTCGCGACCGCCAAACGGGAGATCTTCGTTCAACTCATCGGCCTGACAGCGGCCGAGTCATCGCATGAGACCGGAGCGCGCTCAGCGCAGGCAAGACCGGATCAAGCCGCCTTGTAGACGGTGTCGAGATGCCATTCGAGGAAGTCAGCGCGTGGCCGATCGCTGCGTCGTTCCGGCAACGCGATCTGTTCACCAGCCTTCGCATAGAACTGGTCGCCGTTGCCGAACTCGCTGCGAAGCCGGGGACTGACCAGTAGGCGATGCTTTGGATCGACACCGAGGTAGCCACGGTCGAAGAGGATGTGCACGTCGGACTTGAGCAATAGGCCATTGTCCAGCCGATGCTCGCCGCCGAGCGGGAGCGGACGGATGTGCGCAGCCTGCAACACGGGCTGGACTCTGTTGCCGGTGATCGCACAACGCCGGCCGTAGGCCCCCAGGACCACCGCCTTGAACGACTGTTGCCCGAGCCGTTGGGGCACCAGCCGCGGATCGCCGTAGACGGGACCGGGGCGGTGCCACGGACCACTCAGGTCGACCGCCGCCGTCGTCCCGATCAGACGATGGATCAGCAGATCGAAGTACGCCGCAGCATCAGCGTCGGCCAGGTTGTAGGTCTTGCCCTGCACGACGTTCGGCGCGAATCGTGGCGGTGGATCAACGGTCGACTCGTCGGGGAAGAAGGTCACGTCGCGGACAAAGATACAGCCGATGATCGGGTCCTCCCCGGCACCGATCGCCTGCTTGCGGTAACGCCCGACACTGCGGCGCATCTCGTCGATACTCGAGGCGCCGTTGGCTTCGCCGAAAAGGTCCCAGGCCTCGGAGATCCGCAGCTGGGTGAAGCCGCTGAAGAAGCCGCCGCCCACCACCCGGTTCAGCGGAGAGTGCGCCTTGAACAAGAAGGGCTCACCGGGCGTGAGAGCGCGGAAGGTGCCACCGGAGGGCCGCCAGAAGTTGACCTCGTTCAGCGCGGGCCGCTCGGCCAGATAGCGGTACCACCTCTCGTCGGTCACACCCACGAACGCCTTCACATCGAACAGCGTGCGTCAAAGTGGATCTAAAGACCACCATCTGAACGGTCACCAGCGGGCGCGTCGCGACGGCCACTGTCCTCAGGAACATCGTGCACGGGCACTGAGAGCGCGGCAGCCGTACCCGCTGGCCGGCCGAGCAGCGCCTGCCGCAGCGCCGCCGACTGCTCTACCGACCCACCGCGGACACCGAGGCTCCGTCGAGCCGCCCGGTAGTAGGCATCGCGGGCCTCGTTGACCCGGGCCAGCATCTCGGAGATGTCAGACGATGGATCGACGATGGATCGGGCGAGCCGTTCCACCTGCCAGACCGCATCGCGCCAGTTGGCGGCGGCGGCGACCGTCGGCTCGTCGCCGAGCAGCAACAGGTTCTCCCAGACGATGGTCCTTCGCGCGTCGGACTCGGCCAGCCGGGCCAGACCGCCCTCCCGGTCGATCGGGTGGCTATGCGACTCCGGCCGCAGGTCAGCCGTCATCCGCAGCGCCACCGCGTAACTCTCCTTGAGGGCGTGCGCGTAGTCGACGTACGCATCGAGCCGCCGCTCGTCCCAGCGGGTGCTTTGGCTGCGCCGCCACCGTGCGCGATCGGTCAGGGTAGTGGCGAGGATCGTGCCCAGGGTGCCGACCAGCACACCGAGAAGTGCCGGAAGCTGCGTCACGAATGTACCCACGACGCCGAGGTTGTCAGCACCGGGCAACCCGCGCCAGCCCCGACCCGATGGTCCAGATCAGGCACGGTCCGACTCCGAGCGCCGCCGACGCGTCCGGGACTGATGATCTAGGCTGACGCCCGTCGAGATGTGGGGCAGGAACTGAGTGGCAGGGTGTGGAGCAGTGGGCGTCTCAGTAGCTCGCTTTCACGTGGATTCCGGCCCGAGTCCCCTGTTCGCCCGTGTCCGTCAGGTGCTCACCGGAGTTCGACCGCTTCGGCTGCACGGGGCGCATCTGCGTGAGCGGGTCGATGGGCACGACGCTCCCCTAGCTGATCTGGAGAAGTTCGATCCGGAGGCATGGGAGCTCATTCTCGTGGAAGCACGGACAGACACCGGGAAGTTCGTGTCGACAACCTGGCGACGCCGCTATCCCGACGGGACCTGGTGGGTCGTGGTCGGATTTGGCGACACGGTCCGAACGCTCTACCGCGCCTCACCCACGAAGCAAGGACGAGGCGAGGGCATCGTGACGCATGGCCCTCTCTGGGAACTCGCCGATCGCGTGAACGCGCAGCTGATCCTCGACAGTTGATATTGGCCAGTCCTGCACCCCCGCGTCAGCTCCGGCGAGTCGCCAGGATGGTGACGGTTTCCCGGCGTACGGCGACGGCCTCGCCCTCCCGGCGACGGTGGGCGAAGGACGGGCCGAGCGCGCGACGTTCAGGCCGCCAGCGCGGCGTAGCGGCCGTTGCGGTCCAACAGGCTGCCGTGGGTGCCGGCCTCGACGATGCGGCCATGGTCGAGGACGGCGATCTGGTCGGCGTCGCGGACGGTGGAGAGGCGGTGGGCGATGGTGATCGTGGTACGGCCCTGGGCGAGCACGTCGAACGCCCTCTGCACAGCGCGTTCGGTCTCGGTGTCCAGGGCGCTGGTGGCCTCGTCGAGGACCAGGATGCGCGGGTCGCGCAGCAGCGTACGGGCGATGGCGAGCCGTTGCTTCTCACCGCCGGAGAACCGGTGCCCACGCGAGCCGACCTCGGTGTCGTACCCGTCGGGGAGCGCGACGATGAGGTCGTGGATCTGGGCGGCGCGGGCGGCGGCCTCGATCTCGGCGTCGGTGGCGTCCGGCCGGGCGTAGCGCAGGTTCTCCCGGACGGTGGTGTGCAGCAGGTACGTCTCCTGGCTGACCACGCCGACGATCGCGGCCAGGTCGGCCAGGCGCAGGTCGCGCAGGTCGACGCCGTCGATGGTGACGCGGCCGGCGGTCGGGTCGTGCAGGCGGCTGACCAGGCCCGCGAGGGTGCTCTTGCCGGATCCGGTCTCGCCGACGAGGGCGAGGCTGGTGCCGGCGGGCACGTCGAGGGTGATGCCGGCGAGGGCGGCGGTGTCGCTGCCCGGGTAGCCGAAGGTGACGTCCTCCAGGCGCAGGTGACCCTGGACCCGGGCCGGGTCGAGGCGGACCGGTTCGGCGGGGTCGTCCACGTCGACCGGCAGGTCGAGGTATTCGAAGATGCGGGCGAACAGGGCCAGCGACGCGGTCAGCGACACGCCCACGTTGAGCAGGCCCATCAGCGGCCGGAACAGGCCGCCCTGCAGGGCGGTGAAGGCGACCAGGGTGCCGATGCTCAGTGTCCCGGCGGCGCCGGGCAGGCCAGCGGCGAGGTAGATGACGGCCGGTACGGCGGCGAAGATGATGCTCATCGAGGCCATCCGCCAGCGTCCGGCCAGCTCGCTGCGCAGCTCCAGGTCGACGAGCCGCTCCGAGGAGGCGGTGAACCGGTCGACCAGCGCGGGGCCGGTGCCGAGGGTCTTGGCGAGCTGCACCCCGCTGATGGACAGCCCCTCCTCCACCGTGACGTTGAGGTCGGCGAGTTCGCGTTGGCGCTGGGCGGTGATCTCGCGGCGCATCCGGGCGACCCGACGGGTCAGCCAGATGGCCGGTGGCAGCACCACGAGCGAGACCAGGGAGAGCTGCCAGGAGAGCGCGACCATCGCGACGGCGGTGGCGACCACGGTGGTGAGGTTGGCCGCGACGGCGGTGGCGGTGGACGTGACCACCGACTGCATGCCGCCGATGTCGTTGGTGATGCGCGACTGCACCTCGCCGGTGCGGGTGCGGGTGAAGAAGCCCAGCGACTGCCGCTGGAGGTGACGGAACACGTCGGTGCGCAGCCGGTGCATGACCCGCTGCCCGACCTGGGTGGAGATCCAGGTCTGGACGACGCCGAGCGCGGCGGTCACGGCGGCGACGGCGACCATGCCGAGGACCAGCCAGACCAGCAGGGTCACGTCACCCTGCGGGAGGGCCCGGTCGATCACGGTACGGAGCAGGAACGGGCTCGCCATCGCGACGATCGAGGAGAGCACGATGATCGCGGTGACGACGGCCAGCGCGGGTCGGTGGGGGGTGAAGAGGCGGCCGATGCGGCGCAGGGACACCTGGCGTGCCTGCTCCTTCTCCTCGGCGCTGACGGTGCGGTGGCCGCGGTCGCGGCCCATCGGGGTGGGTTCCAAGGGGAACTCCTTCCGGAAGGATATGCTGAGGTTACCTCAACATGAGGGAACAACAGCATCGGCTGCTACCGTATTCCGGTGACCGAGGACACCGCCGACAGCGGCGACGAGAGCCTGGCCGAGACGTTCTGGGCGGTCGCGTCCCGCCTGCGTCGGCAGACCCGCGAGTCACTGGCCCCGTGGGACGTCACCCCCAGCCAGGCCCGGGCGCTGGGCGTGCTCGGCCGGCACGGCGAGGTACGCCCCGGCACCCTCGCCGAGCACCTGCGCATCGCGCCCCGCTCGGCCACCGAGGTCGTCGACGACCTCCAGGCCCGGGGGCTCGTCGAGCGGCGACCCGACCCGGCCGACCGGCGGGCCACCCTGGTCGCGCCGACCGCCGAGGGCACCCGGGTCAGCGCCGCCATCCGGGCCGCCCGCCGCGCCGAGGCGGACCGCTTCTTCGGCCACCTCCCCGACACCGACCGGGCCGAGCTGGCCCGCATCCTGCGCACCCTGCGCACCTGATGTAAGGAAGGGCACCTTATTAACGCCTGGTGTATAAGAAGGGGCCCTTCCTTACATCAGGGCTCTGGTTTACCTGGCTTGTGTGCGGGTAGCCAGCCGCCCCGTTCGTCGCTGCGGCGGGACCGGCCGCCACCGCGCCGGGAAGCGCGACAGGAGACGCCCGATGTGCGGGATCAGCGGAGAGGCACGCTTCGACGGCCGACCGCCCGACGCGGCGGCGGTCACCCGGATGACCGAGGCGATGCGCTCCCGCGGACCGGACGCCGAGGGCCTGCTGACCGACGACTGGGTGACCCTCGGGCACCGCCGGTTGACCATCATCGACCTGTCCGACGCCGGCGCCCAGCCGATGGCGCGCGACGATCTGGGCCTGGCGCTGGTCTTCAACGGCTGCGTCTACAACTACCCGGAGCTGCGCGAGGAGCTACAGAACGCCGGGTACGCCTTCAGATCCACCAGCGACACCGAGGTGATCCTGGTGGCGTACGCGCACTGGGGCGAACGTTTCGTCGACCACCTGGTCGGCATGTTCGCGATCGGCCTGGTCGACCGGGTCCGGCGACGCCTCGTCCTGGCCCGCGACCGGCTCGGCATCAAACCGCTCTACCTCGCCGAGAGTCCCGGACGGCTCCGGTTCGCCTCCACCCTGCCCGCGCTACTGCGCGCCGGGGACGTCGACACCGGCATCGATCCGGTGGCGCTGCACCACTACCTGTCCTGGCACTCCATCGTGCCCGCGCCGCGGACCGTGCTGCGCGGCGTCCGCAAGCTGCCACCGGCCACCCTGCGGATCGTCGAGGCCGACGGGCGCAGCCGGGAGCAGGTGTACTGGCAACCCGACTACGTGCGGGAACCCGCCGACGCGCGGATGGACGCCGCCGACTGGCGGGCCGCCGTCGGGGACGCGCTGCGCACGGCGGTACGCCGCCGGCTCGTGGCCGACGTCCCGGTCGGTGTGCTGCTCTCCGGCGGTCTGGACTCCAGCCTCATCGTGGCGCTGCTCGCCGAGGCCGGTCAGGCGCACCTGCGCACGTTCAGCATCGGCTTCGACAGTCGGGGCGACGAGTCCGGCGACGAGTTCCACTACTCCGACCTGGTGGCCCGCGCGTACGACACCGACCACCAGCGGATCCGGCTCGCCGACGACGACCTGGCGCCCGCCGTCCGCAACGCCGTGCGGGCCATGACCGAGCCGATGGGCAGCCACGACGTGGTCGCCTTCCACCTGCTGTCGGAACAGGTGGCGAAGCACGTGAAGGTGGCCCAGTCCGGGCAGGGCGCGGACGAGGTGTTCGCCGGCTACGGCTACCACCAGCCGCTGGTCGACGCACCTCGGCACGGTGCCGCCGAGACGTTCGCGGCGGCGTTCTTCGACCGGGACCACGATGGGCTGCGTGCCGTCGTCGGCCCGGCGTACGCGCTGGACCACGACGCCAGCCGGGACCTGCTCGCCGGGCATCTCGACGCGCCCGGGGCGCAGACCGCGCTGGACGCGGTGCTGCGCCTGGACACCCACCTGATGCTGCCCGACGACCCGGTCAAGCGGGTGGACAGCATGAGCATGGCGTGGGGGTTGGAGGTGCGCACGCCGTTCCTCGACCAGGACCTGGTGGCCCTCGCCGCGCACTGCCCGCCGGAGCACAAGGTGGCGCAGGGCGGCAAAGGCGTGCTCAAGGAGGTGGCCCGGGAGGTGCTGCCGGCCGAGGTGATCGACCGGCCGAAGGGTTACTTTCCGGTGCCGGCGCTGCGCAACGTGGACGGACCGGTGCGCGAACTGGTCGCGGAGGCGTTGCAGGCCCCGGCGGCCCGCGAGCGAGGCCTCTTCCGCCCCGAGTACGTCTCGCGTCTGCTCGCCGAGCCGGACCGGGCCGAGGCGGCCGCCGGCAGCAACAAGCTGTGGCAGCTCGGCCTGCTGGAGCTGTGGCTACAGACCCACGGCATCACCTGAGCCACCGCCGACTCCTGCGGCGCGGAAACGGGAGCGGCCCGGCCCGTCAGGCGGCGGCGGTCTGGGCGGCGAGGTCGTCGATGACGGCACGCAGGTCGCCAGTGTCGTCGAGCACCCGGCGCTGTCGGGTCGCGCCGGTGCCGTCGCGGCGCAGCCGGGCCAGTTGGGCCAGGACGTAGCCGAGGTCGCCGTGCCGCAGCAGCGCCGGGGCGATCGTCGCCATCAGGTCGTCGACCAGGTCCCAGGCCGGGCGGGCGCCGCCGGCCCGCAGATCGATCAGCTCGCCGTCGAGGCCGTCGTGGGCGGCCCGCCAGTGCGCCGCGGCGACGAGGCAGTCGCGCACTCCCGGGGCGGGCACACCGGCGCGTACGTCGTCGGCGAGCGTCGCGACCAGGCTGCGGACCAGGGCGGCGACCAGCACCGCGTCGTCCACCGTCGGACAGACGTCGCCGACGCGCACCTCGACGGTCGGGTACGCCGACGACGGCCGGGCGTACCAGTACACCATCGCGGCGTCCAGCATGACGCCGGCGGCGATCAGCTCGTCGACCGTGCGGTCGTAGTCGGTGACCGACTCGAAGTACGGGGTGGGGCCGATGCTGGGCCAGCGTTCCAACTGCATCGACCGCCAACTGGCGTGGCCGGTGTCGTACCCGTCGTGCAGCGGCGAGTTGGTGGTGAGGGCCTGCACCACCGGCAGCCACACCCGCAGGTGGTTGCAGACCTGCACGGCCAGTTCCCGGTCCGGCAGCCCGACGTGCACGTGACACCCGCAGACGGCCGGATCGTGTGCCACCGGCCCGTACCGGCGCGACATGGCGTGGTAGCGCGGCTCGTCGGGCACCGTCCGGTGCGGCTCGGCCACCGGTGTCGCGCCGACGGCGACGAGCCGGGCCCCGGCTTGGGCGGCGGCCTCGACGGCCGATCGCCGCAGCGCCACCAGGTGGGTACGGAGTTCGTCGAGGTCGGCGCAGACCGGGGTGACCATCTCGACCATGCTGTGCCGGAACTCCTGGCGGCTCTGGTCGCGGGCCGGGCCGCGCAGGGCGGCCCGCACCTCGTCGGCGACCGCCAGGTTGCCGCCGCTGGCCGGGTCGAGCAGCAGGAACTCCTCCTCGACGCCGAGGGTGAGGGTGCCGAGGTCGGCAACGGCGTCGACGGTCGCCGGTCGGTACGCCATCTCCGCCTCCATCCACTGCTGCGGCCACGGGCGGGCAGCCGGGCCGGCGGGCGGCTCGGTTTCCCGGCGCGGGCGGTCGGCAAACGCGCGGTCAGCCCGCAGCCAGCGCCGCCGCCCGCGCGGTGAGGAAGGCCCGTTCGGCCGCGTTGTCCGTCAACGCCACGGCCGTCCGGTACGCCTCGACAGCCTCGGCGTCGCGGCCGAGCCGGGCCAGCAGGTCGGCGCGGACCACGTGCCGCACGTGGTATCCGGGCAGGTCGAGCCGGTCCACCTCGTTCAGCGCCACGGCCGCGCCGGCGACCTCGGCGAGCGCGACGGCCCGGTTCAGCGCCACCACCGGGCCCGGGGCGACGACCGTGAGCTGGTCGTACAGCGTGAGGACCTGTCCCCAGTCGGTGTCGGCGGCGCGGGGCGCGACGCTGTGCACGGCGGCGATCGCGGCCTGGATCTGGTACGGCCCCGGCCGGCCGCGGCGCAGGCAGCGGCGCACCAGCGCCTGCCCCTCGGCGACGAACGCGGCGTCCCACCGGCTCCGGTCCTGCTCGGGCAGCGGCACGAGGTCACCGCCGGCGGTGGTGCGGGCGACTCGGCGGGATTCGGTGAGCAGCATCAGCGCGAGCAATCCCAGCGCCTCCGGCTCGTCCGGCATCAGCTCGACGAGCAGCCGGGCCAGCCGGATCGCCTCGGCGCACAGGTCGGCGCGGACCAGGTGCGGGCCGGTGCTGGCCGTGTAACCCTCGTTGAAGATCAGGTACAGCACCGCGAGGACGCCGTGCAGCCGGTCGGGCAGGTCGGCGTCGCTCGGCACCCGGTACGGGATGCGCGCGTGGCGGATCTTCGACTTGGCGCGGACCAACCGCTGCGCCATGGTCGCCTCCGGCACCAGGAACGCGCGGGCGATCTCGGCGGTCCGCAGGCCACCGAGCAGACGCAGGGTGAGCGCGACCCGGGTGGCCGGCGCGAGCGCCGGATGACAGCAGGTGAAGATCAGACGGAGCTGGTCGTCGCGCACGGGCCCCTCCTCGGCGGGTGGGTCGGGGGCGTACAGCAGGGCCGCCTGGGCATGCCGCTCGGCGCGGGTCGCCTCCCGACGCAACCGGTCGATGGCCTGGTTACGGGCGGTGGTGATGACCCAACCGGCCGGGCTGGCTGGTGGGCCGCTGGTCGGCCACCGCCGCAGCGCGATCGTGAAGGCGTCCTGCACGGCCTCCTCGGCGAGGTCGATGTCGCCGAGGAGGCGCACCAGGACGGCGACCGCGCGGCCGTACTCGGCGCGGAACACCGCCTCCACGTCGGGCACGGTCACCCTCCGGCGGCGGACCGGAAGGGGCGGACCTCGATCGGCAAGGTGGTGGCCAGCGCGTAACGGCGGCCCCAGCGCAGAGCCGCGTCCAGGTCCGGAACGTCGATGATGGTGACCCCGCCCAGGTGCTCCTTGCCCTCCACGAACGGTCCGTCGGTGACCAGAACGTCGCCGTCGCGGGGACGCAGCACGGTGGCGGTCTCCGGCCCGTGCAGGCCCTGACCGAACACCCACGACCCGTCCGCGACGAGCTCGTCCCGCAGCTCACCGACCTCGCGCATGACCTGGGCCAGGAACTCCGGCTCCGGTGTCCCGCCGTTGGGCTGGTGCATGCTGAGCAGATAGAGCGCCATCGTTCCTCCTCGCGAGCGGTGGGTCGACGTGACGTCGACCCCTCATCTTCCACACGAACGGCGACCGCCCACATCGACAGGCCGATCGGATCGGTATCGGCCCGCCGACGCCGACGGGCCGTGGCGGTACGCCAGGTAACGGCACGGTGGCCAGCGCGTACGGGGTACGGTGTCGCGCCCTCGCGGGTCGGCTGCGATGGTGTAGAAAGGCGGAGTGAGCGCAGCGGTGACTCAGGTGCCGGTCTTCGAGCGAAGGACGGTCCACCGTGGCTGACCACGACCAGCCGCCCATCCCGCACGCTGTCGGCACCGCGCTGGTGCAGCTCGGCGACGTACCCCTGGCGGACCTGTTGGCCGGTGCCGGTGACGGCGTCCTGGCGCACGTGCTGGGCGCGCTGGCCGCCGAGGGCGAGCCGGCTCGGCCCGGCGACGTGTCGGCCTTCGAGTCGAGCTTCTGACCGTGCCGGCCGACGCCCCGCCGTCGGCCACCCGAGACCGCCCTGCCGTGGCCACGCCGCACATCCGGCAGGTGGTGCTGAAGGTCCACTCGCGGTGCAACCTGGCCTGCGACTACTGCTACGTCTACCGCCACGCCGACCAGGACTGGCGGTCCCGGCCCCGGATCATGGCCCCCGGGACCGTGAGCCGGGTCGCCGACCGGCTCGCCGCCCATCTGGCCCGGCACGGCGCCGACCGCGTCCGGGTGGTGCTGCACGGCGGTGAGCCGCTGCTCGCCGGTCTCGCCGTGCTCGACCGGACGGTCCGCACGCTGCGGGCCGCGCTGCCCACCGGGGTCACGCTCGATGTCGCGATGCAGACCAACGGGCTGCTGCTCGACGAGGCGGCGCTCGACCTGTGCCACACGCACGGCATCGACGTCGGCGTGAGCGTGGACGGTGACCGTACGGCCAACGACCGTCACCGCCGTCACGCCGATGGGCGCGGCAGCTACGCCGAGGTGGCCAGGGCGCTGCGCCTGCTGGCCCGACCCGAACACCGCGCCCGCTACGCCGGTCTGCTGTGCACCGTGGACCTGGCCAACGATCCGGTCACCGTCTACGAGGGCCTGCGGGAGTTCGACCCGCCCCGGCTGGACCTGCTGCTCCCGCACGGCAACTGGAGCGCTCCCCCACCCGGGCGTCACCCCGACGACCCCGCCACCCCGTACGCGGACTGGCTGATCGCCGTCTTTGACCGCTGGTACGCCGAGCGGCCCCGGCGGACCGGCATCCGACTCTTCGAGTCGCTGATCGCGCTGCTGCTGGGCGGTCGCAGCGGCACGCAGGCGCTGGGCGTCACCGATCCGGATGTCATGACGATCGAGACCGACGGCACCATCGAGGGCACCGACACGCTCAAGACCACCAGCGCCGCGGCGATGCGGACCGGCTTCGACGTCTTCCGGCACAGCTTCGACGACGCGCTGCGGCACCCGTCGCTGGCGGGGCGTCCCACCGGGATCGCGGCGCTCGCCCCGGCCTGCCGGGCCTGCCCGGTCGTCGGCGTCTGCGGCGGCGGCCTGTACGCGCACCGGTTCCGCGACGGCGACGGCTTCACCCACCCCTCGGTCTACTGTGCCGACCTGTTCCGGCTGATCCGGCACGTGCAGGAGAGGGTGACCGCCGACCTGGCGGCGCTGCGCGATCGGAGCGTGCCGGCGGTACGCCCGTGACGGGCCCGTTGACGGCGAGACAACTCGCCGGGCTGGCCGCCGGCCACGGTGACGCCGACACCATCGCCGTGTTGCGCGGCGGGCAGCTCGGTCGCCGCCGGCTGCTGACCGTGGCCGCGGCCCGCGCCTGCCGCGACCAGCCGCTGGTGCGGCAGAGTCTGGAGCTGCTCACCCGGGCCGAGCACGCCGAACCGGCGACGGTCGCCGCGGTGCTGGCCCATCCACCGGTGACCGGTTGGGCCCGCGCCGCGCTCGACGGCGCGGCGGGCCCCACCTATCTGGCGACGCTCGCCACGGCGGCGGCGGTCCGCGCCGGCCTGACGTTCACGCTGACGCTGCCCCGCCCGGCCGACGGTGTGCTGCCGCTGCCGACCGTCGGGGCGGCGACGGGCCTGCACGCCGATGGCGCGATCCGACTGCGCGGCGCGACCGGCACGCTGCGGATCGACGGCGGCGCGGACGACGGCGGAGTGTGCGTCGACGCCCGCGCCGGTCGGCTGCTGGACGCGGGCGACGGCGGGATCGAGTGGCAGCCGGCACGCCGGACCGTGCCGTTAGACGCGGCCGGGGTGCTCGTCGACGACCAGGACCCGTGGCGCGACTGCTACCACCGGCCGTCCGCGCCACGGCTGGACGACGCGGGGGCGGCCCGGCTGGACCGTCTCGCCGCCGGGGCCGGGCAGTGGCTGCGCGAGCACCTTCCGGCGCACGTCGACGCGCTGGCCGGGCTGCTGCGCTCGCTCGTGCCGCTGCGTCCGCCGCCCTCGGGCAACCCGGTGAGCGCCACCAGCAGGGACGCGCTGGGGGCCATCGCGCTCTCCGTGCCGGCCGACGCGCAGACCCTCGCGTTGCTGCTCGTGCACGAGGCGCAGCACACGAAACTCGGCGCGCTCCTCGACCTCGTCCCGCTGCACAGCGAGGGTGGGCCGGCGCGCTACCGGGCGCCGTGGCGGCTGGACCCGCGCCCGGTCGGCGCGCTGCTCCAGGGCGCGTACGCCCACCTCGGGGTGGCCGAGGTGTGGCGGCAGCGCCGGCACGAGGGCAGCGCCGCCGCGTTCGAGTACGCGTACTGGCGGGAGCAGACCGTCCGCGCGGTCCGGCAGCTCGCCGGGGCGACCGAGCTGACCGCGGTCGGCCGGTCGTTCGTGACCGACATGGCCCGCACGTTGCACGGCTGGCGTGACCCGCTCGACGGCCCGGTCGAGGCCGCCGCGCGGGACGTCGCGGACGCCGGCGCGGTGCGCTGGGGCCTGGCCAACCTGCGGCCCGACCCGGACGGGGTGGCCCGCTTGGCGCGCGCGTGGCGACACGGCGTGCCACCGGCTCTCGACGGCTCACCGTCGACGGTCGTCCCGGCCCCGGCCCGGCCCGCTCTCACCGTGGCCAGTGGCCCCGAGGCCGCCGTCCGCCACCGGCTCCTGGGCGGCGGCGGGCCGCACCGGTCGAGCCCGAGCGACCAGGCGTACGCGGCGGGCAACTGCGAGGACGCGTTGGCCGGGTACCGGCGACGGCTCGCGGCCGACTCCGGCGATGTCGACGCCTGGGTGGGACTCGCCCTGGCCGCCCACCGCACCGGGCAACCGGCGGCGGCACGGATGCTGACCCGCCGGCCCGAGGTGGTGCGGGCGCTCAGCCAGAGCCTCGTGGACGCCGACCCGCTCGCCCTCGCCGCGTGGCTGGCGGCGGCCACCTGACCGACCGCGCCTTGAAACAGGACCTAGAGCAGCGCCGGTTCGATGTAGGCGTTGGAGCGTTCCCGCTGGCGGGCCTGCACCACCCGGGGATTGTCGCCGCCGAAGAGCTGCACGAGTTGCCCGAACGCCTCGTCGTAGAGCGCCCGGCCGGCGTCCGCCTCGCTCTCAGTGCCCTGGCGGCTCAACGCGAGGTTGACCGACGCCGAGAGGGTGTCCGGGTGCTCGGCGCCGAACGCCCGGGTCAGCTCCACGTACGCGGTGGTGTCCAGCAGCAACGCGCTCTCCCGGTCACCGAGGGCGAACAGGTCGTTGGCCAGGTTGAGGGTGGCCAGCAGGGTGTGCGGGTGCCGCTCGCCGAGGTTGGCCAGCAACTGGTCGCGGACCCGCTGGGACAGCTCCCGGGCCTGGGCGTGGTCGCCCTGCTTGCGCAGCAGCACGCCGAGGTTGTTGAGGCAGGCCAGGCTGATGGCGTGCGAGTCGCCGAGCACAGCGTTGTAGCTGATGCTCAGGCGGCGTGCCAACCGTAGGGCGGTCTGGTTGTCACCCACCGCCGACCAGGTCGTGGCGAGGGCCATCTCGGCCGAGAGGGTGTCGGCGTGCTCGGCGCCGAGGGTGCGCTGGTAGCGGACCACCGTCCGCTCGATCAGCCGGTGCGCGTCGGTGAAGCGGCCGAGCTGACGCAGCGTGAGCGCCAACTCCTTGGCAGTCCGCAGGGTCTCCGGATGGTCCGGTCCGTTCACCTTCTGCTGGCTGGTGTACGCGCGTTGCAGGACGCTGTGCGACCGCCACAGCTCGCCGGTGTCGCGCAGGCCGCGCCCGTAGTTGCTGGCCGAGGCCAGGGTGGACGGGTCCTCCTCGCCGAAACGGTCCCGCCGTCGCTCGTGGATGTGCTGGTCGAGCGCGGCCGCGTTACGGAAGTCACCGACCAGCCGCAGCGACACGGCGAGGTTGTTCTCGGCGATCAGCGTACGGCCGCTGTCGTCGCCGAAGCTGCGCACGCTCAACTCCAGCGTGCGCCGGTCCTGCGCCTCGGCCTCGTGGTAGAGCCCCTGGGCGCGCAGGTCCGCGCCGACGCTGCGGGCCGTCATCAGGGTGTAGAGGTGATCCTCGCCGAAGATCCGCCGCTGCCGCTCGTAGACGTCCCGGTCGATCTCGTACGCCCCGTCGAAGTTGCTCTGCGCGCGCAGCACGTTCGCCAGGTGAAAGCGCATGCGCAGCCGGGTGGGGTCGTCCTCGTCGGTGTCGCGCCACCCGGTCAGCGCATCCTCGGCGAGGGTGCGGCTGCTGTCGTAGTCGCCCCGACGGTAGAGGTAGCGCACGATGTCCACGACGAGCTGACGCGCCTCGTCCAGGGTGGACAGGTGCAGGCCGCTGGGGCGTACGTGCGGCCACAGCTCGGCGTACTCGGGCCAGTTGACCGGCTTGTCGGGGTCGCGGGGGTTGGCGGCGGCGAGCAGCAGTTGGGCCTGCCGGCGGGCCTCGTCGGGATCGCTGAGCTGGTCCTGGATGACCAACTGGACCAGCCGGTGGATCCGTACCGTGTTGTTCTCGGCGTCGACCTGGGCCAGGCCGTAGCGGCCCAACTCGGCGGTCACCAGGCCCTGCAGGATCGGGTCGGTGAGCGTCGGATCGATCGGCGCCATGAAGCTGGCGAAGCGGTCACCGGTGAGCATGGCGACCGGGATCGGCTCCGGCGCGTAGAACGAGCACAGCTCCAGCAGCCGGGCGGCGGCCGGCTTCTCCTCGCGCAACTGGCCGAGGGTGAACAGCCAGGTGGCGGCGAGCGCCTTGGAGTAGCCGGCGGACTGCCGGCCGTCGAGGATGCGCAGCAGGCCGGGCGTGTCCAGCGAGTTCAGGTACTTCTCGACCTGCATGGCGCTGGCCCGCAGGTACGCGGCGCCCTGCTCGACCGCGAGCGGCAGGTCGCCGAGCTTCTCGGCCACCTGGGTGGCCTCGGCCTCACTGAGTCCGCGAACCCGGTCCCGCAGCAGTTGGACGCTCTCGGCGCGGTCGAAGACGGTCAGCTCGGTCGCGGTGGCGTACTCGCTCCAGCTCTGGTCGCGGGTCGTGAGCAGGACGTGGCCGGGGCCCTGCGGCAGTAGCGCGCGGGTGGCGTGGGTGGGCTTGTCGACGTTGTCCAGGATGATCAGCCAGCGCTGGTCGGGCCCGGCGCGGCGCAGCGCGTCGAGCACCCGTCGGGCCGCCTCGGCGCCACCGCCGGTGCCCAGCCCCATCGCCTGCCCGAGGTCGCCGAGGCCGCCGCGGATGCGGTCCTCGCTGTCCGCCGGGATCCACCAGACCAGGTCGTACCCGCGGCCGAAGCGCAGCGCGTACTCGGCGGCGAGCTGGGTCTTGCCCACACCGCCGAGGCCGTGCACGACCTGGATGGTCGAGTCCGGCGAGGTGGTGAGCCGGTCGCGTAGCGCTTCGAGTTGGGCGGCGCGACCGACGAACGGGGTGCCGTGTTGGCGGACGTTGGAGATCGCCGGGAACGGGCCGGGGAAACGGCCGACCGCGCGACCGCCGGCCATGGCGGTCGTCCCGCCGGCGGCATCCAGTAGGCGGGTTCGCGCGGTGGACGGGTCGACGTCGGTGAGGTCCACCGGGCTGTGGTCGCTGTACGGCATCGTCAGCCGCGACTCGTCGACGCGCAGCGGCACCAGCACGCCCGCGCCGCCGAGCTGGTCCCGGCCGGTGGCGTTCTTCCACACCTCGCCGGCGAGGGGCGTGCTGGCGTAGTGCCGGGTGAGGACGGCCAGCACCCGGCTCGCGCCGCTGACGGCCCGGTCGAACTCGGCCCGCCCGCCGGAGAGCACCGGCACGTCCAGCGCGCGACGATCCACCCGCAGCCCGGCGTCCTCCAACTGGTCGGTGATCCACTCGGCCCAGAGCCGGTCTGCCGAGGCGTAGCTGAGCAGCACGGCCTGCTCGGCGGTGAGCCGGCTGCGCTCGAATTCGGTCAGCGAACGGCGTCGGTCCGCCTCGCCGATCGGGTGCAACTGGGTGACGCGCCCGTCGGTGATCACCGAGGCGAGTTGCTCGTACGCGGCCAGCAGGGTGCCGACCTGCTCGGGCCGGTCACCGAACGCGGCGAGGATCTCCTCGTAGGCGTAGAAGGTGCGGTAGGGCACCTCGATGGTGTTCCAGTAGCGGGCGGCCGCCGCCTCCGAGAGGTGGTCGAGGAACGGGGCGAACTCGGTCCGTACCAGGTCACGCCCGGTCTCCAGCTTGCGCAGCTCGGCGTCCTCGACGCGCATCGGCACCGGCAGCAGCAGCGGCGGGTCGTCCGGGCGCTGGCTGCGGATCGAGCGGGCCACCGCCGCCGCTCCCCGGATGCTCTGGGTGGACATGGTGAAGCAGTTGACCACCAGGTCGGGCAGTTGCACGGTGCAGATGCCGGCCACGTCACTGAGGCCGGTGCGGCTGTCGATCAGCACCACGTCGTACTCGGCGCGCATCTGCGCCCGGACCGCGTCGATGAACGACGCGCCGCCCTGGCGCTCGTAGAAGTTGGCCCAGTCGAAGGAGCTCACCAACCGGGAGTACGCCGAGTCCTGCTGGCCGGCGGCCACGAAGTCGATCACGCCGCCGTGGCTGAAGTCCCAGTTCAGCGAGACCGCACGACGTTGGATCTTGGCGTGGCCGGTGAGAAGTTCCTGGGAGTCCTCGTCCCGGTTGCGCTGCATCGTGGCGATCGAGTAATCCCAGATCATCTCGATGACGCCCGGGGTGGCCCGCAGCTCCTTGTCCCGCAGGAACGGGTGGAAGTAGCGGTGCAGACCCGGAGACTCCAGGTCCCAGTCGACGACCAGCACCTGCAGGCCCTGACTCGCGAGGATCCAGGCCACGTTGGCCAGCGCCATCGTGCGACCGGTGCCACCCTTGTACGAGTAGAAGGTCACGATCTGGCCGCGTGCCGTCTCGTTCAGCGCCATGACGTGTCTCCCCTAGGGACCTTCGAGGATCGGGCGGGTACCGGGGCCGTCGGTGGGCGGCTCCTGGTAGACGGTGCCCGTACGGTAGATCCGGCCCTGTTCGACGACCAGCACGTCCTCCAACTCCTCCTGGAAGCGCGCGCAGGTCGCGATCTCGGTGCGCCACACGTCGCGGGTGCTGTGCAGCACGTGGTACGGGAGCACCCGGGCCAGGGTGTCCCACATCTTGCGGTTGCCACCGGCGGCGGCGTCGTCGGCCGCCGTCCACGGCACCAGCACCGGCGCACGCGGCCCGGTCACCTCGCGGTCGTGACGCATCAGGCTCTGCCGGTAGCGCGGCAGGTCGGCGGACCAGACGTCGACCACCAGCACGACGATCTGGTTGTGCGCCAGCGCCCACTCCCGCACCGCCGCCAACTCCTCGGCGTCCTCCACCGTCCAGCCGTAACTCTTGGTGGTGGCGATGGCCCCGGCCCAGCTGCCGATGGGCACCTCCAACTCGGGCTGGTACGGACGCCAGTCCCGGGAGATCGCGCCGTACCGGTCCTCGGCTCCGGGGCGACTGCCGGCGACCTCGGCGGAGCTGCCGGCGACCAGGACGATGTGCACGTGCCGTGCGCTGGTGGCCCGCTGCACCGCCGTCGTCACGGCGGCGCCGTGGTGCGCCTGCGGCCGTGGCGGCAGGTCGAAGGCGCTCGTCACCTTGGACAGCACCGGGCGCTGCGCGGGCCGCTGGAGCTGGTGGTCCCGGGCGGTCTGCACGATGTGCTTGGCGAGCGCGTCGACGAAGTCCTCGTAGTCGTCCTCGTGCCGTTTGCGCTGCTTGAGGGTGAGCAGGCCGTCCTGCGCGTACGCGGTGCCGGTCGGGAAGTTGCGGTACTGGTAGCCGGCGACCGCCGCGGGCAGCTTGTCGCACGGGATCCACTGGACCGGCACGATCGCGGGTGGACGGACCTTGAACAGCCGCTCGTGCTCGTCGATCCGGTCGGCGAAGACCCGGAACTCCCGACCGCAGTAGTCGCTGACGACGTACCGGGGCGAGGTGAGCGCGATCAGACAGGCGCTGGTGGACAACGCATCGGACAGCGTGTCCGTCCACGTGCTGCCGAGCAGGATCTGCCCGTCGATGAAGCCCGCCTCGTCCCAGCGGACGGCGGCCAGCCCGGCCACCGCGTCACTGAGATCGCCGAAGAACTTCTGGATCTGACCGTTGCGGTTGTCCTCTTGGGCGTAGCTCAGGAAGAAAAGTGGCACGCCCGCCTCCGCTTACGGGTTCCACGACCGGTAGGCACAGTATAAGACCGTCGATGCCAGCCCACCCGAGCCGCGATCATCAGCGCGGGCGCGCGGAGAGTCGTATGCCCGACGCTTTCGGGTGGCCGACGAGGTGGCGTACGCGGAGACGACCGTGGCCGGCCCGGTCTTCGGCGGGACCGGGCCGGCCTCGGCCCTGGGTACGACCCGCGCCGGCCCGGTCAGATGAGTCGACCGGGCCGGCGCGGGCGTCCCGGTCAGGGGTAGTTCGTCAGGTACACCGTCTGGTTGGCGGCGTTCGCGGTGCCACCGGCGTTGTTGATCACCCGGTTGATGGTGCCGACGCCACCGAGCGAGACGGTGACCATGTTGGTGAAGCGCACGTTCGAGTTGACCGGCACCTCGAAGGAGTGCTCCTCGACCACGGCGGGGTTGACGTTGAAGTAGCTGTAGCTGCCCAGCCCGAACGCCTGGTGGCTGGTCACCGAGTCGGCCACCTTGTAGGCGGCGTAGCCCCGGGTGGACCCGTTCATCCAGGCCGCCTGGTTCGGCACGTCGTACGGCAGTTCGTTCTGGTAGAAGTACGTCCGCCCACCGTTGCCGTTCCAGATGGTCTGGTACTTCTGGTAGTGCTCGACGAAGAGGCCGTACATGGTGACGTCGTCGCCGTTGACGGTGAGCCCGGTGTCGGCGGTGTTCAGCGTCCACCCGGTGGGCACGCCCTGGGCGGCGTGGTCGGCCCGCCACAGCCACATGTGGTCACCGATCACGTTGTCGCTGTTGACGGTCAGCGTGTTGGTGGCCTTGCCGACGAGCGGACCGCCGATGCGGAAGAACACGTCGTGCAGCGAGGTCGGGTTGCCGGCGTGGCTCGCCGACGAGCCCGACGGGCCGACCTCCATCAGCACCGGCGAGTTGGTGGTGCCGGCCTCGAACATGATGCCGGCGACCTTCACGCCGTCCACGTCGGCGACGCGCATCCCGACGCTGCCGTTGTCGGCCTGGATGGTGGCCAGGCCGAGGCCGAGGATGACCGTGTCGGCCCGGTTGACCTGGATCGGCTCGGTGACGTGGTGCACGCCCGGGGTGAAGAGCAGGTGCTTGCCCTGGGCGAGGGCGGCGTTGATGGTGGCCGCGCTGGTGCCGGGCTGGACGACGAAGAACTGCGACAGCGAGATCGACGAGCCGGCCGGGGTCTTGTTGTACCAGCTCGTGCCGGTGGAGTTGGTGCGCACCGCGGGCACGAAGACCCGGTACTCGCCGCTGCCCGTCACGTAGAGGAACGGCTTCTCGCGGACCTGCGGGGTCTGCGCGATGACGGTGTGGGACGGGTTGGGGAAGCTCGGCGGCGGAGCGCCGTTGACGCCCTGGAAGACCATGTTCCACACCGAGCCGGTCCAGCCGTTGCCGAACTCGCTGTTACGCGAGTACCACTGCTGCTGCGATCCGGAGACGACCAGGCCGTCGATGCGGGTGTCGGCCAGCAGGCCGCCGCTGGACCAGCCGTCGCCGCCGTTCCAGAGCTGGATCTGGTTCTGCGCGCCGCGCAGGTGCATCCGCCGGTACGGCGCGGCCTGCGACACCGCCCACCGCTCCACGCTGACTCCGGACGGCAGGGTCACCGAGAGGTTCTCCGCGGACCGCCAGAAGTTCTGGGTGGCGTTGCCGCCGAACCAGGTCGCCTCGGCCCGGACGTGACCGTTGAGGTTGACGTCGTCGGGGCTCATGCCGAGGCCGGCGACCTGGGTGAAGAAGCCGAGGTTGACGTCGGCGGTGTAGGTGCCCGGCTTGAACAGCACGGCGTAGCGCTGCACGCCGAACTGGTTGGTCTCCTGCTGGGTGAAGATGGTGTTCAGTCGACTCTGGATCGTCGACGTCGGGGTGCTCGGGTCGAAGACGTACGTGTTCGCGCCGAGGTTGGGGTTGTACGGGTCGGTCGTGCCGACCGGGGGTTCGGTGGTGCCGCCGCCGGTCGTGTTGACCGCCACCTCCCACAGCGAGTAGCCGTAGGCGGTGCCCCGGGCGGTGCCGTACACGCGCAGGTAGCGTCCGGTGCCGGTGACGGTGAGGCTCTGCGTGCCACCGGTTGCCGTGGTGGTGGAGTAGATCGTGGTCCAGGTGGACCCGTCCGCCGAGGTCTGGAGCTGGAAGGCCCGGGCGTACGCGGCCTCCCAGGTCAACGTGACCCGGCAGATGGTGCGGGTGCTGCCCAGGTCGACGCGCAGCCACTGCGGGTCGCTGGCGGCGCTGGCCCAGCGGGTGCCGGTGTTGCCGTCGACGGCCGCCGAGGCGGGGGTGCCGGCGTTCTCGGTGGACGAGGCGGTCACCGGGCTGCCCTGCGCCACGTTGGCGCTGCCGCAGGTGGACGTGTCGCCGCCGGTCTCACCGTAGACCTGGAACTCCCACAGCGAGTAGCCGTAGGCGGTGCCCCGGGCGGTGCCGTACATCCGCACGTACCGGCCGGCGCCGGTCACGGTGAGGTTCTGCGTGCCGCCCGCGCCGGTGGTGGTCGAGTAGATCGTCGTCCAGGTGGCGGCGTCGTCGGAGGTCTGGATCTGGAAGGCGCGGCCGTAGGCGCCCTCCCAGAGCAGGTTGACCTGGCTGATGGTGGCCCGCGCGCCGAGGTCGACCTGGAGCCACTGCGGGTCGCTGAAGGCGCTGGCCCAGCGGGTGCCGGTGTTGCCGTCGACCGCGGCCGAGGCGGGGGTGCCGGCGTTCTCGGTGGACGAGGCGGTCACCGGGCGGCCCTGCGAGAGCAGGGTGGGGGCGGCCTGCGCGGGCGCCGTGGCCACCGCCGGGGTCAGGGCTGCCACCAGGGCCACCGCGACTCCGGTGAGGAGGTGCCGAACGGTCCGCCGCCGGGGACGCGGGCGTACGGATGTAGCACGAGATGTCATGACATCGCCTGTCGATAGGGCGTTACGGACGCCGTGCGGGTGGGGTCGGTCTTCGCCCGTGGTGCCGTGGGTGGTGCCGCCGATGCGACGCCGCGGGGAGAGGAGAGCGCTCTCGTAGGAGTGTTGCGGCGAGATTGCGGCGGCGTCAAGACATCGATCTATAACTTCGTTATTTATCCCGAGAATCAGATTTTGTGTAATTCCACCCCGCCCCCACCCGTCCACCCCCGTCCCCCGGCCCGAGCTGACTCCCGTTGATCAAGAGGTTGGCGTCAGAAACCGCGCCCGGGATGACGCGAACCTCTTGATCAACGGGCGAAGGGGGTCAGGTGGGGGGGGACGCCGCCGGCGGTGAGGAAGCGGGCTATCGGGAGGGTGGCCGCGCCGAGGGCCACCGCGTCGACGCCGAGGCGGCACAGTTCGATCGACGCCTGCTCGTACGGCTGGCGCAGCGCCTGCCGGCCGGCGGCCTCGCGCACGGCCGGCAGCAGGTCGCCCAGCGCCATCGCCGCCCACCCGCCGAGGACCACCCGCTCCGGGTTGAACAGGTTGATCAGGTTGGCCACCCCCGCGCCCAGGTAGCCGGCGGTGTCGTCCAGCACCCGACGGGCGGTGGCCGAGCTGTCGGCGGCGGCGACCAGCGCGGCGAGCTGGGACTCCTCGTCCTCGCCGGGAACGGCGCGTCCCCGACGGGCCTCCCGGTAACGGTCGATGATCGCCTCCGCGCCCACGTACGCCTCGAGGCAGCCGCGTGCGCCGCACCGGCAGGTCCGGCCGCCGTACACCAGGGTGGTGTGCCCCCACTCCCCCGCGCTGCTGGACGCGCCCCGGTAGGTGGCGCCGTTGGTCACCACGGCGGCGCCCACGCCCGACCCGACCAGCGCGAAGACGGCGTGCCGGGCCCCACGCCCGGCGCCGAACCACATCTCGGCCTGCCCGAGGGTCTTCGCGCCGTTGTCGATGTGCAGCGGCAGGTCGGTGCCGGCGCCGATGAGGCGTTCCAGCGGCACCCGGTCCCAGCCGAGGGCCTGGGCGTGCACGACGGCCTCGTCGCCCTGCTCGACCACGCCGGAGACGCCGATGCCGACGCCGAGCACGTCGGCGGTGGCCACGCCGGCCCGGCCGGTCACCACCTCGATGCCGGCCAGCACGTGCCCGGCCACCAGGTCCGGCTCGGTACGCGCCGGGTCGAGCGGGTACTCGACGCTGGCGAGCAGCGTCATCGCGAAATCGAACAGCTCGACCCGGACCCGGGTCTCGCCGACGTCCACGCCGATCACGAAGGCGTACCGGGCGGCGACCCGCAGCAGCATGCTGGGTCGGCCGCCGTCGGACTCGGCGGCCCCGGCCTCGACGACGATGCCCTCGTCGATCAGGTCGGCCACCACGTTGCTCACCGCCGGCTGGCTCAGCCCGGTGCTGCGCACCAGGTCCTGCCGGGTGAGCGGGGCATCGAGGAAGAGCTTCGTCAGCAGGGCGGACCGGTTGCGCAGCCGGACGCTCCGGTTGGTGGCACGCGCCAGCTCCACTCGTCACCTCGTTCCCGTCGGCCGTAGGTGGCGACTGTAACCGCACCGTGCTTGACGACCCACCGGCCAACCACTTTAATGACGACATTCATTAAGCCGTGATGTAACTCCCGGGAAACGCCGAAGGACCTCCGACGGCGCGTCCGGAGAAACCCCGTCCGCAGCCGACCGCCGTCGCCTCACCCCTATCGACGACGACGGTCGGCGGACCCCCACCACGCACCGGAAGGGCTGACCGTGTCGAGACGACACCTCGGGATATTCGCTGCCGCCGTACTGGCCGCCGCATCGCTGACCGCCTGCGGCGGCTCCGGCGACGACTCCGCCTCCTCGCCCAAGACCCTCACCTACTGGGCCAGCAACCAGGGCGCCAGCCTGGAGGCCGACAAGACCACCCTCCAGCCCGAGCTGGACAAGTTCGAGAAGCAGACCGGCATCAAGGTCAACGTCGAGGTGGTCCCCTGGTCGGACCTGCTCAACCGGCTGCTCGCCGCCGCCACCTCGGGCAAGGGCCCGGACGTGGTGAACATCGGCAACACCTGGTCGGCGTCGCTGCAGGCCACCGGCGCGCTCGTCGAGTTCGACGACGCCGCGCTGCAGGCCGTCGGCGGCAAGGACCGGATCGTGCCCGCCGCGCTCGCCGCCGCCGGCGCGCCCGGCAAGCCGCCGGCCGCCGTCCCGCTCTACTCCATGGCGTACAGCCTGTACTACAACAAGAAGATGTTCGCCGACGCGGGCATCACCGCCCCGCCGACGACCTGGGAGCAGGTCGTCGAGTACGGCAAGAAGCTCAGCACCGGTGGCAAGTGGGGCCTCGCGATCGAGGGCGCCAACCCGTCGGAGAACGCCCACCACGCGTTCACCTTCAGCCAGCAGTACGGCGGCGAGTGGTTCGACTCGGCCGGCAAGCCGACCTTCGACACCCCGCAGAACGTCTCGGCCATCAAGCGCTACATCGACTTCATGGCCGCTGACAAGATCACCAACCCGAGCAACGCCGAGTACGCGCAGAACCAGTCGGTCTCGGACTTCGCCAACGGCAAGGCCGCCATGCTGCTGTGGCAGTCCGCCGGCTCGAACCTCAAGACGCAGAACATGGCCGCCGACGCGTACGGCGTGGCCCCGGTGCCGTTCCTGGCCAACCCGCCGGCCGGCGGCAAGAAGGTCAACAGCATGGTGGCCGGCATCAACATGGCCGTCTTCAAGCACACCAAGAACAAGGACGGCGCGCTGAGCTTCGTCAAGTTCATGACCAGCGACGAGGAGCAGACGATCCTCAACAAGACGTACGGCTCGCTGCCGGCCGTGAAGACCGCCGGCGCCGACCCGGCGTTCAGCGCTCCGGAGCAGAAGAGCATCCAGGAGACCCTGGTCACCACCGCGGCCCCGCTGCCGCAGGTGCCCGAGGAGAGCACCTTCGAGACCCTGGTCGGCACCGCGATGAAGGAGTTGTTCGCCGACGCGGCGAGCGGCAAGCCGGTCACCGAGGCATCGGTGAAGGCGAAGCTGACCGACGCGCAGCAGAAGATGCGCTGACCCACGCAGCGCCGGTGGCCGTGGTCGGGCTCGTCGCCTGACCACGGCCACCGCCTCCGAGAGGACCCCGATGGCAACCAGCACCACCGCGCCGGACGCCGACCGGCGCGCACCCCGGGCCGGGTCACCCGCCCGGGGGGCCGCCCGCCGGCCGCGCGGCCCCCGCCGTTCCCCCCTGCCGTACCTGCTGCTCGCGCCGGCCATCGTGCTGGAACTCGCCATCCACGTGATCCCCATGGTGGTCGGGGTCTGGATGAGCATGCTGGAGCTGACCCAGTTCCACATCCGCGACTGGTCCACCGCACCCTTCGTCGGCCTGGAGAACTACCGGGCCACCCTCGATTTCAACAGCGCCGCCGGCAAGGAACTGCTGCACTCGTTCTGGGTGACGCTGGCCTACAGCGTGCTCTCGGTCGGCTTCGCCTGGCTGCTCGGCATCGCGGCGGCCGTCGTGCTGCAGAAGCCGTTCCGTGGGCGGGCCATCCTGCGGGCGCTGTTCCTCACCCCGTACGCGCTGCCGGTCTACGCCGCCGTGATCACCTGGAGCTTCCTGCTGCAGCGCGACACCGGCCTGGTCAACCACGTGCTCGTCGACCAACTCGGGCTGCTGAACGAACGGCCGTTCTGGCTGATCGGCGACAACAGCTTCTGGTCGCTGCTGGTGGTGTCGGTCTGGCGCAACTGGCCGTTCGCCTTCCTCTGCCTGATGGCCGGTCTGCAGAACGTGCCTGGCGAGCTGTACGAGGCCGCCGCGATCGACGGCGCGGGGTTCTGGCGTCGGCTGCGCTCGGTCACCCTGCCCATGCTGCGGCCGGTGAACCTGGTGCTGCTGCTGGTGCTGTTCCTGTGGACGTTCAACGACTTCAACACGCCGTTCGTGCTCTTCGGCGGCTCCGCGCCCGCGCAGGCCGACCTGATCTCCATCCACATCTACCGCAGCTCCTTCAAGACCTGGGACTTCGGGTCGGGCTCGGCGATGTCGGTCGCGCTGCTGCTGTTCCTGCTGGTCGTCTCGGCCGCGTACCTGCTGATCACCAACCGCCGGAGGGACGATCATGCGTGAGACCGCCGGTGAGCGCTGGGGCCGGCGCATCGTGCTGACCCTGCTCACCCTCTTCGTCGTCATCCCGCTCTACGTGATGGTGACCTCCGCGGCGAAGCCGCTGCGGGACGTGCAGAACGGGTTCACCTGGTGGCCCAGCCGGCCCACCCTGCAACCGTTCGTCGACATGTGGAGCACCGTGCCGCTGGCGCGCTACCTGGTGAACAGCCTCGTGGTGTCGAGTCTCGCGGCGGTCTGCTCGGTCGCGATCGCCATCTTCGCCGCGTTCGCGGTCAGCCGGTACCGGTTCCGGGGCCGGGGCGTCTTCACCGTGACGGTGCTGTCCACGCAGATGTTCCCCGGCATCCTGTTCCTGCTGCCGCTGTTCCTCATCTACGTCAACCTGGGCAACGCCACCGGTATCGAGCTGTACGCCAGCCGGACCGGCCTGGTCATCACGTACCTGACCTTCTCGCTGCCGTTCTCGATCTGGATGCTGGTCGGCTACTTCGACTCGATCCCGCGCGGGCTGGACGAGGCGGCGCAGGTCGACGGGGCCGGGCCGTTGCGCACGCTGTTCCAGGTCATCCTGCCGGCCGCCGTGCCCGGCGTGGTCGCGGTGACCGTGTACGCGTTCATGACCGCCTGGGGTGAGGTGCTGTTCGCCTCGGTGATGACCGACGAGGGCAGCCGCACCCTGGCCGTCGGCCTGCAGGGCTACTCGACCCAGTTCAACGTCTACTGGAACCAGATCATGGCCGCGTCGCTGGTGGTCAGCATCCCGGTCGTCGCCGGGTTCCTGGCCCTGCAGCGGTACTTCGTCGCCGGCCTCACCGCCGGCGCCGTCAAGTGATCCACCCGAACCCAGAGGAGAGCCTTCCCGTGCCGGACCTGTCCAAGCTGCCACCCGACTTTCTCTGGGGCGTCGCCACGGCGGCGTACCAGATCGAGGGGGCCGTCGATGTCGACGGCCGGGAGCCGTCCATCTGGGACACCTTCTCGGCGACCCCGGGCAACGTCGACAACGGCGACACCGGGGCGGTGGCCTGCGACCACTACCACCGGTGGCCGGAGGACGTCGGGCTGCTGCGGCAGCTCGGCGTGGACGCGTACCGGTTCTCGGTGGCCTGGCCCCGGGTGATGCCCGCGGGTGTGGGCCGGGTCAACCCCGCCGGGCTGGACTTCTACGACCGGCTCGTCGACACGCTGCTCGCCGACGGGATCCGGCCGTTCGTCACGCTCTACCACTGGGATCTGCCGCAGGCCCTGCAGGACGCCGGCGGTTGGCCGGAGCGCGCCACGGCCGAGGCGTTCGCCGACTACGCGGCGGTTGTGGCCTCTCGCCTGGGCGACCGGGTGGCCGACTGGTGCACGGTCAACGAGCCGCTCTGCGTGTGCTGGATCGGGCATCTGGACGGGAACATGGCCCCCGGCGAGCGGGACCTGACCCGCGCGGTGCGCGCCTCGCACCACGTGCTGCTCGGGCACGGCCTCGCCACCCAGGCGATCCGGGCGAACGCCGCCCGGCCCGCCTCGGTGGGCCTGGTCGTCAACCTCAGCCCGATCGAGCCGGCGACCGACCGGCCCGAGGACGTCGCGGCGGCGCGGCGGGCGGACGGGCACGTCAACCGCTGGTGGCTGGACCCGATCCACGGGCGGGGCTACCCCGCCGACATGGTCGAGACGTACGGGGTCGAGCCGCCGGTACGCGGTGACGACCTCGCGGTGATCGCGACGCCCACCGACTTCCTCGGGGTGAACTACTACTTCCGGCAGTTGGTGGTCGACGACCCGACCGGCCCGGCGCCGTACGCGAAGCAGGTGCCCGTCCCCGGCTCGGTGGAGACCGCGATGGGCTGGGAGATGTACCCGGCAGGGCTGGAGCGGCTGCTCGTCGACGTGCACGAGCAGTACGGACCGGCCCGGATCATCGTCACCGAGAGCGGCTCGGCGTGGCACGACGAGATCACCCCCGACGGCACGGTCGAGGACAAGGAGCGCACCGACCACCTGGAGCAGCACCTGGCGGCGTGCGCGTCGGCGGTGGCCCGGGGCGTGCCGCTGGACGGCTACTTCGTGTGGTCGCTGCTGGACAACTTCGAGTGGGCGTACGGCTACGACAAGCGCTTCGGGCTGGTGCACGTCGACTACGCCACCCAGCGGCGGACGGTGAAGGCGAGCGGTCTGCGCTACGCGGAGTTGATCCGCGCGCATCGGAATCTTGCCCGGGCCACTCCGGTGGCCTGAGACGGGGGCGGGCGGACGGCCGCCCGGGTGGCGCTGCGGCGCGTACCCGGGCGGCCGTCGCCGTTCGCGGGGCGGACGCCCCACGGCGAAGCGCTCTTCGCGTTATTCGCCCGCATTTGTACCCGGGATGGCTAATCTGGGGCGGTGTCCGCAGCAGCAGAGAGACAGACGGTCGTCGACGCGCAGCACGCGTCCCGGGTGGGGTTCGACGTCAACGGCGCCCCACGCGAGGTGACGCTGGACAATCGCACCACCCTGCTCGACACGCTGCGCGAGCATCTCGGCCTCACCGGGGCCAAGAAGGGCTGCGACCACGGCCAGTGCGGCTCCTGCACGGTGCTGCTCGACGGTCGCCGGGTGAAGAGTTGCCTGCTGCTCGCGGTCACCCTGGACGGCCGCTCGGTGGTCACCGTGGAGGGGTTGGCCGACGGGGAGGAACTGTCGCCGTTGCAGGCGGCCTTCATCGCGCACGACGCCTTCCAGTGCGGCTACTGCACCCCCGGGCAGCTCTGCTCGGCGCGCGGGATGCTCGACGAGGTCGAACGGGGCTGGCCCAGCGCGGTCACCGAGGACCTCGCCGCCGCGCCCGACCTCACCGACGCCGAGATCCGCGAGCGGATGGCCGGCAACCTGTGCCGCTGCGCCGCGTACCCGCACATCGTGACGGCCGTCCGCGAGACGGCGGCGGCGCGATGAGGCCGTTCCGCTACCACCGGCCCACCGACGTGGCCGACGCCGTCGCCGTGCTGGCCGCCGAGCCGCAGGCGGCGTACCTCGCCGGCGGCACCAACCTGGTGGACCTCATGAAACTCGGGGTACAGCGCCCCGACGTGCTGGTGGACGTGAACCGGCTGCCCCTGGACACCGTCGAGGAACTGCCCGACGGCGGACTGCGGATCGGCGCGACGGTGCGCAACAGCGACCTGGCCGCGCACCCGGCGGTCCGCCGCGACTACCCGGTGCTGACCCGCGCCCTGCTCGCCGCCGCCTCCGGGCAACTGCGCAACATGGCCACCACGGGCGGCAACCTGTTGCAGCGCACCCGTTGCCCGTACTTCCAGGACACCGGCAAGGCGTGCAACAAGCGCGAGCCGGGCAGCGGATGCGCCGCCCTGCACGGCGAGAACCGCGACCTCGCGGTGCTGGACTGGTCCGAGCAGTGCGTGGCCACCCACCCGTCGGACCTGGCCGTCGCCCTCGCCGCGCTGGACGCCGTGGTGGAGGTGCACGACACCGACGGTGTCCGGGACGTCCCCATGGTCGACCTGCACCGCTCGCCCGGCGCCCATCCGGAACGGGAGACCACCCTGGCCCGGGGCGCGCTGATCACGGCCGTACGGCTGCCGGCGCTGCCGGCCGCGCGCCACTCGACGTACCTCAAGGCACGAGACCGGGCGTCGTTCGCCTTCGCGGCCGGCTCGGTGGCCGCGGTGCTGGACCTCGACGGCGGCGTCGTCCGCGACGTGCGGCTGGCCTACGGGGCGTTGGCCCACCGGCCGTGGCGCGCGTACCGGGCCGAGCAGGAGCTGCGCGGCCAGCCGTTCAGCCCGGAACTGGCGGCGCGGGCCGCCGACGCGGAGCTGGCCGAGGCCCGCCCGCTGAGCGACAACGGCTTCAAGCTGCCGCTGACCCGGTCCATCACCGTACGGGTGCTCAGCGAACTGGCGGCGTCGTGAGCACCGGGGCGATCGGTCAGGCGCACCCCCGGCTGGAGGGCCGGGAGAAGGTCACCGGCGCGGCGCGGTACGCGGTGGAGTACCCGGTCGACGGCGTAGCCTACGGCTGGGTGGTGCCCGCGACGGTGGTGCGCGGTCGGATCACCCGGATCGACACCACCGAGGCGCTGGCCTCGCCCGGCGTGCTGGCCGTCGTGCATCACGGCAACGCGCCGCGGCTGGCGACCATGGTGGAGCCGGACCTGTGGCTGCTTCAGGACCCGGCCGTGCACTACCGGGGGCAGTACGTCGCGGTGGTGGTGGCCTTGAGCCTGGAGGCGGCCCGCGAGGGCGCCCGGCTGGTGCGCGTCGAGTACGACACGGGCCCGCACAGCACCGTGCTCACCGACGACCACCCCGGTCTGTACAAGCCGGACGAGGTCAATCCCCACTACCCGACCGACACGGCCGAGGGGGACTTCGACGCGGGGTACGCGGCCGCGCCGGTCCGGGTGGACGCTACCTACCGGACCCCGGCCTACCACAACAACCCGATGGAGCCGCACGCCACCACGGCGCAGTGGACCGGCGGGCGGCTGCTCGTGCACGACTCCAACCAGGGCGCGTCATCGGTGCGGGCCACCCTCAGCGAGCTGTTCGGCCTGCCCAGCGAGTCGGTCCGGGTGATCGCCGAGCACGTCGGCGGGGGCTTCGGCAGCAAGGGGTACGCCAAGGCCGCCGTGGTGTTGACCGTCCTGGCCGCCCGACACGTGGACCGGCCGGTGAAACTGGCGCTGACCCGCCAGCAGATCTTCGGGCCGATCGGCTACCGCACGCCCACCATCCAGCGGGTCCGCCTCGCCGCCGACACGGATGGGCGACTCACCGCGATCAGCCACGACGCGATCAGCCAGACCTCGATGATCCGCGAGTTCGCCGAGCAGACCGCCGTCTACACCCGCAGCATGTACGCCGCGCCGCACCGCCGTACGACGCATCGACTGACCCGCCTCGACGTGCCCACCCCGTTCTGGATGCGGGCGCCGGGCGAGTGCCCCGGCGCGTACGCGCTGGAGTCGGCGATGGACGAGCTGGCCGTGGCCGTCGGCATCGACCCGGTGGAGCTGCGCATCCGCAACGACCCCGAGGTCGACCCCGACCAGGGGAAACCGTTCACCAGTCGGAATCTGGTGGCCTGCCTACGCGAGGGTGCGCGGCGGTTCGGCTGGGCCGACCGGAATCCGACGCCCCGGTCCCGGCGCGAGGGACGCTTCCTGGTCGGCTCCGGCGTGGCCGGCTCGGCCTACCCGACACGGTCGCGCCCGTCCTCGGCGCGGGTCACCGCCCGTCCGGACGGCGGCTTCCTGGTCCAGATCAACGCCACCGACATCGGCACCGGGGCGCGTACGGCGCTCTGGCTGGTCGCCGCCGACGCCCTGGGGGTGCCGCCCGAACGGATCGAGATCAGGATCGGTGACAGCGACCTGCCCACGGCCCCGTTGGCCGGTGGCTCGATGGGCACCTCCAGTTGGAGCTGGGCGGTGATCCGGGCGTGTGCGGCGCTGCGCGCCAAGGTGCCCGACGGCAGACCGCCGGACGCCGAGGTGACCGCCGAGGCGGACACCACCGACGAGATCGGCGAGCAGGCCGCACTCCCCCGGTACGCGTACGGGGCGCAGTTCGTCGAGGTCCGGGTGGACACCACCACCGGCGAGATCCGGCTCAACCGGATGCTCGGCGTGTTCGCGGCCGGCCGGATCGTCAACCCGACGACGGCGCGCAGCCAACTCATCGGGGGCATGACGATGGGCCTGTCGATGGCGCTGCACGAGGGGGGCCTACTCGATGAGCGGTACGGCGACTGGGTCAACCACGACCTGGCCACCTACCACATCACGGCCTGCCCGGACGTGGAGTCGATCGAGGCGTACTGGGTGGACGAGCACGACGACGAGCTGAACCTCGCCGGGGTGAAGGGCATCGGGGAGATCGGCATCGTGGGCGCGGCGGCGGCGGTCGCCAACGCGGTGTACCACGCCACCGGGGTGCGCATTCGTGACCTGCCGATCCAACTCGACAAGCTCGTCGGAGTATCAGAGCTGGCTTAAATAAGTCAGGAGTGATACAACTGTCGCCGTGCACGCCTTCGACGTGCTGGGCGATCCGGTCCGGCGCCGCATCCTGGAACTGCTCGCCGACGGCGAGCAGAGCGCCGGCGCGGTGAACGCGGTCATCCGCGACGAGTTCGGCATCTCCCAGCCCGCCGTGTCCCAGCACCTCAAGGTGTTGCGGGACAACGGCTTCGCCACCGTGCGTCCGGACGGCGCCCGGCGGCTCTACGCGGTCGACCCGCGCCCGTTGCGCGAGGTGGACGGCTGGCTGGAGCACTTCCGCCGCTTCTGGGCGCCACCCCTGGCGGCGCTCGCCACCGAGCTGGCCCGGGGCCGACGCGAGCGGCGCCTACGCGGGCCCGCCGACCCACCCGACGAGAGGAACACCTGATGTTCGACGCCACCGAGCAGATCAACGCCGTCCAGCGACAGGTCGGCAGCCGCACGCTGGCCGCCGGCGAGGCCCGGGTGACCACGATCAGCCAGACCTACCAGGCGACGGCCGAGGACCTGTGGGACGCCTGCACCAACGCCGAGCGCATCCCCCGCTGGTTCCTGCCGATCAGCGGCGACCTGCGGCTGCACGGCACGTACCAGCTCGAGGGCAACGCGCACGGCACCGTCGAGACCTGCGAGCCCCCGCACCGCTTCACCGCCACCTGGGAGATGGGCGGCGAGGTGAGCTGGATCGAGGTGCGGGTCACGCCGGTGGGCGACGATCAGGCCCGCCTGGACCTGGACCACATCGCGCACGTCGACCAGGACCGGTGGGCCCAGTTCGGACCGGGGGCCGTCGGCGTCGGCTGGGACCTGGGCCTGCTCGGCCTCGCCACGTACCTCTCCGGCGGCGTCGGCGTGCGACCCGAGGACAGCGCCGAGTGGGTCGCCTCCGCCCAGGGTCGACGGGCCATGGAGCTGAGCAGCCACCTGTGGGGCGAGGCAAGCATCGCCGCCGGCACCGACCCCGACGAGGCCAAGGCCGCCGCCGAACGCACCACCGCCTTCTACACCGGCACGCCAATCGAATGAGCGCGGCCGGCGGGTAACGTGCTGCGGCATGACCGGTACGCCGTACTCGCACTGCTCCTACTGCGGCGCCGCCTACCCCGCGGCGGCCGGCTGGCCGCGGGTCTGCGCGGCCTGCGGCGAGACCGTCTGGCGCAACCCTTTGCCCGTCGCGGTGGCGGTGCTCCCGGTCCGCACGGCCGAGGGCCTCGGCGTGGTGGTCGTCCGCCGGGCCATCGAGCCGGCCCGCGGGCTGCTCGCGCTGCCCGGCGGTTTCATCGAGTACGGCGAGGAGTGGTCCGACGCGCTGGTGCGTGAACTGTGGGAGGAGACCGGGCTGGTCGCGGACGCCGCCGACGCCCGGCTCCTCGCCGTACGGGGCGCACCACAGGGCGGCACCATGATGATCTTCGGGATGCTGCCGGAGCGGGACGCCGAGGATCTGCCGCCGTCGCGGCCCACCGAGGAGGCGACCGAGTGGTTGGTCCTCACCGACCCGGTCCAGTTGGCGTTCTCCACCCACACCCGCGTCCTGGCCGACGTCCTCACCAACCAGGCCTGACCACGACCCCCGGGCCCGGCCCCCGCCGCGATGATCCACTCGGGTTCGGTGATGTCGGGCCGTACTCAGCGGCGAGACGCCCCGGGTTCCTTGAACCCGAGTGGATCAAGCCCGAGCCGAGGCTCACCCCGACCCCCGCCGCGCCGCGGCTCCCACAGAACCGCCAGCCCAGCCCAGCCCACCCACCCACCCACCCACCCCGCCGGCCGGCCGGCCGGCGATCTTGCACTTTATGCGGCGACATAGGGCGCATCCCCACCGAATTCAACAACCGAAAGTGCAAGATCGCGGGGGCGACGGGCGGGGCAGGGGCGGCGGGCGGCGGGCGGGGGTCAGGGGCGGTGGGCTTCGCTGGTGTGGGCGCGGTAGCCGCTGGCCTGTAGCTCGAACAGCTCGCGGTAGAGGCCCCCGGCCGCCATCAGCTCGTCGTGGTTGCCCTGCTGTACGAGACGGCCCTGATCCATGACGAAGATCCGGTCGGCGTGCCGGACGTTGGCCAGCCGGTGGGTGATCAGGACGACCGCCCGGTCGGGCCGGCGACGCAGGTGCTGGAACAGGGCGTGTTCGGCGCGGGCGTCCAGAGCCGCCGACGGCTCGTCGCAGATCAGCAGGGCGGCGTCCCGGTAGAGGCCACGCGCGGCGACCAGCCGCTGCCACTGTCCGCCGGACAGCTCGTGGCCGTTCTTGAACTCCCGGTCGAGCAGGGTGTCGTAGCCGTGCGGCAGGCCCTCGATCATGTCGTGGGCGGCGGCCGCGTCGGCCGCCTCCCGCACGGTGGGGCCGGGCCGCTCGGGCGTACGGTCGTGCCGGCCCACCCTGATGTTCTGACCGGCCGTGAACGGGAACTTCCAGTACTCCTGCGTCATCACCGCGACCTGTGCGCCGAGCGCGCGCGGATCCAGCTCGGCGGCGTCGACGCCGTCCCAGCGGATCGTCCCGCCGGTCGGCTGGTAGAGACCGGCGATCAGCTTGGCGAGGGTGGTCTTGCCGGAGCCGTTCTCACCGACCAGCGCGATCACCTCGCCGCGCCGGATCGTCAGACTGACCCGGTCGACCGCAGGGGCGTCGGTGTCGGGGTAACGCAGGCTCACCTCGTGCAGGTCGATCGCCTCGACGCCGTCGGCCGTCCGGCTGCCGCCGACGGGCACCCGGCCCTGCGCCCGGGTGAGGAAGTCCCGGTAGTCCTGGTAGTAGAGGGCGTCCTCGTACAGCGAGTTGGTGGCGACGACCGCGACGCCCAGGCTGGTCCGGGCGGACTGGAGGGCGAGCAGGGCGGTGGCCGCGGCGGCGAGGGCGACCATGCCGGCGAGCAGCAGGCCACCGAGCACCGCGTACACGCCGAAGGTGGCCAGGCCCGCCACGGTGGCGCCGGCGACACGGGTGCCGGTCTGCGAGCGGACCAGCCGCAGTTGGGCGCGGGTCTCGACGGCCATCACACCCCGGTACTCGGCGAGCAGGAACTCGCGCATCTGATAGGCGCGCACCTCGGCGGCGGTGTGCCGGTTGGCCATCAGGTGGGCGAGCATCCACATCCGCCGCCGTCGGGTGATCCGGGCGAGCATCGCCAGGTACTCCCGGCGGGCCATCCGCACGGCCGTGATCGCCTGGGGCACCGCAGCGAGCAGCAGGCACGGCAGCAGCAGCGGCTGGATGACGGTCACCGCGACGGCGGTGGCGAGCATCCCGACGACGCCGGTGACCAGGTTGACGGTGTGGTCGACGATCCACGCCGCCTCGCCCATTCCCCGGTCGCGGACGCGGTCCATCTCCTCGGCGAACCCGGCGTCGTCGAACGCGGCCAGGTCCACCGCCGTGGTGGCCTCGAACAGCCGCAGCTCCACCTGGTAGTTGATCTGTGGGGTGAGCCGGGCCTGGGCCCAACCGGCGGCGATCGTCAGGCCGCCGCGCGCCGAGATCGCCGTCGCGGCCACGATCAGCGCCGGCAGGGCGGCGCGCACCCGGTCCGGGGTGGGCCCGGCGGCGAAGAGTTCCCGCAGTACGCCGGTCGTGGCGAGCAGGCCGAAGGTGGTCATCACCCCGGCGGCGACGTTCAGGCCGATGGAGGCGACCGTGTCCGTGCGGTTGGTGGCCCAGGCCAGGGCTACCGCCTCACGGACCAGCCTCGGCAGCCGGCGGGCCACCGCCCAGAAGCTGGTGTGCGCGAAGGTGTGCGCGTGGTGCATCCAGACGGCGTCCTCCAGCTCCGGCAGCACGGAGCTGTCGTCGGGGGGATCGATCGGCTGGTCATCGTGGGTCGCGGTACGCGGGCGGGCCATCGAGTCCACGGAAGCTCCTCGGGGGGCGGGAAGCACGGACGCCGCCCGAGACTACTGCCCGCAACCGCTCGATGTCTCTAGGTAGTCGGCGTGTCAGGGCAACGCGGCCACGTCCTCGGTGATCGGCAGCAGGACCCGGAAGGTGGTGTGCCCCGGCTCGGTCTCCACCCGGATGTCGCCGTGGTGCTTGTTGACCACGATCCGGTACGAGATGTCCAGTCCCAGTCCGGTGCCCGCCCCGACCGGCTTCGTGGTGAAGAACGGCTCGAAGATGCGCGGGCGCACCTCCGGCGGGATACCGGGACCGGTGTCGGTGATCTCCACCGCCAACAGGTCGCCGACCCGTCCGGTGCGGACGGTCAGCACGCCCTTCTCCCCCATCGCGCCCAGCGCGTTGTCGACGAGGTTGGTCCACACCTGGTTCAGCTCCGCCGCGTACGCCGGGATCGGCGGCAGGCTCCGGTCGTACTCGCGGACGAGTTTGACCTCCGCCGGAATCTTGCCCTTGAACATGACGAGCGTCGCGTCCAGCAGATCGTGCACGTCCACGACCCGGTGCGGCGCGCGATCGAGCTGGGAGTACTGCTTGGCCGCGCCCACCAGACCCGAGATCCGGGTCACCGCGTCGCCGATCTCGCGCATCAACAGTTCGGTGTCGACCGTGTACGACAGCCACCGCACCGCGGCCTCCAGGTCCGCCGGCCCGACGGCCGCCTTCACCTGGGCGAGCCACGCCGCGTCCAGGCCCCCGGCGACCAGGATCGGCGCCAGGTCCCACGCGCCACCCACACCGTGGTCCTCCAGCCAGTCGGTGAGGATGTCCTCGGCGTCGGCGGTGGCGACCGGGGTCAGCTTCGGCGCGGTCGCCACCCGGGCCACCGCCTCCTCCTGCAACGCGACCAGCCCGTGCAGCGCCCGCCCGTCGAGCCGCCCGTCGGCGATCATCGCGAGCTTGTGCCGCATCCCCGCGACCCGGTCCCGCAACACCGACGTGGCCCGCACCGCCGCGGCGGCCGGATTGTTCAGCTCGTGGGTCAGCCCCGCCGAGAGCGAGCCGAGCGCCAGCAGCCGCTCCCGCTCGCCCACGATGGTCTGGCTGTCCCTCATGCCGAAGAACAGCCCCTCCAACAGGTGCATCGGCATCGGGAACCAGGACCGCAGGGCGTGCGCGAAGTCCTCCGCCGGCAGCACGAAGAAGTCGGCGTCGACGAGCGCGCGCAGGCTGTTGCGGTACGTCTGCTCGACCTGGTCGCCCAGGTACGCCTGGGTGGCCCCGCCGTACACGCCGCGCTGGTCGGTGCGGCTGACCTCGACGTCGTCGCCACGGACCTGCCGGCTCAGCGCCACCGCACCGCGCAGCAGCACGAAGAAGCAGGTGGCGGCCTCGCCCTCGCCGTACACGAGGGTGCCGCCGGCGCGCTGCTCCACGCGGCCGTGCTCGCTCAGCCAGTCGAGCTGCGCGTCGTCGAGGGCCTCGAACAGGAACAGCTCACGTAGCTGTGCCGGGGTCAGCCGATCGGACTGGCTGGTCATTGGGCCTCCAGGTAGCGGTGCACGAGCGACACGGCCATCGCGCCCTCGCCGACTGCCGAGGCGACCCGCTTGACCGACTCGGCGCGGACGTCACCGGCGGCGAAGACCCCCGGCAGGCTGGTCTCCAGGTGGTACGGGTCGCGGGACAACGACCAGCCGGCCGGGCGTCGCCCACCGGCCAGCAGATCCGGGCCGGTGACGATGAAGCCCCGACCGTCCCGCACGAGCACGCCGTCCAGCCAGTCGGTGCGGGGTTCGGCGCCGATGAAGATGAACAACCAGGAGGTGTCGACCGTGCGACTCTCCCCGGTGCGGGTGTCGCAGAGGGTGAGCCGTTCCAGGTGGTCGTCGCCGGCCGCGCCGACCACGGCGGTGTGCGGGTGCACGGTGATCCGGTCGATGCGCGCCAACTGGTCGATGAGGTAGCTCGACATCGAGGCCGTCAGGTCCGCGCCGCGGATCAGCAGGTGGACGCGCGCGGCGTACCGGGAGAAGTGCACCGCCGCCTGGCCGGCCGAGTTGGCCCCGCCCACGATGTAGACGTCCTGGTCGACGCAGCTCGGCGCCTCGGTGGCGGCCGCGCCGTAGAACACCCCCCGACCGGTGAAGTCGGCCAGCCCGGGAGCGTCGAGCACCCGGTACGACACGCCGGTCGCCAACACCACCGTGTGCGCGGCGATCTCGCTGCCGTCGCCGAAGCGCAGCAGCCGCGCGCCGCCGGCCTCGCTCAGGCCGACCACCTCGCGGGCACTGAGCAGCTCCGCGCCGAACTTCACCGCCTGCCGGCGGGCCCGGTCGGTCAACTGCGCGCCGGAGACGCCGTCCGGGAAGCCCAGGTAGTTCTCGATCCGGCTGCTCTGCCCGGCCTGCCCGCCGGTCGCCCGCCGCTCGACGAGCACGGTCCGCAGCCCCTCGGACGCGCCGTACACGGCCGAGCCCAGGCCCGCCGGGCCGCCGCCGATCACCACGAGGTCGTAGAAGTCGGACGCGGGCACCACGGTCAGCCCGGCCAACGCGGCCAGCTCGGCCTCGCTGGGGGCCACCAGCGCCTTGCCCTCGGCGGTCACCACCAGGGGTACGTCCGCCTCGGTGGCCCCGGCCGCGTCGAGCAGTCGGGCGCCCTCCGGGTCGTCCGAGAGCAACCAGCGGTACGGCACGAGGTTGCGGGCCAGGAAGTCACGGATCTTGAACGACGGCGCCGACCAGCGGTGCCCGACCACGCGGATCTCGGCGCTCGTGGCGTCCGGGGTCACCGACCAGGCCTCCAGGAGCCCGTCGACGACCGGGTACAGCTTCTCCTCCGGCGGGTGCCACGGCTTGAGCAGGTAGTGGTCCAGGTCCACCACGTTGATCGCCTCGATCGCGGCGTCGGTGTCCGCGTACGCGGTGAGCAGCACCCGGCGGGCCGCCGGGAAGATGTCCATGGCGGCCTCGAGGAACTCGACGCCGGTCATCTCCGGCATCCGGTGGTCGGCCAGCAGCAGCGCCACCTGCTCGCCGCGTAACTTGACCTCCCGCAGCGCGTCCAACGCCTCCGGTCCGGAGGCGGCGCGCAGCACCCGGTAGCGGTCGCCGTAGCGGCGCCGGATGTCCCGGGCCACCGCCCGGGACACCGCGGGATCGTCGTCGACGGTCAGGATCACCGGGTTTGCCATGGCGCCAATAGAACCACCTCGCCGGGCCGCTCCGCACCACCGGTGGGCAGCGCCGCGAGGCGTGATCCGGCGCGGGGCGGGTAAGCGGCACCGCCGCGGGCGGCCGGCGCCGCGTCCCGCCGGCTGTCACACACCTCGGGGGGCCCATGGCGGACGCGTCGCCGACCGGACCGGAGACGGGTCGGATCGTGGAGCTGCGGGTGCACGGCGTCTCGGGGGCGGGCGCTGACCGGGTGCTCAACCGGCCGTTCGTGCACCAGGTGGCCGGCGACCGCAGCGGCGGGTTCTACCGCCCCCGTCCGGGCTACCCGGACTCGACCGGCACGGACGGGGTGACGCTGGAGGCGTACCGCTGGAACGACCTGCCCTCCGGCACGGCCGTACGGACGCTGTCGCTGGTGTTCCTGTTGCCGTTCATGCTCTGCAACGTGGCGCTCTGGATGCGCCCCGCCAACGATTCGGCGAAGCACGCCCTCGTCGCGTTGGGTCGGGTGCTCGCACTCACCCTCACGATGCTCTACGTGCTCACCATCGTCGGGGTGGCGGTGGACCTCGTCGCCTGGCGGTGCATGGGCACGCCGAGCTGCCTGGACGGACGCAACTGGCTGTCCTGGCTCGGCGGGCGTTCGCCCGGCGTACGCCTGGGCGTGCTGGCCCTGGTGCCGGTCGCCGCCATCGGGATCGTGTGGCGGCTGTCCGCTCGGCCGAGCCACTCGTTCGACGCCTTCCGCACCGGGGCGGTCCAGGAGACGTCCGTGTCGCAGTTGAGCGCGGTCGGCCAGTGGGACGGCACGCCGGTGGTGGGACGGCTGCGCTCCGTGCACGTCGCGGCCGCGTTCGCCACGCTGGACGGCAGCCTGCTGGCCGCCTGGGACAGCGAGAACTCCTCGTGGGTGCGGGTGGCGCTGGCGGTGGCTACGGGCGTCGTGCTGCTCGCCTGCCTGGTCCTGCTGACCCAGGTGAGCGGCATGGACCGAACCAGCTTCGTGCCCGGGCTGGAGAGCGTCACGCGCGGGCTCCGTACGATCGCCTGTGGCCTGACGATCCTGGTGATCGCGTACACCCTGGCCAGTGGCGAGCCCTGGCCGCACAGCGAGATGCTGCCCGGGTACAGCGCCACCGTGGCCTGGTTGTTCGTCAGCCAGACCTTCCTGCTGGTCATCCTCGCGGCGACGGCGCTCTGGGCGCGCGGCGGCGGACGGCGTGCCGACGGACAACGGCTCCCGCGGCTGCGCGCGCTGGGCGCGCCGGTCTTCGTCACGGTCGCCGCCGGACTCGCGGTCGCGTTCTCCGCCGAGTTGGTCTACCGCGTGGCGGACGTGTTGGACCGCGACGGGCGGCACGTCAGCCGGTTCGCGTTCGGCCCGCCGCTGGCGTACAAATGGGCGATCTTCGGGTTTTTCCTGGCGGTGGCCGCGGCGGTGCTGGTGGGCGTGCTGGTCACCGTCGCGACCCGTGCCAGCCGGTGGCGGGCCGCGCGGGCGATCGTGGCCGCCGACTACCCGGACGCGCCGCCGGAGGCGGCGACGCGGCTGCGACGGGTCGAGCAGGCGGTCGCCCGGGCCCGGTTCACCGAACGCGTGGAACCCCTCGCCGTGGTCTACGCCGCATTCGCCGCGATTGGGCTGGCCACCAGCCTGCTCGGCCTGTTGCAGCTCTATCCCGGCGACCTGTTCCAGGCGTACCTCGGTGTGCCCGACAGCTTCGTCAACTTTTTCATCGGGGCGGGCAACTACGCGATCGCCGCGATCCTGATCGGGCTCGTGATCGGTGGGTTCTTCGCCTACCGGACGGCCGGGTTCCGCCGGTACGTGGGCGTCCTGTGGGACCTGGGCACCTTCTGGCCCCGGGGAGCACATCCCTTCGCGCCACCCTGTTACGCGGAGCGGGCGGTGCCCGAGTTGGCCAAGCGGATCACCTACCTCGTGGACCAGGGCGAGGGCGTCCTGCTGGCGGGGCACAGTCACGGATCGGTGCTGCTCACGGCCACGCTGCTGCAACTGCCAGGGCGGGTCACCGACCGGGTCGCCCTGCTGACCTACGGGTCACCGCTGAGTCGGCTGTACTCGCGGCTGTTCCCCGCCTACGTCAACCCGGGGTCGCTCCGGGACATCGGCGGGCGCATCGGCTGGCGCTGGGTCAACCTGTGGCGCGACACCGACCCGATCGGTGGGTGGATCTTCGCCCCGCACCGGTGCGGGGACACCGGGCCGTCGACCGGGCCGGAGGCGGCGGTGGACCGCCGGTTGACCGACCCGCAGGGGCTCGTGCCCCCGCCCAGCGACAGCGTGCCGCCACCCATCCTCGCTCACCTGCCGTGCGAGTCGCAGGAGGAGTTCGGGCAGGCGGTACGGGACCTGACCGCGCGGCTGCGTGCCGAGCGCCGGACGGGAGACTGAGGCGGCGGCCGGATATCGTCGCCGGGTGAGCCCGTCCCGCAAGCCCGAACGCCGACTCATCGCCTCGAACAAGAAGGCGCGACACGAGTACACCGTGCTGCGCACGTACGAGGCGGGCATCGTGCTGGTCGGCACCGAGGTGAAGTCGCTGCGCGAGGGGCGGGCATCGCTCGTGGACGCGTTCGCGCACGAGCGCGACGGCGAGATCATGCTGTACGGGCTGCACATCGCCGAGTACCGCTACGGCACCTGGACCAACCACGCGCCCCGCCGTAACCGCAAGCTGCTGCTGCACCGCTCCGAGATCGGCAAGATCCTGGAAAAGGTCCGCGAGGGCGGGGTGACGCTGGTGCCGCTGTCGATGTACTTCGACAACGGGTGGGCCAAGGTCGAACTGGCCCTGGCCAAGGGCAAGCGCACGTACGACAAGCGGCAGTCCCTCGCCGAGCGCGACGCCAACCGCGAGATCGCCCGGGATCTGGGCAGACACCTCAAGGGCCATCCCCGCCCCAACTCCTGAATTGGTCCGACCGTGCGGTGGGGGCGTCGCGGCACGGTCAGCGTCCGATCGTGTCCAGCTCGACGAGGTCGTCGTCGGACAGGACGAGGGCCGCGCCCGTGATGTTCTCGCGCAGGTGTGCCACGGACGACGTGCCGGGGATCAGCAGGATGTTCGGCGACCGCCGCAGCAGCCAGGCGAGGGCGACGGACATCGGTGTCGCCTTCAGCCGCGTGGCGACGGCCGAGAGGACGGCGGACTGCAACGGGCTGAAGCCGCCCAACGGAAAGAACGGCACGTAGGCGACGCCCTGGTCGGCGAGCGCGTCGATCATCTTGTCGTCCTGGCGGTGCGCGAGGTTGTACATGTTCTGCACGCACACGATCGGCGCGATCGACTGCGCCTCGGCGACCTGCTCCGGCGTCGCGTTGCTCACCCCGAGGTGCCGGATCAGGCCCTGCCGCTGAAGGTCCACGAGCGCGTCGAGCGCCTCCGCCACCGGCCCGGGTTCGGGGCCCTCGGCGTTGCCGAGCCGCAGGTTCACCAGGTCGAGCAGTTCGAGGCCGAGCGTCTGGAGGTTCTCGTGGACAGCCCGGCGCAGGCTCTGCGGGTCGCGGGCAGTGGGCCATCCGCCCTGTTCGTCGCGGATCGCGCCGACCTTGGTCACGATGTGCAGCGACTCGGGGTACGGGTGCAGCGCCTCCCGGATCAGCTCGTTGGTGACGTGCGGCCCGTACGCCTCGGCGGTGTCGATGTGGGTGACGCCCAGTTCGACGGCCTCGCGAAGCACGGCGAGCGCGCCGTCCCGGTCGGCCGGCGGTCCCATGACCCAGGGGCCGGCGAGCTGCATCGCGCCGTAGCCGAACCGGGTGACGTCCAGGTCGCCCAGCCGGAAGGTGCCGCCGGGGAGAGAGTGGGAAGCCATCTTCGCTACCTCTGACTTTCGCATCGCACCGCGCGGGGCGCCGGTGCCGCACTGTTACCGGAACCAACTATCAGGGGGTAACTTCCTGATGGAAAGTAGGCACCTCGAAGTGCGTAACTCACCCTCAGGAAGGAGCAGGGCGATGGCGACGGCGACGGCGGCCCAGAAGAGGGCGCAGGCCAAGTCGGAGTACGACGCGTTCCTGGCGCAGTGCCCGAGCCGCAAGCTGCTCGACCGGATCGCGGACAAGTGGGTCACGTTGGTGCTGGCCGCGCTCCGCGGCGCAGGCTCGCCGCAGTCCGGTGCCGACTGTGCCGGCGAACCCCGGCCGATGCGCTACTCGGAACTGTCGCGCCAGCTCGCCGGTGTCAGCCAGAAGATGCTCACGCAGACACTGCGCTCGCTGGAGCGGGACGGTCTGATCACGCGCACCGTGGAGCCGACCGTGCCCGTCACGGTCACCTACGAGCTCACCGACCTGGGCCTCTCCCTGCACGAGGTGGTGCGGGGCCTGAAGGCCTGGGCCGAGACCCACATGGACGACGTGTTCGCCAACCGCGCGACGTACGACACCCGGGCCAGCTGAGCCCTATCGCAACTGCGATCGAAAACCGCGCACGCGTACGCAGAATCGGCCCTGTTTGGCTCTTCTTCCTCGCAGATGCGGCGGCTATGGTTTTCCGGTGACGACCTTCCGGATCGGCGCGGCGGCCGACCTGCTCGGCGTCAGCGCCGACACGATCCGCCGCTGGGTGGACGCCGGGCGGCTGCCCGCCGGGCGTGACGAGCACGGCCACCGGATCATCGACGGCGTCGACCTCGCGGCGTTCGCCCGGGCGCAGGCCGCCGACCCGGACGCGGGCGCCGAGTTCTCCTCGGCGCGCAACCGGCTGCGCGGCATCGTCGTCGACGTCCGCAAGGACACGGTGATGGCCCAGGTCGACATCCAGGCTGGCCCGTTCCGGGTGGTGTCGCTGATGAGCCGGGAGGCGGTCGACGAGCTCGACCTGCGGGTCGGCTCGGTCGCCGTCGCCGTGATCAAGTCGACCACCGTGGTGGTGGAGCGGGCCGCGCCCACCGCCCCGGTCGGAGCGAGGGGGAACGGATGAGGCCTCGGGCCAGATTCGTGGCGCTGGCGCTGGCGGTGGCCGTGCTGGCGACGGCCGGCTGCGACCGCGCCGGCGACCCGGCGACCGGGGGTGACACCCGGGACGGTCGGGTCAGCGGCACGGTGACCGTGTTCGCCGCCGCCTCGCTGACCGAGTCGTTCACCCGCATCGCGAAGGACTTCGAGGCCGCCAACCCGGGCGTCACCGTCACCCTCAACCTCGCCGGCAGCTCGGCCCTGGCCAACCAGATCACCCAGGGCGCTCCGGCGGACGTCTTCGCCTCGGCCGCGCCGAAGAACATGGCGACCGTGACGCAGGCCGGTGACGCCGACGGCACGCCGTTCGTCTTCGCCCGCAACCAACTGGTGGTCGCGGTGCCCAGCGGCAACCCGAAGGGCGTGACCGGTCTCGCCGACCTGGCCCGTCCGGGCGTGAAGGTCGCGCTCTGCGCCGAGCAGGTGCCCTGCGGCGCGGCGGCGCGTACCGCCCTGACCGCGGCCGGCGTCGCGCTGACGCCGGTCACCCTCGAACAGGACGTCAAGGGTGCGCTGGCCAAGGTCAAGCTCGGCGAGGTCGACGCGGCCCTCGTCTACCGCACGGACGCCCGTGCCGCGAGCGCCGACGTGACGGGTGTCGAGTTCCCCGAGTCCGCTCGGGCGATCAACGACTATCCGATCGTCGCGCTGAAGAACGCGCCCAATCGGGCGGGCGCGCGCGCCTTCGTCGCGTACGTCCGCTCGACGCCGGCACAGGCGGTCCTCGCCGAGGCGGGGTTCCAGGCGGCGTCGTGAGCCTGGTCCGCGAGCCCACCACCTCGCGACGTCGTTCGAGGGTGCCGGCGGCGTTGCTGATCCCGGCCGGGCTGGGCCTGCTCTTCCTGGTCCTGCCGCTGGCCGGGCTGGTGGTCCGGGCGCCATGGGCGACGCTGCCGCAGCGGCTCACCGCGCCGGGGGCGCTGACGGCGCTGCGCCTGTCGGTGCAGACCGCGACCCTGGCCACGTTGCTCTGCCTGCTGCTCGGGGTGCCCCTGGCGTGGTTGCTGGCCCGGGTCGACTTCCCCGGCCGCCGGCTGGCCCGCGCCCTGGTCACCGTGCCGCTGGTGCTGCCGCCGGTGGTCGGCGGCGTGGCGCTGCTGCTGGTCTTCGGCCGACGCGGGCTGCTCGGCGGCTGGCTCGACGCCACGTTCGGCGTCACCCTGCCGTTCACGACCGCCGGCGTGGTGCTGGCCGAGGCGTTCGTCGCCATGCCGTTCCTCGTCATCGCCGTCGAGGGCGCGCTCCGCGCGGCCGACCACCGCTACGAGGAGGCCGCCGCGACGCTGGGGGCCAGCCGGTGGACGACCTTCACGCACGTCACGTTGCCGCTGGTAGCACCCGGGATCGCCGCCGGCGCGGTGCTGTGCTGGGCGCGGGCGCTCGGCGAGTTCGGCGCCACCATCACCTTCGCCGGCAACTATCCCGGGCGTACGCAGACCATGCCGTTGGCCGTCTACCTGGCGCTGGAGACCGACCTGGAGTCGGCCATCGTGCTCAGCCTGGTGCTGCTGATCGTCTCGGTGGGCATCCTGGCCGCGCTGCGCGACCGCTGGATGGCGGCCCCGTGACCACGCCACCGCCCAACCAGAAGCCCGTGACCGCGCCGCCGCCCAACGAAAGGCCCGTGACCCCGCCACCGCCCAACGACCAGCCCGTGACCGCGCCGTTGTTGGATGCCCGGCTGGTCGTCGACCGGGGCGCCTTCCGGTTGGACGTACCGCTGCGGGTCGCACCGGGTGAGGTCGTCGCGCTGCTCGGGCCCAACGGGGCCGGCAAGACCACCGCGCTGCGCGCCCTGGCCGGGCTGCACCCGCTCACCGCCGGGCACGTCACCCTCGACGGTGTCGACCTGGACCGGCCGGCGAGCCGGGGCTGGGTGCCCACCGAGCGCCGGCCGATCGGCGTGGTCTTCCAGGACTACCTGCTGTTTCCGCACCTCGACGCGTTGGACAACGTGGCGTTCGGGCCGCGCCGGCACGGCGTCGACCGGCGGGCGGCACGGGCCACCGCGCGGAGCTGGCTCGACCGGGTGGGCCTCGCCGACCAGGCGCACCGCAAGCCCCGCCAGCTCTCTGGCGGGCAGGCGCAGCGGGTGGCGCTGGCCCGCGCGCTGGCCGTCGGACCGTCGCTGCTGCTGCTCGACGAGCCGCTGGCCGCCCTGGACGCCCGTACCCGCCTGGAGACCCGCGCGCAACTGCACCGCCACCTGGCCGCGCACCCGGGTGCGACGGTGCTGGTCACCCACGATCCGCTGGACGCGTTGGCGCTGGCCGACCGCCTGGTCATCGTCGAGGGCGGGCGCGTCGTCCAGGAGGGCGACGGCCCGAGCGTCACGGCCCGCCCGCGCACCGACTACGTGGCACGGCTGGTCGGGCTGAATCTCTACCGGGGTCGGGCCGAGGGCCACGGCGTACGTGTCGCGCCGGAGTTGACCCTGAGCGTGGCCGACCGGCTCGACGGCGACGCGTTCGTGGCGTTCCGCCCGGCGGCGGTGGCCCTGCACCCGTCGCGACCTGACGGCAGCCCCCGCAACACGTGGGCGGGCACGGTGAGCGGCGTCCAGCGCCACGGCGACAACGTGCGGGTGCAGGTGGACGGACCGGTCGGCGTGGCCGCCGACGTCACGCCGGCCGCGGCGGCCCAGCTCCGGCTGATCCCGGGCCAACGGATCTGGGTGGCGGTCAAGGCGACCGAGACCCACGCCTACCCGGCGACGAGCTGACCCCGCCGCACGACGAACGGACCGTGCCCGCTCTGCCGGCCTCGGTGCGCAGGGCGAGGCCGGACCGTGTGCGTCCACCGCCGCACGGCGCCCAGCCCCGACGCCGGACCGGGCGCGAGCCACCGCCGGACCGGGCGCGAGCCGCCGCCGCACGGTGCGCAGAGCCAGGCCGGAGCGGGCGCGAGTCGCCACCGGACCCGGTAAGCGGAGGTCAGTCGGCCAGCAGGTCGGCGTGCGCGGCGCGCAGCCGGGCCAGCGTCGGGTCGCTGCCCGGGACGACCCGGCGGTCCAGCTCGGCCCACACCTCCGCCAGCGCCGCGCGGACCGCGCCCAGCTCGGCGGCGTGCCGTTGGCTGCTGCGACGGTGCTGCTCGTCGAGGCGGCGGGCCCACCCGGCGGTGACCGCGGCGAGCCGGTCGGCGTCGGCGCGGGCCTGGGCGGCGCTGCGGGCCGCGGCGGCGGGAACGATCGCGGCGACCGGGCGGGGATCGCCGTCGCGGGTGACGACGGTGACCGCGTCGGTCAGCTCGGCCAACGCGACGAGCTGGCTGAACCGGGTGCGCGCCTCGCGCAGCGGCACGGAGCGCGGCGGGTCGGGATGCGGGGTGAGCGCGGGGATGGCCATGAATGCATGCTGCCGCCCGGGTACGACAGAAATCCGTCGTCGTCAGTGGACGGTGGGTGGTGGCGCGGACGCGGCCCGCCACTCGTCGGCCAGCACCGACCAGATCTCCAGGTCGATGCGACCGTCCAGGCCCGGGTAGACCTGACGCAGGGTGCCGTCGTGGCGCAGGCCCAGCCGGCGGGCCAGGGCGATGCTGCGGACGTTTGCGGCGTTCGTCCGCCACTCGACGCGGTGGATGCCGCGCTCCCGCACCGCCCAGTCGACGATCCGCCGAATCGCGGGGGCGACGAAGCCCTGGCCCTGCGCCGCCGGCTCCACCCAGCAGCCGACCTCGCACAGGCCCACCGTGACGTCGAACGACACGAACATCACCCCGCCGACCAGCGTGCCGCGCCACCACAGGCCCCAGATGCCGCCGGCGTCGGCCGCCCAGCGGTCGGCGTAGCGCTGCAACACGGCCCGGGCCGACGGCAGGTCGGTGGCGACGAAGGACGGCGCCACCCAGGGACTTATGTGATCCCGCGCCCGGTCGAGATGGGCGAGGAACTCCTCGGCCCGCCAGGGGTCCAACGCGCGCAGCTCGACATCCTCGTTCAGCGCCAGGGCGAACACCGGGCCTCCCCCGAAGTTGGCGACGACGGGTACCAGGCTCGCACAGGGTCGCCGGTGCTAGACCGGCAGGTGCGTCCGCAGGGCGGCGAACTGGGCCACCGTCAGGTACGAGGGGTTGGCCGCCTGCGGCTGTCGGAGCACCTCCAGAGCGGCGAGCCGGTCGTCGGCGCGCAACACGCCTCGGGGCACCCGGTCCGGCTCGGCGAGGATGGGTAGCTCCACGGGCACCGACCAGGGTCGCCCCGGTGGCCCCGGCTCGGCCGGCCCGGTGACCCGGCCGACGCCCCACACCCCGTACGGCAGGCGGGCGCGGCTGCCACTGGCCCAGAACACCACGGGCTGCCCGGTCCGCATCAGCCGGGCGCGGTAGCCGGGGCGTACGCACCAGCTCGTCACCAGGGGTTCGCGGGCGAAGCGGGTGGCGAGGTCGACGGTGTCCGCGTTGCCCTTGATCAGCCAGGCGCCCAGGTCGTCGAGGCGTACCCGTGGCTCGGTCATCGCCTCATCCTGCCCCGACCGACGTCCGTCCAATCAGATGATCATGTGGGTCCAGTAGGTGAGCCAGAGCACGAACAGCGCGCCCTGCACGAGGGCGAGCGCCGCCGTCAGCCACCCGTCGACGCTCGCCCGGCGGGCCCAGCGGGCCAGCACGAGGGCCACCGGGAACGCGGCGAGCAGGTAGCGCAGCAGGCTCTTGTAGACGGCGGGGCCCAGCGACAGCGGCACCACCACCATCAGCACGCCGTAGACCAGGTAGGGCAGCTCCCGACGGCGGAACCCGGCGGCCAGGACGGCCAACACGACCAGGGCGAACAGGACCCGGGCGGCGTCGCGCGGCTCGCCGGTGAGCCCGCCCAGGACCACCGGAAGCGGGTTCTGCGTCTCGATCCCCCAGCCGGCCTTCTGGGCGTGCTGGTAGGCGAACCAGTCCCCGCCCCGCCATTTGCAGAACGCCATGAAGGTGAACCATCCGGCGGGCAGCAGCAGTAACGGCCAGCCGGTCCGCAGGTATCCGAGCAGGGCACGCGGACCGAGCCGCCAGTCGTGCTGGCGCAGCAGCACGAGCGCCAACGGCAGGACGACGAGCAGTCCGAGAGACCGGCTCATCGCCAGGAAGTAGCCGACCACGCCGACCACCAGCCACCGGCGACGCTCGGCGTAGTAGAAGGCGGCCAGCGCGAGGCAGACGAACAGCGACTCGGTCAGCGCGGCCTGGAACAGGAACGCCGTCGGCAGGAGCACCAGGTAGCGGGTGAATCGACGAGCCGCGTCGGCGTCGGCGAACAGCAGCTCGGCCAGCCGGTAGCCGTACCCGAGGACGCCCAGGAACGCGACATTGCTGATCAACAGCAGGGCCAGCGCGTTGTCGCCGCCCAGCAGCGCGCCGACCGGCCGGGCGAGGAAGGGGTAGAGCAGTGGAAAGCCGAAGTCCCCCCACGGTCGCCCGGTCAGCGGCAGCTCGCTCAGCCGCAGGTAGAGCAGCGCGTCCCAGGCGAACCAGGAGGAGATCCACCGGTGCCCGGAGATCTCCCGCTGCTGCGCCCACATCAGCGCCTCGTCCGGCGGTGGCGCCCCGGGGATGCCGTCCCAGGCGTGCAGGACCAGGAGGCCGAGCAGGGTCAGCAGCAGCTTCGCGCCGAGAAAGAGCCCGATCAGGTACGGCCAGGGAGGCGGCACCCGGCGGACCAGTCGCGCGCCCGCCCGGACCAGCGCCGTCGCGCGCCGCCGGCCGCCCCGCCACCGGTGCATCCGCCCCGCTCCCCCGGTCCGCCGAACCGCCTGCCGCCCTCCCCGTTGTACGCCCCGGCGGACCTCGCCGGAGGAGAAACCCACCAGGACCAGAGGTGACATCCCGGTCATAACGGGTACGCGGGCCGCCTCGACCAGCAACAGGGAGTTCGGCGGCATGAGCGAGCAACACGGCACGGTGGTCATCGGCGCGGGGCCGGCGGGGCTCACGGCGGCGTACGAGTTGCTCCGGCACGGGCGGCCGGTCCAGGTCTTCGAGGCCGATGAGGTGGTCGGCGGGATCAGCCGGACCGTGGAACGCGACGGGTGGCGCTTCGACATCGGCGGACACCGGTTCTTCACCAAGGTCCCCCGGGTGGAGGCGTTCTGGCACGAGATCCTGCCCGACGAGGACTTCCTGACCCGGCCCCGGATGAGTCGGATCTTCTACCGGGGCGCCCTGTTCAACTACCCGCTGAGCCCGTCGAACGCGCTGCGCAACCTGGGTCTGCCGGAGGCGGTGCGGTGCCTCGCCTCGTACGCCCGGGCGCGGGTTCGCCCACCTCGCGACCAGTCGCACTTCGAGGGCTGGGTGTCGGCCCGGTTCGGCTGGCGGCTGTACTCGATCTTCTTCAAGACGTACACCGAGAAGGTCTGGGGGATGCCCGCGGACCGGCTGCGGGCCGACTGGGCCGCGCAGCGGATCAAGAACCTGTCGCTGGCCACGGCGATCCGCAACGCGGTGCTGCCCGGACGCCGCCGCACCGACGTGACCAGCCTGATCGAGGAGTTCCAGTACCCGAAGTACGGGCCGGGGATGATGTGGGAACGCTGCGCCGACCAGGTACGCCAGCGCGGCGGGGAGGTGTCGACCGGTACCTGGGTGACCGCCGTGCACCGCGACCCGAAGCGGCGCCGGGCGATCAGCGTGACGCTCAACGGCGCGGGCGGGCAGCGTACCGAGCCGGCCGACGACGTGATCTCGTCGATGCCGATCTCGGAGTTGGTCGCGGCGCTGCGCCCGCCGGCGCCCCCGCACGTGCTGGCCTGCGCCGCCGACCTGCGCTACCGCGACTTCCTGACCGTCGCCCTGGTGGTGCCGGCCGAGTTCTCGTTCCCCGACAACTGGATCTACGTGCACGATCCCGCGGTGCGGGTGGGCCGGATCCAGAACTTCGGCTCCTGGTCGCCGTACCTCGTCAAGGACGGGCGCACCTGCCTGGGCCTGGAGTACTTCGTCTTCGAGGACGACGAGATGTGGCGTACCGCCGATGCCGACCTGGTGGCCCTCGCGACCGCGGAGCTGCAGCGGTTGGGCCTGGTCCGCCCGGGGGTGGTCGAGGCCGGCTACGTCGTGCGCATGCCGAAGGCCTATCCGGTGTACGACGAGCGCTACCAGCACAACGTGGACGTGATCCGGGCGTGGCTGGCCGAGGCCGTGCCGAACGTGCACCCGGTGGGACGCAACGGCATGCACCGCTACAACAACCAGGACCACTCGATGCTCACCGCGATGTTGACCGTGGAGAACATCGTCACCGGCAGCGCCCACGACATCTGGTCGGTCAACGTGGAGCAGGACTACCACGAACAGTCGACCACCGGCGGCGCGCTCCGGGGCACGGGTCGGGACGCGCCGGTGCTGCCGAGCCGGATCATCACCGCCCCGATCACCGCTCCCGAGGGCGTCCGCGCGGCCGGCGACGGCGGCCGATCCGCGCAGGCGCCGCTGGTCTGACGGACCGGGGCTCGTTACGCGAACGCCGGCGTCAGATCGGGCCGCTGGTGTAGATCTCCGTGCTGCTCTCGTTGCCGATGAACGGGTTGTTGACGGCCCACAGCAGGCCCTCGTCGTACTCCGGCACGTCGAAGTTGCACATGACCCAGCCGGCGTCCGCGCCGCTGCTGTTGATGCACTGCCGGCTCCAGTCCGGTCCCTGGATCGTGCCGGCGGCGGGCGCGCCATTCGCCTTGGTGTCCTTCACCCAGACCCGGTCCCCGTACGCGGCGAAGCACGCCTTGGCGCCGGTCGTCGACACGCACCACACGTCGACACCGTTGGCCGCCGGCGGCGCACCGCTCGGCGTGCCCACGGCCGCCGACGCCGCCGAGGCGGTGCCGACCAGAACGAGGGCCACTGTCGTCGGCACCATGACCAGGGCACCCGCCAACCGCGTGCTCGGCTTCCCACGCATCCCCGTCAACTCCCCACATCCACCATGATCGTCATTCCGGTGCTGGACGATAGCAGTCGGGCCGTCGCTGAAGCCGATGTGGACGGTGGCACATCATGAGGGCGGCCCACCCGCCAGCCGCGTCCCCAACCTCTCTGGACAGAACACCTAGGGCTCGAGTGTGGCGGGCATGCTGAAGGCGGCGACGTGACGGGCACCGATGAAGGCGTTGCTCTCTACGATCTTCCCGTTCTCGATCCGGAGTACGTCGACGACCAGCGCCTCGTAGTGCGGGCTGCCGGGCCGGCGGAGATAGTTGATCAGCGCCGGGCGCCCGTTGGCCGAGGTGGGGAACGTACGCCAGTCGAGCGGTCGGCCGAGGAACTCGGCGGCCGCGTCGATCCCGACGACCGGCGGCTCGGGCGGCATCGTAATCCGTACGTCCTCGGCGAGCAGTGACCGGATCGTCTCCGGGTCCTTCGCGTTGGCGTAGCGGCGCAGGATCTCTTCGTCCTCGCTGGTGAGCTGCGGGCGGCGCCAGTCCTGTGGGTCCGACGGAGCGCGCCCGCGGAGGGTGTGGCGGGCCCGCTGGAGGAGGCTGTTGACGGCCGCCACGGCGGTGTCGAGCGCGGCGGCGATCTCCGGCGGCGTCCAGCCGTGGACGTCGCGCAGTACGAAGGCCGCCCGCTGCCGTGGCGGCAGGTACATGAGCGCGGCTATCAGGGCCAGCTCGACGGTCTCCCGGGCGGCGAGACCGGTCTGCGGATCGTCGGCCAGCAGGGCGTCCGGATAGGGACCGAGCTCGGTGGACCACTCCAGCGGATCCCCGGACGGTACCGTCCGGTGACCGGCCGCCTTGCGGCTGTCGAGGAAGACGTTCGTGGCGATCCGGTAGAACCAGGTGCGCGCCGACGCCCGACCCTCGAAGCGGTCGCGAGCCCGCCAGGCACGCAGGAATGTCTCCTGCACCAGGTCGTCCGCGTCGGTGACGTTCCCGGCGAGGCGGTAGCAGTGCACGTGTAGCTCGCGCCGGTGCTCGTCGAAGGCGCGCTGCAGCCAGACCGCCTGCTCGTCGGTCGAGTCGGACATCTGATTTCCCCGGGGCTGAATGATCCTCACCACTGTACTGACGACCGCAGACCCCATCCGTCATCGGTCGCCGATGACGATCGCCGACTCGGTCGTCTGTACCTGTAACCGATCCTCACCTACTAAGGAGAACGCCATGACGGCAACCCCCGCCTTCAGCGCCGCCGCGCTCCCGGTCGTCGACCGGGAGACCTGGCTGCGCGAGCGCGACGAACTGCTGGTCCGGGAGAAGGCCCATACCCGCGAAGGGGACGCGATCGCAGCCGCTCGCCGTCAGCTGCCGATGACCTTGATGCCGACGGTGACGGTCCAGGGTCCCGGCGGGGACACCCCGCTGGTGGAGGTCTTCGAGGGCCGCCGGATGCTCATCGCCTACTTCCACATGTGGCACGACGACAAGCCGTACGAGCACCAGTGTGAGGGGTGCACCTTCTCGACCTGTCACATGCAGACGCTGGACTACCTGCACGCTCGGGACGTCACCTACGCCGTGTTCTGTCAGGGCCCCTACGACGAAAGTGCCCCGTTCGCGGAGTTCATGGGCTACCCGTTCCCCTGGTATTCGGCGAGAGACTCCGACCCGGCTCTGGCCGACGGTCGTGACTTCGGGTTCATCGCCTGCTACCTGCGCGACGGCGACAACGTCTACGAGACCTACTGGACCACCGGGCGGGGCGTGGAGGCGTTGATGACCACCTACCACGCGCTGGACCTCACCGTGTACGGCCGGCAGGAGAACTGGGAGAACTCGCCGGAAGGCTGGCCGCGGGTCACCGGGCACCCGTGGCGTCTCAACGGCCGCCCCACCGCGCAATGGTCACGCCCCGGCGTTACGCCAGCGGTGACGACCTGATGATCGAGGTGATCATGCTCGGGTCGACCGCGGTGTCGACCTGCTGCTCGGGCATCCTGCCCATCGTGAGGAACACCTCGACGCCGCCGGGCGTCGTCCGGGCCCGCCGCAGGCCGACCAGTTCTTATGAAACAGGCCCTAGGCGTGATCCGGCCACCGCGCCGGCCCGATCAGCAAAGCGGTGGCTGTCATCTCAGGTAGGCAGCGAGTGGGATGTTCTGCGCCCGCAGGGCGGTGGCGACCAGGCCGGCGATCTGTCTGGCCCCGGCGGTCTCGAAGTGGGTGTGGTCGTTGCAGAAGAACGCGCCCACCGCGCCCGTCGAGTAGTCACCGTTGTTCGGGCACAACCGGAGCGAGTTGTAGAGCGCCACGCTCCTGGCGTGCAGGTCGATGACCGGTACACCGTTGGCGGCGGCCGCGGCCGTCGTCTCGGTGACGAAACCGCGATTGCCGACGGCGGTGTTGCCGCTGCAGGTGATCGCCGCGACCGGGGTGACGAAGATCGGCTTCACCCCTCTGGCCTTGGCGGCCGTCGCCATCACGCCGAGCAGTTCCTTGAAGCGGTTGGCGCCGACGTGTCGCGGGCAGGCCGAGTCACCGTCGTTGATGCCGAACTGGATGATCAGGTAGTCCCCGGCCTTGAAGCCACTGCCGCTGTCCAGCATCGCCGACCATCGCGCGCTGTAGGCGGTCGAGCTGAGCGCGCACTCGCCGGCCGAGTTCTTGGTGGAGGTCACATTGCCCTCGTACAGCCAGGTCTGGATGCTGCGACCGCCGACGGCGCTGTTCTGCACGGTGACGTTGGACGTGAGGTAGGACGCGAACTGGCTGCCCCAGCCGATCGGACAGGAACTGGCGTTCATCATCGTGGAGTCGCCCGCCATCCACACCTTGGTCGGCACGGGCGTCGGTGACGTGGAGGGGCTGGCCGGCGGCGTGCTCGGGCCGGTGCAGGGTGTCGGCGCCGGGGATGGCGTCGATGTCGGCGACGGCGCGGTGGGCGACGGCGTCGGCGCGGTGGGTGTTGGTGCCGGTGGACCGGCACAGGTGGTGCCGTTGAACGAGAACGACGACGGCACCGGGTTGCTGCCGCTCCACGAGCCGGTGAAGCCGAAGTTGACCGACGCGCCGGTGCCGACGGCGCCGTTGTAGCTCACGTTGGTGGCGGTGGCCGCCGAGCCGGTGACCGTGAGGGTGGCGTTCCACGCCTGCGTCACGCCCTGCCCGGGAGCGAAGCTCCACGCCAGGCTCCAACTGGTCACCGCGTCACCGAGGTTGGTGACGACGACATCCGCGCCGAACCCGCCGGTCCACTGGCTGGTGACCCGGTAGTCGACAGCGCACGCCGGGGTGGCGGCCTGGGCGGTGGCGATGCCGAGCCCACCGGCCACGACGGTCAGGACCGTTGCCGCCAGAACCACGAGACGCGATCGGCGAACCGTCATCGGGTTACTCCTGCCTCGATCGGAGGCGCTCGCCATCACGTGACGGCGGCGCACGGGGAGCCGTTGAGGGCGAAGCCGGTCGCTCCGCCGAGCGGGCTGTCGGTGATGAATCCGAAGCTGGTCGAACCGGCGGCCGGGATCACCGTGTTCCAGGCGACGTTCACCGCCGTGGCCGCGGCGCCGGACTGGGTGACCGTGGCATTCCAGGACTGCGTGATCCGCTGACTGCCCGGCAGCGACCAGGTCAGTGTCCACCCGTTGATTCCGACGGTGGAGGTGTTGTTGAGCGTCACGTCGAACTGGGCGCCCGTACCCCAGTCACCGGTCTTGCGGTAGGTGACCGCGCAGGCCGCGCCCGCGGAAGGCGTCGGCGCGGGCGTCGTCGGCGGCGGCGTGGTCGGCGCGGGCGTCGTGGGGGGCGGCGTGGTCGGCGCGGGCGTCGTCGGCGGCGGCGTCGTCGGGGCCGGGGTCGTGTTCAGTCGTGCGCTGAGGATCGGGGCCAGCCGGTCGGTGATGGCCTGGTGGCCGGCGTCGTTCGGGTGCACCGAGTCGCTCAGGCCCCCCGACGGCAGCCAGCCGGTGGTGTCCAGGTAGAACACGTTGGCGTCGCCCGCGGCGTTGCGCGCCCGCACCGCCGCCTCCGTCTCCGTCGCGTACCGACCGATGAACGTCCGCATGGCGAAGAGCTTGGCGTTCGGGAACCTGGCCCGGATCCTTGTCAGGAAGGTGGTGTACGCCGTCTGGAAGGCGGCCGCGCTCACGCCGTGGCTCTTGTCGTTGGTCCCCAGGTTGATCACCACGCCGTCGGCGGTGTAGCGGGAGAAGTCCCACGGGTCGGTGCCGACCTGGCCACCGGAGGACATCCAGTAGCGCGTCTCCTGCGCCCAGCACCCATCGGTCGTCTCGGCCAGACACATGCCACCGATCGCGATCTGCGTGTGGTCGTAGCCGAGCCGCTCACCGACCTTGAAGCCGTAGTCCGTCACGGCGAGTTGACTGCTCGTGGCCCCGGCGGTGATCGAGTCGCCGACGAACTCGACCAGCTTGGGGCGGGTCGGTGGCGCGAAGGTGCGCGCGCCGGAGTCGAGGATCAACCCCTGGAAGACCGCGTCACCGGTGTAGGAGCCGGCCACCTGCCGGTAGCTGACGATCAGCGTGTGACTGCCGGCCGCCAGCGCGGTCGGCGTCAGGTTGATCGTGCCGGAGCCGGTGAAGGAGGTGAACGCCCCACCGTCGATGCTCGCCCAGAGTTGGATGGTGTTGCGCTGCCGGAGCTTCACCGTTCTGCCGGTGAACCCGACGCGCAGGTACGCGCCGGCCCAGTAGGGCACGTAGGCCGAGGCGTTCGTCCTGTTCCACCGGCCGACGAAGCTGATGTTCGAGTCGGCCGGCGTGCCGTCGCCGGCCGCGGCCTGGGCGCTGAGCACCGGCAGGCCGGCGGCGAGCACCCCGGCGGCGACCGCGATGAGGGCTGCGGTACGCAGGGAACGGATCGTCGTCATCGGATCGGGTTCCAGCCGTCGGTACCCGCCAGGTAGGCGGTGGGTGTGTACTGGGTGGCGGTGGAGGCGCTCATCTGCGGCCGGTTGGCGTTGATGACGGCCCCGGGCCCGGTGCTGCCGTACTCGGCGAACCGGGCGTTCCGCCACGAGAAGCCGGACATGTCGGTCCACGGGTCGGTGCGGATGTGCGCGCCCATCGTGACGCCCCGGTAGAGGACCTGACCGCGGGCGTTCACGTCGCCGCTGGGGTGCCAGGGCCGGCCCAGGTAGACGGTCCTGGCGGGAGCGTTGCTGGTCAGGGTGGTTCCCCAGAACAGGAAGCCGAACTTGTTGTTGATGTCGGTGGCCGCGGCGGTGAGGTAGCCGTTGTTCGACGACGAGCCCCGCGTCAGCGAGTGCACGGTGCCGTTCTGGAAGACCATGGTGCCCCGCCCGAAGATGAAGTCGACGTCACCCTCCACGTAGGAGTTTCGGACGTAGAGACGCCGGACCGAGCTGACACTGGGCGCGTTGACCAGCAGGGTGTCCTGGTTGCCGAGAACGCGGACGTTGTCGAACTGCACCCGGTCGCCCGAGGTGTTGACAGCGACGGCCTGCTCGGCGTCGAGAGTGTTGGCGGCCTCGTCGAAGTCGTTCGACATGGTCAGGTTCCTGATCGTGGTGTCGTTGGCGTTGACGAAGACCGAGGCGCTGCCGGACGTGCCGTACGTACCGCCACCGGGCTTGGTCTGGCCGGAGGCATGCCCGTCGACGATCACCACCTGGGCGGCGGAACTGCCGGCGCCGACCAGGGTGAGGTAGGGCTTGTTGGCGGGAATGGTGACCACGCCCCGGTAGGTGCCGGGTTTGATGGTGATGGTGACCGGCACGCCGTTGTTCGCCGCGACACTGTCGATCGCCGCCTGCACGGTCGTGTAGGTGCCGCTGCCGTCGGCGGCCACGGTGATGGTCGTCGCGGACGCGGACGCGGACGCGGCCACCGGGACCGCGGTGGCGAGGGCGCACCCCGTCAGCACCGCCACCGTGCGCAGCCCAAGCACCCTGCCGGACGTGGTCATAAGCGTTCTCCGATCCCCGGGTCACTGCCGACGACCATGTCGACTGGCAGACGACGACGTTAAGTGAACGTTAACATCGACGTTCGGGAATATAAAGCGGATGTCCGCGGAAGGTCACCCGACCCGGACGTCGCGCCCGGACGTACTGGCCTCGGGGGCCACCGACGGTGTCCGGCTGGGCAGCAACAGCGGGGTGGCAAGCAGCAGGACTCCGGAGAGCGTGATCGCGGCGAGCGGGCTGGTGAGCGTGGCGAGAAGACCCCAGCCCACCATCAGGGCAGCCTGCAGGAGCTTGCCGACGGCACTCCACGTGCTGAGCACCCGCGCGGCGTGACCCGCGGGGACCCGGCGCAGGCGTTCGGTCGCGTAGATCGGATTGAAGACTCCCATGCACGTGATCAGCAGTCCCTCGACGACGATCACGGTGACGAGTCCGGGCACACCCGGCTGGACGAGGGCGAGACCGAGTGGGAAGACCGAACGCAGCCAGCCAAAGACGATCATGACTCGGTGTCGGCCGTGGCGGCTCACGAGGCGCGCGGAGAGGCGGGCGCCCAGCAGCCCACCGAGCGCCGGGATGCCGAAGGCGAGGCCGTACTGCCACGCCGGCAGGTGGTACTGGCCCAGCAGGAGCACGGCCAGCAGCGGCGCGGTGGCCATGATGAGGCCGCCGACCAGGATCGAGTTGAGGAACAGCCCGCGCAGGACGCCGTCGCCGAGGATGAGCCTGCCCCCGTGCAGCAGGTCGGCGGGCCGCAGCCCCGCCGCGCGGCCACGAGGTGTGGCGACGTCGCCGCCCCGCACACGCAGGATCGCGAACGCGGACAGCAGGTAGCTGACGGCGTCGGCCAGGACGGTCACGACTGGACCGAGCAGCCCGGCGAGCGCGCCACCCAGGGGCGGCCCGGCCGCGGTCGCCACCCAGGCCGTGCCCTCGAACCGCCCGTTGGCCGCCAGCAGGTCCGCGCCACGCACCAGATGTTTCAGGTACGCCCCGGACGCGGCGGAGAAGGCGATGCCCGCAGTCCCCGAGATGATCGACACAACCAGCAGTTGACCGTACGACAGAAGCCCGAGGCCGTACGCGGCCGGGACGCTGACCATCGCGACGAAGCGGACGAGGTCCATCGTGGTCATCACCGGTCGCTTCGCGCGGTGCTCGACCCATGGCCCGAGGGCAAAGGCCACCACCGCCGCGACCGCGAGACCGGCCGCCTCCAGCACCGCCACGGCGACCGCCGAAGAGTCCAGAACACGGACCGCTATCAGCGGAAACGCACCGAAGGCGAGCCAGGTGCCATACGTGCTGGCGGCGTACGCCGACCACAGCCAACCGAAATCGCGCCCCAACCGCCCCCGCATGCGACCCTCCCGAATCCACCGACATCCGGGGGCAGCACAACTCTCGCGCCCGCGCGGAAGCAAACAACTGGGATCCCGCGAGCCACAACCAGCAGTTGTGGGTGGGCATAATGAGCCGGTGGATACCGAGGCGGTGCGGTCGTTCGTGCGGGCAGCCGAGTTCGGGCAGTTGCAGCACGCGGCCGACGAGCTGGGGGTGACGCAGCAGGCGATCTCCAAGCGGATCGCGGCGCTCGAACGCGCCCTGGCGGTCCGGTTGTTCACGCGTACCCCCCGAGGGGTCGAGCTGACACTCGACGGCCAGGCGTTCCTCCCGCACGCCCGGGGCATCGTCGCCGGGGTGGACCGCGCGGTCGCCGCGATCAGGCCCGGCTCGCGGGCCCTGCGGATCGACGTGCTCGGCCTGCGCTCCGCGCAGGCCGTGGTCCTGCACGACTACTGGCGCTCCCATCCGCAGACCGACCTCGACGTCGTGACACTGCGGGTCAACGACCCGCGCGAGGCGGTCGCCGCCATCCAGGCGGGCGACGTCGACGCCTCGTTCCGGTCCGTCACCGATCCGACGACGCTGCCGCGCGACGTGCGGATGGTCCACGCCTTCGACTCGGCGCTGGAACTGCTCGTCGGCCCACGGCACCCGCTCGCCGCCGCGCGCACGCTGACGCCGGCCCAGCTTCGGGGGCACCGGATCTGGGTGCCGGGCATCGCGCCACGCAGTGAGTGGGCGGACTTCTACGACCAGCTCACCGAGGCCTTCGACCTACGGATCGACGCCGCCGGGCCGAACTTCGGCAACGAGGTGCTCCTCGACGTCCTCGCCGAATCCCCCGACGTGGCGACCCTGGTCGGCGCGCGCGACAGGTACCTCTGGCCGGCGACGCACGACCTGCGCCGCATCCCGATCGCGCGCCCGACGCTCGCGTACCCGCTCTCGCTCCTCCTGCGCCGCGCGAACCCGCACCCGGGGCTACGCGCGGTGCTCGACCACTGCGCGGGGCTGACGCCGCTGCCCGCGCCGACCTGGCGTCCCTCCTGGGCGTTGGGTCCTGTTTCATAAGGGCGGTCGAGCCGAGCGGGAGTCCGGGCGTCCATCCGGCGGCATTGCGGTGGCGTCCGGGGACGCCGCCGACGAGGTCGAGCAGGGTCGCCGTCCGCGTCGACCTGTGACGGCCCGCTTCGCGGCATCGGCGCGAGTCCGCGCCGCACCCGTCGGAGAATTCTCTGCGACGGTGTCGATGCGCGGTCAGCTCGTTCGACGAAGAGGCGCGAGGGGCGAGCGGCGACCCCGCCGAAGGAGGAGAGGGCAATGGCGAAGTACATGCTGATCATGCGGGGCACCGACGAGTCGAACGCGGCCATGATGGCGTCGATCGACGAGGCGATGGCCGCGACCGGCCAGTTCATCGAGGAGATGCTGAAGGCCGGCGTCCTCCTCGCGGCCGAAGGACTGGACGATCCGGGCCAGGGCGTCGTGGTGGACTTCGGCGGCGACGCCCCGATGGTCACGGACGGCCCGTACGGCGAGACCAGGGAACTGTTCGAGGGCTACTTCCTGCTCGACGTCGACTCGAAGCGGGAGGCCGTCGAGTGGGCCACACGCGTCCCGGCGGTCCGCGGGTCCAAGATCGAGGTCCGGCGGGTGGCGGAGGCCGACGAGGTCCCGGCGGGCAGCGGGAACGACGGCGAGATTTGATGGGTACGGCCGACGTCGAGGCCGTCTGGCGGGTCGAGTCGGCGCGGATCGTCGCCGCGCTGACCCGGTTCACCGGCGATCTCGGGCTGGCCGAGGACGCCGCCCAGGAGGCGGTGGCCGAGGCGCTGGTGTCGTGGCCGCGCGCGTCCCCGGCCAATCCGGCCGGCTGGCTGATGGCCACGGCCCGTCGACGGGCCATCGACACGATCCGCCGCCGGAGCGCGCTGCGCGAGCGGTACGCCCTCCTGGCGACCGACACGGCGGTCGGCTCGGCGCTGGACGAGGAGGTGGACCCCGACCGGATCGACGACGACATCCTCGCCCTGATGTTCGTCAGCTGCCACCCGGTGCTCTCCCCCGAGGCCCGGGTGGCGCTGACCCTGCGCGTGGTCGGTGGGCTGTCCAGCGAGGAGATCGCCCGCGCGTTCCTCGTGCCCGTGCCGACCGTGCAGGCCCGCATCACCCGCGCCAAGAAGACCATCGCGGCGGCCGGGGTGCCCTTCGAGCTGCCGCCGTCCGGCGAGCGCCGGGCACGGCTGGGCGGCGTGCTGCACGTCCTGTACGCGATCTTCACCGAGGGGTCGACGGCCACGTGGGGCGACCACCTGCTGCGCCCGGACGTCGCGTACGAGGCGATCCGACTGGCCCGTGCGCTGGCGGCGCTCCAGCCCGACGAGGCGGAGGTGCACGGTCTGCTCGCGCTGTGCGAGCTGACGGCCGCGCGTTTCCCGGCCCGGGTCGGCCCGGACGGCACGCCGGTCCTGCTCGATGACCAGGACCGACGGCGGTGGGACGCCGCCGCGATCGGCCGGGGGCTGGCCGCGCTGGCCAGGGCATCGACCGGTCGTCTCGGCCCCTACGGTCTACAGGCCGCTATCGCCGCCACCCACGCGTCGGCGCCGTCGGTGGAGGCGACCGACTGGACCCGGATCGTGCGGCTCTACGACGCGCTGAGCCGGGTCGCGCCGTCACCGGTCGTCGAACTCAACCGGGCCGTCGCCGTGGCCATGGACTCCGGTCCGGCGCGGGCGCTGGCCATCGTGGACGAGCTGGTCACCGCCGGTCGGCTCCCCGGATCACATCTGGTCCCGACCGTACGCGGCGAGTTGCTGGCCCGGCTCGGTCGGCGGGCGGAGGCCCGCGCCGAGCTGGAGGCGGCGGCCGGGCTCTGCGCCAACCAGCGCGAACGATCGGTGCTGCTGCGCAGGGCGGCCGCGCTGACCTGACGGGCTGCACACCGCCCGGTGCGGCAATCTGGTCAGGTGAACGGTGATGACGTGCGAGCTCCCCGAGCGCAGACCGGGTCCAGCCCGCAGCACCTGCTGGCGACGGTACTCGGCGAGTATCTCGACTCGGCGGACGCCGACCTGCCGTCGGCGGCGGTCATCGCGATCCTCGCGGAGTTCGGGGTCAGCCAGTCCAGTGCCCGTGCCGCCCTGTCCCGACTGGTCAAGCGGGGCCTGATCGCGATGAGGGCGAGCCGACGGCCCCCGGTCTACCACCTGACGCCCGAGGCGATCGCCCGGCATCGCGTGCGGATGCGGCACTTCCTGACGTTCGGCGCTCGGCCACCACACTGGACGGGCGACTGGGTGCTGGCCTCCTTCTCGATCCCGACTTCCGGGCAGGCGTCGCGGCACGCCGTACGCAGAACACTGGGCGCGCTACGTTTCGCGGGCCTGTACGACAGCGTGTGGATCCGGCCGGGATCGGACGCCGCGCCGGCGCAGGGGGCGCTGAGCGAGCTGCTGGACCACGTCGAGGGCGCCCGGTGGTCGGTGATGCACGTCCGGTTCGACGAGGAGTCCGGACCACACGGTCCGGCCGGCGCGTACGACCTGGCCGCTCTCGCGTCGGAGTACTCGCGCTTCATCCAGCGGTACGCGCCGCTGCGGGCGGCCGTACGTGACAACGAGGTGGACGCGGCGCGGGCGCTGGTGGCCCGGACCTCGGCCATGGACTCCTGGCGGCGGTTCGCCGACATCGACCCGGACCTGCCCGACCACCTGCTGCCGAAGCCGTGGCCCCGCCAGGAGGCCAGGGACACCTTCCTGGAGATCCACTCCGCGCTCGGCGCGCTCGCGCAGGCGCGGCTGGTCGAGGTGGCGACACCGCACTGGCCGGACGCCGCCGCGTGGATCACCCACTTCGAGGCCTCGGAGGACCTCCCGACGGCCGGGTCGGGTGGCATCGGGCCGGCACGCCGAAGCCGGCGTTGAGACCTCTCCAGACATTGACACTTTTCGTTGCGGCAGTGATAGTAACTGCACACCGCTCCCATCGGATCGCCTGTGGGGACCCCGCCGGGTGGTCGACACGTACCTATCGACCTGGCCCGTGGCCTGCGCTCGCCGCGCGAACTTACCGCCGCCACCGCCGCCGCGGGGAGCCCCACCGTGACATCCGTTGGAGGCGCGCATGAGAAGAAGATCGAAGATCTACGCGGGGTTGGCGGCCGCCGTGGTGCCGATCGCCTCGATGATCATTACGCTCGGCGCGACGCCGGCCGATGCCGCCGTGGGCGGTTCCGGCCCCTACCCCGCCGACTACGAGACCTCGGCCAGCCTGACCAACCACACCATCTTCCGGCCGCAGACGCTTCCGTCCGAGCGCCTGCCCATCTTCGTCTGGGGCAACGGCGGCTGCTCGGCCAACGGCCTCTCGCAGGGCAACTTCCTGCGCGAGATCGCCTCGCACGGCTTCCTCGCCATCGCCAACGGGGCCCCGAACGGCTCAGGCTCCACCAACTCCCAGATGCTCACCCAGTCCATCGACTGGGCCATCGCGGAGAACTCCCGGCAGGGCAGCAAATACTTCAACAAGATCGACACGACGAAGGTCGCGGTCGCGGGCTTCTCCTGCGGCGGGCTGGAGGCGTACGCCGTCTCCAACGACCCGCGCGTCACCACCACCGGGATCTTCAGCAGCGGCCTGCTCAACGACGCCGACGACTACCAGCTCAGGAGACTGACCAAGCCGATCGCCTACATCATCGGCGGGCCCAGCGACATCGCCTACCCGAACGCCATCGACGACTGGGGCAAGCTGCCGTCCACGCTGCCCGCCTTCATGGGCAACCTCAACGTCGGGCACGGCGGCACGTACGACCAGACCAACGGCGGCGAGTTCGGCCGCGTCGCGGTGCTCTACCTCAAGTGGCGGCTCAAGGGCGACACCACCGCCGGCGCCAACTTCGTCGGGCCCAACTGCGGCCTGTGCCGTACCCAGTGGACGGTCCAGCAGAAGAACCTGACGCTGGACGGCGACACGCCGCCGACCACGCCGCCGCCCACGACTCCCCCGCCCACGACTCCGCCGCCGACCACGCCGCCGCCCACGACTCCCCCGCCGACCACGCCGCCACCGACCACGCCGCCGCCGACGGGCGCCGCCTGCACCGCGACCTACGCCGTGCAGGACCAGTGGAACGGCGGCTTCGTCGCCAACGTCACCGTCACCGCCGGAAGCACCGCCCTCAGCGGCTGGCGGGTCACCCTCAACCTGCCGAGTGGCGCCTCAATCACCTCGCTGTGGAACGGTGTCGCGACCGGTAGCAGCGGAACCGTCACCGTCGCGAACCAGAGCTACAATGGACGACTCGCCGCAGGCCAGAGCACCAGTTTTGGTTTCCAGGGCACCGGAAACGGCAGCGGCACCACCGCCACCTGCACCGGCAGCTGAGATCGGCGCAACCCGGCGGCCGGCGCGTCACGCGCCGGCCGTCGGCGCTTCCCACCGAACCGAGGAGACCACGATCGCCGGCAGCACCCTGGCCGACATCCTGCGAGCGGCAGCGAACGGGCACTTCCCGCCGGCCGACGGCGGGACCACCGTCGTACCGCAGCCGTGCCACCGCGACGCCGGCGTCATCGCGTTCACCGCGCACTCCGTGGTGTTCACCAACGAAGACCCCGAATGGGTACGCCACACGCTGGCGGCCATCGACTGCGACGGCCTGGCGGCCACGATGAATCCGCGTTTCCTCGTCGCGCTGCTCGACCGCACCGGGCGCCGCACCGACACCATCGACCTGCTGACCGTCGCGAGTCCGCTAACCGGCCCGCCCCCGCTGCGACTGACCGAAGTCCCGGACGCCGGTCACGCCCGCGCGGGCCGGGCTCGTCGCCGTCGTGACGACGTCCGGGTCTGGGCCGCCGACGGCGGGGTGGTCGTGCTGGGCCGAGGCGTGGCGGGCCGCTGGGAGACGGCGATCGAGGTCGACGAGGACTGCCGCCACCGGGGCCTGGGGCGGGCGCTGGCCACGGCCGCCCGACATCTCGTACCCGATGGGCAACCGCTCTGGGCACAGCAGGCGGCCGGCAACGCCCGCAGCGTGCGCGCCTTCCAGGCGGCCGGGTTCCGCCCGGTCGGCGCGGAGGTGCTGCTGTTGGCGACGGCTGGGGCGTAGCTCAGGCCCAGAATGTGCTGGCGAGTTCAGGACGACCTCCACACCTGAAACGTCTGCTGGAGTCGCCACTCCCCGTCGGGCTGCCGCGCCTCGTTGCGCCAGCGGAACTCGTCGGCACCGATGTCGGAGAAGGTCCACCGCAGGTCACCGCCGTCGAGCACGATCTCGTCGCCGACCCGGGACGCCAGGAAGGTGTGCGTCCGCCGGCGGGCCGGGCCCACCCACGTCGAACGCCACACCCCGGCACCCGCCGACGGGTCGGGGAACCGCACGCTGACGCCGTGTTCGACGCCCGGCAGGATCCAGACGTCGGTGGTCGCCCGCCCGCCGAGCGCGTACCCGAAGTGCCACTCGCCACGACGGACGGTCGACGACCCGTCGGGTTCGTACTCGGTGCAGTCCAGCGTCCAGGAGCCCGCGAACTGCCCGAACAGGCTGAGGTCGACACCGTAGGCCGGGCCGTCCGCGAGGAAGGCCGCGCCGACGACGCCGGAGATCGATCGCCATGCCGGAGACGATAGCCAAACGTCCGAGCTTCGCGTTCGCTTGGCGGTAGGTGGTGGTCACGCACGTGAGAAGGCATCGTGTTAGCCTCTTGATGCGCCCCAGATGGGCCTACCCCCGGAGGTTCTGGCTACTTCAGCCGCCATGCCGAGATCGACGCGTACGCGTCTCCCGCATGGGTCCGGGGCGTTCTCGCCTACGGGGTCTGTCAATTCAGTACGGCTGCTGGACGCCGTGTGCTTCCGGTCGGGTCTTCGGATCGACCGAAAGACGGGTACTCGTGACGGTCACGTTCAACCACACCATCATCGCCTCGACGGACAAGCACGCGTCGGCGGCCTTCTACCGGGAACTGTTCGGACTCCCGGAGGCGCCCTCGTGGGGGCCGTTCGTCAATGTGCTGCTGGACGAGGGGGTGCTGCTCCAGTTCGCCGAGCCGCCGGTGGACATCCAGATGCAGCACTACGCGTTCCTCGTCGACGACGAGCTCTTCGCGCGTGGCCTGGCGTACATCCAGGAACGAGGCGTCACGTACTGGGCCGACCCGCAGATGAAGCGGCCAGGTGAAACGAACACCGAGCACGGCGGCCGAGGGGTCTACTTCAAGGACCCGGCAGGACACGCGATCGAACTCATCACGCGCCCGTACCTCTAGCAGCCCTCCTGGTCGGACGCTGTGGCTCAGCGTCCGACCAGGGCGGGTGGGCGAGCCGCCCTACCGCGGCCGGACAGCGAGGTGGATGTGCACGACGTCGTCGAGGGCAATGCCCTCCTTGTTGCGCACCGAGTCCCGCAGCGGAAGGACGTAGCCCCCGTCCCTCGGGAACAGCGAGGTGCGCCACCGGCTTCGCCCAAGCCGGACCTCGACCGGGATCATGCCCCAGCCGTAGGTGACGGCGGATGCCACCTGACGCACCATGTCGACGCACTCGGGTGGAATCGTTACGAAGTGGTACGGCGATGGCCCGCGCCACTCCCACACGGCATCCTCGAACTCGTACTCCACCACGGCATCAGATCACGCCGAACCCGTTGCCGTAGGGGCATGGCAAGACGGCGTGCCCCTACTCCTCGCCAACGACCGACCGCCCTGTGCCGTCTTCCTGCTCTGGACCTTCCGCCTGGTCCAGTAGTGCGATCAGCGTCCGCACCGATTGTTCGTCGAGGGCAGCGATGACGGCACCGCGAAAATCGTGCTCGCCGAGCATCCTGCGGAGCTCACGGAGCCGGGCGAAATTGAAGCCGGCTTGGGGAACGCCGATCCCGAGCCGTATCGCGAGGGCCTGGCAGTGGAAGGTCACCGCCTCGCCAAATTCCCCCATTTCGGTACGCAGAGTCCCGAGCTGGCTGATTGAGGTGGCCATATCGGCCTGGTTGCTCAGCCCTTCGTTGATCGCCCGAGACTGCTGGTAACGGCGTTCGGCCTCACGGTAGTCACCCCGAAGCTGAGCGAGTACGCCCATCTGGTGATAACTGGCAGCCATACCAGACTGATTCCCCAGCTCCTCTTTGATCGCCAGGGACTGCTGGTAACGGTGTTCAGCCTCGCCGTAGTCACCCCGCTCCTGCGCGAGGATGCCCAGATGGTGGTAGTTGATAGCCATGCCGGACTGGTTGCCCAGCCCTTCGTTGATCGCCAGAGACTGCTGGTGACGGCGTTCGGCCTCCTCGTAGTCACCCCGAAGCTGGGCGAGGGTTCCGAGCTGACCGTAGCTGGCGGCCATGCCGGCCTGGTTTCCCAGCTCCTCCTCGATGGTCAGGGACTGCTGGTAACGACGCTCCGCCTCGGCATAGTCACCCCGATACTGAGCGAGGATGCCGAGCTGGTGGTAACCGGTAGCCATGCCAGACCGATTCCCCAGCTCCTCCTTGATCGCCAGGGACTGCTGGTAACGACGCTCCGCCTCGCCGTAGTCACCCCGCCCCTGCGCGAGGATACCCAGCTGGTGGTAATTGGCAGCCATGCCGGACCGGTTGCCCAGCCCCTCGCTGATCGCCAGAGACTGCTGGTAACGGCGTTCGGCCTCACCGTAGTCACCCCGAAGCTGGGCGAGGGTTCCGAGCTGACCGTAGCTGGCGGCCACGCCGGACTGGTTTCCCAGCTCCTCCTCGATGGCCAGGGACTGCTGGTAACGACGCTCCGCCTCGGCATAGTCACCCCGATACTGAGCGAGGATGCCCATCTGGTGATAGCTGCTGGCCATGCCGGCCTGGTTCCCCAGCGCCTCCTCAATGGCCAGGGACTGCTGGTAACGACGCTCCGCCTCGGCATAGTCGCCGCGAAGCTGGGCGAGGATGCCGAGCTGCTGGTACCAGGCCGGCCGACGGGGTGAATTTTCAGGAAGCCAGCGCAGGGTGTCGTGGATGAGGCTGGCCTCTCGGTCCCAGGCCCCCCACTCGTCGAGTTGGCTGCAGATGTGCTCGGTGATGGTGCCGGCGGTTTCCAGATCGCCGGCGGCCAGCAGGTGGTGCCGGCTCTCGCCGAGATCGTGGAGGTCGTCGAGCCGATCTTGCGGCCATCTCCCCACGCGCCACTGCCAGTATGTCGCGGCGGCCCGGTGGGCGGCGGTGACCAGCCCGGGGCGGTGGTGCGGACCTTGGTCGCTGTTCCAGTGGCGATGCAGCTCGGCGGCGGTCCAGCGGTGCATCACGATCCGGCCGTCATCGACGATCGCTATCAGACTGGTAGTGGCGAGTTTCTGGGCCAGCCCGGCCATCCCCGGTGGTGCGGTGAACGGGGGCTGAGGCGGTCGGCGTGCCTGCTCAAGAAGCCGGACGAGACGTTCGGTGTCTACCGGGGTCAGCGGGCTGTCCTGCCCGATTGCCTCCGCCAGCCCGTTGAGATCGAGTGCATAACGCGACAGCAGGTCCGTGATCTCCGCGGCCGCCTCCGCCATGTCGCCGGGCTGCTGTTCGGCATCCGGCTTCGCGACGCCGACCTGGAAGAGCAGCCCGTTGACGTCGACGGGTTCGCGGTAGACGCTGATCCCGGCCAGCAGCCGGACCGCGCCCTCGATGGCGCCGAGGCGGGTCAGGTGCTCGGTCAGCAGGACATCGTCGGCGGCCAGCGTGACCGTGTCAGCCAGCGCTGCGTCCAAAGTGCGCTGTTGGGCCAGCCACGCGGCCGTGCCGGCAGTACCGAGCCGTGTTTCGACGGCGTGGTGGAGGCGTCGGGTGATGTCGGCGAAGCGGCCCCGTCCGGCCGGGTCGCCGCCATTGCCGGGCAGCAGCGCGTCGAGGTACTCCAAGGCCCGAGGATGCCCACCGACGGTCTGCCAGATGCGCTGCACCGCGTCGATATCGGCGGCGTGCCGGTCCAGTCGGGGAAGCGACCACAGCAGCTTTCGGGTCTCGGCCAGGCTCAACGGCGGCACCTGGTAGGGATGCAGCCGTTCGGCGGCCGGAACGGGTAGCCCGAACCGGTAACGGCTGGTGATCAGCAGCCGGCTCCGGCCGGGGCTGGTCAGCCATGCGGCCAGCAGTCCCGCCAGCCCGGAATCCCCGACTGACCAGCCGCCGTCGATGCCGCCGTCACGGATCAGGTTGTCCTCGAAGTTGTCCAACACCACCAGGATCCTGACCCCGGCCAGAACCTGGTCGCGCAGCAGCGCGAACCGGTCCGACCAGGGCAGGTCGACCCGACCGGCCGTCTGCACCGCGACCATCGGCGGGCCGCTGAACTGTGTCCGCAGCACCAGTTCCCGGCGAGCCGCGTCGGCGAGCGCGGTCAACAGCCCGTCGACGGTGACCGGCCCGGTCACGGTGACCAGACGCCAGTCCGGCGAGGTGTCAAGCAGGCGGCGCACCACCTCGGCGGCCAGGGTGGTCTTCCCGACCCCACCGATGCCGTGCAGCAGCACCGCCGTACCGGTGCCGTCACTGAGGAGGCCGGGCAGAACGCGCTGGGCGGGTCGGCGACCGACGAACTGCCCGACGGGCCGGGCGAGGAGGCCGCCCAGGTCCGGCACGATCTCCGCGCGAGATTCGGCTGGTGCGGTGCCGTCCGCGACGGCCACCGAGGGTGTGGCGGCCAGCACGCTGACCACGCTCCACTCGTCCATACCCCCGACCGCCTGGGTCAACGGGTCCGGACCGGTGGCCAGGTCTCGTTGCACGCGCCGACGGGCCTGCGCCACCGCCGCGACCACATCCGGCCGCGCCGATGCCGCCAGCTCGGCGTACACGGCGGCGAACAGCCTCGTGGCGTACACGTCGGTGACCGAGGTCTGCGTCGCGATCACCGCGCCCGCGCCCCGCCGGGCCAGCCTGGCGGCGAACGACCCCGCGCCGTCCTCGCCGTCGACATCGGTGTAGCAGGCCGCCAGTGAGATCACCCGCGGCATCCGGCCCTCCGGGATCGCCTCCGCTATCAGGGTTTCCGGGTCCACCGACCGCGGACGCCCCTGCTCGTCCTCCAGGTGCAGGACGCCCGGCGCACCGTGCGCGGACAGATGCAGCACATGCGTGGTGTCCTCGGCGAGGACCGCACGGATGGCCGCCGTCGTGGCGAACGGCACGATCCGCACCACCGCCCGGCTGCGGTGCGCACCGTGCACCGCGTCCAGGACACTGCCCAACTCCCGCTCGTAATCCAGCAGCGGACCACTGCCGGCCTCCGGCGAGGCGATCGCCACCACGATCCGCAACGGCCCCGGCGCCGCCGCCGATCGGGAGCCGGCCGCATCCACCCTCCGATACACCGACACCAGCTCGTGCAGCACCACCGGACGGCCGGTCACCGGCTCCGGCAATGCCTCCCACGGCAGCCACCACCAGTCCGGCGCCTGCACCCCCACCCGCACCGGCACGTGCTCCCGCTGGGCACGGCGGATCACCCGGGCAAGCGCCTGCGCCACCGCGACCGGCAGAAATGATTCCGCCATCAGCTCGCCGGCGCGCCGCAACGACACCACGCCGGCGGCCTGGCCACCGGTCGCAAGGTCACGTACCACCGCACGTAGCCGAGCGCGTTCCCGGCGTACGTCGTGCAACGCGTTGGCCAGGCCAGCTGAGACACCACGATGCTCCGCGGTCACGTCCTGGCCACACCCCGACAGGCGCACCTCTGACTGCGACACCGTCAGCACCAGGTCCAGCAGACCATTGGCCGGCGTCGTCTCCTCGACGACGACCGACGCCACCCCTTCCAGCAGCGCGGACAGGTCTTCCACCCGCGACACCCACACGGCACCGGCCAGCCAGCCGTCCTGCGAGTTGTAGCGGCCGGAAACCACGCCGATCACCGCCCGGTCGGACGCCCGCAGCACCGGCGCACCACTCATGCCGGGCATCACCGCGTCCGCCTGTAGACGTGACCACAACACGCCGTCCCGCAGCGCCGGCCCGCGCCAGTGGCCTCCCGCGGTCAGCAGCTCGTACTCGTGCCCGTCGTCCTCGACCGTCGGGTAGCCGGCCGTCGTCACCGCCTCGTTGTCCCGCACCCCGTCCGAGACAACGAGGTGCGACGCCGACCCCGGAAGCGGCCGCTCGGCGCGCAGGACCGCCAGGTCGTGCACCTCGTCGAAGCGTTCGACCGTCGCGTCCCATCCCGCACCGACGCCGACGGGCCCGACCCGCACCATGGATCCCACCGCCGCCGCGCCGATATCCACGAGAACGTGGTGGGCTGTGACCAGCACACCCCCCTCGACCTGGAAACAGGTGCCGGCAGGCGACGCGCCATCAGCAGCAACCCAGCCGAGAAAGTCGTAGCCGGCCACCCGCGCCGTCATTATGCGCCGTCCTGCGGCGCCTCAGTTTCGGTGTCCGCGTCGTCCGGGGCCGCTTCGCCCGGCCCGCGATGCACAGGGTCGGCACTCGCGCGATAGGTGATCTTCACCTTCAGCGATGCCTCACCCGCGGCGCCCGCAACGATCACGTCACCCTTGGCCGACACCTTCAGCCCGAACTCGACCTCGACCGACTCCGGGCTACCGACCCGGCGCGTAACCCGGCCGACCGTGCGCGCCGTCGACACGGCGATCTCCTCCACCGCCGACTGCGCCCGCTCGAACGCGCCTGCCGCGTAGTCCACCGCCCGATCGACGCGTCCCGGTGTCGACGTCTGCTGAGAACCAGCCGCAGGCACGACCTCGACCAGCACCTCGACCGCACCCACCCGCACAGGAACCGTCTGCGCCACGGAAGACTCCTTCGCCGAGAAATGGTAGAAACCGTCCGACCATCAAGTGGAGACACCAGACAAGATCGAGCAAGGCCCGGCAGGGGTCAAAATAAAGCACAAACGAAGTGCCACCCGCCAGGGCCACAGCACCGAAATGCCCCAAACGAACGGGCGAAGTCAGGGATCCGACAACAGTTTCGGTACGCACAAGATGGGCTGACAACAGTTCCGAAGAATTGGACAGATCACGCTCAGGAGAAGGCCTTACGCGCTCTCATCGCAATCCGCAGGAGGCCACAGTGGCATCGTCCGGAACCACGGCGTCGGGGTCGCCGCTCACCCGCGCCTCGAACGCACGGATACGCCGGATGACGCCGGACGGCCCGTCGGCGGCAAGTAGTTCCCGCACCCCCGGCCAGTCGGTCAGACCGTACGGGGTGACGATCCGGCTGGCGCCGTTGCTGAGCACCGCGATGCCGTGCAACTCGTCGAGGGCGACGCTCCCGGTCGCCGCCTCCCAGGCCGCCCGCGGATCGTCCTTGGCGATCCAGTAACCGCCCGGCCGGTTCCGACGAGCGCGCAGTGCCAGGGCGCAGGAGGCGCGGATGTGGTCGTACTCCGGGGTTCCGGGTGTGATGCCGGCCAGGGGCGCCGAGCATTCCCGCCGGGCGGCCACCTCGCGCTCGTCGGTGACCACCCGCACGCCGCCGCCGACCTCATCGAGCACGAGGTACGAGTCCGCGAGCAGAAGGTGCTCCAGCCGTCCCCGGTGGACGCGGGCCATCAGAACGGTCGCCTGCGGGCTGCTGGGATCGGTGATGTCGCAGGTGGCGCGATGCGCGGCGGCCGTCTCAGCGATGGCGTCGGCGAGGATGGCCGCGAGGCCCCGCCCGTCGGCCCGCGACAGACCGCCGAGCAGCGTGCCGCCGAGACGATGGGTGTACCAGGCGACCCCGTGCGCGCAGAACGCCTCGGCCCCTGGAATGCCGGCGCCGTCCAGCAGGACGAGAGCGCCGGGCACCGCCCCCACGAAGTCCTCGTTCGGCCGGCCGGCCCTACCGGCGCTCGTCGCGAGACTGACGTGCATGGGCCGCTCCTTGCCACGAGAGATCAGCGTGCCGCGTTCAGATAGCGCAGTACGGCGAGAACTCGCCGGTGGTCGGTTCGCGCCTGGGGTAGGTCGAGTTTGGTGAAGATGGCCGTCACGTGCTTCTCCACGCTGCGCGGGGCGAGGTGGAGCGACTCGCAGATGGCGAGGTTGGACCGGCCCTCGGCCAGCATCCCCAGGACCTCGCGCTCCCGCTCGCTGAGCCGGGCGACGCCCGCGTCCACCGACGGCGCCGCCAACAACTGGCGCACCACCTCCGGATCCAGCGCCGTCCCGCCGGCGGCCACCCGGCGCAGCGCGTCGACGAAGTCCTCGGTGCTGACGATCCGGTCCTTCAGCAGGTAACCGACCCGACCCGGGTGCTCGGCGATCAGTTGCCGCGCGTACCGGGTCTCCACCCACTGCGAGAAGACCAGCACGCCGGTGTCCGGATGGCCCGCCCGGATGGCCAACGCCACCCGCAGGCCTTCGTCGGTGAAGGTCGGTGGCATCCGTACGTCGACCACCGCCGCGTCCGGTCGGTGTTCGTCGACCGCCGCGCGCAGGTCGTCACCGTTGTCCACCGCCGAAACGACGGTGATCCCGTGATCGGTCAGCAGCAACGTGATCCCGTCGCGCAGCAACGGGTTGTCCTCGGCGATCACTACGCGCACGGCAGCTCCACGGTGATGGTCGTCGGTCCCCCGGGCGGACTGTCCAGCCAGAGCGCGCCGTCCAGCGATTCAGCTCGTCGGATCAGCCCCGCCAGACCCGTACCCCTGCCCCCGGATCGCGCCCCACCGCGCCCATCGTCGCTGACGGTCAGGCGCAGGACGCCATGCTGCGCGCGAAGGTCCAGCCGGATCCGGCTGGCCCCGGCGTGCTTCGCCACGTTGGTGAGGAGTTCGGCGGCGCTGAAGTACAGCGCCGATTCCAGGTCGGGTGTCGGGCGCTCAGGCAGGTCCACGTGTACCTCGACGGGCACCGCGCTGCGCGCGGCCAGGGTCTCGATCGCGGTGCTCAGGCCGGTGTCGAGCGCGGGCGGGTGGATGCCCCGCACGATGTCCCGCAGCTCGGTCAGCGTCTCCACCACCGCGCCCCGGGCCTGGGCCACCATCGCCTTGAGCTCCGGCTCACCGGCTCGCCCCTCGATACGCGACAGACCCACGCCGAGCGCGACCAGCCGGGCCTGCGTACCGTCGTGCAGATCCCGTTCCACCCGCCGCAGCAGCGCGGCCGCGTCGGCCCGCAGCGCGGCCCGGCTGGCCTCCAGAGCCGCTATCCGGACCCGCTCGGGTCCCGGCTCCAGCAGTGCCCGCACCAGCCACCGGTCCAGCGACACGATGAGTCGGAAGTACCACGGGAACACCAGCAGCGCGGTCAACCCCTGCGCGGCCAGTGCCCAGGAGCCGCCCCACGGCGGGTCTTGCGGAAAGCGGTGCACCCACACGGGGTAGGTCACGCCCACCAGACCTCCGACGACAAGGGCCCCGCCGAGGTACGCCCCCGCGGCCATCAGCGGCAGCCGGGCGAAGCAGTACGCGAGGGCCTTCCAGCCGCTGGCGTCCGTCAACACCGCGCGTGCCCAGCGCACCGGGCCCGTCCCCCGGCGGCCCACGGGCGGCGGGTTCGGCCAGCTCCAGCCGAGGAACAGCCGGGCCGGCCCCCGGAAGTACCGAACGGTCAGCCGCGCGAGCAGCAGCACACCGGTCAGCAGTGGTAGCCCGATCGTCAGCAGCGACAGCGCGGAGAACACCAGCCCCAGCAGCGCTATCGCGAACGTCGGCACGGCCAGCACGGTGCCGGTGACCGTGTATCCGACCTCACGCCAGGTACGGGCGGTCGTCGGAGCACGCAGGACCACGCCGACGACGGACCTCACGGGTCCACCGCCAGCGACTCCACCGCCGGGCGGCGCATCGCGACCAGCGCCGGCACGACGGTGCCCAGCAGCACCAGGCCGAGCACCACGGCCAGGCCGCCGGCCAGTTGCCCGGGTGGCAGGTAGGGCATCCACGTGCCCAGCATGCCGTGCAGCATCGGCACCATGGTGACCATCGCGACCACGGTACTGACCGCCAGGGCGGTCACCGTCACCAGCAGGGCTTCGCAGACGACCACGGCCAGCGCGCGCATCCTGCTCGCGCCGACCAGCCGGGTCACCGCAAGCTCCCGACGTCGGGACAGGAGTACGGTCACCAGCGTGTTCACCGCGGCGACGGCGGCGAAGGCGACGTAGACGGCGGTGCCGGAATACTCCGTCCACACCTGCGCCGCCGGGTCGGGAGCGCCGTGCACGTGCGCGGACGTGGTGTGCGTGACCACCTTCACCGTGGCGAACGCGATCGCCAGGACCAGTGGCACCAGCGCGCCGGACAGCGCCGTGGCGCGCACCGCGAGGTTGTCCGCCGCCAGCGCCCCGGTACCCCCGAACAGTCGCGTCAGCGGAGCGGCCAACCGCAGCAGGACCGGGCCGAGGAAGCCGGCTCCCACGCACATCGCCAGCATGGTGAAGAGACTCGACTCACCGGCCTTGGCCGGGTCACCCTTCGCGATCAGGATCGACAGCACGACGCCGCCGGTCAGGAGGACCACCCCGATCGCGGTACGCAGCAGGCTGATCCGACGCCGCGGGACGGCCGTCTCGGTCAGCGCGGCGGCGGGGCGTACCCGTGCTGGTCGCATCGCGGCGGTCAGCGCGCCAACCACCGACGCCCCGACGGTGATGCCCAGCGCCGCGGGCAGTGCCGCGGGCGACGGGTGGAACGTCACACCGGGCGGGATCGCCTGGTGTCCGGTGAGCCCCGCCAGCCAGGCGTGGGCGAGCAGGGCACCGAGCGGTACGCCGAGCGCGGTCGCCGGCACCGCCACCACGGCGGCCTGGGCCGCCACCGCGCGGCGCACCCGGCCGGGAGTGGCACCCACCGCTCGCGCTAGCGCGATGTCCCGCGCCTGGCGGGCGATCGACGACGTCATGGTCAGTCCGACGATCAACGCGGTCAGGTACACGGACACCACCACGAACAGCGTGGCCATCTCGGGGATCGAGCTCTCGGTCAGCACCTGCCGGGCGGCCGGGTCCAACCGCGCGCCGGACATCGAGGAGCTGGCGCCCAGCGCTCCGGACACCAGCGCGGCGGCCAGGCACTGCGTGACGAACGGACCGGCGAAGGCCCACGGCTGCTTGCGCAGCGCCTGTCGGGTCAGTCCCGCGCTCACCGGGCCACCGCCGGGTCACCCGTGGTGGCACGCAGCCGCTCCCCGATGTGTGCCGCATCGGGTGTCGGGCCGTCCGCCACCACCTCGCCGTCGCGCAGCAGGACGAGTCGGTCGCTCCAGGCCGCCGCCATCGGATCGTGGGTGACCATCACCACCGTCACCCCGGCCCGGTCCACCCCGTCACGCAGCAAGCGCAGCATCTGCTCACCGGTCGCCGGATCCAGCGCCCCGGTCGGCTCGTCCGCGAACACGACGGCGGGACGACTGGCCAGCGCGCGGGCGATGGCGACCCGTTGGCGTTGGCCGCCGGACAACTCGCCGACCGGCCGACCGGCCAACCCGGACAGACCCACCTCGGCCAGCACCTCGTCGAGTGGGCGCGGACGCGGTCCACCCAGCCGCCGGGGCAGCAGCACGTTCTGCCGCACCGTCAGCTCCGACAGCAGGTTGTACGACTGGAAGACGAAACCCACCCGATCGCGACGCAACCGGGTCAGCGCGCCTTCGCGCATTCGGGTGACGTCCCGGCCGACCAGGCGGACCCGCCCCGACGTCGGCCGGTCCAACCCCGCCGCGCACTGCAGCAGGGTGCTCTTGCCCGAGCCGGTGGCTCCCATCACCGCCACGAACGTGCCGGCCGGCACCACGAGCGAGATGCCGCGAAGGGCGGCGAGCGGCCGTCTGCGCGAGCCGTAGGTGCGGGTCACGCCGTCGAGTTCCACCACGTTGTCCATGTGTTCCACCCTCGACGCCGACGGCGATCCGGACATCCGGGCGACCCGAACGATCCTGGTGCGGTTATCCGTACCCGCGTCGCGCTGCGGCAGCCCGCCAGGAAACCGCTTACCTCGTGCCTATTGACGCTCATAACTGGCTGTCAGTACCGTGATGCGGGCATCGAGAAAGCGCTTTCCGACCCTCACCGTCCGACAGGGAGCGCCCCCATGCCCAAACACCTGCGCGCGATCTGCCTCGCCCTGCTCACCGTCGCCACCGTCCTGAGCACCACCACCGCCCTGCCCGCCGAGGCCGCCCCGCGCTTCCGGGTGCTGGTCTTCTCGAAGATCACCAACTTCTACCACGACTCGATCCCGGCCGGCGTGGCCGCGATCCAGCAGCTCGGCGCCACCCACAACTTCGAGGTCGTCGCCACCACCGACGCGGGCGCCTTCACCGACGCCAACCTCGCCACCTTCGACGCCCTGGTCTTCAACAACACCAACTCCACCCCCGCCTCGGGCGACCTGCTCAACGGCAGCCAGCGCGCGGCGTTGCAGACGTTCATCCGCAACGGCGGCGGCTGGGCCGGCCTGCACGCCGCGTCGGCCAGCGAACGCGACTGGTCCTGGTACGAGGGTCTGGTCGGCACCATCTTCGACTACCACCCGGACTTCTCGGCCACCGGCGGCACGTACCCCGGGCGGGTGAAGGTCCTCGACCGCGCCCACCCCTCCACCCGCAACCTGCCGGAGCTGTGGGAGCAGAGCGAGGAGTGGTACAACTGGCGGACCAACCCGACCGGCAACGTGCACACCCTCGCGCAGATCAAGGTGCGTGACGGGATCAGCGGCCTGGACGAGGGCGTCGACCACGCGTACTCCTGGTGTCAGCGCTACGACGGCGGCCGGTCCTGGTTCACCGCCGGTGGGCACGCCAGCTCCCAGTTCAGCAGCGCCACGTTCCTGGAGCACCTGCGCTACGGCATCGAGTGGGCCGCGGGCGCGGTCGCCGGCGACTGCTCGGCCAGCAGGACCGGCACGTTCGAACGCGTCGGGCTGGTCACCGAGAACCTGGCCGACCCGTTCGAGCTGGCCGTCGCTCCCGACCGCAGGGTCTACTACATCCAGCGCACCGGCGCGCTCAAGGTGGTCGACTCGGACACGCTCCAGGTCACCACGCTGCTCGACCTCGCGTACACCTCGGCGATGACCGACCAGTCCGACGGCCTGCTCGGGATGACCCTGGACCGCGACTTCGCCAGCAACGGCTGGGTCTACCTGCTCTGGTCGGACAAGACCCTCAAACAGCTCAACCTGTCCCGGTTCACGGTGGCGAACAACAGCGTCGCGCTCTCCTCGGAGAAGCGGCTGCTGACCGTCCCGACGTACCGGGGCGTGGGTCGGGCCAACTCGCACATGGGCGGATCGCTGGCCATGGACGCGGCCGGTCGCCTGTACGCCGCGATCGGCGACAACACCGACCCCTTCGCGTCCAGCGGTTACACCCCGATCGACGAGCAGTCCGGGCGAGCCGCCTGGGACGCCCAGGGCACCGCCGGCAACACCAACGACCTGCGCGGCAAGATCCTGCGGATCACCCCGCAGGCCGACGGTACGTACACCGTGCCCAGCGGCAACCTCTTCCCCGCCGGCACCGCGCGGACCCGACCGGAGATTTACGCGATGGGCATGCGCAACCCGTTCCGGATCACCATCGAGCCGGGAACGAACGCGGTGCTGGTCGGTGACTACGGCCCGGACGCCCGCGCCGCGGACGCGAACCGTGGACCGGAGGGGACCGTCGAGTTCAACCGCATCACCGCCGCCGGCAACTTCGGCTGGCCGTACTGCGTGGGCAACAACATCCCGTTCAACGACTACAACTTCGCCACCAGCACCTCCGGGGCGAAGTTCACCTGCGCCGCGCCGGTGAACAACTCCCCCAACAACACCGGCCTGACCACCCTGCCGGCGGCGAAGCCGGCGCTGGTCTGGTACGCGTACTCCGCCTCCGCCCAGTTCCCCGAGGTGGGCACCGGCGGTGGCGGCCCGATGAGCGGGCCGGTCTACGACTTCGACCCGGCGAACACCCGTACCACCAAGTTCCCGGAGTACTTCGACGGCAAGTGGATGACGTACGAGTTCACCCGCAGGTGGTTCAAGACGCTCTCGATCCACCGGACGGCGCAGACCTTCAGCAACTCACGTTTCGCCCCCACGGCCGTCGGTGACCTCCAGTCGATCAACGGGATCTTCGAGAACATGAGCTGGATCCAGCCCTTCGAGGCGGAGTTCGGCCCGGACGGCTCGCTCTACGTCATCGACTTCGGCGAGGGCACCGGCAGCGGTCGCGGCGGCAGCAACGCCGGCGCGGGCATCTACCGGATCGACTACGTGGCGAACGGCCGACCACCGACCGCGAAGATCACCGCCAGTCCGGACACCGGGCGTACGCCGCTCACGGTCAGCTTCTCCTCGGCCGGCGCGACGGCCGGCGACGGCACCGCCCTCAGCTACGCCTGGGACTTCACCAACGACGGCACCACCGACTCCACCGCCGCCAACCCGAGCTTCACCTACTCGGCTGCCGGGAAATTCACCGCCCGGCTGACCGTCCGCAACAGCGGCAACGGTCTGACCGCCACCGCCGTCACCGACGTGGTGGTCGGCAACACCCGGCCGACGGTCACCATCACCGTGCCCGACGGCGGCTTCTTCGACTTCGGCGACAAGATCCCGTACACGGTGACGGTCACCGACCCGGAGGACACCACCATCGACTGCGCGAAGGTGACCGTCCAGACGCAGCTCGGGCACGACACGCACGCCCACCCACTGGACGTCTACACCGGCTGCTCCGGGCTGCTGGCCACCGAGGCGGACGCCGGTGACGGGCACGGGCCGGGACAGAACCTCTACACCCTGATCACCGCGCAGTACACCGACGGTGGCGCGGCCGGCGTGCCGGCGCTGACCGGCTCGACCCGGATCCAGTTGCAGCCCAAGAGCAGGGAGGCCGAGCACTTCAGCGCCCAGTCCGGCCTGATCGTCAACGACCGGACCACCGCCCGCGCCGGCAAGCGGCTCGGCGACGTCGACCACAACGACTGGGCGGCGTACGGGCCGGTGGACCTGCGCAACATCGGCTCGGTCACGCTCGGGGTCACCAATGGCGGACTCGGCGGCACCATCGAGCTGCGAACCGGTTCACCCACCGGCACGCTGATCGGTACGGCCACCATCGGCTCCACCGGCGGATGGGACAACCTGGTGTCCCCCACGGTCACGCTCACCAACAAACCGACCGGCACCACCACCCTGTACGCGAAGTTCGTCAACACCGCGCAGGTCGGCGGCACGCCGGACCTGATGTCGCTGGACTGGATGCGGTTCAACGGCGCCGGCGTCAAGCAGGAGCCGGGCGGAAGCCTGACGATCGCGGCCAACCCGACCGGCGGCGCCGCGCCGTTGACCACCACGTTGACCGCCACCGCGACCGCGCCGTCCGGGCAGAGCATCACCGACTACGCGTGGGACTTCGGCGACAACGGCGCGGTGGCGCACGGCGCGACGCTGCGGTCGACAAGTCACAGCTACCCGCGAAAGGGCACCTTCACCGCCCGCGTGACGATCACCTACACCGGCGGGGAGACCCGCTCACTCAACCTGACCGTCACGGTCACGGTCACCTGATGGGAATCGGTGGCGGGCGGATCAACCCGCCCGCCACCGGCCACGTCCCGGACCGCCAGAGACCGCACGTCTAGCGGTCCTGCCTGACCTTGGCGATGTCGAGATCCAGCAAGGGGCCGAAGAACCTGGCGAAGTCGTCCAGGGAGTCCGACCGGAAGATCTCCCGCGCACCATCCAGGATGGCGACCGCACCCGAGGGAAGGTCGAAGAGGTAGCCGACAACCTTCTCATCCCTGATGAGAACGAAGACCTGCGGCACTTCCGCCACGACAACCGTCGGGCTTTCCAGCATCGGTGGACTGCTCGCGGGCGACGCTTCTGGATCGCCACAATTTCTCGTCATGGACATCCTCCTCCTGAGGGCTCCCCGCGCGCCGGTCGCGACGGCCGACCCAACCTCGGCCTCATCGAGACCAATTGTCTTGGGACAATCCCTGGGGATAGTCTGGGGACAATCTGACCCAGAGTCAAGGCTTGTCTATGGACAACCGGGAAGGGCGTTGACGTGCCGGTGCACTCGCGCTACCTGAACATCGCGTCCACGATCCGCGAACGGATCGAAGCCGGAGAATGGGCACCGGGTGCCCGGCTTCCGACCCTCAACGATCTCGCGGCCGAGTACGACGCCAACCGCGACACAGTCGGGAGGGCCATCGCCCTGCTGGAGACCGAAGGCTACGTGTGGGCCGTCCAGGGGCGGGGCATCGCCGTTCGATACGGCACGATACGTCCACGTCGACCCCGCGGCGATCTGGTCAAGCGCAACGAGCAGGCAACCGGATACTCATTCCCTTCGGCAAGCAGCCAGGAGGTGTGGGTCAGCCACGGCAAGGCCGTCAACCTGCCGGCCCGACTGGACGACCCCCGCGTCGCCAAGCTTCTGGGAGTGGAGCCCGGCACCGAAGTGCTGCGCCGGTTCCGGGTTACCGGGCCAGCGTCCGAGGCCCCGTTCCAAATCAACATCTCGTGGATTCACCCACGCGTCGCCGACATCGTGGCCAACCTGGACGCGAGCCCGGCGGCGGGCGAGTGGCTGCACCACATCGAAAAGGCCGGCCACTGGCCGATCAGTTGGATGGAGATTCACCGCGCCCGGATGCCCAGCAGAGACGAGGCAGCTCTTCTGGAGATCCCCACCAACCTGCCCGTACTGGAGATCGTGCGGGTCGGCACCTCCGGGGGCGACCAGAAGCCGGTCGAGGTGACCGAGTACGTCGTGGCGAGCGACCGAGTCGAGACGGTCCACGTCCTGCACCGCGACGCGAACGCAAAGGAGCCGTGGCCTGACGGCGAGCCGAGGAGCGGGTCATGACCGTGGCCCTCACTCTCGCGGCGGCCAGCCGGACGCACCAGGGCCTCGTCCGCAGACGAAACGAGGACTCCCACAGCCAAGGACAGTGGCTGTACGTGGTTGCAGACGGCCTCGGCGGCCATGTCGCCGGTGACATCGCGAGTAGCACAGTCGTCGCTGCCGTGAAGGCGTACGACCGCCTGGTGGATCCTGAGGATCTTGCTCACTCCTTGGGACGGGCCATCAACGACGCGAGCGACGAGTTACGAAGGAAGGTCCGCGAGAACCCGAATCTGGCCGGGATGGGCACCACGTTCGTCGCTCTGCTGCATGCCGGCAGTGATGCGGTCGTGGCAAACGTTGGGGACTCTCGTGCCTACCTGATCCGACGCAAGCGCCCCCGCGACAACGCCCTGGTGCAGATCAGCGAGGATCACACCTACGAACACCTCGTCGCCGACGCCGAGGAGGTGCCCAACCTCCCCGGGAGGCTAGCCCGCTTCCTCGACGGACGGGCCGACGGCCGGTCGGCCGACCTGAGGCCTCTCCAGCTTCAGCCCGGCGACCGAGTCCTGTTGTGCTCTGATGGACTGAGTTCGTACGTGCCGTACGAACGGATACGGGCCGCGCTCGACTCCGACGCCGACCCCGGGGACATCGCCGAACAACTCGTGGCCCTGGCGATCGACGAGGGTGGACACGACAACATCACCGTGATCGTCATCGAAGCGATCCGGCCTGACGAACCCGCGCGCTAGTTCGACAGGGACGCTGGCACGGGTAGCTCGAGATGTGCCAGGAGGGCGGCGACCTCGCGGTCGAGCTGCAGGCCGACCTCGTGGATCGCCTCCACGCCGAACGACCCGAACGTGCGACTGGGCTGCTCGATCACGAACCGCACCCCGCCGTCGGGCACATCGCCGATCATCGTGCGCAACGGCGCGTACAGCATGGCGGTCGGGTCGTGCCGGTACATCTTCTCGGCGATGGTGTGGTTGCCCATCAGGTACTCGACAGCGTTGCCGGCGTCACCCGCGAGGCCCATCATCGGTCGCAGCTCGCCACTGCTCCAGTAGATGAGGAAGTCGTGGGGCGCACGCTCGCGCATCAGGGCGAGCACGTCGTCCCAGGGGGCGTCGCGGGCAACCAGGGCGTCGAACGCCGCGGCGTCGTAGCGCGGGACCGCCTGCTCGTACTGCCCCCGGAACTCCTCGAACGGTCGATCGACACCGACGTCCAGGCGGCGGGCCTGGTAGGTGCGTTCGGTGTAGCCCGGCTTCATCCCGCGTTCCCCGATCCCCGTCGAGCTATTTCACGAGCGTCACCACTTTAGTCCGAAATGCACCCTTAGGATCGGATCATTGTTGGTTCAGCCGTCGGTGAGGTGGTGGGTGTGAACGGCGCGGAAGCACTGCTGCGGACGCTGGCCGACGCCGGAGTGGAGGTGCTCTTCACGAACCCCGGCACCACCGAGCTGCACCTGGTCGGGGCGCTGGAGTCGGTCCCCGAACTGCGCGGAGTGCTCGCGCTGTTCGAGGGCGTCGTCACCGGCGCGGCCGACGGCTACGCCCGTATCGCGGGCAAGCCGGCGGCGACCCTGCTGCATCTCGGGCCCGGACTCGCGTACGGGCTCACGAATCTGCACAACAGCCGACGCGCCAACTCGCCGGTGGTCAACATCGTCGGCGACCACGCGACGTTCCACACCGCCTTCGATCCTCCGTTGAACTCGGACATCGCCGCCCTGGGCGGATGGCTGCAAGGGCCGGTTCGCCGACCCGAGGACGCGGCCGGGGCCGGCCCCGACGGCGCGGCCACGCTCGCCGCCGTCCTGGAGCCACCCGGTCAGATCGCCACCGTCATCATGCCGGCGGACGTGTCGTGGTCGGACGGAGGCACGGCCGCACCGCCGATGCCGCCCCGCGCGACGCCGGCCGTCAGCCAGGACGTGCTCACGCGGATCGCGGAGGTCCTTCGCGCCGGGGAGTCCACCGCCCTGATCATCGGCGGGACCGTGCTGCGGGAGTCGGGTCTGTTGGCCGCCGGCCGTATCGCGGCGTCGACGGGCGCGCGGGTGTTCCAGGAGTTGTACTCCAACCGGGTCGAGCGTGGGGCCGGCCTGCCCATGTTTCCCCGGCTCGGCTTCTATCCGGATCAGGTGCTCGACCAACTGCACGGGATACGGCACGTCATCGTCGCGGGCACCAAGGCACCCGTCTCCTTCTTCGCCTACTCCGATCAACCGAGCCTGCTCGTACCCGAGGGAGCGCAGACGCACGTCCTGGCCGAGGTTGGCCAGGACGCCGTCGGCGCGCTCGACCGACTCGCCGACCTGGTGGCCCCGGACGCAACCACCCCGGTGACCGAACCGCGTCGACCGGCGCTGCCGACCGGGAACCTCACCCTGCGGAACTGGACGGACGTCGTCGCGGCGTTGCTGCCGGAACGCGCCATCGTCATCGACGAGAGTGTCAGCTCCGGCACCGCCCTGGCTGCCGCCACCGCTGGCGCTCCCCGCCACGACGTGCTGATGCAGACCGGCGGAGCGATGGGTGACGGCCTGCCCCTCGCCGTCGGTGCCGCGGTCGCGGCACCCGACCGGCCGGTACTGGCGCTGGTGGCGGACGGCTGCGTCATGTACACCGTCACCGCGCTGTGGACGCAGGTACGCGAGGGGTTGAACATCACCAACGTCGTCCTCAACAACCGCGCGTACGCGATTCTGCGCCAGGAGTGGGAGTACTTCAGCAATCGTCCGGGTCACACCAACCCGGACGGAAATCCGCTGTTCGACCTGGCCAACCCACAGATCGACTTCGTGGGTCTGGCGAACGCCTTCGGCATGCCGGCCAGTCGTGTCACCACCGCCGAGCAACTCGCGGAACAGCTTTCCCGAGCGCTGGCCGACGACGGACCGCACCTCATCGAGGCCGTCATCCCGGCCGCCGCGTAGACGCATCCGGTCCCGCGACGCGGCCGCTCGACCCCGGTCGCCACGGCGGCATTGATCGTTTCCGGTCGCCGCTGGCGGGGAACTGCTCAGGTCGAGGTGAGGGGGGAACCATGAGCCGATCCGCACTGCCGCCGACCGTCCGAGCGCCCCGGATGCTCGGGCTGATCCTGCCGTTGGTGGGCACCGTCGCGCTGAGCGCCGCCTGCACGGCTGCCGAGGAGGGATCCGACGCGACACCGTCGAGCGCGTCGACGACGTCGGCCCCGGCGAGTCCGACCGACCCGCCGTCCGGGAGCGCCAGCGCGCCGACGACCATCCCGACGTCGGCCTTCGTGGAGCTACCGTCTGAGCTGCGGAAGTCACCCCGACGTTCGACGCCGGTCGCCGAGGCGCTGCCCAAGCTGTGCGGCAACGAGTTCGGCACCGGGGGCCGGCAGGTCACCGCGAGCGCGGCCATGACGGTGACGTACAAGAAGGCCGGCGAGCCCGACAGCAACACGCCGCAGGGCATGATCCACCAGACCATCTTCACCTTCGCGGGCGACGGCGCCACGGACTACCTGCGCCGTCTGAGCGATGCGGTGAAGGCCTGCCCATCCTTCGACCAGGGCGACGACCCGGTCACGGTCGAGAGCAGGGCAGTGCCCGGTGTCGGGGACGAGGCGTTGCTCGTGACCCGCGCCTGGGCCGCCACGAACCTGAACGGCGAGCGCACCGGCGGCGAGGGGTCCAGCCAGATCGCCGTGGCCCGGGTCGACGGGGTCGTGACGGTCTTCGACGACCAGGGCTGGGAGGGCAGCAGCGGCAATCCCGCCATCCTGGACCAGACCATGCGCAAGGGCGTGCGCACGATCGACGCCTGGCAGCGCTAGCGAGAACAGTGGGGCGGCGCACGACAGCGCCGCCCCACGATTCCGGTACGGCTACTCCTCCCAGGCGCTCTGCTGGGTGTAGACGAGGTTGCCGGGGACGACCGTGCCGTTGGTGCGGTACTCGGTGTACGCCCAGAAGTCGCCCTCGGGCAGCGGCCGGTTGGGCTTCAACGTGAAGTTGAGGCTCATGCCGCGCTCGGTCGTCGACGGCAACGTCAGCGTGGCCGGCGCGTAGATGGCGTTGCGACCGATGATGGCGTGGCTCAACTGGAAGTCGACGACCGGGCCACCGGGCACCTGCGCGAACACGTAGGCCGTGTAGCGCCCCGGCTCCGGCAGGAACTTGTACGCCTGCTCCGCGCTGGTCCAGTACCTGTCACTGCTGTAGACGAGCTTGTCGCCCTTGTACAGGTACAGGTCGAGGTTCGTGTTCGGATCCTCGGTGTTGGCCTCGACGATGATGCCGGCGGTGTTCGCCGGCACCGTGAAGTCGACCTTCTTCACGCCGGACGCGCTCGGGTCGAACACGCCGCCGTACACACCGGCCGGCATCGAGTACGAGTCCCGGCGCATCGGCGTGTAGCCGGTGCTGCGACCGGTGAGCGGGCCGGTGAAGCCCGGCTGGGCGTAGCCGAACGAGCCGCTGGTCATCCGGCCGAACTCCTCGCCGTCGTCAGCGTACGGCCGGGGGGTGATGCCCCACGGGCGGGCGGCGACGGGGATGCGGGCACTGTGGACCTTGCCGCGCCAGGTGATCGACCCGGTGACGTACCGGTCCCAGGGGGCGCTGCCCCGGCGCAGCGTGATGGACACCGTCGCGGACTTGCCCGGCGCGAGCGTCACCGACGCGGGCGACACCGTTACCGTCATGCCGGGCAGGCCGGACACCGACGACCGGTAGGTCTCCCGCGTCGTACCCACGTTGGTCAGGGTGCGCTTGATGGTCACCGGGTGGGTGCCGTCGTACTCGCGCAGCGAGATGGCCGGCAGGTTGAGTTCCTTGCCGTCGGGCTGGGCCGTCTCGCTGAACTCGACCAGGTCGGCCGCGGTCGGCTCGATGACCAGGCCCGGGTCCTTGGCTCCGGTCAGGTTGATGAAACCGCTGCCCTGGTCCAGCGGGTTGCTGGTGCCCCGGGTGTCGGTGGCGGTGGTCCGCAGGGCCGAGGCGACGGTCCCCGGCGACCAGGTCGGGTGCGTGGCGCGCAGGATCGCCGCCGCGCCGGCCACGTACGGCGAGGCCATCGAGGTTCCGGAGTACGCGTCGTAGTCCCGACCGAAGTTACCCGCCGGTGAGACCGCGGCGATGATGTCCGTCCCCGGCGCGACCAGGTCCGGCTTGAAGACGCCGAGGGTCACCTTGTCCGGGCCGGTGGAGGAGAAGTCCGCCACGCTCGGGATCCCCGGGACGCTGGAGCCGTCGCCACCGTTGCGCAGCGACACCCTGGCGTCGGTGGGGTGGCGCATCAGGTAGTTGAACAGCGTGCCGGCCTGCTTCTCGGTGTTCAGGTAGACCACCGGGAAGTTGTAGACGGAGTTGACCCGGTAGTTGCCTTCCGGGACGAACACGACCATCCCGGCCCCGCCCTTCTCCTTCACCTCCAGCGCGGAGTAGAAGGGGGACGACAGCGCGCAGGCGACCACCTTGCCCTTGATCTTGGCCGCGTCCAGGCTGCCGGGTTCGCAGTACGCCGAACCCTGCTCCAGTGAGCCGGCCTGGTCGCCGAAGACCATCGGCCGCGAGGCATCGCCGGGCAGGGCGTCCAGTGAGCCGCCGACCAGCTTGGTGCCGTCGCCCAGCTTGACCGTCGCCTCGTTGGCGTTGGTCACCGCCGCGCCCACCGTGGTGACCCAGGGCGCCGCGTTGCTGATGGCCCCGCTCACGATGCCGGTGTTGCCCGCCGACGCCGCCACGAAGACGCCGGACAGCGTGGCGTTGAGGAAGGCGACACCGATGGGGGTGTTGGCCTCCCAGTCGCCGAGGTCGCTGCCGATGGAGAAGTTCAGGACCTGCACACCGTCGGAGACGGCCGCGTCGATGCCGGCGATGATGTCGGCGTCGTAGCCCATCCCGCCCCAGAGCACCTTGTAGACAGCGATCTGGGCGTCCGGCGCGACACCGGAGACGGCACCGAAGGAGCGGCCGTCGATGGTGACGTCCCGCACCGGCAGACCGGCGGCCGTGGACGCGGTGTGGGTGCCGTGCCCGGCCGCGTCGCGGGGCGACAGGAACTCACCCTCGGGTACGGAGCCACCGCCGGCGAGCCAGGTGTCGGCGAAGTACCGGGCACCGACGATCTTGCCGTTGCAGTGCTCGGCCACGAAGGCCACGCCGGTCTGGCAGGTGCCGTGCCAGGTCTTGGGCGCCGGCATCTTCTTGGCGAACGACGCGCTCTCCGGCCAGATGCCGGTGTCCAGGACGCCGACGACCATGCCCGCGCCGGTGGCCGGGCCGGGCTTGACCGGCTTGGCCGGCTTGACCGGCTTCGCGGCGGCGTCCGTCGTGGACGCGGCGGCCGCGGAGGAGGTCGGCGTACCGGCGGCGGGGGCGCTCGGGGCGGCCGCGAGCGGCATCGCCGATCGGGTGCCCAGCGCCCGCGCGGCGGTGACGGCGCGGACGCGCTTGTCGGCCCGCAGCGCGGTCGCCTGCTTGGCGGTCAGCGTCGCCGAGAACCCGTTGAAGGCGGCGGTGTAGGCGGCCTTGACCTGGACGCCGGCCGCGCCCGCGACGGCGGATCGCTGCGCGTCGAGGTGCCGGCGGTACGCCTGCGACGGCGCCGACGTCACGTCCAGTCGGGCGCCCGGCGTGGGGCGGGTCCGCGCGAGCCCGGACGTCCCACCGACGTACGTGGTCAGCGGCGCCTCGGCCAGCTCGACGACGTAGACACCCGAGCCGTTGGCGTCCACGGCGGTCTTCGGGCTGGTCCCGTCGGCGTCGGCGCGACGATCGGCGCCGTCGGTCAGCGTGGTCCGCCGGTCCGATCCCTTGGTGAAGTAGCCGGCGCCGCCGCTGGCCGACCGGTCGCCCGGCGCTGCCGACGCTGATCCCGCGACGCCGGTTGTGCCGGCGAGCATCGCTGCGACCAGCGTCGGTATCGCCAGTCTTCGCAGATTTTTCCCGCTCGTGCGTGTGGACACGAGACTCCCTTCGATTGCTCCTGTGTGGAGCTTCTTCAGTGACCGCGACCCGCATGGGAGCGCTCCCCCACCTAAGCCCTCGACGGTTAATCGAGGATTCGAGCGGTGTTACGGATCATGATGCAGATAAGATCATGATGTTTCACCCGTGCCTAGATCATGTTTTTTCGGCGCGGCTGCGGGACAATCACCGGCTACGGCCAGAGCCGCACCACGGCGAAGACGGCGGCTATGACGATCGCGGGAAGCACCACGTAGATCACCAGGAGCACCCAGGGCAGCAACCGGAACGCCCTGCCCAGAGTGCTCTCCGGCGGGGTGTAGCGGACCGGCGACCCCAGACCCGTTCGCTGCCACACCAGCCCGGCCGCGTCGGTGAAGCGGATCCTCGCCTGCCCCAGGTACGCGGCAGTGCCGGTCAACTCGAAGCGCACCGCCTCGGACTTCTCCACCACGGCGAAGCGTCTGCCCCCGTTCGCGATCACGGTGCCCTGCATCTCTCGGCGACGTCCGGGCCAGCGGAACGACTCCTGCCAGGCGACGTCGACATGCACATCGAAGATGGGCGCGGCGCTGTGGTTGACGAGGGTCACCGTCGCCTCGGTCGGGTCGCGCCGGACCACGACGCCGTCGCTCTCATCGTCATCGCGGGTCAGTACCGGGATGACCAGGCGCGCCTGCGCCGCCTCGCGGCTCTCCTGCTCGTCCCGACGGACCCGGGTCTCGTGACGGAACAGCAGACCGGTGAAGACGACGGCGAAGGTCGACATGACCAACCCGGCCAGGCTCCCCCACGCCTGCATCCAGTCCGTGATCTTCGGGGCTTCGGCGGCTAGCACCGGATCAGGGTAGGTACGGCCGATGCGTCGCGTCGATCGGGAAGCGGCCCTGACGCCACTGCCAGTGCCGGCCAGCCGACAGGTGGTCGACGATCGCCCGTTGCAGGGCGGTGCGGCGCGGCAACTCGTCCAGCGGTGTGGTCAGCGTCCGGAAGACGAATCGCAGCACCTCGACGTCCGCGTCCAGGCCCTCCGGCTCCTCGTAGGACTCCAGCTCGAACCGTCGCTGGAACCGGATGATGTTCGAGTCGTCGGGCAGGTACTCCCGCAACTGGGGGTCGAGCAGCCACGAGCCGCAGGAGAACGCCGTGTAGTGCTCGTCGGGGAAGTGACGCGGGAAGAAGACCCGGGCCTCGTCGAGCGACGCCGAGACCGCCTCCGGGGTCAGCGGCCCCGCGTCGGGGATGTGCAGGCCGATGGCGCCGTCGCCGCGATGGTGCTGCAACCGGCCCAACTCGTAGACGGCGCCGCGCACGTGCAGCGTCAACCAGCTCTGCATGACCGGCCAGCCCTCGCCGCGCATCCGCCGGTCGACGGCGAGGTTACGACCCAGGTCGGCGAGCGTCGCCCAGGAGACGGCGTCGGGAACGCCGTGGTCGCGGTGGTAGCCCCGCACGATCTCGACCAGCGCGAGGTACGCGTACACGTAGAGATGCCGCCAGGCGGGGCCACGGTCGAGCGGCAGCTCCGGCCCGGGTGGCAGCCAGCCGTACCCGCCGAGATCCGCGCGGACCAGCGCGATCGAACGGTCGAGCAGCCAGCGCAGCTCCGGCGTCCACAGTGGTAAGTCGCGTTCCGGCCACCCCGCCATGATCTCGACGGCGTCGTCCGGCGGCACCGCGAGCCGGTCGAGGATCGCCGGCGCGTCGGCCTTGGCGGGCAGCGGGGCCGAGGGCCGGTCGCCGGCCAGCCGGTGCACCCGCTCGACAGCCTCGACGGGCACCCCGAGCAGGGCTGCGGTCTTCTCCAGATCCACGCCGACGACCCTACCGCCGGTCGGCGTACCCCTGCGCCCCGCGCCGGTCAGACGACGTGGCGCAGATAGCCGGCGATCGCCGCGTCCAGCACCTGCGCGCCCGGCCGCGCCCAGACCTCGGCGGAGAAGACCTCCACCTCGATCGGACCGCGGTAGCCGGCCGCGTCCACCGCCTCGCGCAGCCGCCGCAGCTCGATGCACCCGTCGCCGGGCAACGCCCGGCCGAGCAGCACCCCCTCCGGCAGCGGTGTCACCCAGTCGCAGACCTGGAACGCGGCGATCCGCGCGCCGGCCCGGACGATCTGCGCGTACACGGTGTCGTCCCACCACACGTGGTACGCGTCGATCACCACCCCGACCACCTCCGGATCGAACCGCTCGGCGATGTCGAGCGCCTGACCGAGGGTGGCGATCACGCAGCGGTCGGCGGCGAACATCGGGTGCAGCGGTTCGATCGCCAGCCGGACGCCGGCCGCCGCCGCGTGCGGCGCCAGCTCGCCGATCGCGTCGGCGACCCGGCGGCGGGCGCCGTCGACGTCGCGACTGCCCGCCGGCAGTCCGCCGGAGACGAGCACCAGCTCGGGTGCGCCCAGCGCGGCGGCCTCCTCGATGGCCCGCAGGTTCTGCGCACGCCAGTCGTCGGCGGTGAAGAATCCGCCCCGGCACAGCGACGTGACGGTGAGGCCCGCGTCGCGGACCAGCTTCGCCGCGCGGGCCAACCCGTACTCGGCCACCGGCTCCCGCCACAGTCCGATGCCCGGCACACCGGCCGCCACACAGCCGGCGACCACGTCGGGCAGCGCCCAGCGCTGCGCGGTGGCCTGGTTGAACGAGAACCGCGCGAGACTCACTGGACAACCCCCGCGACGGTGAAGAACGCCCGCGCGCGGGCGGCGGCCAGTTCCGCGTCGGGCAGCAGCCCGGCGGCGTCGGCGAGGGTGAGCAGGGTCGCCAGGTGCGCCGGGGACCGGCCGGACTGCGCGCCGCCGACCATCGTGAAGTGGTCCTGGTGCCCGGCCAGCCACGCCAGGAACACGATGCCCGTCTTGTAGTGCCAGGTCGGCGCCGCGAACAGGTGCCGGGCCAGCGGCACGGTCGGAGCGAAGATCTCGTCGTACGACGTCAGGTCGCCCCGGTCGAGAGCATCCAGCGCGGCGGCGGCGGCCGGCGCGATGGCCGCGAACACGCCGAGCAGCGCGTCGGAGTGGCCCACCTCGTCGCCCCGGATCAGCTCCGGGTAGTGGAAGTCGTCGCCGGTGTAGAGGCGTACCCCGGCCGGCAGTCGACGCCGTAACGCCACCTCCCGGTCGGCGTCGAGCAGCGACACCTTGATGCCGTCCACCGTCGACTGGTGGGCCTTGACCAGCTCGACCACCGTGTCGGCGGCCAGGTCCAGGTCGGCGGACCCCCAGTAGCCGGTCAGCGCCGGGTCGAACATCGGACCCAGCCAGTGCAGCACGACCGGCTCGCCGGCGGCGGTCAGCAGCTCGTCGTACACCCGTAGGTAGTCCTCGGCGTCGCGGGCGGTGGCGGCCAGGTGCCGGCTGCACATCAGCACCGGCCGCGCGCCGGCGGCGCGGACGTCGTCGAGCTGCTCGCGGTACGCGGCGGTGACCCCGGCCAGGCTGGCCGGGCCGGCCGGGAGCTGGTCGGTGCCGACACCGGCGACGATCCGCCCGCCCACGGCACGGGCCTCGGCGGCACTGCGTCGGACCAGCTCCCGGGTCGCCGGATAGTCCAGCCCCATTCCCCGCTGGGCGGTGTCCATCGCCTCGGCGACACCCAGCCCGTACGACCACAGGTGCCGCCGGAACACGAGGGTGGCGTCCCAGTCCACCGTCGCCGGGGCGCCCGGTACGTTCTCCGCGCCCGGATCGGCGACCACGTGCGCGGCGGCGTACGCGATCCGGCTGGTCGCCGGTGCGGCCGGGCGGGTGAATCCGTCGGCCCCGGTGAGCCGGTGTCGCCGCCCGCCCGGCAGCGCCACTTCGACGGCGCTCACGGGTGCAGCTCCGGAACCTCGACGCGGACGCCCTCGCGGGCCGCGCGGAGCCCCAGCTCGGCGAGCTGCACGCCGCGCGCGCCGGCCAGGAAGTCCCACGGGAACGGCTCGCCGGCCACGACGTGCCGCAGGAATGCCTCCCACTGCATCTTGAAGCCGTTGTCGAACTCCTCGTTGTCGGGCACCTCGGTCCACTGCGCGCGGAAGTCCTCGGTGACCGGCAGGTCCGGGTTCCACACCGGTTTCGGGGTGACCGCCCGGTGCTGTGCCCGGCAGCGGCGCAGCCCGGCGACGGCGCTGCCCTCGGTGCCGTCGACCTGGAACTCCACCAGCTCGTCGCGGTACACCCGCACACCCCACGACGAGTTGATCTGCGCGATCACGCCGCCGTCGAGTTCGAAGATGGCGTACGCGGCGTCGTCAGCGGTGGCGGCGTAGGCGCGGCCGTCCTCGTCGAACCGCTCGGGCACGTGGGTGGCGGTCACACAGGTGACCGCGGTGACCCGGCCGAACAGCTCCTGGAGCACGTAGTGCCAGTGCGGGAACATGTCCGAGGTGATGCCGCCGCCGGCCTCGGCGCGGTAGTTCCACGAGGGACGCTGGGCCGGCTGCCAGTCGCCCTCGAAGACCCAGTAGCCGAACTCGCCGCGCACCGAGAGGATCCGACCGAAGAAGCCGCCGTCGACGAGCCGCTTGAGTTTGCGCAGGCCGGGCAGGAACAGCTTGTCCTGCACGACGCCGGTGCGGACACCGGCCGCGTCGGCGGCGCGGGCCAGGTCGAGCGCGGCGGCGGTGTCCTCGGCGAGCGGCTTCTCCGTGTAGATGTGCTTGCCGGCCTCGATCGCCTGGCGGATCGCCTTCTCCCGCTGCTGGGTGACCAGGGCGTCGAAGTAGATCTCGACGTCGTCGCGGGCCAGCGCGGCGGTCAGGTCGGTGGTCCAGTCGGTGAGGCCGTGCCGCCCGGCGAGCTCGCGGAGCTTGGTCTCGTTGCGCCCCACCAGGACCGGTTCTGGCCAGATGGTCGTGCCGTCGGCCAACGTCACGCCGCCGGACTCGCGGATGGCCAGCAGGGACCGGACGAGGTGCTGGCGGTAGCCCATCCGTCCGGTCACGCCGTTGACGATGATGCCGATCGACCTGCGGGTCATGGTGGTCCCCTTCGTCGTGCTGGTCGTTCAGTGGTTGGCGGCCGCGCTGCCGAGCAGTCCGCGCAGTTCGGTGGCGAGCCGGTCGAAGCGGGAGTCCGACATCACCTGCGCGTAGTCGCGGTGCGCGGGCAGCTCGACGTCGAAGGCGCGGATGATCCGGCCGGGCCGGGCGCTCATCACCACGACCCGGGTGCCGAGGAAGACCGCCTCGGCGATGGAGTGGGTGACCAGCACCACCGTGGTGCCGGTCTCCCGCCAGATGCGGTGCAGCTCGGCGTTCATCTGCTCGCGGGTCAGCGCGTCCAGGGCGCCGAACGGCTCGTCCATGAGCAGCACCGGTGGGGCGTGCAGCAGCGCGCGGCAGAGCGCCACCCGCTGCTGCATACCGCCGGACAGCTCGTGCGGCAGCGCCTTCTCGAAGCCGGTCAGCCCGGTCATCTCAATCAGCTCGTCCGCCCGACGGGCCGCCCGCGCCCGGTCCATCCCGCGCATCTCGGCCTGCAGCAGGATGTTGGCCCGCGCGCCACGCCACTGGAGCAGCGCGGCCTTCTGGAAGACGAAGCCGATCTCCTGCTGCGGGCCGCGCACCGGCTGTCGCAGCAGCGAGACCTCGCCGCTGGTGGGCTTCACCAGTCCGGCGACGATCTTCAGCAGGGTGGACTTGCCGCAGCCGGACGGGCCGACGATGGTGACGAACTCGCCCGGCTCGATGTGCAGGGACACGTCGTCGAGGGCGGTGGTCCGCGAACGTCGGGTGGTGAACCGGACGGTCACCCCGGACATCCCGATGGCGGTGCCGGTGGTCGCCGGCGCGGCGCTCACCTCGTCAGCCCTTGGCCGCGTACGACGAGTCCCAGTACGCGTCCGGCGCGCCCGGATCCTTCAGCTCCGCGTAGCGGGCCATCAGGTCGATGGTCTCGGACCACTGGGCTTCGGTGTTCACCCCGGCCGGACCGTCGCCGCCGAGCAGCGGCAGGTTGAGGGTGAGCTGCTTGGTGAGCACCTCGGGGGCCGGCTCGTTCTCGGCGAGCGCGACCATGGCGCTCACCGCGCCGGCCGGGTCGCGCGCCGCGTCGGCCCAGGACTTCTGGGTGGCCCGGACGAACCTGCGGGCCAGCTCCGGGTCCTTCTGCAGGGTCTGGGTGTTGGCGATCAGTCCGGTGCCGAGCAGGTTCATCCCGTAGTCGGCGAAGAGCAGCACGTCGACCTTCTTGCCGGTCTTGCTCTCGATGGTGGGCGCCTGGTCGTGGAAGAAGCCCATGATGGCGTCGACCCTGCCCTCGGCCAGGGCGGCGATCTTGCCGGCGGCGTCCACGTTGACGACCTTGACGTCGTCCTTCTTCAGGCCGTTCTTCTCCAACCAGGCCGGGAAGGTCGCGTAGAGGGCGTCGCCGGGTGTGCCGCCGACGGTCTTGCCCTTGAGGTCGGCCGGTGTCCTGATGTTCTTCTCGGTGAAGAACTCCACCGAGGACGGGCCCTTCTCCAGGTACGCGCCGAGGCTGCGCACCGGCATCCCGCTGGCCACCGACTTGAGCAGGACGGGACTGTCGGCCCAGCCGAAGTCGGTCTGTTTCTGGGCGACCTGCTTGACGGTGTTGCCGGAGCCGTTGCCGGGCAGGATCTTCAGGTCGATGCCCTCGGCGGAGTAGTAGCCCTGCTGCAGACCGTAGTAGAAGGGCGCGTGCTCGCCGTACGGCACCCAGTTGAGGGTGAGGGTGACCTGTTTCCTGCCGTCGGCGCCGGTCCTGCCGGCGGAGTCCGAGCCGCCGCAGCCGGCGGCGGCGAGCAACAGGGCGGCGGTGGCCAGGATGGTGGTGGCGGTGCGCTTCATCGGTGCCTCCGTGATGGGGTCGGTCAGGAGGTGGTGAGGGACACGCCGGCGCGACGGCTGGCGTGCCACGGGATGAGCATCGCCTCGGCGATCTCGACCAGAACGAACAGGACGATGCCGATGGCGGACATCAGGATCAGGTCGGCGAACAACAGCGGGGCGTCGAGGTTGCCGTTGGCCAGCAACAGGACGTAGCCGAGCCCCTCGCTGGCGCCGACGAACTCGCCGACCACGGCGCCGACCACCGCGAGGGTGACCGCCACCTTCAGGCCGGCCATGAGGTGCGGCAACGCGTTCGGGAAGCGGATCTTGCGGAAGGTCCGCCAGGGCCCGGCGCCCATCGTGGCGGAGAGGTCGAGCAGTTCCGGGTCGGTCGAGCGCAGGCCGGCGACGCCGGAGATGACCACCGGGAAGAACGCGATGAGCACCGCCAGGATGATCTTCGGAGTGAGGCCGAGACCGAACCAGACGACCAGCAGCGGCGCGATGGCGATCTTCGGGATGACCTGTGCGAACAGGACGATCGGATAGAGCGCCTTGTCCAGGGTGCGCGAGTAGGCGATGGCGACCGCGGTGGCCAGCCCCAGCGCGGCGGCCAGGACGAAGCCGAGCACGGTCTCGTAGAGGGTGACCAGGGTGTGCCGGGCCAGCTCGGACCACTGGTCGGTCGTCGTGGTCCAGACCTGACCGGGGGTGGGCACGAGGTAGTTCGGCACGTACTCCCGGGCGGCGACGAACCACCAGGCGAGGACAAAGGCCGCCAGCACGAGCGCCGGCCGCCAGAGCGAGTCGGCGACCGCCGCCGCGCGACGGCCGAGCGTGCGTCGGGGTGACCGGTCATCATCGTCCGGCGACGGACCGGCCGCTCCGGATCCGAGCCCGCTCCCGACGCGAGCGTCGGCCGATCCGGGCGAGGAGTCCGCCGGGGCGGCTGAATCCGTTTCCCGCCCACCAGTCGCCTGGTCGGCGGCGGCGCGCCGGCCTGCCGTGTCCAAAGAGTTCTCGGTCACGCGAACCTCCTCGGGGCCCGGCGCGGCACCCGGGGGCCGGGTCGGTCGGCGGGTCAGGCAAACGCTTTCCTGGGAGCGTAGGCGGCGTCCAGACCGCAGGCAAGGCCTTTCCTCGATCTATTCGACGCCCGTCGGGCCGCCCGGTGAAGGCGTCGCCCACGGTCGACTCGGCTTGCTGGAAACCGGGCCTTCCCTCCCTCTCGGACACCGCGACTGCCCTGAAACCGAGTGGATCATCGCCCTCGCGGTCCGAACTGGACCGCGCGGCACCGGCGGCGTCAGCCGGCAGCCGGATAGGTGTCGAGCAGGCCGCACATCCCCAACCGGCCACGCTCGACGGGCGCGTCCACCGCGTACACGCCGGCCCCGCCCAGATAACGCCACTCGCCCCGCTCCAGGGCGTCCAACTGGGCGCCGGTGCCGGCGGCGGCCGCACCCGCGCCGTCCGCCCACCGCTGCCGCCAGGCCGCCAGCAGCGGCCGGCGCAGCACCGCCGCCGCCGCGTAAAAGGCGGCCAGCGCCGTCGGCCCACCGGACCGCAGCGCCGCGAAGCCGGCCACCGCCAGATCCCGCCGACGGTACGCGCCCCGCACGTCCGCCCCCGGCGCTCCCCCGTCCGGCAGCGCCGCGGCCTCGGCGTACGCCTCGGGGTCGGCCAGCACCTCGGGCGGGAAGGTCAGGACCGCGTCGCCGGCCTCGGGCAGGCCGCTGTTCTGCATGAGCACCACGATGGACAGATCGCCGCCGTTCACCAGGCGGTGCACGGTGCCCGGTTCGAACCACACCACCGTGCCCGCCCGCAGCGGGGTCTCCCGGAAGCCCTCGCCGCCGAGGGTCTGCACCGCGCCCTCGCCGCCGGTCACCACGTACCCCTCGGTGCAGCACAGGTGCACGTGCGGGGTGCCGCCGACCACGCCGTCCGGCGCCGCCGTGTCGTAGACGCGCAGCCGGGACACTCCGACGCCGCCGGGCAGTGCCGCGAAGCGTTCCGACATGGCCGGGCCTCCCTGCGGGAAAGGGCTTTCTCTGCGGTACGGTGACGCTAGCCGGCGCGGCGAAACGCCGTCAACAGACCGAGGGGGCGGGCCATGGCGACCCTGTCCGACGTGGCGCGGCGCGCGGGCGTCTCACCCGCCACGGCCTCGCGCGTCATCAACGGCAGCAGCAAACCGGTCACCGACGAGCTGCGCGAACGGGTGCTCGCGGCCGTCGCCGAGTTGCAGTACGTGCCGAACGCGCACGCCCAACTGCTGGCCCGCTCGCACCGCAGCGCGGTCGGCGTGATCGTGCACGACGTCTCCGACCCGTACTTCGCCGAGATCACCCGCGGCCTGCAACGCGTCGCCACCGACCAGGGCCGGCTGCTGATGATCTGCAACAGCTACCGCGACCCGGACCGCGAGCTGGAGTACGTGGAGCTGCTGCGCGGCCACCAGGTGGCTGCGCTGATCCTGGCCGGGTCCGGCTACCACGACGAGGCCTTCACCCGACAGCTCAACGAGAAGCTCGCCGCGTACGAGGCGACCGGCGGGCGGGTCGCGGTCATCGGCCGCCACGAGCACTCCGGCGACGCCGTCATGCCGGACAACCAGGCCGGCGGTCACCTCGCCGGCCGCGAACTCTGCGCGCTGGGCCACCGGGCGATCGGCGTGGTCGCCGGCCCGCGCATCCTCACCACCACCACCGACCGGCTGGCCGGGCTCCGGCAGGCCCTGGCCGAGCACGGCCTCGACCTGCCCGAGCGGCGCATCCGGTACGCCGAGTTCGACCGGGACGGCGGCGCGGAGGCCACCGCCCGGCTGCTCGACTCCGATCCGGAGCTGACCGCCATCGTGGCGCTCAACGACTCGATGGCCATCGGCGCCCTCGCCACCCTGCGGGCCCGCTCGCTCGCCGTACCGGGACGGATCTCCGTCGTCGGCTTCGACGACATGCCGATCGCCCGCGACGTCACACCCGCGTTGACCACGGTGCGGCTCCCCCTCGTCGACATGGGGGTCCGGGCCATGTCGCTGGTGCTCGGCGCGGCGGCGCCGACCCCCCGGGTCGAGGTGCTGCCCGCCGAACTGGTCCGCCGGGACACCGCCGGGCCGGCGCCGGGTCGAGCACGCGCCACGACGACGCCGCGCGCCCGGCGCGCCGACGCCGCCTCCTGACGGGCCCGCAAAACCCGTTGTCCCCCCCCGGCGCGTCCTGCGTAGCCTGCGCCCGTGTTGATCCGTACGTTCACCGACCAGGACTGGTCGCAGGTGTGGCCGATCATCGAGGACGTGATCCGGGCACCGGAGACCTTCGCCTACGACCCGGGGATGACCGCGCAGGAGGCGTACGCCCTCTGGGTGGAGGCCGCGCCCGGACGGACCGTCGTCGCGACCGACGGTGATCGGGTGCTGGGCAGCGCGAAGATGGGGGCCAACCGTCCCGGACCGGGCGCGCACGTCAGCACCGCCAGCTTCCTGGTGGCCGCCGACGCCCGCGGCCGGGGCGTCGGCACCGCGCTGTGCCGCGACGCTCTGACCTGGGCCCGCCTCGCGGGGTACGCCGGGATGCAGTTCAACGCCGTGGTGGAGACGAACCGGACGGCGGTCGAGCTGTACCGGCGGGAGGGCTTCGAGGTGGTCGGCACGGTGCCGGGCGCGTTCCGCCACCGAACCCTCGGGCGGGTCGGCCTGCACGTCATGTACCGGGAGTTCTGAGTCCCCCGCCGTGCGGTGCCTCAGCCGCCGGTCGTGCCGACGGCCGGCGCCGGCCCGAGTCCCGGTGCGGTGGACGCCGGTTCGGCGCCCGCGCGGCGGACCGGGGTGAACAGCCCGCCGACCGCCACCAGCAGGCAACCCGCTCCGGCGACGAGCGCCACCGCCGGTACGCCGTACCGGCTGGCCGTCCACGTCAGAATCACCGCGCCGGCCGGGCCGAGGGCGTAGTGCGTGCTCCAGAACGCCGAGGTGACCCGACCGAGCAGATGGTCGGGAGTGATCTCCTGGCGCAGTGACATCGAGCAGATTCCGCCGACGCTGAGACAGCACAGGTACACGGCGGTCAGGGCGGTGACCGTCGGCACGGTCGTCGCGACGCCGACGCCCGCCACCGCGAACCCGCAGATCGCGTGCGCGCCGATCCAGGTGGCGCCGAATCCGCGTCGCCGGCGCAGCGGAGCCACCAGCAGCGCCCCGGCGACCGTGCCCAGGGCCGCCAGGCCGAGTACGGTGCCGACCGTCCCCTCGGTGCCGCCGAGGTCGTGGGTCACGTGGTAGATCAGCACGTCGGTGAAGCCGTAGGTGAGGAAGATGAACACCGACAGCAGGACGGTCAGCGCGCGGAGCACGGGCTGGCGCCACAGGAACCGCGCGCCGGCCAGGAACTCGACCAGCGGGCGTTCCCGGGCCATCGGCGCGGTGTCGGCGGGCTGGGCGGTGCGCAACCGGATCAGCCGCAGGCCAACGGCCGAGAGGGCGAAGCTGGCGGCGTTGACGGCGATGGCGACCGCCGGGCCGAAGCGGGCCGACACCACACCGGCGAGCAGCGGCCCGAGGACGGCGGTCGCCGCGAACGTCGCCTGGAGCCGGCCGTTGGCCTCGGTGATCCGGTCGGCGTCGACGAGGTTGCGGACGGCGGTCACCGCGGCGACCTGGAACAGCATGCCGGCCGCCTCGCAGACCGGCAGCACGACGAAGAGCAGCCAGACGCGCGGGCCAGCGAGCCAGACCAGCGGCACGAGACCGTAGAGGACCAGCCGGACCAGGTCCGCGACGATCATCAGCCGACGCCTGTCGTACCTGTCGACCAGCACCCCGCCGAAGATGCCGGCGGCCACGGACGCCGCGCCCGCGACGGCGGTGAGCAGGCCCATCTGGGCCACCGATCCGGTCGCCTGCAACACCAGCAGCGGTACCGCGAGGTAGGCGAACGCGTCGCCGGCCGCGGAGAGCGACTGCGCGATCCAGTACGTGCCGAAGGCACGGTCCCGCCACAGCGGAGCCCGCGCGGGGCTGGCGGCTCGGCTCATCACGCCGAGGGTAGCGGCCCGCCTCGCGCCGCGCCGACCGTCACACCGGGCCGATGTTCACGAACCCGCCGGGACACCCATGCACCGAGACGGCCGTGGGAGGGACTCCCGCGGCCGTCTCGAGGCGTACCGATAAAGGTCAGCCCTGGCGCAGCGGCGCGAGCGCGGTGCTCCAGGCCACGACCTGGTCGAGGGTGGTGGTCAGCGCCGGCAGGTGCTGGTCGCCGGGCTTGAAGGTGCTGAAGTTCTCGAAGTCGGTGTAGAGCGAGAGCGCGACCTGCGAGCGCACGTCGGCCATCTGCAGCTCACCGGCGATCAGGCGCAGGTGCTCCACGGCCCGGGCGCCACCGAGGGAGCCGTAGCTGACGAACCCGACGGCCTTGTTGTTCCACTCGTTGTAGAGGAAGTCGATGGCGTTCTTCAGCGCGCCGGAGGTCGAGTGGTTGTACTCGGGCGTCACCATCACGAAGCCGTCGAACGACGCGATGGTCTCGGCCCAGCGCAGCGTGTGGGGCTGGCTGTACTGGCCCATCGCCGGCGGCATCGCCTCGTCGAGGTGCGGCAGCTTGTAGTCGAGCAGGTCGATCAGCTCGAACTGCGCGTCGGTGCGCTGCTGGGCGATCTCGTGGACCCAGCGGGCGACGGCTTCGCCGTTGCGCCCCGGGCGGGTGCTTCCGAGGATGATCCCGATCCTGGTCATGGCTGCGCCTTTCAGTAGTCCGAACCTGACCGCCGGAACGCTAGCCGCTCCTTGCTTCGTCAAGCAAATGACCGTGGTATGAGCACCCTCACACCCACAGTAAGCAATTGCTCAATCAAGCAACTATGCTTGCGGGATGGCCGATCCCCACCCCGAGGCGCCGCGACCCCTCGAACCCGACGAGGAGGCGCTGGTTCGCGCCCTGGGCCAGGTGATGTACGTGGTGCCACGCGCGATCGACGCCGACATGGTGGGCGACCGGCAGCTACCGCTGACCGAGTACACCGCCCTGATGAACCTCTCCGAGGCGCCGGAGCGGCGAATGCGGATGCACGAACTCGCTACGGCCTGTTACCTCTCGTTGAGCGGCATGACCCGGACGATCATCCGACTGGAGAGCCAGGGACTGGTCAAGCGGGAACGGTGCGAGGAGGACGCCCGCGGCTGGAACGCGGTGCTCACCGACGCGGGCTTCGCCCGCCTCCAGGAGTCCTGGCCCAGCCATCTCGCTGCCGTACGGCAGCGGTTCCTGCGCCACTTCGAAGGGCTCGACCTGGCCGAGCTGGCCCGCGCGTTCCGGCGCGCGGGAACGGCCGACTGAGGTTCAGGTCACCGGGTCACCGGTCGGCGGCGGCCCGGTCTGCTCGACCTGCTGGATGAGTTGCTTGAGGTGGGCGATCTCGTCGCGCAGGGCGGCCTGACCGGCAGCGGTGAGAGTCACCCAGGTACGCGGGCGCTTGCCCTCGTAGCCCTTCTCGATCTGGATCAGCTCGGCCTTCTCCAGGACGGTCAGGTGCTGCCCGAGATTGCCCGCGGTCAGCTGCAGGGTGGTGCGCAGGAAGCCGAACTCGACCTGGCGAGCCTGGTGCGCGATGGCCAGGATGCCCAGTCGGACGCGCTGGTGGACCACGTCGTCAAGGCCGTTGGTGGGATGGTCGGTCATCGCCTCGGAACCTCGGTGCTCGGCCGGAACAGGGCGAAGGCCGCGCTGCCGAGCAGCAGTAGCGCCGCAGCGAGGAGCAGGTGCGGCAGGAAGAACCACGACGAGGTCGAGTGGATGACCTGGCCGCCCTGCACCATCACGATCACCAGGTAGACGAGGCTGTACGCAAGCAGCGCCCAGTTGCGTTCGACCCACGCGAGCACCATCAGCGCCAGCGCGATGACCGCGACGGGACTGGCCAGTCCGTTGACGAGCCACGTCGCCGGCCCGACCTCGATCTTGACCGGGTCGGTGGAGAAGGGGTCGGCGGGGACGGGGAGGAGCGGGTGGAACGTCAGCCAGATCGACACGGCGGCCATCAGCACGGCCAACGCGACGCCGACGACGACGTAGGGGCGGATCGGGGTGCCCACGCCACGGCGTCGGGACTGCCGTACGTAGAAGCCGGCGATCGCCACGTACGCGAGCACCAGCGCGACGGTCCAGTACCCGAGCTCCGCCGGATTGGGCGCCATGCAGACCGTGTGCCCCGGGCGGGATCGGCAGGTGTCGAACACATCGAGGTAGGGGGCGTACCGGTAGACGGGGATCGCGGCCAGGGTGACCACCGCGAGGACCAGCAGCGGAAACCAGGTGCCGCGCTGGGCGACCTGGACCTGGCGGGTCAGGTCGCGCACAGCGGCCAACAGCTCCCGAGGGCCGTCCGCCTGCGGAGCGGATTCGTGTGTCATGAAGTTAGCTTTGCATTACAGACCTATCTGCGCAAGAGAGTTCGGCAAGATCTCGCGGGTCGGGCCGAGACAGCACGAGGGGCGTGTGCCGAAGCCCCCGATTCGAGGGTTTCGACACACGCCCCGGCCAGGCCGAGCCTCGACGGTCTAGGCGTTGGCCACCAGCCGCCAGCGGTTGTCCGCGCTGCCGTTGTCCGAATCCTGCACCGCCTGCGCGCCCCGGGCGGTGGAGTTGTTCAGGATGCCGAGCAGCTTGCCGCTGTTGACGTTGCGGATCTTGTAGGTGCCGTCGCCGTTGTCGACGAGCGTCCACCGGTGGTCGGCGGTGCCGTTGTCCGACCACTGCAGGACGCGGGCGTTGTCGGCGGTGGACATGTTCTCCACACCGAGGACCTTGCCGCTGTTGACGTTGCGGAACCGGACGGCGTTGCCATCGGTGATCATGACCCAGTTGTGGTCGGCCGTGCCGCTGTCGTCCCACTGCAGGGCCAGCCCGCCGTCGGCGGTGGACATGTTCTGGATGCCGAGGACCATCCCGCTGCCCACGTTGACCAGCCGGTAACTGCCTCCGCCGCTGCTGCCGCTGGTGTTCCAGTACACCGTGTAGTTGAACCCGTGGGCGTCCTGGAACGGCCCGAGGTTGACGGTGGACCCGTTCGCGGTGGCCGTGAACGCGAGCGAGCTGGTGCTGGTCCGGGCGACCGACGAGACCACGAGCGACGGCAGCGAGTTGAGCGTGGTGTTGCCGTAGTTGCCGCAGAGCACGCTCGGGCCGTACGTGACGGCGGCGACGCTGGGATTGTCGTTGGCCGCCCGCATGACGACCCGCATGGGCAGTCGTACGGTGATGGTGTCGCCGGCGGCCCAGGTGCGGGTGACGGTGGCGTAGCTGCCCGGCGTCGTGGTGACCGACTCGGCCACCCCGTTGACGCTGATGGTCGCGCCGCTCGTCCACGCCGGGATGCGCACCCGGATGCTCCACGAGCCACTCATCGTGCCGGAGAGCGTGAGCGTGCTGGTGTCGCTCACCGGGTACGTGGTGCTCTGGGTGACCGTGATCCCCCGCTGCGACCAGTTCAGCTCGGACGGCACGAAGAGGTTCACCGTGAGCGTCGTGCCGCTGTAGAAGTAGACGGAGTCCATCAACTTCGTGTTGATCTCCAGGCCGGTGCCCTGGCAGCACCAGAACGAGTTGTAGTCGGTGCTCCAGGTGCCGCCACCCCACGCCGGGCCGACGCCCCGCCGCCCACCGGGCTTGAGCGGGGTGAAGTAGGTGATGTGGCCACGGCTGTCGGCCGGGTTCTGCGCGCCGAGCAGGTGGTTGATCATCGCGCGCTCGTAGAAGTCGAAGTAGTCGGTCCGGTTCGGATCGAGCAGCCACAGCTCCCGCGTCAGCTTGAGCATGTTGTAGGTATTGCACTGCTCGCAGGTGTCGTTGCTCAGGTAACCGGCGATGGCGTTCGGCGCGCGGAAGTGCTCGGCCTGGCTGTTGCCGCCGATGACGTAGGAGTGCGCGCCCACGGTGATGTTCCACGCGTTGCTGGCGATGTCCCGGTAGCGGGTGGTCCCGGTGGCCTTGAACTCGCGGGCCGCGCCGATCCACTTGGGCACCTGCGTGTTGGCGTGCAGACCGTTGAGCTGGTCCTGGTTGCTGGCCAGGGGGTTGAACACCGAGGCGTGGTCGAACCGCTGGGCCGTGGTGAGCCACCGGCTGTCACCGGTCATCTGGTAGATGTCCGTCAGCACGTCGTTCATGCCACCGAACTCGGTGCCGAGCATCGACTGCATCTGGCTGGAGCTGAGCCGGGACGTGCGGGTGTCGACCCAGCCGGCGAGGGCCAGCAGCACCGTACGGGCCTGGGTGTTGCCGGTGTAGCGCCAGACGTCGAGCAGGCCGGCGAGCGTCTTGTGGATGCAGTAGTACGGGACGTTTCCGTTGGACAGGGTCCGCGCCTCGAGCGCGGAGAAGTCCGACTCCGGGAAGCCGGAGAGGTAGCCCGCGCCGAACCCGGCCGCGCCGTTGTTCGCCTGGCACTTGGCCATCTCGGCGACCATGTAGTTCGCCTTGTCCCGGCAGGTGGTGTCGCCCAGCACCGCGTAGGCATAGGACCACGCGGTCAGGAAGTGCCCCTGCATGTGCGTACGGAACGGGAAGTTCGGCGCGTCCCACCCACCGTTGGTGGCGGCGCCGTTGGTGGACAGCCGGTGGTTGGCGCGGAAGTTGTAGAGCATCCGGTCAACGTCGACGAAGCGCAGATAGTTCAGGGTGCGGTTCTGGTTGTCCAGCCAACGGCCGCTGGTCAGTCGTACCTGACCGGGGTCGAAGGCGTAGGCCGCGACGCCGATGTCCGCGCGCGCTGGCGGGACCACCGCGGCGGCGGCGGGGCCGGCGCCCAGCGTCGCGGCGCCGGTCGCGGAGACCACGGCGGTGGCGCCGGCGGCCTGCAGAACGCGCCGTCGGCTGAGGGGCAGGGACGACATGGGACCTCCAAATGAGCGCTACCGGCGATGGGACGGCAACCGGGCGGGACGGGCTCGGCGGGATGCAGGGGTCCGAACGTTAGCGTTCACATCCGTGTTCGGCATGTTACGGCCGGACTACGCACAAATTCAAGGTTCTAACTATTACGGCTCCCTGTGCACCACGCCTGAGCTGGCAGATCAGGAGCGGCGACACGGGTGCGGTAGGGGTCTTCACCTCGTGTTATCGATAACACCGGTGGATCTCTGCACGGTGCGGCCACCGTCGGCGCGCACCGAAACGGGGTGCGCGGCGACCGGTGCCGCTGGTGGAATCTCGGAATGAAGCACGATCTTGTACGTCCACCGAAGGCACGCCCGGGTGACCGGATCGCGGTCCTGTCGCCGTCCTTCGCCGCCGCGGGCGCCTTTCCCGAGATCCACGAGCAGGCCATGCGCCGGCTCGCCGACGTGACCGGCCTCGTCCCGGTCGAGTACCCCACCACCCGCACGGTCGGCGCGAGCGCACAGGCCCGCGCGGCGGACGTCAACGCCGCCTTCGCCGATCCTCGGGTACGCGCGATCCTGGCCGTCGTCGGCGGCGACGACCAGATCACCGTCGTCCCCCACCTGGACGCCGACCTGGCCCGCGCCGACCCGAAGCCGTTCCTGGGCACCAGCGACAACACCAACCTGCACCAGTGGCTCTGGGGGCTCGGCATCGCGAGCTTCTACGGCGGGTCGTCCCAGGTGCACCTCGGACCCGGTCCCGCCGTGGACGACATCCACGCCCGCTCGCTGCGCGCCGCGCTGCTCACCGGCGAGCGGTTGGAGATCACCGACCCGGGCGAGTCCGAGGATGTCGGGGTTCCCTGGGACGATTCGCGGGCGTTGCAGTCGTTCGGGGAACGCGAGCCGACCGAGCCGTGGACCTGGCACGGGCCGCGCCGCACCGTCACCGGCCCCACCTGGGGTGGCTGCCTGGAGGTCCTGCAGTGGCTCCTCACGGCGGGGCGTTTCCCGTTCGGACCGGAGGTGCTGCGCGGCGGCGTGCTGATCATCGAGACGTCGGAGGAGCTGCTCCCCGCGCGCGAGGTCGGTTGGATCGTCCGCTCGCTGGGGGAACGCGGTCTCCTGGCCGCCGCCGACGCGGTCCTGGTCGCCCGTCCCCCGGTCTCCGACCTGGACCGCCGGCCCGACGCGCAGGAGCGGGCACGGCTACGCGAGCAGCAGCGCGACACGGTCGTGGACCAGATACACCGCTACAACCCCGAGGCGGTGGTCTGCGTCGGCGTGCCGTTCGGCCACACCAGACCGCAGTGGATCCTCCCGCACGGCGGCCCGGTAACCGTCGACGGTGCGCAACGCCGGATCTACGCCGACTACCGGTAGGCGAGGGGTCAGCCGATCCGGAGACCGTCACGTACGGGTACGACGCGTGGTTGCCGTGCCCGGCGGGGAATGATCACTTGATGCTGACCAGTTCCAGGAGGGGCCGGACAACTGGTCAGCATCAAGTGATCGCGATGAAGACGGAGTGGCGTCAGCGGGCCGGGGCGTGGGCGGCCAGTGGATTGGTGAGGGTGCCGACGAACTGCAGGGCGGCCGACGGATCGGCCAGGTCGATCATCTGCTGGTTGTCGCGGAGCTGAAGGCGGTTGAGGCAGGACAGCGCGAACTCGGGAGCGAACAGGTCGTAGTGGCGGACCCGCTCGGCCAGGTGCGGCACCCGCGCGAAGTAGTCGGCGGCGCAGGCCGCGACCGTGCCCCAGAAGGCGTCCTCGGTGAGCACCCCGGCCTCGACGAGGACGGCGTTGAGGTGGCGCAGGAAGCAGTCGACCACGTCGGTGAAGATGGTCAGCAACTTGGTGTCGTCGGGCACCTCGACCCGGATGCGCTCCACCTCGGCCGGCAGCTCGACGTCGGCGCTCAGCACCGCGATCTCCTCGGCGATGTCCTTGAAGATCACCCGCTGGACGGTGTGCCGCTCGTCGAGGACCAGGATGACGTTCTCGCCGTGCGGCATGAAGGCCAGGTCGTGGGCGTAGAAGCTGTGCAGCAGCGGGGTCAGGTAGGCGTCCAGGTAGCGGCGTAGCCACACCTCGGGCGCCAGGCCGGACCGGTCGATCAGCGCCGCCGCCAGCGAGCCGCCGCCGTCGTCGACGTGCAGCAGCGCGGCCATCGTGGACAGTCGCTCCCCCGGGGCCAGACCCGGCACCGGGCTCTCCCGCCACAGGGCGGCGAGCATCTTGCGGTACGGGGAGGTCCGTTCGGTGGCCGCCTCGTACTGCCGGTGGCGGTAGCCGACCGCCGCCCGCTCCCGGATGACCGTCAGGCCCGTGCCGGCCAACACCTCGTCGGCGGCGATCAGATCGGCCAGCCAGTCGTTGATGGCCGGCGTGGCGGCCATGTACGCGGCCGACAGCCCGCGCATGAAGCCCATGTTCAGCACCGACAGCGCCGTCTTGACGTAGTGCCGGCCCGGATCGGTGACGTTGAAGAAGGTACGGATGGACTGCTGCGCGAGGTACGAGTCGGGGCCGGGGCCGAGGTGCACGAGCCGGCGTTCGGCCAACTCCCCCGCGAACGTCACCGCCAGCTTGTTCCACCACTGCCAGGGGTGCGCCGGGATGAGGTGGTAGTCGGCGAGGTCGAGCCCGAGGTCAGCCATCGTGGCGGCGAACCGCGCCCGGGTCGCAGCGTCCAACTCGCCGGAGATGAGCGCGTCGTAGTCGAGGTCGGCGGCGCTGCTGAACGTCGAGTGGTCCCGGTGCGCGGCCAGCCACTCCAGGCTTACCGGCGTGCTGGCTTCCGGGGCGTAGCGGTGGTACTCGTCGACGCCGAAGCCGAGCCGGCCGTTGTTGGCCACGAAGCAGGGGTGACCCTCGGTCATGGACGTCTCGATGGTCTGGAAGTCCGCGCCGGCCAGCTCGGCGGCGCCCGGCGCACCCTGGGCCAGCTTGTACGCCGTACCGGCCAGGGTGGAGGTGATCTCTTCCAGGTAGACGGGCAGCACCCGAGCGGAGAGCCCGAGAGTGCCGCGCAGCTCGACGATCAGGTCCACCGCGTCGGGTGGCAGCGACGTGCCGTCGCGGTGCCGGGTGATGCTGTCCGCGTCGATCTGCCAGTGGGCCAGGGCGAGCACCCGGGCGGCGAACCGGTAGGTGATGAGGTCGTCGTCGCTGCGGACCTCGTACCACTGCCGGTCGTCGGGGCCCGGCACGGGCGTCGGGGTGAGCAGCCGCTCGTGGGTGAACTCGGCGAGCGCCTTGCGGACCAGCATCCGGTTGGCCCGCGCCCAGCGCTGCGGGGTGAGGTGCGCGACCGGGTCGCCCGGGGTGGCCGGGCCGGTGACGGTCGGCGAGGTGGGGACGGCGGTGGTGGTCACGCCGGGGCTCCTTCTGCTGGGGTGGCGGTAGCCCGCTCGGTGGCGGCCTGGAACTGGGCGCGGGTGCAGACGCTGAGCAGCGCCTCTTTTTCCGGCTTGGTGATCGGGCCGACGACCTCGAATCCGACGGCGGCGTTCAGCGCGTGCACGGCCGTGTTGCGCACGTCCGGCTCGACCACCACGCGCACGGTCGCCGGGTCGGCGAAGAGCCAGGCCAGGACGGTACGGATCACCGCGCGGGTGAAGCCGTGCACCGGCGTGCCGGCGGGTGCGCACAGGAAGTGCATCCCCACGTCGCCGGGTTGGTGGTCGTACCGGCCGACCAGCTCCACGTGCGCCGGGTCGTAGCGTTCGGCCAGGAACGCCGGGCTCCCCCGCCACAGGCCCAGGTACGCGTCGTGGTGCGGGTGGGCGGCGATGCGCCGGTACTCCTCGACGACCTGGGCCTCGTCGGTGTCCTGCATCAACCAGAACGCCGACTTCGGGTGGGTCACCCAGCCGTGCAGGACCCCGGCGTCGCCCTCTGGGTCGAGGCGACGCAGGGCGAAGTTCCCGAGCCGCTCGTCGGCGCGGCTGAAGACCACGCTCACGACACCACCCCGAACTCCTGGAAGGTGATGCTCTTCTCGATCGGGTAGTGCTCGCGGCCGAGCAGCTCGCGGATGATCCAGGAGTTGCGGTACGCGCCCATGCCCAGGTCGGGTGAGGTGATGCTGTGCGTGTGGGTGCCCGCGTTCTGCAGGAAGATGCCCCGCCCGTCGTGGTCGATGCTGTAGTTGCGGGCCACGTCGAAGCGGCCGTGCGCGTCCCAGCGGATGCGCTCGCGCACCGGTTCGAGGAACGTCGGGACCCGGTAGTGGTAGCCGGTGGCCAGGACCAGACCCTCGGTGCGCAGGGTGAAGTCCCGCTCCTGCTCCACCTGCCGCAACCCGAGCGTGTACTCCCCGTCGTGGTGGGTGGCGTCGACCAGCTCGGTGTTGGTGATCAGCCGGGTGTTCACCGGACCGTCGACGCTGTGCGCGTAGAGCAGGTCGAAGATGTCGTTGATCAGGTCGGCGTTGATTCCCTTGAACAGCCCCTTCTGCGCCGATTCCAGCCGGTAGCGGGTCTCCTCGGGCAGCGCGTGGAAGTAGTCCACGTAGTCCGGTGAGGTCATCTCCAACGTCAGCTTGGTGTATTCGAGGGGGAAGAACCGCGGCGAGCGGGTGACCCAGTTGAGCTGGTAGCCGTACCGGCCGATGTCGCCGAGGAGGTCGTGGTAGATCTCGGCGGCGCTCTGCCCGCTGCCCACCACGGTGATGCTGCGCCTGGTCCGCAGCGCGTCCCGGTGCTCCAGGTAGCGCGAGTTGTGCACGGCGTCCCCGGGCAGCCCGGCGACGGCGGCCGGCAGGTGCGGCGGCGTGCCGGTGCCGAGCACCAGGTGCCGCGCCCGGTACTCGACGCTCTCGGACCCGCCGGTGGTGGCCCGCACCACGTACCGCCCGTCGGCGCTGTCGTACTCCACGGTGGTCACCGTCTGACCGAAGCGCAGGTTCGGCAGTTTCGCCGCCGCCCACCGGCAGTACGCGTCGTACTCGCTGCGCAGCGGGTAGAAGCTCTCCCGGATGTAGAACGGGTAGAGCCGGCCGATCTCCTTGAGGTAGTTGAGGAACGAGTACGGGGAGGTCGGATCGGCGAGGCTGACCAGGTCGGCGATGAACGGGGTCTGCAACCGGGCCGACTCCAGCAGCATGCCGGGGTGCCAGGCGAGGCTGGGTCGAGCCTCCAGGAACACCCCGTCCAGCTCGTCGATCGGCGCGGTGAGACAGGCCAGGCCCAGGTTGTACGGGCCCAGCCCGATGGCGACGAAGTCGTGGGTGGACATCTTCTTCTCCAGGCGGGGTTCGGGGTCAGCCGACGGGGCAGGTCAGGTCGGCGGCGACGGTGTCGCGCACGTACCGCCCGGCGTGGCCGGCGATCAGTTCGAGCACCTGGCCGACGTCGTCGACGGTCGTGGCCGGGTTCAGCAGCGTGAACTTGAGAAAGTGCCGGCCGTCCACCCGGGTGCCGGCGACCACGGCGAGGCCGGAGGCGGCCAGCGCCTCCCGGGCGTACAGGTTGGCGGCGTCGGCCAGCTCCCGGCCCGGACCGGTGGGCAGGTAACGGAAGACCACGGTGCTCAACTGCGAGCGGGTCACCACCTCGAAGCGGGGGTCCTCGCTGACGAGCTGCCAGGCGTCGGCCGCGGCGTCGACCACCTCGTCGAAGAGTTCGCCGAGCGCGTCCGGGCCCATCACCCGCAGGGTCAGCCACAGCTTCAGCGCGTCGAAGCGGCGGGTGGTCTGCAGGCTCTTGTCGACCTGGTTCGGAATCCGCTGCTCCACCATGCGCGCCGGGTTGAGGTAGTCGGCGTGGTAGGTGACGTGCCCCAGCGCCCGCCGGTCCCGGACCAGCAGCGCGCTGGAGCTGACCGGCTGGAAGAACGACTTGTGGTAGTCGACGGTCACCGAGTCGGCCCGTTCGATGCCGTCGAGCAGGTGCCGGCGCGTCGGCGAGACGAGCAGACCGCAGCCGTACGCGGCGTCGATGTGCAGCCAGACGCCGGTCTCCGCGCAGACCTCCGCCAGGTCCGCGAGCGGGTCGATGGAGCCGAAGTCGGTGGTGCCGGCGGTCCCGACGACGGCCATCGGGACCAGTCCGGCCGCCCGGCACCGGGCGATCTCCTCGCGGACGGCGGCGGGCCGGACGCGTCGCCGCGCGTCGGTGGGCACCGCGATCACCCCGTCCGGGGCGAGGCCGAGGAGCTTGGCGGACTTCTGGACGCTGAAGTGCCCGGCGACCGAGGTGAGCACGCGCAGGCGGGGCAGCAGGTCCAGGCGTGCCGCCGGGGTGGTCGCGGCGAGGCACGCCTCCTCCCGGGCCAGCAGCAGCGCCTGGAGGTTGGACTGGCTGCCTCCGCTGGTGAACACTCCGTCGGCGTCCGGACCGAGACCGATCCGGGCGGCGGTCCAGTCGATCAACCGTCGCTCGATGAGCGTCGCGCCGGCGCTCTGGTCCCAGGTGTCCAGGGAGGAGTTGACCGCGCTGAGCACCGCCTCGCCGAGCAGCGCCGGGATGACCACCGGGCAGTTGAGGTGGGCCAGGTAGCGCGGGTGGTGGAACCAGACGGCGTCGCGCAGGTAGACGTCCTCCAGCTCGTCCAGCGCCGCGCCGGCGTCGCCCAGGGGCCGGTCCAGGTCGACGCTGTCGACGAGGGGCGCCAGCTCGCCCGGAGCGATTCCGGTGGTGGGCCGGTCCACCGTGGCGACCCGCCGGGCGACCCGGTCGACGCCGTCGGCGATCGCGCGCCGGTACTGCTCGACCGACCCGTCGTGCAACAGGTGGGCGCGGGCCCCGGCGGGCGCTGTGGCCGGTGGTAGAGCGGCCGGTGCGCTGCGCGGGTCGGTCTCGCCGGGGTACGTCGGCACGGTCACGGGATGTCCTTCCACGTTCTGACGATGGGCAGCCGGAACCCTCCCCCGACGCGTGCGCGCGCCGGGGGCCGTGCTGCGTTCTGGTGGGACTGCTGGTCAGGCGGTGGCGCCGGCCAGCGCCTCGGCGCGCAGGTCCTCCTCGGAGAGCCCGCGCCGCCAGTAGCCGGCGAAGGTCACCCGTCGACGGTCGAAGCCGCGCTCGCCGACCAGGTGCCGCCGCAGCGCCCGTACCACGCCGGACTCGCCGGCGATCCAGGCGTACGGCGCGACGGCCGGAAGTCGGGTGGCGCGCAGCGCGCTGACCAGCAGATCGCTGCCGGGTGCGGTGCTGCCGCGCACGATCCAGCGGATCTCGGCGTCGGCGTCGGTGGGCAGCTCGGTGATGTCCGCCGCGTCCGGGACCTCGATCCAGGCGCGGACCCGGGTGCCGGCGGGCAGCCACGCCAGGATCCCGGCGGTGGCCGGCAGCGCGGTCTCGTCGGCGGCCAGCACCACGAGGTCGGTGTCGTCCGGTGGCCGGAAGCAGACGCTGCGGTTGTCGTACACCGCCGGGCCGAGCAGCAGCACCCGGTCACCGGCCACCGCCAGGCTGGCCCACCGCGAGGCGGGACCGGTGCCGCCGTGGCCGACGAAGTCGATGTCCACCTCGCCGACCGCCGGGCGGTGCTCCCGGATGGTGTACGAACGCATGACCGCGCGGACGTCCGGCGGGAGGGCCCGCCAGGCGCCGAACCAGTCCTCGCCGCGCTCGACCGGGACGACCGGGGCGTCCTGACCCGGGTGCGGCAGGAACAGCGAGACGCTCTGGTCCCGGCCGCCGCCGGCGAAGTCGACCAGCTCCGCGCCGCCGAAGGTGACCCGGATCAGCGAGGCCCCCACCTGACGGGCCCGCACGACGTGCGCGGCGAAGAAGCGGTACTGCAGGGCGACGGGTGCGACGGTGCTCGTACTCATGGCGTCAGCCGACCTTCTTCGCGTTCCGGATGGCGGTGGCGAGGTTCTCCAGCAGCGGCGCTGAGCCGGCGTACGAGAAGCGGGGGACCGCGTCCCACGGCGTCACCTGGTTGGCCCGCACGGCGGGCAGCTGTGTCCAGGTCGGCTTGGCGGCGAGGTCCTTGGGCTGCAACGCGGTGCTGCGGTTGTCGAGCAGAATCAGGTCGGCGGGGAACTTGCCGGCGTTCTCCCAGCTCAGCGCCTCGAAGTAGTCGCCGGCTTCGAGCTTGGTCGGCACCACGATGTCGACGCCCAGCTCGGCGAAGTACATGAGGTCGGTGCTGACCTTGGGGTTGGAGACGTAGAACAGGTCGGGGCTGCCCGAGCAGGCCATCACCCGGATGCCCGGGTTGGCCTTGACCGCCTGGCGGACGGCGTCGGCGGCGGCGTCGAAGCGGGCCTTCGCGTCGGTGACCTTCTTGGCGGACAGGTCGGCGCCGAGCGACTCTGCCAACGCGGCGTACCGCTCCATCGGCTTGGTCATCGGCACCCGCGCGGTGGTGATCGCCACGCTCGGCGCGAGCGGGAGGATCTTGTCCTTGCTCTCGTCCGGCACGTACCAGAGGGCGTCGGGGTCGTACATGTGCGTGACCAGCAGCTCGGGGCGCAGGGCCGCGTACTTCTCCAGGCTGAACTCGCCCCAGGTGTTGCCCAGGATCTCCACGGCCTCGACGTTCAGGTCACCGGCCTGGGGGTCCTTCGTGCCGTCGGCGCGCTTGGTCTCGCCGAACACGCCGACGACCTGCTTGTCGAGACCGAAATCGACCAGGGCCGCCGCCACGCCGGTAAAGGCCACCACACGCGCCGGACGGGCCGCCACCTCGACCTTCTTGGCGCGGTCGTCGGTGAACGACCAGGGGCCGGCGGTGTTGTCGCTGCCCGCAGGCTTGGCGGAATCGTCCTTGCCGCAGCCGGCGAGCAGCGCGGCCAGCGTGGCGGCGCCGCCAGCGGCCAGCAGGCCACGACGGGAGAGGCGACGGGCGGACAGTGCATCGGGCATGGTGTCGTCTTTCGATCAAAGGATGGCCGGGGTCGACCGGGACAGCGGGGTTAGGTTAGCCTAACCTCGCTTGTTGTCAACAGCGGTTCGCCGTGTCGCCACACCCCGGAGCCCACACTGGACGCCACACCCACCGTCACCAGCCCGACACCATCAGTGCCGGACGTGTCGACGGCCCCCGCACCGAAGCGACGCCGGGCGACCCGCGCCGCCGGCCTGCTCGCCGCCGTGGCACTGCTCGGCGTGATCCTGGTGCTCAGCATCGCGGTCGGCGCGAAGTCGCTGCCGCTCGCCGACGTCTGGTCCGGGCTGCTGCACCGCGACGCCACCGAGTACGCCGTGGTGCACCGGATGCGCCTGCCCCGCACCCTGCTCGGACTGCTCGCCGGCACGGCGCTCGGCGTGGCCGGCGCCGTGATGCAGGCGCTCACCCGCAACCCCCTCGCCGACCCAGGGCTGCTCGGCATCAACGCCGGAGCGTCCGCCGCCGTGGCCACCGCCGCCGCTTTCCTGGGCGTCACGGCGATCGGCGGGTACGTCTGGTTCGCGCTGCTCGGCGCGGCCCTGGTCACCGCGCTGGTCTACGCCGTCGGCGGCGGGCGGGGCGCCACCCCGGCCCGGCTCGCGCTGGCCGGCGCGGCGCTCAACGCCACCCTCTACTCGTTCGTGAGCGCGGTCATGCTGCTGGACACCGCCTCGCTGGACCGGCTGCGGTTCTGGACGGTCGGCTCGCTGGCCAGCGCCGATGCCGCGACGGTGGCCCGGGTGACGCCGTTCATCCTGGTCGGCCTGCTGGTCGCCCTCGGGGCTGCCCGTCCGCTGAACGCCCTCGCGCTCGGCGACGACGCGGCCCGGGCGCTGGGCGCCCGACCGGCCGTGATCCGGGCCGCCGTGATCGTCGCGGTCACCCTGCTCTGCGGCGCGGCGACCGCCGCCTGCGGTCCCATCGTCTTCGTCGGCCTGCTCGTGCCGCACCTGGTACGCGCGCTGACCGGGCCCGACCTGCGCTGGCTGCTGCCGTACTGCGCGGTGCTCGCGCCGGTCCTGCTGCTCGGCGCCGACGTGCTGGGCCGGGTGCTCGGCCGCCCCGGTGAACTCCAGGTCGGCATGGTCACCGCCGTGCTGGGCGGCCCGCTGTTCCTCTGGCTGGTCAGCCGCTCACGGTTGGTGGCCCCGTGAGCGCGGTCATTCGTACCCCCGGTGGGTTGTCGGTGCGGTTCCGCCCCCGCGCCCTGGCGGTCGGTCTCGGCGCGACGCTGCTCGCCGCCGGGCTCTCGCTGGTCGCGATGGGCAGCGGCGACTACCCGATGGGCCCGACCGACGTGCTGCGCGCCCTGACCGGCGGCGGCAGCGTGGCGGAGCAGTTCATAGTGACCGAGCTGCGCCTGCCCCGGCTGGTCACGGCCCTGCTGGTCGGCGCCGCGCTGGCGCTGGGCGGCACGCTGTTCCAGTCGCTGGTCCGCAACCCGCTGGGCAGCCCGGACATCCTGGGCTTCACCCAGGGCGCGTCGACCGGCGCGCTGGTGGTGGTCGTCCTGGGCGGCGGCAGCCTGGCCCTGGCCGGGGCGGCGGCCGGCGGCGGGCTCGCCACCGGCCTGCTGATCTACGCGCTCGCGTGGCGGCGGGGCGTGCACGGCTACCGCCTCGTCCTGGTCGGCATCGGCGTCGCGGCGATCCTCACCGGCGTGAACGGGTACCTGCTGACCCGCGCTCCGCTGATGGACGCCGCCCGCGCGGTGCTGTGGCTCACCGGCAGCCTGGACGGGCGGGGTTGGGCCAACGCCGGGCCGCTGTTGGCCGTCACCGCCGTGCTCACGCCGCTGGTGCTCGTCGGCTGCGCGCCGGCGCTGCGGATGATGGAACTCGGCGACGACACGGCCAGCGCGCTCGGCGTGCCGGTACGGCGGACGCGCCTGATGCTGCTCGCCGCGGCGGTGCTGCTCGTGTCGTTCGCGGCGGCGGCGGCCGGCCCGGTGTCGTTCGTGGCGCTCGTCGCGCCGCACGTCGCCAAGCGGCTGACCCGCGCGCCCGGGCCGAACCTGCTGCCCTCGATGGCGGTCGGCGCGGCCCTGCTGGTCGGCGCCGATCTGGTGGCCCAGCGGGCGTTCGCCGGGCATCAGCTTCCGGTCGGCGTGGTGACCGGTGTGCTCGGCGGCGGCTACCTGGTCTGGCTGCTGGCCGTCGAACGCCGGGCGGGCCGGCTGTGACCAACTGTGAACAAGGAGCACCCATGACCTCCCGTCTTGGCGGCAGCGCGCTGACCCTCGCCTACGACCGGCGCACCATCTCCGAGAACCTCACCGTGGCGGTGCCCGACGGGTCGTTCACGGTGATCATCGGGCCGAACGCGTGCGGCAAGTCGACGCTGCTGCGCGCGCTGTCGCGGATGCTGCGCCCGAGCGCGGGCACGGTGCTGCTGGACGGTCGGGACATCCACGACCAGCCCGCCCGCAAGGTCGCCCGGACCCTCGGCCTGCTGCCACAGACGTCGATCGCGCCGGACGGGATCGGCGTCGCCGAACTGGTCGCCCGGGGGCGCTACCCGCACCAGGGGCTGCTGCGGCAGTGGTCGCGTGAGGACGAGCGGATCGTCGACGAGTCGATGGCCGCGACCGGGGTCGCCGACCTCGCCGACCGGCCGGTGGACGAGCTGTCCGGCGGCCAACGGCAGCGCGTCTGGATCGCGATGGCGCTGGCGCAGCAGACGCCGCTGCTGCTGCTCGACGAGCCGACGACCTACCTCGACATCGCCCACCAGATCGACATCCTGGACCTGTGCGCCCGGCTGCATGAGGAGCAGGGCCGTACGCTGGTCGCGGTGCTACACGACCTCAACCACGCCGCCCGGTACGCCACCCACCTCATCGCCATGCGCGACGGTCGGGTGGTGGCCGCCGGCGACCCGCGCGAGGTGGTGACCGCCGACCTGGTGGCCGAGGTGTTCGGGCTGCCCTGCCGGGTGATCGACGACCCGGAGACCGGCACCCCGCTGGTCGTACCGGCCGCCCGCCGACGCACGGCCGAACCGGCATGACGGCACGACGGTTCCGCGACCCGTGGGGCGTGCCGCACGTCCGCGCCGACGACCCGCTCGCTCTCGCGGCGGCGCAGGGTCGGGTGACCGCGTACGACCGGGCGTGGCAGATCGAGGTCGAGCGGCACCGGTCGCAGGGCACCAGCGCCGCCTTCCTCGGCGTCGACGCGCTCGGTTGGGACCGGTTCGCCCGGCAGGTCCGGCTGGACGACACCGCCCGCCGTTGTCACGCCAACCTGGACGCGGCGACCGCCGAGTGGGTGGGCGCGTACGTGGCCGGGGTGAACGTCGGCCTCGCCGCCGGGGCGGCCCGCGCGCCGGAGTTCGCCGCCGTCGGGCTCGCCCCGGGCCGGTGGGAGCCGTGGACGCCGCTCGCGGTGTGGCTGGGGCATCACATCCTGTTCGCGGGGTTCCCGGGCAAGCTCTGGCGCGAGCACGTCGCGCGGTGTCTCGGCCCGGCCGCGGTCGAGGCGTTCAACACCGACGGGCCGGCGATCGCGGGCAGCAACGGGTGGTTGCTCGCCGGTTCCCGCACGGCCAGCGGCGCGGCGCTGCTGGCCGGCGACCCGCACCGGATCCTCGAGGACCCGGGCGTCTACCAGCAGATCCGGCTGGCCTGCCCGGAGTACGACGTGGTCGGCCTGGCCGTGCCCGGTGTGCCGGGCATCGCACACTTCGGCCACGCCGGCCCGGTGGCCTGGGCCATCACCAACGCGATGGCCGACTACCAGGACGTCTACGTCGAGCGGCTGCGCCGGCACGACACGGGTGTACGGGCGCTCGGCCCGGACGGCTGGCGGGAGGCGTCCGTCCACGTGGAGACGATCGAGGTGGCCGGCGCGGACCCGGTCGACGTGGAGGTGGTGGAGACCGACCGGGGCCCGGTGATCGCCGGCGGACCGGACGACGACACGGCGCTGAGCCTGCGCTATCCGCCCCGGGTCAGCGGCGAGCTGGGCTTCGCGGCGATACCGGAGCTGCTGCGGGCCAGTAGCGTGTCCGACGTGGACACCGCCCTGCGGCACTGGGTGGAGCCGGTCAACGTGGTGCAGGCGGCCGACACCGCCGGTGGCCTGCTGCACCGGGTCGCCGGTGCGGTGCCCGTGCGGCACCCGGACAACGGCCGCCGGCCGGTCCCGGCGTGGGAGACGGCGTACGCCTGGCAGGGCTGGTACGCGCCGATGCCTCGGGCCGAGGTGGCCGACCGGGCGGTGATGGCCAACGAACGCGGGCTGTCCGCGCCGCTCGGCGTCGAGTTCGCCGCACCGCACCGCGCGCGCCGGATCGCCGACCTGCTCGACGCCGGCCGCGACTTTACCGCCGTAGACATGACGGCGATCCACACCGACACGTACCTCGGTTCCGCCGGGGCGCTGCTGGGGGTGCTCGACGCTCTGACCGGGCTCGGTCCGGCCGCCGCCGCCCTGCGCGATCGGCTGCTGCGCTGGGACCGGCGGATGCACGCCGACAGCGTCGACGCCGCCGACTTCGCTCTCCTGCGCGCCGCCGTCGTACGCCGGATCGCCGACCACCCGGCGCTGGCCGCGCTGGCCGAGCCGCCCGCGTACCCCGAGGTGTTCGCGCCCTGGTTGGCGCTGAGGGCGCGGGTCGGTTACGCGCTGGAGCATTTGCTCGACGCGGCCCCGCTGCCCGGCGTGGACGTCGCGGCGGTGGTGCGCGCGGCGGCTGAGGAGGTCGCGGCCGCGACGGACGGCACGGTGCGCTGGGGTGACCTGCACCGGCTGACGGCCTGGCGGGCGCTGCCCGACCCGGACGCCGCGCCCGGCCCCCGCCTCGACGGCGACCACGACTGCGTGCTGGCCACGTCGAGCGTGCCCGGGGTCACCCACGGATGCTTCCGGGGGCCGGCCGCGCGGTACGTCTGGGACCTGGGCCGGCGCCAGGACAGCCGGTGGATTGTCCCGTCCGGCGTCAGCGGAGTGCCGGGCGACGAGCACCACCACGACCAGCGGTCCGCGTGGCTGGCCGGTGAGCTGCTGCCGGTGACGACCGACTGGGACCGCCTCACCGAGGAGCCGGATGAGCACTGACCGACAGCACCACCGACGCGACGTCCCCGGATTCGGTGTGGTCACCATCCGGCCGGTACGCCCCGACGACGACGCCGACCTGCTGCACGGTTGGGTCACGATGGACCGGGCCCGGTTCTGGGGGATGCGCGACGCCAGCCGCGAGCGGGTGCGGGAGATCTACGCGTACCTGGATTCGCTGACCACCCACCACGCGTACCTGGTGCACCGCGACGGCGTGCCGGCGGCGCTGGCGCAGACGTACGAGCCCGGGGCCGACCCGGTCGGCGACTGCTACGAGGTACGTCCCGGCGACGTGGGCGTCCACCTGCTCATCGGGCCCCCGGTGAGCGCCGAGCCCGGTTTCACCGGCGCGCTGTTCGGGACGATCCTGAACTTCGTCTTCGCCGACCCGGGGCGGCTGCGGGTCGTCATGGAGCCGGACGTGCGCAACGACCGGATGCTCCGGCGGCTGCGGCGCAGCGGGTTCCGCGCCGGCCCGGTGATCGAGCTGCCGGAGAAGCAGGCGCGGCTGCACTTCCTCGACCGGCCCGAGCGCGTCGGCCTCGCCAACGGCCGAGCCCACGACGACGCCGGCTGAGCCCACCACGGCGACGGCCGCCGGTCGGGATGCGCGCGCACCCCGACCGGCGGCCGGTCCGGCACTACCGCAGGCCGAACGCCCGCGTGATGCTCTGGCTCACGGTGTTGCCGGCCGTGTCCCGTGCGGTCGTCCGCAGGCTCACGAAACTGGCCTTCGCCGGCGCGTCCAGCGCGGCGCTCCAGCCGTCACCGTGCCGGGTGAGCCGCGGCTTCTGCCACGTCCTGCCGTCGTCGTAGGACACCTCGACGGTGACCGGACCCACCGTCGCCGAGACGCCGGCCAGGTGGGAAGCGACCACGGTGAGCGGCGCCCGCCGGGACGCCGTGCCGTCGCGGTCGATGGCCACCTGGTAGTCGAGCTGGATCATCGGCAACACCTCGGCCGACTCCGCGCCGGTGGCCGCCGAGCTGAAGCCCCACTCGGTGCGGGTCTGCCGGGAGTACGGGTTGGTCCAGGCCGCCCGGTCGTTCTCCACCACCAGGCGGTACGGCAGCCGCTGCGCGGACAGGCCGCCCACCTGGAGGTACTCGGCGTTACCCCAGTTCAGCTCCTTGTCCCCCTGGTAGAGGGTGGTCCGGTTGACCATGTCGAAGTTGGCGTACGCCTCACCGACGTGCCCGCCGCCGTCGCCCCACCCGGGCGCGGGCAGGTAGACGATGTCCAGGTAGCGCACGGGAACGTAGCTCCCACCCATGCGGGGGCGCTGGATGGGCCCGAACCAGGTGACCGTGCTCGGCTTGTTCGCCGCGTAGGTGGCCACCGCCATCGGGTGCTGCCCGGTCTCCCCGGGGATGAACGCGTCGTCGAGCCAGCGCTGGTCGGCGCTCACCCAGTCGGTGCGTCGGCCCTGCGCCGGTGCGATCTCCTGGTTGCCGGACGCGAAGCCCTTCCAGATGTCGTTGCGGAACTCCAGCGCCCGGCCCTGCCGGTAGTTGCGGAACTCCACGTCCACCCGGGCCAGTTGCCGCTTCGTGAACCGGTAGGTCGGGTCGACCGGCACCGCGCCGCTCCAGTGGTGGACCACGTCGTACAGGTAGGTCGTCTCCGGGTGCGACTCGACGGTCAGCCGCACCGGGCCGCGCTCCAACGCCGCGACGAGTTGGTCACCCTCGTCGGCGGTGAGGGTCGCCACGGTCAGCGGGGCCGGGATCTCCGGGCTCCACAACGACTCGTCCCACGGCTGGAGCCGGCCGACGCCGTCGTTGACCACCAGCAGCAACTTCGCCCCGGCCGCCGCGGCGGCCTGCGCCTGGGTGGCGACGTCCACGGTGTCACTGCGCCGGACCACCACCGCCCGGTCCCGGACCGGCCGCTTCGCCAGCCCGGCCGCCGACGCGTCGGCGACGTAGACCGCGTCGAGCTGGCGACGACCCGCCGGCAACGCCGGGGTCGAGCGCTTCACCAGCAGATCGTCGTACGACCGGCCGCCGGCCGCCACGGTCAGCGCCGGCTGTTCCAGCCGCCACCGCGCGCCGAACTCGAACTCGCCGTCGGTGACCGCCCGGCCCGTCGGCAACGCCCACATGCTGTCGTACGAGTCGTCGGGCAGCACCTGACTCTCGGTGAGGCTGTTGCCGGTGGACCGGTGGATGTCCATCCGCAGCGAGGTGGCGGTGGCCTCCTGCGGCACCTCGGCCCGCACCTGCCGGGCCTTGCGCGCGTCGAGGACGACGGTGCGGTCGGCGCTCAGGTCGACGTCGACGAAGCTGAGCATCGCCATGCCCTTGGAGCGCGGCCCGTGCACACCGCGCACGTCGGCGGTGATCCAACCGGACCAGCTCGCCACCGGCAGCCGCAGCGTCGCGGTGCCGCTCTCGGGCAGGTCGACGGCGGTGAACAGGCCATCGGTGGTGAGCAGGACCTTGCCGGCGAGCGGCTTGCCGTCCCGGTCCTTCGCGACCAGCGTCAGGTTCTGCCGCTGACCCTCCCGGCTCGCCCCGATCAGGGTGCGACCGCGGACCGTACCGGCGGCGTCGGTGGCGACAATCATGCCGCTGACCTGCTTCTCGACCGGAAGCTTGTCGTACGCGGCGGTGAGGGTGACGGTGGCGGTGCCGTTCGCGGGCACGGTCACCGTGTCGGCGGCGAGGGCGAAGAGACCGGGCGGGGCGCTCGGCGCGTCGAGGGCGAGCTTCAGGGTGACCGGCGCGGCGCCGACGTTGGTGTAGGTGACCGTCCGGTCGACCGTCGTACCCGGCTGCTGCGGCCAGGCCTGGAAGCCGGAGTAGGCGCTCGGGGTGGCGAAGACGGTGGCGTGTACGGCGGCGACCGCGTCCACCCGCCCGGCACCGGCCTGGTACGGGGTGTAGTCCGGGGTGGCCTTGACGGTGCTGACCAGCGCCTCCTTGATGCGCTGCCCGGTCCAGTCGGGGTGCGCGGCGGCGACCAGCGCGGCCGTGCCGGCCACGTGCGGAGTCGCCATCGAGGTGCCGCTCATCAGCGTGTAGTCCCCGGAGCCGCCGCGCACCAGGTGCGAGCGCGCGGCCAGGATGTCCACGCCGGGTGCGGTGATCTCGGGTTTGAGGCCGCCGTCGCCGGCGCGCGGGCCCTGGCTGGAGAAGTCGGCGAGGTGGTCGGTCGAGTCGACGGCGCCCACGGTGAGCGCGGAGTTCGCCGCGCCGGGGCTGCCGATGCTCGCCGGGCCGCTGTTGCCGGCGGCGACCACGAAGAGCGCGCCGGTCTCGGCGCTGAGCCGGTCGACGGCCTGGCTCAGCGGGTCGCTGCCGTCGGTGGACTCACCACCCAGGCTCATGCTGATGATCCGGGCCTTCTGCTCCCGGGCCGCCCACTCCATGCCGGCGATGATCCACGAGTCCTGCCCGCCGCCCTCGCTGTTGAGCACCTTGCCGACGTGCAGCCGCGCGCCGGGGGCGACACCCCGCTCGACGCCCCCGGACGCGGCGCCGGTGCCGGCGATCGTCGAGGCGGTGTGCGTGCCGTGTCCCTGGTAGTCGAGGATGTCGGGCTCGTCCGGCACGAAACTGCTGGACGCGGCGATCTGGCCGGCGAGGTCCGGGTGCTCGGCGTCCGCCCCCGTGTCGAGGACGGCGACGTCCACACCGGCGGCGGTGTTGCCCTCGGCCCACAGCTTCGGCGCGCCGATCTGCGCGGTCGACTCGGCGAGGTCTCCCCGGACCCGGCCGTCCAGCCAGACCTTGGCGATGCCGCTCGCGAGCGTCGGGGTTCCGCCGGTCCGGCGGGCCGGGTCGGCGGTCAGCGCGCCCCAGAACTTCTCGGCGCTCTCGCGCGGGCGGGTCAGCGCCGCGCCCCGCACGCTGTCCAGGGCCGCACCAGCTCGGAGCCGTCCACAGTGGGGCGGGTACGGGCGCGGGCCGCGGCGTCGGTCAGGGTGACGATCAGCGGCAGCGCGTTCGTGTGCGCGTCGTCGTACCCGTCGGCGATCAGATCCGTGACGTTGAACAGCCGCTTGTCGACCAGGCCGCTCGTGACGTACGGCAGCGCGGCGTCCGGGTAGACGTAGGTGTCGCCGTCCAGCACGGTGCGGTGGAAGGTCGGCGTGCTGCCGTCGGGCCGGCGAACGGCCGTGACGGTGCTGCCGTCGGCCGCCGTGGTGACCGTGACGAGGTCCCCGGTGATCAGGGTGACGGTGGACGCCCGACCCGGGGCCGCGGGCGGTTGGCCGGTCGGGCGGGTGGGATTGCCGGGCGGGGCGGCGGACGCCCCCGTGCCGGGTGGGGTGAACCCGGCGGTCAGAGCGAGGGCGGTACCGAGGGCGATCAGCCCGGATCGGCGACGCCTGGGAGACAGAGCCACGATGACCTCTTTGTGTCGAGGAGCGGTACGCAGCACAGCATCAAGGCAACGCCCCGCTGTCCCACCCCGCCGACCCCCGGCGCGTTCACGCCATGGCACAAACCCGCCACCCCCCCACCCCACCCGCCCCCCGCCCCCGCTCCCGCCCCGCTCCCGCCCCGCTCCCGCCCCCGCTCCCGTCGATCAAGGAGTTGTGGTGCCCGATGTCGAGTGAAAGGCGGCTTTCGCGCCCCCACCACAAGTCCATGATCGACGGCGCAGACCGGCGGGCGGGGCGGGGGCGGGGCGGGTCAGGCTTGGGTGGTTAGTTTGGCTAGGTGGTCTAGCTGGGTGGGGTCGGTTAGGGCTGAGCCGACTGCTACCACGCGTACGCCGGCGTCCAGGAACGCGGCGGCGTTTGTGGCGTCCAGGCCGCCTGTCGCGACGAAGCGGAGCTGCGGGAAGGGGCCGGCGATGGCCTTGAACCAGGCTGGGCCGAGGGAGATGGCGGGGAACGCCTTGAGCCAGGTGAGGCCGTGCCGCAGCGCCGCCTGCGCCTCGGTGGGGGTGGCCACGCCGGGCAGGTGCGGCAGACCGCGCGCGGCGGCGGCGTCGGCCACCGCGAGGTCCAGGCCGGGCGCGACGGTGAACGCGGCGCCCGCGTCGGCGGCGGCCGCGACCGTCTCGTCGTCGAGCACCGTGCCGGCCCCGACGATCCGGCCCCGCGCCGCGCCCGCCTTGATGGCGGCGCGCAGGGCGGGCACCGCGTCGGCGGTGGCGACCGGCACCTCCACCACCTCGATGCCGAGGTCCCAGGCGCGCTCGGCGAGCCGGACCGTCTCGGCGACCGGCAGGCCGCGCAGGATCGCCATCACCCGGGCGCCGCCGAAGAGGTGCGCGAAGTCCGTTGTGGTCATGGTCCACTCCATCCGAGGTCGCGGGAGATCTGCTGGGTGGTGGCCAGCAGTCGGGGTAGTAGGGCGCGCAGGTCGGCGAGGGTGGCCACCACCGTCGGCGCGGTCACCGACACCGCGGCCGTGACCGCGCCGTCGGCCTGTCGGACCGGTGCCGCCACACAGTTGATCAGCGGCTCGAACTCGCCGTCGTCGGCGGCCCAGCCCTGCGCGGCGACGGCCACCAGCTCCGTGCGCAGCTCCGCCGGGTCGCAGATGGTGCCCGGGGTGTACGCCGGCAGCGTGCCGCCGTCGACCAGCTGGGACACCCGGGACGTCGGACCGTACGCGAGCACCACCTTGCCCACCCCGCTGGCGTGCAGCGGCGCGGTGCGGCCGATCCGGGAGTACATGCGGACCTGACCCCGGGCCTCGATCTTGTCGACGTAGACGAGGTCGTCGTCGACCACCTGCGCGAGGTGGATGGTGTGCCCGCAGTCGCGGCCCAGCGCCGCCAGGTGGGGGCGGGCCACCGCGCGGACGTCCAGCGAGTCCAGGGCCTGCTGGGCGAGGTCGATCAGCCGCAGACCCACCGTCCAGCCGCCGTCGGCGCGGCGCGCGAAGCCACCCGCCTCGAGCGACTGCAGCAGGCGCAGCGCGGTGGACTTGTGCACGCCCAGGTGGGTGGCCACGCCGCCGAGCTGCGCCGGCTCGCGGGCCAGGAGTTCGAGCGCGCGCATCGCCCGGTCGACGCCCTCGGACACCCCTCAGCCCTCTGCTCGGGCGGCGGTCAGGTCGGGTGGCGACCAGGGACCGTCGATCAGCCGTTCGAACCACGACCAGGGCGGCAGCGGCGCGTCGTCACCGGTGCTGCCCAGCGCCTGCGCGGCGACGAGGTGACCGAGGCGCAGCCGTCGCGTCGGGTCGAGGTCGCGCAGCAGTCCGGCCAGGTAGCCGGCGGCGAAGGCGTCACCCGCGCCCACCGGTTCCACCACCGACACGCGGGGGGCCGGGACGACGACCGGCTCGGCGTCGCGGAACAGGACGGTGGCACAGACCGCACCGTCCTTGACGACCACCGCCTGGGGGCCGGGCAGCAGTCGGCGTACGGCGGCCGGATCGCTCGTGCCCCAGAGGGCGTACGCCTCGTCCTGCCCGACGAAGACCAGGTCGCTGCGGTCGGCGAGGTCGCGCAGCACGGGCGCGGCCCGTTCGGCGGGCCAGAGCCGGGCCCGGTGGTTGACGTCGAAGCTGACCAGCGCGCCCGGTAGTGGCCGGTCGGTCACCGCGCGCTCGACCAGCGCCCGGCAGGAGGCCGAGAGCGCCGGGGTGATCCCGGACAGGTGCAGCACCCGTGCGCCGGCCAGCCGTGGGTCGGCCAGCGTGTCGCCGTCCATTCGGGACGCGGCCGAGCCGGCCCGGTAGTAGTGCACGGCGGTGGCCGTGGGGCCGGGGTCCTTGGCGTAGAGGCCGGTGGGTGCGGCCGGGTCCACCGCCACCAGGTCGACGTCGACACCGGTGTCGGCGACGTGCCGCACGACGAGCCGGCCGAAGGGGTCGTCGCCGACCCGGCCCACCCAGGTCGCCCGGTGGCCGAGCCGGGCCAGGTAGCCGGCCACGTTGGACTCCGCGCCGCCGACCGAGACGGTGACGCGTTCGGCGCGCTCCAGCGGCTCGCCCGCGGGCGGGCACAGCATCACCATGGTCTCGCCCACCGTGACCACCTCGGCCGGCGGCGGGCCGGTCGAGGTGGCCGTGCGGTCGGGTCGGGGCTCGCTCGGCATCGCGGCGCACGTCCTCGGGGAGGGGTCCGGGGTCCCGCCGAGCCTAGGCGCGTTGTGCCACGTGAGCAACCCGTTGCGCTGAGCGCAACAGCGATCAGGGCAGGGTCAGTCCGTACGCCGCCAGCACCTCCGCGATGGGCTGGTAGTAGGTCGTTCCACCGGACGTGCAGTTGCCGCTGCCCCCGGACAGGATGCCGATGATGGTGCCGGTGGACGCCACGTACAGCGGCCCGCCGCTGTCCCCCGGCTCGGCGCAGATGTTGGTGCGGATCAGGCCGTAGACCACGCCGGTGGCGTAGTTGACGGTCTGGTTGAGCCCGGTGACCGTGCCGCAGCGCACGCCGGTGGTAACGCCGCTGCGGCACACCGCCTGACCCACGTACGCGGTGCCGGGTCCGTTGATGGTCAGCAGCCCGGGATAGGTGTAGACGGCGCTCGGATGCGCGATCCGGCCCGTGTAGCGGATCAGCCCGTAGTCGTTGCCCGGGTAGCTGGTGCCGGTGCGGGTGCCCAGGACGGTGGTCTGCGCGCTGTCGGCGTACCAGGTGCTGACGGTCCCGGTGCAGTGCCCGGCGGTAACCACGTAGTAGGTACTGCCACTGCGCACGTTCGCGCCCAGCGAGCAACGACTACCGCCACCGTAGATGCCCTGGCCGGCGGCGATCAGGGTGCGCAGCGTGCCGGGCTCCCGGCGCAGCAGCGCGCCGGCGCGATCGGCCACCGCCCGCAGCCTCGCCAGGTCGGCGGGCGTCACCGTGTCGTCGACGGTGACGGTCATCCGGCCGGTGGCCGGGTCGGCGCCCCAGGCGACGCCCGGCGTGCGTACCCCGGACAGGGCACCGGCCGCGTCGGGCGCGGCATGAGCGGGGAGGGCGGCCTGTGCCGCGCCCGGCGCGACGAGCAGCAGGGCGGTCAGGACGAGGGCGGCGAGCGGCGAACGACGCATCCGAACCTCCGACGGAGATCGAGATCGATGGATGCCGACAAGCGTCACCCGGGGGGCCCGCCGTGGCAACCTCCGGTCGCCCTCTTCCCCGCTCAGCGGGAATCGCCGAACCGGGGACGTGCCGCGCCCCCGCCGCCGATAATCCTCGAAGACACGGCGGGAGGCCGGGCATGACCACCGGAGGCACCGCGGCGCTGGTACGCCGGCCGGACGGGTCGACCCGGGCGACGCTGCTCGAACTGCTCTTCGACGTGGTCTTCGTGGCCGCGCTCGCGCAGACCTCGACGCTGCTCGCCGACGAGCATTCCTGGCGCCGCAGCACGGCGGTGGCGCTGATGCTGACCGCGATCTGGTGGACGTGGTCGGTCACCACGACCACCACCGAGTTCTACGATCCGCAGCAGCGCCCGATCCAGCTCATCCTCATGGTGGCCATGGTCGGGTCGGTCGGGATGGCGGCGGCGCTGCCGATGATCACCAGAGGGCAGGCCACGGTCTTCGCGCTCGCCTACGTCGGCACCCACGTGGTGCGCGGCATTGTCCTGGTCAGCACGTTGTACCGGCAGCGGCACCGAGCGGCCATGGCGCGAGCCACCCGGTTCCTGTTCTGGTTCCTGGTCTCCGGTGTCCTCTGGATCATCGGCGTGCTGGTCGACTCGGAGCGGTTGTGGATCTGGACCACCGCGATCGCGATCGACGTGCTCGCCGCGGCGGCGCGCTACCCCACCCCGTGGCTCGGCCGGGTGCCTCTCGACCAGTACGACCGGACCACCGCGCACCTGGGCGAGCGGTACCAGCAGTTCGTCATCCTGGCCCTCGGCGACATCATCCTGATACCCACCCTGGAGCTCAGCCGCAGCGAATTCGACCGCCTCCGGATCGCTGCCCTGCTCTGCGCGTTCGCCATCATGCTGCTGCTCTGGCAGATCTACGTGTTTCGCGCCGGCGAGTTGCTCGAGACCGCGGCGGCCTCCGCGCCCGGCCGGTCCACCCGGATCGCCCCGTACACCCACCTGGTGCTGCTGGGCGGCGTGACCATCACGGCGGCCTCCGTCGACCTGGTCGTCAACCGTCCGAGCGGCACGACCCCGGCCTGGTGGCTGATGCTGATCATCGGCGGGCCGCTGGTGTTCGTGCTCGGCCGGGCGCTGTTCACCTACCTGCTGTCCACCCGCGTGCCGTGGCGGCGGGTGGCGACGCAACTGCTCCCGTTACTGGTGCTGCCCTGGGCCGGCGGTTGGCCACCGGTGCTGGTCACCGCGATCGTGGCGCTCGCACTGGCCGGGCACGTCCTGATCCCCGGCTCCGGCGACCGGGAGACCACGCGCGGACTCCGACCGCGCGGGCCCGCCGGGTGACCCAGCGCGGTCAGCCGAGGTGGCGCCCGACCCACTCGGCGAGATCGCGGGCGCAGGCGTCCACCGACTCCCGCCAGGTCCGGGCCGCGCCCTCCCCCGCCTCGTCACTGACCTGCTTGACCAGCCGACACGGCACCCCGGCCTGCGCGGCGGCCCAGGCCACCGCGTACCCCTCCATGTCCACCAGGTCGGCGCGCTGCGCCAGCCGGTCCCGCGCGTCGTCGTCGGCCACGAAGGTGTCACCGGTGGCCAGCACCGCGCCCTCGGCGGCCAGCGCGAGCGGCGCGCCGTAGGTCTGACCGGTGAGGGTACGCAGCAGAGCCGTGTCCAGGTCGTGCTGGAGCACGGTGGCGACCTCGTGGATACCCGTCCAGCCGGGGCGCAGCGCGCCGGCCGTACCCAGGTTGAGCAGCAGGCTGGGACGCGGGCCGGCCGCCAGCACCGCCGCGACCGCGCTGGCGGCGTTGACCTTGCCCATGCCGGTGAGCAGCACCGGCAGCTCGGCCGGCAGGTAGCGGGCCTCCTCCCCCACGGCGAGCACCACCAGCGGACGATCGGCGCGGACCGTACCCCGAAGATTCACCGGAGCATCCTACGGGCCGCCCGCCACGGATCCGTCGCGCACTCCACCGGCATCTGTCCGGCCGGCGGTCAGTCGTCGGCGAACCGGTACAGCACGAAGTTCTTGTCTGCGCCGCACGCGATCACCCGCGTGTTCCACGAGCAGGACGCGCTGCGCACGTCGACGAGCTGGCCCAACTCGTCGACGTCGCCCGACTCGGCCCACACGCCGGCCACGCTCCGGTTGTCCGCCACCGTGCTGGTCGGCTCGGCGAAGACGAGCAGGTTGCCGGCGTCCAGTCGGGCCGCCACGCCGGGGCGGTCGGCCAGCAACGCCTTGCCGGCCGTGTCGAAGAGGGTGACCGTCGCCTTCGGGTACTCCCGTTGGGTGAGCACCTGCTCGCCGACCGGCACCAGGCCGGTCGCGCCCGGCGCCGACCAGGAGATCGCCGACTTCCCCTCGGTCGCCGCCACCACCTCGGTGTGCTCGGCGTCGCTGTTGCGTACCTGCACCAGACAGGCCCGCCGCTCGCCGCAGGCCACCAGCGCCTTCGGCCGGTACTCCGCGTTCTCGGCCCGGTAGACGACCACCGGCGCCGCGTCGGAACCCAGGTCGTACGCCAGCACCTGGTACCCGCCGTCGGTGGGGGCCACGAAGAGGCGGTCCTCGTGCGCCACCACCAGGTCGTCGAGGTCGGCCACGTTGCCCCACTCGCGCAGCACCGAGCCGGAGGACATGTCGACTAGCCGCGCCGAGCGGTCCGCCCCGATCTGCACGAGTCGTCGCCCCTTGCCCGTCCACGGGTCGCGGGCAGCGCCGCCGAGGAAGGCCGGCCCGCCCGCCGCCGCGTCGGTGCCCACCGGCTCGACGACGGTACGCGCCCCGCCGTACTGGTCACGCGGGTTGGGCCTGCTCCACTTGTCGGTGCCGTCGCCCAGCTTCAGGCCGACCAGCCGCCCGGCGGCCCGGTCCACCAGCACGGCGGTGTCGTCGGAGAAGTAGACGTCGTCGTCGCCGCGGACCGTCCGGTGCCAGCGCTGGGCGCCGGACCGGGCGTCCAGGACGGCCAGTTCGCGCGGAGTGCTGTCGCCCGGCGCGTCCGCGAGGACGGCAACCGCCCCCGGCACGGCGACGAGGCCGGTCCAGTCGTCGGCGGTGACGCCGGTCTGCCTGCGCCACAGCTCGTCGCCGGTGCCGGTGTCGACGGCGACCACCTCCAGCCGGTCGTCCGGCAGCGGGTACCCGAGATAGGCCCGGTCGCCGAGCACCGCGGTCCACATGCCGCTGGGCCGCTCGGCGCCGGCCGATGGCCTCGACAGCTCGCGCAGCGGCCCGAACTCCAGGTCCGGATAGCGGTCCCGCAGCAGGTAGAGCGTCGCCGCGGTGGCCACCCCGGCCAGGGCGAGCACGGCCCCGAGCACCACCCACCGGGCCCGCCGCCAAGTCGTACCGCCGCTCGGGATGGGCGGGGTGGGCGTCGGGGTGGCTCCCGCCCCGCCGACCAGGGTGCCCGCGACGCCCGGCGGCGCCGGCTGCCAACCCGAGCCGCCCGCCCCGGCTGATCCGCTCGGCCTGGCCGACGCCGGCCCGGGTTGCGACGGCACGGTCGGCGCGTTCTCCGCCGCAGCCGGCACGCCCGGCGGACCGGCCGGGGCCGGCACGGTCGACGCCGCAGCCGGCGCGGGCGGCCCGGCCGGCGAAGCCTGCGGGACGGCCTGCGGTCCCGCGTGCGCCGGCAGGGCTCGGCGCAGCGGAAGGTCCGTCAGCGCGCCCTCGGCCACCGGCAGCTCCGGCTGGTCCAGCACCGTCGGGGCCACGCCCAGCTCGGCGTGCAGCATTCGTGCCACCAGCGGAATCCGCGAGGAGCCGCCCACCAGGAACAGCCCGGCGAGCTGGTCGGGGCGCAGGCCGGCCGCGGCGATCACCTCCCGGGCGCGCTCCACGGCACGACGCAACAGCGGCGCCGCCACCCGCTCGACGTCGTCGCGCGTCAACCGCACCGCCTCGGCCACCCCGGGCACCGCGACCGGCGCCACAGCGGAACGGGACAGCGTCTCCTTCGCGCCGCGTACCTCGTCCCACAGTCGGACCTGGTCGCGGCGCTGCGCCGGGTCTGACGGGCGGACCAGGCGCGCCCACCGTCGGGCGTGCCGCTCGCCCAGCAGCTCGCCGACCCGCTGCACCAGCGCCGCGTCCAGGTCGAGGCCGCCCAGGTCGGGCAGACCGCCGTCGGCGACCACCAGGAACCCGGAGTCACCCCACGGGTCGGCGCCCTCGTTGCGCAACACCGCGACGTCGAGCGTCCCGCCACCGAAGTCGAACACCGCGATCGCGCCACCGACCGGCACCGGCCGGTGCAGGACCTGGGTGTAGTAGCGGGCAGCGGCCACCGGCTCACGCAGCAGACGTGTGCCCGGTGGCGTCGGCCCGGCGAGCGTGTGCTCGGCGGCCTGCGGCCATCCGGCCCGCAACAGCGCGTCGGCGAGCACCTGCCGCCGTGACTCGTCCCAGGCCGCCGGGCAGGTGAGCACGGCCGGAGGCAGGAAGCCGACCGCACCCACCGCGGCCCGCGCGACCGCCGCCAGCACCGCGGCGAGCAACTCCGCCGGCGGGTACGACCGGTCACCGAGCAGCACGGTCGGCTCGTCCACCCGACGCTTCGGGTTCGCCTCGAACCGGGCCGGATCGGCCTGCGCCAGCCGCCGGGCGTCCCAGCCGACGTGCAACGTGCCGTCCGGGTCGGCGTACACGGCCGACGGGCTGACCGGCTGACCGTCCATCAGCACCGGCCGGGTCCGACCGTCCGGCCAGCGCAGCACGGCCACCGTGTTGGACGTACCGAGGTCGACGCCGAGGGCGAAACCCTCGTGCTGGCCTGCCATCTGCCCGATACCTCCGCCGCGACGAGGGAACTCAGCCCCGCATCGTACGCAGCCCACTGCGCACCCCAGGCCTCGCCGTCACCAGGCGGACCGGCCAGTCGGTGCGTCGGGACGATTGGGGTACGGAACGTAAGGAGACCACAAGGTCTGCGAAATCGCCGGCCGCATCGGTGCTGGCTAGGCTGGCCGCGGGGAGGTGACCGGTGGCGCAGCGGGTGCTCGTGGTCGACGACGACCGGACGGTCAGCGACGTGGTCTGCCGCTACCTGGAACACGCCGGGTACGAGGTGAGTCACGTCGCGGACGGGCTGGCCGCCCTGGAGGCCGTCCAGGACCGGCCGCCGCACCTGGTCGTGCTGGACCTGATGCTTCCCGGGCTGGACGGGTTGCAGGTGTGCCGGCGCCTACGGGAGCGGCCGGACGGCGTACCCATCATCATGCTGACGGCGCGCGGCGACGAGGCGGACCGGGTGCTCGGGCTGCAACTCGGCGCCGACGACTACCTGAGTAAGCCCTTCTCGCCGCGGGAGCTGGTGCTGCGGGTCGGTTCGGTGCTGCGCCGGGCCGGTGAGCCGGCCGCGCCGGCGGCCGAACTGCTGGCCGACGCGGGGCTGGAGGTGGCCACTGGGCCACGGATCGCCCGCCTGCACGGCCGCGAGCTGGCCCTGACGCTGCGCGAGTTCGATCTGCTGGCGCACCTGATGCGACACCCGACACGGGCGTTCAAGCGCACCGAGCTGCTGGAACGCGTGTGGGGGTGGAACTTCGGCGACCAGTCCACGGTGACGGTGCACGTCCGCCGGTTGCGGGAGAAGATCGAGGACGACCCGGCCGAGCCACGACGCATCGTCACGGTCTGGGGCGTCGGCTACCGCTACGAGCCGGCCGATGCGTGACCTGGCGCTGATCTTCGGGGCGGCGCTCGCGGCCGCGCTCGGCGTGGGTCTGCTGGGCGCGCTGACCCTGCGACTGCTGCGGCACCGGTCGATCACCGTGCACGTGTGCGTCCTGCTCACCATCGCCGTGGTCGCCGTGGTGGCCGGCGTGGTGGTGGTCGCCCAGGCGATGTTCCTGTCCCCGCACGACCTCCAGGTCGTCCTGCTCACGGTCGCCGCGGCGGCGGTGGTGAGCCTCGGCGTGGGCTGGTACTTCGGGCGTCGACTGGCCGTGGCGGCGGTCTGGGCGGCCCAGGCCCGGGAGCGGGAACGGCGGGTCGAGAAGGGCCGCCGGGACCTGGTCGCCTGGGTGTCGCACGACCTGCGGACGCCGCTGGCCGGCCTGCGGGCGATGGCCGAGGCGCTGGAGGACCGGGTGGTCGACGACCCGGCGACGGTCGCCGAGTATCACCGGCGGATCCGTGTGCAGACCGATCGGATGACCCGACTCGTCGACGACCTGTTCGAGCTGTCCCGGATCAACGCCGGCGCGCTGCGACTGACCCTGTCGGCGGTGCCGCTGGGTGAGGTCGTCTCCGACGCCCTCGCCGGCACCGCGCCCCTGGCGAAGGCCCGGCGCATCCGACTGGAGGCCGCCGAGTCGGGCTGGCCCACCGTGCTGGCCAGTGAACCCGAGCTGGCCCGGGTGGTGGGCAACCTGCTGCTCAACGCGGTGCACTACACGCCGAGCGACGGCACGGTGCGGGTGGACGCCGGATCTGAACGCGACGCCGCCTGGCTGGCGATCGCCGACACCTGCGGCGGCATCCCCGAGGACGACCTGCCCCGACTGTTCGACGTCGCGTTCCGGGGCGAGCCGGCCCGTACGCCCCGCCCCGGTGGCGAGGGTTCCGGCGGGCTGGGGCTGGCGATCGTACGCGGACTGGTCGAGGCGCACGGCGGTCGGGTGGACGTGCAGAACGTCGGCGGTGGGTGCCGGTTCGTGGTGCGCCTGCCGGCGGCCTGACGCCCGCCCTCTCAGCGGTTCGCCCGCAGCTCACCGAACCAGCGCCGCCCCTGCCGGAACACGTCCTGGACCGCCAGGCCGGCGGCGTCGGCGACCGCGGGCACCGCACGCGCGTCAACCCGGGCCCAGCGGAACACCGGGCCCAGCAGCACCCGGCCGGTCCGCTGCTCCGCGGCCACCCGGGCCTGGCCCTGCCACGACCCCGCGCCGGGCCGCTCCAGCTCGACCAGGACCGTGCCACCCGGCGCGAGCAGGTCCCGGCAACGGCGCAGCAGCGCCACCGGCTCGCCGCCGATGCCGATGTTCCCGTCGATCAGCACCGCGTGCGCCCACCGACCCTCGGCGGGTAGCGGCCCGAACAGGTCGCCGTGCACCGCGACCGCGCCACGGGCGCGGGTGAGCCGCACCGCCGTCGGCGAGACGTCCACGCCGACCGCGGTCCGGCCGGCCCGGGTCAGCGCCACGGTGAGCCGGCCCGGCCCGCACCCGAGGTCGAGCGTCGGACCGCCACAGCGGGCGACGAGGCCGGTGACCGCCGACTCGGCCGTGCCGTGCCAGCGGTCCACCGGGAGCCGGCTACGGACCCCGTCGCCGTGCACCAGCCACCGCCGCAGGGCCACCCGGTCGGCGGCGAGCGCGGCGGCGAAGGGGTCGCCGGATCCGTCGTACCCCCGGCGCGGCGTCGGCCCGGACGGCGACCGTACCGGCGGCGCGGCCTCGACCGGGGCGGTGTCGACGGGGTTCACCGCCGGCCCTCCGGCAGCAGGGTGAGGCGGACCGCCGCGACCTGGCGGGCGAAGCGTCCGCCGGGAACCTCGACGGCCACCGCGAGGGCGTCGGACCACTTGTCGACGTCCCGCAGGACCGGCAGCGGCGCGGTCCGCAGGCCACGCCCGGTCAGGGCCGCCCACGTGTCGCGACCGGTGTCGGGCGTCGACATGGGAACGTCCCGCAACACCCGGGCCTGCCGGGGGTCGCGCAGCCCCAACGACCACCAGCCGCCGTCGTGCGCCCGACCGAGCACCGCGTCGGAGGCGCGCAGCCCCGCCACCGCCGCGGCCAGCCGGCCCGGCGTCACCTGCGGCGTGTCCATCCCGATCTGCACCACCGGCCGCCCGGGGTACGCGGCAGCGACCTCGGCGTACGCGTTGGCGAGCCGCTCGCCGAGCCCGGTGCCGCGCTGCTCCAGCACCGACCAGCCGTCCAGCGCGGCGGTCAACGCGTCGGCGTCCTCCGCCTCGGCCAGCCGACCCGACCAGGCCAGCACGGGCGTGACACCGGGGGTGGCGCGGACGGCGTCGAGGGTGTCGCGCAGCGCGGCGGCGGCGATCCGGGCCGCCTGGGCCGGCGTGACCGGTGGGCAGAGCCGCGTCTTCACCGCCCCGGCGACCGGCGCCTTGGCGACCACCAGCAGGACGGTCACCGAGGGCCGTCCACGGTCCGCAGCACACCGGCGAAGTCGCGGGTGGCACGCAGGGTGCCCCGCACCGAACCGGAAACCTTGGACCGCGTGCCGGCGGCCCGCGGCGCGTAGGTGACGTCCGTCTCGTGGATGCGCCAGCCGGCGGCGGCGGCCCGGATCAGCAGTTCGAGGGGGTAGCCGAAGGCCCGGTCGGTGACACCGAGGTCGAGCAGCGCCTGGCGGCGGGCCACCCGAATCGGGCTGAGGTCCCGCAGCGGTACGCCCCGACGGCGCAGCAACGCGGCGACCAGCGCCGTGCCGGCACGGGCGTGCCACGGCCACACTCCCGCCCCGACCGGCCGACGCCGACCCACGCTGAGGTCGGCCGTACCGGCGGACACGGGTGCCACCAGGGCCGGCAGCTCGGCGGGGTCGAACGACCCGTCGGCGTCGAGGACGCACACCAGCTCGGCGTCGGCGGCCTCCAGGCCGGCGTGCACCGCCGCGCCGTACCCGCGTCGGGGTTCGTGCACCACCCGGGCGCCGTGCCGGACGGCCACCTCGGGCGAGCCGTCCCGGGAGCCGTTGTCCACCACGATGGCCCGGTAGCCGGGCGGCAGCGCGGTGAGCACACCCGGCAGGGCGGCTGCCTCGTCCAGGCAGGGCAGCACCACGTCGATCTCAGTCGCCATACCGCCGACGCTAGGGCGACGCGCGCGCGGCGGAGGCCGAAATGTGCTTACCGAACCCTTACCGCCCGGGCATTTCTTACCGTCCGGTGACGGGCCGCCGATTGGCGAGCGCGAGGGTGGGCTGTCGCCGTACCGTCCGGTGGTCATGGCCTCGACCACCGCTTACGCCACCGCCCCCGGGCGGACCCCGCCTCGCCGCCCCGGCGGAGACCTCCTCGTGTTGGGGGTGGAAGCGGCGCTGCTCGGCGTCGCCGTGCTGGTCGGGGCCCTGCTCAACGCGCGCGGCGGCGGCCTGCACGCGGACGCCGCTCCGCTGTACGCGACGTGGCGGCCACACGTCGGCTGGGGCAGCCCGGCCGCGCTGGTGGTGGCGGTCGCGGTGGTGGGCTGGGGCGCCCGGTGGGCCCGCACCGCCCGGTGGGGCCGCCTGTTGGCTGCCGCGTGGCTGACGGCGGTGGCCTGGACCATGTCGTTGGCCCTGGTCGACGGCGCGTCGGCGGGGCTGACCCGACGGCTCACCCCGCAGGCCGAGTACCTGCACGAGGTTCCCGGCGTGACCGACATCCCGACGATGCTGGCCGGATTCACCAGCCGGATCGTTGACTTCCAACCCGACTCCTGGTCCACCCACACCGCCGGCCATCCGCCGGGCGCGCTGCTCATCTTCGTCTGGCTGGACCGCGTCGGCCTCGGCGGAGGCACCGCAGCCGCGCTGGCCTGCGTCCTGCTCGGCGCCACGATCGCGGTGTCGGTGCCGGTGACGCTGCGCGCGCTCGGCGCGTCCGACGCGGCCCGCGCGGTCGTGCCCTTCCTGGTGCTGCTGCCGGGGGCCGTCTGGGTGGGCGCCTCGGCCGACGGCATCTTCGCCGCCGTGGTCGCGGCCGGTCTGGCGCTGCTGGCGGTCCGGGGCCGCGTGGCCGCCCTGGCCGGTGGGGCGGTGCTCGGCTTCGCGCTGCACCTGTCGTACGGGTTCCTGCTGGTGGGTGTGCTCGCGCTGGCCGTGGTCGCGCTGCGCCGTACCCACCGACTGGGCGCGCTGCTCGCCGCCGCCGTCGGCGTCGCCGCCGTGACGGCGGTGTTCGTCGCGGCGGGGTTTCACTGGTGGGACGGCTACCACCTCGTCGTCCAGCGGTACTACCAGGGCTGGGCCGCCGACCGCCCGTACGCCTACTGGGTGTGGGCCAACCTGGCCGCGCTGCTGCTCAGCGCCGGTCCGGTCCTGGGGCCGGCCCTGCGCCGCGCGCTGGCGGCCGCGCCCGGCTGGCGGGCCGCCGGGCGGCTGGCCCTGCCTACGGCAGCAGGAGTACGCGCAGCCGGCCCCACGGTGCTGCTACCGCTGGCGGCCCTGGTGGCGGTCCTCGGCGCGGACCTGTCCGGGCTGAGCAAGGCCGAGGTGGAGCGGATCTGGCTGCCGTTCGTCGGCTGGCTGCTGGTCGCCACCGCCCATCTCCCGGCGACCTCGCGGCGCTGGTGGCTGGCCGCGCAGGCGCTCACCGCGCTGGCCGTCAACCACCTGCTCTGGACGGTCTCCTGACCACCCCCGCCGCACGCCACACCGGGCCCGCGGCTTGCCGGGCGCAGGCGCACGCCAGGCGTAGGCGGGCGGTGGCCCGGCGCGCCGGGCCACGGCCAACGCGGGACCGGCCACTCCTGTGGGCGTGATGACTGTGAGGCATCAAGATGCCCCACAGTCATCACGCCCATAGGAGCGACAACGCGCTCCCCGCCCCCTTGACGCGTCGATCTTGCGGTTTCGGTTGTCGATATGGACTATGTGCCCACATCTGTCGCAGCAGAAAGTGCAAGATCGGCGCACGCCGGGCGGGGCGGGGGTGGGGGTTAGGGGCGGGGTCAGCCTGCTATGGCGGCTGGTTCGCGGAGCGGGTCGGTGGCGAAGCCGGCCACGCCGTCGGCGAAGCCGACCCGGGCGGTGTAGCCGAGCAGTTCCGCGGCACGGCGCGGGTCGGCGACCACGTGCCGCACGTCGGCCGCGCGTGCCCCGCCCACGACCTGCGGGGCCGGTCCGCCCATCGCCTCGGCCAGGGCGACCGCCAGCTCCCCAACGGTGTGCGGCTCGCCCGAGCACACGTTCACCGGTACGAGGGTGGCCGGTGGCAGGTCGCGGGTGAGCGCCAGCAGGTTGGCCCGCGCCACGTCGGTGACGTGCACGAAGTCCCGCCGTTGCCGGCCGTCCTCCAGCACGCGCGGGGCCATGCCGGCCGCCAGCGCCGACCGGAAGATGGACGCTACTCCGGCGTACGGGGTGTCGCGGGGCATCCGAGGGCCGTAGACGTTGTGGTAGCGCAGCGCCCACACCGTCCCACCGGTCTGTCGGGCCCAGGCGGCGGCCAGGTGTTCCTGCGCGAGCTTGCTGGCGGCGTACGTGCTGCGCGGCTCCAGCGGCGCGTCCTCGGGCACGAGCACCGGGTCGAGGCCCCGACCACAGCGGGGGCAGGTCGGGTCGTACCGGCCGGCCGCCACGTCCTCGGGTCGCCGTGGCGCGGGGCGCACCGTGGCGTGCTCGGGGCAGGCGTAGCGCCCCTCGCCGTACACCACCATCGAGCTGGCCAGCACCAGCCGGCCGATTCCCGCCCGGTGCAGGGCGGCCAGCAGCACGGCCGTGCCGTAGTCGTTGTGCGTGACGTAGTCGGGGCCGTCCGACGGGTCCAGGCCGTGGCCGACCATCGCCGCCTGGTGACAGACCACGTCCACACCGGGCAGCAGGCGATCCAGCAGGGCGCCATCCCGGACGTCGCCGCGCACCACCTGGTGCTCACGTGACCAGGCAGGCAGCTCCCCGCCGTGCGCCTGGGGCAGCAGCGCGTCCAGCGCCACCACCTCGTGGCCCTGCTCGACGAGCAGGTCGACGACCTGCGACCCGATGAACCCGGCCGCGCCGGTGACCAGTACGCGCATGTCGGACACGGTAGGGCCGGTCGGGCGTCCGACGGGCCGGTTCGGCGCAGCCGTAAGGAGTTCGCAACAGCTCGGCCGGCCACGATGGCCCGGTAAGCGTTCGGTAATGCGGTAAACCCCGCTGCGTCGTACCCCTGCGGTCTAACCTGCCGGCAGTGCCCGCCACCGGCGCTCGCGCCCGGCGGGCCGACGACGGCGGGATGTGAGGACCAGGAGGGAACAGCGAGTGCCAGGAGCAAGGCCCGGCCCGGGCGACAGCGGGGCCCCGGTGTCGGACGCGGACGGCTACGGCGCGCCGCGCGGGCTCTGGCGGGGACTGGCCCGGCATCGTCCGCCGGGTGTGGACGCGGCCGAACGCGCCTGGCGCAGTCCGTTGCGCGGTCCCTGGCTCACCGCCGTCTACGGTTCGGCGCTGCTGGTGGCGCTACCACTGGTGATCATCACGGGGCTGCTCGACTACGCCGCCTACGGCCCCCGCTTCGACCAGGCGTTCCCGCAGGACGTCGGCTGGCTGCGGCTGCCGGTCTTCGACTGGCCCACGCGGCCGTCCTGGCTGTTCCGGGTCACCCAGGGCCTGCACGTGACGCTCGGGATCGTGCTCGTCCCGGTGGTGCTGGGCAAGCTGTGGTCGGTGCTGCCGAAGCTGTTCGCCTGGCCGCCGGCCCGCTCGGTGGCGCAGGTGCTGGAACGGCTCACCCTGCTGCTGCTGGTCGGCGGGATCCTGTTCCAGATCGCCACCGGCCTGCTCAACATCCAGTACTCGTACGTGTTCGGCTTCGACTTCTACACCGCCCACTACTTCGGCGCGTGGATCTTCACGGCGGCCTTCGTGGCGCACGTGATCATCAAGTTTCCCCGGTTGGTGACCGCGCTACGGTCCCGCCCGCCGGGCACCGAGCTGCGGACCACGCGCGCCGACACGCGACCCGAACCACCCGACCCGGACGGCCTGGTCGCGACCGAACCGGGCCCGGCCACGGTCAGCCGGCGTGGGGCGGTGGCCCTGGTGGGCGGCGGCGCGCTGCTGCTGGCCGTACTGACCATCGGGGAGAGCCTGGACGGTCCACTGCGGCGTACCGCGCTGCTGCTGCCTCGGGGGCGACAGCCCGGCACCGGGCCGAACGGCTTCCCGGTCAACCGCACCGTCGCCGCCGCCGGCGTACGTCCCGAGCAGACCGACGCGAGCTGGCGACTGACGCTGCGCGGCGGTGGGCGAACGGTGACCCTGGACCGGCCCGGCCTGCTGGCCCTGACCCAGCACACGGCCGCGCTGCCCATCGCCTGCGTGGAGGGCTGGTCGACCCGGCAGAGGTGGACCGGCGTACGTCTTCGTGACCTGGCCGCGCTCGCCGGCGTTCCCGACCCGGTCTCGGCGCGGGTGTCGTCGCTGGAGCAGGCCGGGCTGTTCCGCACGGCGGTGCTCGCGGCCAACCAGGTCCTCGATCCCGACTCGCTGCTGGCGTTGCGGGTCAACGACGTCGACCTCTCCCCCGACCACGGCTATCCGGCCCGGGTCATCGTGCCCGCCCTGCCCGGCGTGCACTGCACCAAGTGGGTCGCCGAGATCGACTTCCGGGAGCGGACCGATGACTGAGCGCACCGCTCGGCCGCGGGCGGCCTACGGCGCGGCGCCCTGGCATCTCGCCCTGGTGACGGCGGTGATCGTGCTCGCCGGCTGGGTGGCGCTACGCCTCGCCGACGAGGCGACGTTCGGCCGGATGCTGCTCTGGTTCGTCGGCGCGGTCGTCGCGCACGACCTGGTGCTGTTCCCGGTGTACGCGAGCGTCGACCGCGTGCTGCGCGCGGCGGCACGCGGTCGCGTCGTGCTGCTCAACCACCTGCGGGTGCCGGCGCTCGGCACGGCGCTGCTGTTCCTGGTCTACGCACCCGGCATCCTGCGCTGGGGCGAGACGACCCACGAGGCGGCCACCGGCCAGACGCAGCGGCCGTACCTGCTGCGCTGGCTGGCGCTCAGCGGGGCGCTCTTCCTGCTCAGCGCGCTCGCGTACGCGCTGCGGCGTCGCCGTCAGTCGTCGGGGCAGCGCTCGGAGAGCGCGTAGCGCAGCAACACCACGTCGCCGATCTGGCGCGTCTCGGCCAGTCGGGCCCGGCGGCCCGGATGCCAGGGGAAGCGGCCCTCGTCGACGAAGCGTGGCGCCCGACGGTCGCCGACGAAGAACGGGGCGACGACCAGGTGCAGCTCGTCGGCGAGGCCGGCGGTGAGGAACTGGGCGTGGACCGTCCCGCCACCCTCGACCATCAGGCGGCGCACCCCCCGCGCCGCCAGGTCGGCCAGGACCCAGCCGAGGTCGACCGGCTCTCCCCCGTCGATGACGGTGGCCAGCTCGCCGACCCGCTCCCGGGTCTTGTCCAGGGCGCCGCTGGCGCAGTAGACCAGCCGGGTGGAGTCGCCCGCGGTGAAGAACCGCGCGGTCGGGTCGAGGTCCCCGCGCGCCGTCAGCGTCACCTTGACCGGCGAGGCGGGCTGGCCGCACGCCACCCGTTCGGTCCGCCGCGCCGCCGATCGCACCAGCAGGCGGGGGTCGTCACGGCGGACGGTGGCGGCACCGACCAGGATCGCGTCACAGCCGGCCCGGACCGCGTCGACGCGGTCGAGGTCGTCCTCGTTGGACAGCAACAGACGCTGGTCGGAGGTGTCGTCGATGTATCCGTCGATGGAGGTGGCGCAGCTCAGCAGCACGTAGGGCCGTGGCGACGCCGGCCGGCAGCTCACCGGGAGACGGGCCGGTCAGGGGTGCGGCCCGCCCGCTCCTCGGCCGCTGCGGCCTCGGCCGCTGCCTCGGCCGCCTCTGCCTCGGCCGCCTTGGCGGCCTTCGCCGCCAGGTAGTCGGCGTTGGCCGGGGAGAGGAAGACGCTGGTGGGGACGCGTTCCACGACGTCGACACCCAGCCGGGTCAACTGTTCGGCCTTGTCGGGGTTGCTGCTGAGCAGGCGTACGCGCGGCACGTCGAGCGTGGCCAGCATCTGCGCGGCGGCGGTGTAGTCGCGTTCGTCCTCGCCTCGGCCCAGCGCCACGTTGGCCTGGTAGGTGTCCAGGCCGGCATCCTGAAGGGCGTACGCGTCGAGCTTCGCGTACAGGCCGATGCCCCGGCCCTCCTGACGCAGGTAGAGCAGGAACCCGCCGGTCTCGGCGATCCGCTGCACCGCCTCCCGCAGTTGCGGCCCGCAGTCGCAGCGCTGGCTGCCGAACACGTCCCCGGTCAGGCACTCGCTGTGCGGGCGGACCAGCGGCGGCTCCCCACCGGCGGTGAGCCGGTCCAGCGCGCCGGCCCAGTCGCCCAGGCCGAGGGCGAGGTGTTCGCGACCGTCGACCAGACCTTTGAACGTGAACACCCGGACGGTGGTGGTGTAGCCGTCGGGGAACGCCAACGGCACCGTGACCTGCGTACGGACCGTGGCGACGGGCAGTGCTTCGGGCATGGGACTCCTTCGTCCGGCGCCGCGGGACGGCGGCGACGCGTACCGTTTCACCACTGAATCAACAGCCGCCGGGCGAGGCGGCTTCCCGAGCGGCGGTGGGTTCACGGGCCCGTCGGGCGAGCAGCACGGCCGCGCCGGGCAGGCTGGCCACCAGCACGAGCGCGCCGTAGACGGTGGCGGTGGCGACACCCTCGGAGGCGCTGAGACCGGCCGCGCCGAACACCCAGGCGGCCACCCCCTCGCGGGGGCCGAAGCCCGCGACGTTCAGGGGCAGGCCCATGGCCAGCAGGGCGAGCAGGGTCAGGGGCAGCAACCTCGTCAGCGGCGCGTCGGATCCGGCGGTCCGGGCCGCCACCAGGAAGGTGGCCAGGTGACCGGCGACCATCACGGCGGAGGCGACCAGCACGCCGAGCCAGGTCCGCCGGCCCAGCAGTCCGGTCCGCACGTCGGCGACGGCGGTTCGCACGCCACGCGCCCACCGGGACCGGCCGGTACCGGGCAACAACCGAGCCAGGAGTACGGCGGCCAGTCCGACCGCCACGAGCAGCGCGGCGGTGGCCGGCAGGTACGGACGCACCGGGGACGGGAACGCCGCGAGCACGACCAGGGCGACGCCCACCAGCACCACCTGACCGGCGGCACGTTCCCAGACCACCGCGCGGATACCCCGGCTGACGTCGCCGGCGTCGCGGCCGTGGCGCACCGCCCGGTGCACGTCCCCGAGCATCCCGCCGGGCAGGGTGGCGTTGAGGAACACGGCCCGGTAGCAGTGCGCCACCGCGGTCGCCAGCGGCAGCCGCACGCCCAGGCCACCGGCGACGAGACTCCACCGCCACGCGGCGCAGACCGTGGTGAGCGCGCCGATGAGCAGGGCCGCGGCCAGCGCCGGGGCGTCGATCAGCCGTACGCCGGCGAGGAACGCGCCGCCGCCCACCTGCCACAGCAGGACGGCGAGCAGGCCCACCCCGCCGACCACTCGTGCCCAGGCCCACACCATCGACGCCGGTCCTCCCTGAAGATCGTCCACTCTCTTAGTGCACGTACCCAGGGTGTGGATGGTTCATCCACCGGCCAGCAGGTCCCGGTGCTCGACCACCACGCCCAGCCGGCCGGCCGCCGCCTCGGCCAGCCGACGTCGGGCGTACGCGTCGGCCGGGCCGGCCAGGTCGGGCCGCTGCTCGCAGGCCGCGCCCAGCCAGCCCCGGAACCACTCGGCGGCCAGGTCGGCCTGCTGGGGGCCGAGTCGCCACGGGCTGGGCCGCTCGACCACGGGCACGCCCCGCCGGGCGAATGCGGCGGCGGTGACGGCGGCGGCGTCCGGGCCGAGCAACCGACGGCCGTCGACGGTACGCCGCTGGTGCGCGTTGAACGCCTCCTCGACCGCGGCGTCGAGCGGGTCCTCGGGAGTGAGCCGGACCCGTCCGGTCACCGAGACCGCGAACAGGGCGGGGCGGCCGGCGTCCACACAGGCCGTGACCACCCGCTCGACCTCCTCGGCGGTCAACATGTCCAGCAGCGCGGACGCGGTGACCAGCGCGCCGTCGGACAGGTCGGCGGCGGTGAGCCGGGTCAGGTCGCCGCAGCGGGTGTGCACGGTGACCGGCGCTCCGTCGGCGGCGGTCACCCCGGCCATGCTGTCGGCGGCGCGGGCCAGCAGGTCGGCGTCCCGGTCGTGCAGCACCCACCGCTGCGGTCCGCTGAGCCGGGCGGCGAGCCAGCGGCTCATCGAACCGGTGCCGCTGCCCAGGTCGTGGATCACGACCGGGTCGTGGCCGGCCAGTCGGGGTCGGACGGCGTCCAGCAGGTCGTCGGCGCGGGCCGCCGCGTCGGCCGGCTCCCGCAGACGCAGCCAGTCGGCGAAGGGCAGGGTCTCCTCGACGGTCACCCCGTCACCTCCTCCAGCACGGTGGCCAGGCGCGCGGTCGTCACCGGCCAGTCGGACAGGGTGTCGCGGCGGGCGAGCGCGGCGCGCCGCAGCCGGGACCGCAGTTCGTCGTCGCCCAGCCACCGGCTCAGCGCGCCGGCCAGGGCGGCCGGATCGTCCGGCGGGACCAGCAGACCGGGCACGACGCCGTCGGGGGCGCGACCCAGCGCCTCGGGCAGGCCCCCCACGTCGGTGCCCAGCACCGGTACGCCACGCGCGAGGGCCTCGGTGACGACCATCCCGTACGTCTCGCCCCGCGAGGGCAGGACCAGCAGGTCGGCGGCGGCGTACGCGGCGTCGAGCGCCGGGCCGGTCAGCGGGCCGGCCAGTCGGACCCGTTCCGCCAGGCCGGCGCCGGCGAGCCGGTCGCGCAGCTGGCACACCAGCTCGGGTTCCCGGGTCAGGGTGCCGGCGCAGACCAGCGTCCACGGCGTCTCGGCCAGCACGCACAGGGCGTCGACCAGCAGGTCGTGACCCTTGTGACGGGTGACCGCGGCGACGCAGAGCAACCGGTCACCGGTTGCGCTGCCGGGATTCGTCACCGGAGCGGGCGTCACCCCGGGCGGCGCGACGTGGACGCGCTCGGCGGGCAACGCATGGCGGGCCAGCAGCCGGCGGCGGGTCCACCCGCTGGTGGTGACGACGGCGCTGGCGGTGGCCAGCGCACGACCCTCGGCCTCGTCGTCGAGCGGCATGTGCACCAGCGGGACGAGGCGCAGCCGGGTCGCGTGCGGGGCGAGCAGCTCCGGCACCGTCGAGGCGATCAGGCCGTCGACGAGCACCACGGCGTCGTCCGCCGTGGTGGCGAGCAGCCGGGCCAGCGCTGCCCGGTCGGCCGGGTCGGGGTGCGGCCACGCGCCGGGTACCGGGTGCTCGTGCACCGTCCACCCACGCTCGGCGAGCCCGGCGCAGACCCGCCGGTCGTACGTGTTGCCACCGCTGGGCGTGCCCGGGTCGTCGATGTCCCCCGGCAGGACGACGTGCACCGTACGTCGGCGCGCGGCGTCGGGGGCGTGGGCCGGCGGCGGCCGGCCCGCGTCGGTCACAGCGACCGCTCGTAGCTGGCCCAGGCGACGTGTGACTCGTGCAGGGTGACGGTGATACCGGCCAGCTCCCGGGCACCGGCCCCCAGGTCGCCGGCGTGTACCCGCTCGGCCAGTCGGTCGGCGACGGTACGGGCGAGCACCTCCGTGGTGGTGTTCATGCCGGCGAAGGCGGGCTCGTCGTCGAGGTTGCGGTAGGACAGCTCCCCCACCACGGCCCGGAGCTGCTCGGTGGCGAGGCCGATGTCCACGACGATGCCGTCGGCGTCCAGGTCGGGCCGGCGGAACGTCGCGTCCACCACGAACGTCGCCCCGTGCAGGCGCTGAGCCGGGCCGAACACCTCGCCCCGGAAACTGTGGGCGATCATCATGTGATCCCGAACGGTCACGCTGAACATGGTCACTCCCCGTCGTCGTAGGTGATGAGGTGGCAGAGCGCGGGCAGGTCACCCGAACTCAGTCGGGCGAGTACGTCGGGTAGCTCCGTGAACCGGGACGCGCCGGTGATCAGCGCGTCGAACGCCGGGTCGTCGAGCAGATCCAGGGCCAGCGCCAACCGGTCGGTGTAACTGCGACGACCGCGCCGCGCGGGCGCGACCATGCCGACCTGGCTGCTGCGCACGGTGAGCCGTCCGGAGTGGAACGCCCCACCGAGGGACACCTGCACCTGGCGGTCGCCGTACCAGCTCAGCTCGACCACCGTGCCCTCGGGCGCGAGCAGGTCCAGCGCCTGTTGCAGGCCGGCGGACGTGGCGCTGGCGTGCACCACCAGGTCCCGGTCGCCGGTCGCGTCGGCGGGTCGGGCGAACCGGACGCCGAGCGCCCCGGCCACCCCGGCCCGGCGGGCGTCGGTGTCGACCAGCTCGACGTCCACACCGGGGAACCGCGCCACCAGCGCCGCGACGCAGCAGCCCACCATGCCCGCGCCGATCACGCTGACCCGGTCGCCGAGCAGGGGCGCGGCGTCCCACAGGGCGTTCACGGCGGTCTCCACCGTGCCGGCGAGCACGGCGCGGGCGGGCGGCACGTCGTCGGGCACCGGCACCACGGCGGTCGCCGGAACGACGTACGCGCTCTGGTGCGGGTGCAGGCAGAACACCGTACGCCCGAGCAGTTCCGGCGGGCCCTGTTCGACCACGCCGACGCTGAGGTAGCCGTACTTGACCGGGCCGGGGAAGTCGCCCTCCTGGAACGGGGCGCGCATCGCCGCGTACTGGTCGGCGGGCACCCGACCGGCGAACACCAGCGTCTCGGTGCCCCGGCTGACCCCGGAGTAGCGCGCGCGGACCAGCACGTCGTCGGGGCCCGGGGCGGGCAGTGGCACCGGCCGGATCTCCGCCGCGCCGGGCTCGCGCACCCAGCAGGCGTACGCCTCGCGGTTCACCCTCGTACACCTCACCTTTTGTCCCGGTCGAACCGAACGGCCCTGATTTCCGTGTTCCCTGTCGGGGTCGTCGATCATAAACACGGAGGTACGGTGCCCACAGTTCGAAGCGGTCCGGTGATCGGGCTCACCGCACAACTGGTCGTGCTGGCGACGCTGGCCGCCACCGTGGGTCTGGACACGGCGGGTTGGCTGGCCGGCGTCGGCTACGCGGCGGTCACCTGTCTCGCGTTGAGCCGGGGCCTGCACCTGTCCGGCGCGTCCCGCCTCGGCCCCGCCGACCGGGTGACGTTGGCCCGGGGCGTCCTGGTCGGCGCGGTCACCGCGCTGGTCGTGGACTCGTTCGACCGCCCGACGCCGGTGGGGCTGCTGGTCGCGTTGAGCGCGGTGGCCCTGCTGCTGGACGCCGTGGACGGCCAGGTCGCCCGGCGCACCGGCACCGCCAGCGCCCTGGGGGCGCGCTTCGACATGGAGGTCGACGCGTTCCTCATCCTGGTCCTCAGCGTCTACGTCGCCCCGGCGGCCGGAAGTTGGGTGCTGGCCATCGGCGCGATGCGGTACGCCTTCGTCGCGGCGAGCGCGGTCCTGCCCTGGCTGCGGGGCACGTTGCCGCCGCGCTTCTGGCGCAAGGTGGTGGCCGCCGCCCAGGGAGTGCTGTTGACGGTGGCGGCCGCGCGGGCGCTGCCGGAGCCGTGGACCACGCTGGTCCTGGTGGCGGCGTTGGCGCTGCTGGTCGAGTCGTTCGGCCGGGACGTGGCCTGGCTGTGGCGTCGCCGCCCGGCGCCCCGGCCGGCTCGCCCGCTGCTGCCGGTGCCCACGCCGACGCTCCCGGTGCCCCGGCCCGCGCTGGCGGCGCGCTCCGGCGGTACGGTCCACTCCGACTGGAGGCCCCGATGACCCTCGCACCTCGGCGACGCCGGCTCGCCGACCGGTTGCGCGGGCGCTCCGCGTCGACCGGCGACGCCGCTGGTCGTACTCCCGTGGTGTCGCCCGCGTCGCGCGGCCCGGCGCGGCGGGCGCTGCGGGGGGCGGGCACGGTGCTGGCGGTCCTGCTGGTGTACGTGGTCCTGGTCGGACCGGACCGCCTCGGTGAGCTGACCCCCGGCGCGCTCGTGCGGATCCCGTTGGAGGGTCTGCTGGTGGCCGCGCTGCTGCTGGCGCTGCCGGCGCGACCACGACGGATGGTGGTGGCCGTGCTCGGGCCGCTGCTCGGCCTGCTGGCCATCGTGAAACTCGCCGACCTGGGGTTCCGCACGGCCCTCGACCGCCCGTTCGACCTGGTGCTGGACTGGCTGTTGCTGGACGACGCGTTCGGCTTCGTCCGGGACTCGGCGGGGCGGGTCGGCGCGCTCGGCGCGCTGGTCGGCGTCGTGCTGCTGATCGGAGCGCTGCTGGTCGTGGTGACCGTGGCACTGCGGCGGCTGGCGTCGCTGCTGGTGGACCACGAGCGGACGGCGACGCGGGCGGTGGCCGCGCTGACGGTCGTCTGGGTGGTCTGCGCCGTCGCCGGGGCGCGGATCGTCCCGGGTGTGCCGGTGGCCGACGCCGGGACCACCGCGCTGGTGGGCGCGCACGCCGAGCAGGTGGACGCGCGGCTGCACGACGGGAGCCGGTTCACCGCCCAGATCGACGCCGACCCGTTCCAGGACGCCCCGGGCGAGCAGTTGCTGACCGGGTTGCGCGGCAAGGACGTCGTCCTGGCCTTCGTGGAGAGCTATGGGCGCGACGCCGTCGAGGACCCGGAGTTGGCGCCGCAGGTCAACGAGGTGCTGGACGCCGGGACCGCGAGCCTGCGCGCTGCCGGGTACGGCTCACGCAGCGGCTTTCTCACCTCCCCCACGTTCGGCGGCGGTAGTTGGTTGGCGCACGACACCCTGCTGTCGGGTCTGTGGACGGACAACGAGCAGCGGCACCGCAGTCTGCTGGCCAGCGACCGGCTCACCCTCAACGGCGCGTTCCGCCGGGCCGGCTGGCAGACCGTCGGGGTGCTGCCGGCGGCGACCCAACCCTGGCTGGAGAAGGACTTCTTCTCGTACGACCGCTACTACGACACCGAGGCGCTCGGCTACCGGGGCCCGAAGTTCGCCTACGCGCCGATGCCCGACCAGTACACGCTGTCCTTCTTCCAGCGGCACGTGCGCGCCGACGCGGACCGTCCGATCATGGCGGAGATCCCGCTGATCTCCAGCCACTCGCCGTGGACGGCGGTGCCCCGCATGATCGGCTGGGACGCGGTCGGCGACGGCTCGGTCTACCACGGCGACGCCGGGGCGAAGGACGGCGGTAAGGACGACCGGGACACCGGCCGGGTACGGGCCGGCTACCGGCAGGCGATCGCCTACTCGCTCCAGTCGCTGATCTCCTACGTGCAGACCTACGGCGACGACGATCTGGTGCTGGTCTTCCTGGGCGACCACCAGCCCGCTCCGGTGGTGACCGGCGAGGGCGCGAGCCGGGACGTGCCGATCACGATCGTCGCCCGGGACCCGAAGGTCCTCGAACAGATCACCGGGTGGGGCTGGCAGGACGGCCTGCGGCCGGGTCCACAGGCGCCGGTGTGGCCGATGGACTCCTTCCGCGACCGGTTCCTGACCGCCTTCGGGTCGTCGACGCCGCCGTTGGCCGCACCCCGCTGAGCTGTTCGGACCTACGCATGATCGACCCGAGGTCGCCGATGTCGGGGTGTTCAGCTGGCAGGGAAACCGCGACATCGCCGATGTCGTGATGATCATCGTTCGTCGGACGCGGCGGGGCGGGCGCGGACGTGCAGCCGCTCCCCCTGCGGCCCGAAGAGGCTGAGCGCCTCGGCGGTGCCCGGCCCGGGGTTCATGATCAGGTGCGGGATGCGGGTGTCGAACTCGGCGACCTCCCCGTGCGTCAGGATCAGGTCGCGGTCACCGAGCACCAGGCGCAGTCGACCCGAGAGCACGTACAGCCACTCGTACCCCTCGTGGACCTGCGGGGTTCGTCCCCCGGCGGTCGGATCCGGCGGGAAGATCTGCTTGAACGCCTGCAGGCCGCCCGGACGGCGGGTCAGCGGCAGGTGCGTCACGCCGTGGATCACGATCGGCTTGGGGCGAACGCGGGGGTCGCCGGTGGCCGGGGCGTCCACCAGCTCGTCCAGGGCCACCTGGTAGGCGCGGGCCAGCGGAAGCAGCAGCTCCAGGGTGGGCCGCCGGCTGCCGGACTCGAGCCGGGACAGGGTGCTCACCGAGATGCCGGTCAGGTCGGCGAGCTGGGTCAGCGTGGTGCCGCGCTGGTGGCGCAGAGCCCGCAACCGGGGGCCGACGGCGGCCAGCGCGGCGTTGTCGTCGTTTGCCATAACGGCAACGATACTTGCCATCCTGGTGGCGGCGACGGATGGTGGGCTCAACCGACGAAGAGGGAGACATTCCGGTGGACGAGACGTACGACGTGGTGGTGGTGGGCGGTGGCGCGGCCGGGCTCAGCGGCGCTCTGGCGCTGAGCCGCGCGCGGCGGTCGGTGCTGGTGATCGACTCGGGGGAGCCGCGCAACGCGCCCGCCGACCGCGTGCACAACTACCTGGGCCGGGAGGGGACGCCGCCGGCCGAGCTGATCGCCGCCGGACGCGACGAGGTGGCCGGGTACGGCGGGCAGTTCCGCGACGGCCGGGTCCGTACCGTGACAAGGGAGGACGACGGCTTCCGGCTCGCCCTCGACGACGGCGACGCGGTGCGGGCCCGCCGGCTCCTGGTGGCCACCGGGCTCACCGACGAGCTGCCCGACGTGCCCGGGGTGGCCGAGCGGTGGGGTCGCGACGTGCTGCACTGCCCGTACTGCCACGGCTGGGAGGTCCGGGACCGGCGGATCGGCATCCTGGCGACCGGGCCGATGGCCGTGCACCAGGCCGAGATGTGGCGGCAGTGGTCCTCCGACGTGCTGCTCCTGCTGCACGACGCGCCAACCCCGGACGAGGAGACGGCCGAACGGCTCGCCGCCCGGAGCATCCCGGTGGTACCCGGTCCGATCGCCGCGCTCGAGGTGACCGGGGACGCGCTCAGCGGTGTCCGGCTCGCCGACGGCCGCGTCGTGGCGCTCGACGTCGTCGTGGTCGCCACCCGCACGTCGCCCCGCGCCGACCTGCTCGTGGGGCTGGGTCTCGCTCCGGAGGAGGTGACGATGGGCGGGCACGTGGTGGGCACCCAGATCCCCGCCGACGCCACCGGCGCGACGACCGTGCCGGGCGTCTGGGTCGCCGGCAACGTGGCCGACCTGCGTGGTCAGGTCATCACGTCCGCCGCCGCCGGGCTCATGGCCGGGGCGGCGATCAACGCCGACCTCATCGCCGAGGAGACCCGGGACGCGGTGACCGCGTACCGGCAGTTGGTCGCCACGACCTTCGAGGAGCCGGCCTGGGAGGAGCGGTACCTGTCGAAGCCGGCGGTGTGGAGTGGCCGCCCGAACCCGCAACTGGTCGCCGAGACCGCCGATCTCAGCCCCGGGCGGGCACTGGACGTGGGCAGCGGTGAGGGCGCCGACGCGGTGTGGCTGGCCGAGCGGGGTTGGCAGGTGACGGCCGTGGACATCTCGACCACCGCCCTGGGTCGGGCCGCCGAGCACGCCGAGGCCGCCGGAGTCGGTCACCGGATCGAGTTCCTCCACGCCGACCTGCGCGACAAGCCGCCCGCCGAGGAGGCCTACGACCTGGTGACCGCGCAGTACATGCACCTGCCCCCGACGCAGCGGCGGGAGTTGTTCGCCCACCTGGCCGCCGCGGTGGCCCCGGGCGGCGCACTGCTGATCGTGGGCCACCACCCGATGGACCTGTGGACGTCGAGCCACCGGATGCACATGCCGGACATGATGTACACCGCCGAGGACGTCGCCGCCGACCTGGACCCAACCCACTGGCAAGTCCAAACCACCGCAACCCGCTCCCGCCCCGGCCCGCACGACATGGTCCACCACGACGCGGTCCTGCTGGCCCGCCGCCGCTAACCCACCCCCCAACCCGTCACCGTCGATCATGGAGTCGTGGTGAATGACAAGAGCCGCCAATCAGGGCCTTCCGGGCACCACGACTCCATGATCGGCGAATGAGGGGTGCGTGCCTTCGCACGGGGGTGGGCTCGGCGGTAGCGTTGCGCCACACTCACGGCCCGCAGGGCGGTTGACCTTGCGCCCGACCGTACGGAGGATGGTGCATGTCCATCGGCGCTGAGCCGCTCGCAACACGCGACGATGCGGCCTCGCGGCCGAGCTTCGAGCTCGCCCTGCGCGGCTACGACAAACGCCAGGTGGACCGGCACCTGGAGCAGCTCGACGGGCAGATCGCCATGCTCAGCGGCGAGCACGGGCGGTCGGCGGTACGGGTGCGTGAGCTGACCGCCGAGGTGCAGCGGCTGCGGGCCGAGCTGGCCGAGATGCACGAGCAGCCGGTTCAGGTGGACCGCGCCTCGTTCCAGGATCTGGGCCCGATGGTGGGCGAGATACTGACCCTCGCCGAGAAGCAGGCCGCCCTCATCACCGAGTCGGCCGCCGACCGCGCCAACGAGCTGCGCACCGAGGCGGAGCGAATCCTCGCCGACACCCGTGAGCGGGCCGCGCAGGCACGACAGGACCTGTCCGAGGAGGTGGCCGCGCGGCGCAGCGAGCAGGAGCAGGCGTACGAGGAGCGCCGCGCCGTGGCCGAGGCCGAGTTGACGGCGGTCCGGGAACGCGCCGAGCAGTTGCGCGCCGACGGTGAGGCCGCGCACGAACGCGCCCAGCACGAGGCGAAGCGCATCACCGAGCAGAGCGCGCAGCAGCTCAACCAGACCCGGGTGGCTGCCGACGCGCTGATGAAGTCGGCGCGTACGCAGATCCAGCAGGAGGTCCAGGCGGCCCGCGCCAAGAACCAGCAGGAGATGGCGCAGTGGCAGGCCGGCGTGGAGCGCGAGGTCGCCGAGTGGCGCAGCGCCGCCGAGCAGGAGATCGCCGAGTTGCAGGCGGCCTCGCAGGAGGAGCTGGCCGAGCAGCGCAGCTCCACCGAGCAGCAGATCGCCGCGCTGCTCGCCGAGGCGCAGCAGCACGTGACCGAGCTGCGGAACCGGGCCGACGAGCAGGCCGCCAGCCACCAGGAGCAGTTGACCGCGCTCCAGCAGGAGATCGAGGAGCGCCGGGAGGAGTCGGCCCAACTGCACGCCGAGTTGGAGACCGCCCAGCAGCAGCTCGCCGAGGTCCGCCAGGAGGGTGAGACCCTGGAGAACGAGCTGTCCCGGATGCAGCAACGGCTGAGCGAGGTGCGTCGCGACCTGACCGCCGAGGCGACCCGGCTCGACGAGGCCCGGCGGGCCGGCGACTCCGCCGAGCGGCACGCCAAGGAGGTCCGTGCCCGGGTGCAGCGGGAGGCGAAGCGGGTGGCCGACCTGGCCGCCGCCGCCGTGATGGCCGCCGCTGCCGGTGGTACGGAGACGGCCGAGTATCCGATGGTCGGTCCACGGTCGAGTCGCGCCGCCGCCGACCCGATCCCGGTCGACCGGGGCGCGGGCGACGGCGCCGAGACCGGGCGGGCCGACGTCGAGGGCGCCGGTGACGACGAGGCCGAGCAGGCGCGCGTCGAGGCGGACCGGGCCGGTACCGACGAGACCGGCGACGAGGCGGTCCACGCCGATGCCGCGCACGCCGATGCCGCGCACGCCGACGACGACCGGGCCGACGACGACCGGGCCGATGGCGAGCGTCCGGCAGGCACGCCGCTGCGATACCCGGTGGGGCCGGCCGACCGCACGCCCACCCACGAGCCCATCTTCACCCGGCCCGACGCTCCGACGCCCGTACCGTTCCTGGCCTTCGGGCAGCCGGTCAGCGACAACGGCACCGCCCGGCACTGACCGGTCGTCCGGGCCCGGGGCGCGTAAGTTCTCCGGGCCCGGTACGACCAGGGTTCGACGATCTTCACCGAACCCACGCACCGGCTGCGCCGCACGCCCACGAGTCGATGGTGGGATGGGCGGATGAGCCAGCTCACGAGTGCGGACCGGATCGCGTACCTGGACACGGCCGCGGCCACCCCGATCGGTCGCGACTACAAGAGGCGTGCCGTCGACGCTCTCGACCTGCGGCCGGGGCACTGCGTGGTGGACGTCGGCTGCGGGCCGGGCACCGACCTGGGGCGGTTGGCCGATGCGGTCCGGGCCGACGGCCTGGTGGTCGGCGTCGACCGTGACCCGAGGATGCTCGCGGAGGCGGGTCGGCGGCTGGCCGACCGGCCGCGGATCGACCTGCGCGTGGGCGACGCCCACACGCTTCCGTTGGACGACATCAGCATGGACAGGGCCCGGATCGATCGCGTCCTGATGCACGTGGAGGATCCCGCGGCGGCGTTGGCCGAGGTCCGCCGGGTGCTGCGCCCGGCGGGTGTGCTCGTGGTGACCGAGCCGGACTGGGACACCCTGGCCGTCGCCGACGAGGACGTGGCCACGAGCCGCCGCTTCGCCCGGTTCGTGGCGGGGCGGGTGCGGAATCCGACCGTCGGTCGAGAGCTGGTCCGGTTGTCGGCGCGAGTTGGCCTGCGGGTGCGATCGGTCGAGGCGATCGCCGTCGTCTTCGAGGACTTCGGCACGGCCGATCAAATCCTGGGGCTGCGGCGCAACTCCGCCCGTGCGGTGGCGGCTGGCGAGATGGTCGACCGGGAGGTCCGGCCGTGGCTTCGCCGTCTCGCCGCCGGTCCGCTGCTGGCGAGCTTCACCCTCTACCTGGTCACGGCCGAGGCCTGACGACCAACGGCCACCCCTCGCCGCCCTGGTACGCCACCTGCATTCGCCGGGAACCGCCCCGGACGTCCCGTCGGAGCTGGCAGGCTGGGCTGGCCGACACGCACCGACGACCGCCGGCCCGGGTGGCGACGACGAGCACCCCGTGGCCGCGAAGGAGCGCCCGTGACCGACCAACCGGAGGACTTCGACCTGCTCGTCGTGGGCGGCGGCAAGGCCGGCAAGACGCTGAGCATGGACGTGGCCCGCTCCGGACGCCGGGTGGCGATGGTGGAGCGCGGCATGATCGGCGGGAGCTGCATCAACGTCGCGTGCATCCCCACCAAGGCGCTGGTGACGAGCGCGCGGGCGGCCCACCAGCTACGGCACGCCGCCGCGCTCGGCCTCGCCGTCGAGGGTGGCCGGGTCAACATCGACCTGCTGCGGGCGCACAAGCAGGACGTCGTCGAGGGAATGGTCGCCGCCAACCGGCAGCAGTTCCTCGACTCGGGTCTGCACCTGGTGATCGGTGCGGCCCGGTTCGTCGCCGATCGGACCGTTCGGGTGCAGCTGGCCGACGGGGGTGAACGACTGCTGCGGGGCACCGACGTGGTCATCAACACGGGCACCCGCCCGCATCTGCCGTCCGTGCCCGGGATGGCCGAGGCCGGAGTGCTGACCAGCAACGACCTTCTCCGGCTGGATCGGCTGCCGGCACGGCTGGTGGTGCTCGGCGGCGGGACCGTCGGGGTCGAGTTCGCGCAGATGTTCGCCTCGTTCGGCAGCGCGGTGACCGTGATCGAGGGCGGCCCGCAACTACTCAGCCGCGAGGACCCCGATGTCGCCGACGCGCTGATGCGGGTCTTCCTCGCGGACGACATCGACGTCCGCGTCGGCGTGGCCGTCGCCCGGGTCGACCGCGACCCCGACGGGACGCTCCGGGTCACCCTCGACGACGGCAGCGTGGTGACCGGTGACGAGGTGCTGGTGGCGGCCGGCCGGGCGCCGGTCACCGACGGACTGGGGCTGGACGCGGCCGGTGTCCGGCTCGATGAGCGTGGCTTCGTGCTGGTCGACGAGTATCTGCGCACCAGCGCCGAGCGGACGTGGGCGGCCGGGGACGTCGCGGGCAGCCCGCAGTTCACGCACGTGTCGCTCGACGACTACCGGATCATCCGGGCGAACCTGGCCGGCGAGCGGCGCAGTACGTCCGGGCGGCTCGTTCCGTACACCGTCTTCACCACCCCGGAGCTGGCGCGGGTCGGTCTCAGCGAGAGCGACGCGCGCCTTGCCGGATACGACATCGAGGTGGCCCACCTGCCGGTCGCCGCGATCCCCCGCGCCCGCACTCTGCGCGAGACCCGGGGCATGTGGAAGGCGGTGATCGACACCCGCACCGACCTGATCCTGGGCGCGGCGCTGCTCGGCCCGGAGTCGGGTGAGGTGATCACCTCGGTGCAGTTGGCCATGCTCGCGCGGATGCCATGGACCGCGCTGCGGGACGCGATCATCACGCATCCGACCATGGCCGAGGGCCTCAACCTGCTCTTCGCGTCACTGCAGAGCCGACCGGTGCGCTGAGCAGGTCAGCCGGCGATCTCGGCGCGTACCCGTTGCTGGAAGGCGCGGGCCTCGGCGCCGGTGGGCGGTGGACCGCCGTGCCGGGCGGCGATCGCCCGACGGATGACCTCCGCGGGATAGCCGGTGTCGACGAGCCGCCGACCGGCGTCCACCTTGGACAGCCACACGCCGTCGCGGTGCCGCACCAGCGAGCGGCAGGCGCCGAGCACGGCGTCCTCGGTGCCGGGCGCGGGCCGGTCGTCCGGCGGCGTTGGCAGGGCCAGCCACCAGGTCAGCGCCTCGATCAACAGCCGACGCAGGTCGGCCGGGGCGAGGTCGGCGAAGACCTCGGCCACCGGCGGACCGAGCAACGCCAGTCCGCTCTGGCGCAGGATGCTGCGGTCCAGCCCGTACCAGAAGCGGCCGTCGGCGCTCGGCCGGTCGGCCGGGTCGAGGGTGCGGCGGAACGGCATGGCGCGTCCAGTGTTCAGCTCGACCTCGAAGCCGGGTTCGGGGCTGCCGGCCGCCGCCACCGCCCGCCGGTACACGACCAGTTCCAGCCCGCGCGCCGGACAGGGCAGGGACTCGTGACGAAGCCGCGCCACCAGCGTCCGCTTGACGGCCTCGGGGAGCGGGCTGGCGCAGACCAGCGCCACGTCCACGTCGCTGCGGCCGGGCTCGTACGCGCCGAGCCCCACCGAACCGGCCGCGTACGCGCCGACGAGATCGTCGCCGAGGACCTCCCGGGCGGTGGCCACGAGATCGTCGAGGTAGCGCGTCAGAGCGGAGTCCACGCGCCCATCCTCGTCTGCGGGCGCGGACGCGCCCAGGCCGGGTGGTCAAGGTCCTCGGTCGAGCCGAGGCGGAGTCCAGGCGGTGGGCCGGCGGTGGGCCGCGCCCCTGCGGGTCGACGGCGGACGGCGCGGACGGCGCGGCCGACGGCCGACGGCGCGGCCGACGGCCGACGGCGCGGCCGACGGCGGACACCACATTGAGCGTGATGCCTGTGAGTCATCAAGATGACTCACCGGCATCACGCTCATTGGAGCGGGTGGCTCCGATCCGGCCGGACCACGGGCCCGCGAGCGACGCGCCACCAGCGGCCGAAGCGGCCGGTCGCCGTCCGGACCCTCGGCAGGCCGGCCAGGGGCTTTGACCCTCGGCCTAACCGGCGTAGAGCAGCAGCAGGCCGGCGACGGTGTAGGCGACCATCAGCGCGAGCAGCGGAAGCTGACCGGCGACCGCCCGCGCCCGGGGGAACAGGTACAGGGCGCGGTCGTGGGCGAGCAGCGTGCCGAGCAGGTGCCCGACGACGATGACGGTGATCTGAAGATTGGCCACCCCGGACGGGGTCACCAACGCAGTGTGCGGTTCCCAGCCGGCGGTGCCGAAGACGTCCGCGCCGGTGTGGCGGGGGTCGGAGAGCAGGGCGAGGGTGCGCTGACCCTCCAGGATCAACAGCGAGTAGTAGTGCGCCACCACGTAACCCACCGCGATGGGGACGATCGAGTGCGCGATCTCGCCCGGTACGCGCCGCGCCCCGACCGCGCCGGCGTCCGCCGGCTCGGTGCGGCCGACGCGGGCCGCGACGCCCGTGGCGGCGAGGTACGCCACGGCGACCGCCCCGATCACCAGGACCAGTCCCGCGCTGCCGGTGACCACCGGAGGCAGCCCGTTCTCCTGGGCGAAGCGCAGCCAGACCGGCGCGTTGGAGAGGCTGTCGAACATCGTCGAGCCGAGCAGCACGATCACCACGGCGACCAGCCCGGGGCGGGGCCGCAGCCCGGCGATCCCGTCGAGCGGGTTGCGCCACACCAGCACACCGTCGGCGGCCCGGCCGATCGGAGCGAGCTGGCCGACGAGCGCGCTGTAGACCTCGAACGGGTCGGCCCGGTCGAACCACGCCGCGCCGAACACCACGGCGCCGGCCAGCATCACCACGGCGTACCCGGCCAGCCACGCGGTGATGACCGGCAGCGTGGCCCGGTCCGGCGCGACCAGTTCGAGCCAGACGAACCCGAAGAGGGTGAGCGCGGCGGGCCAGAGGCCCAGACCGGCCGGCAGTTCACGGACGCCGCGCGCCGGGTCGCGCCGGGCCGCCAGCGCGCCGAGCAGATGCACGGTACGCAGCGGGTTAACCGCCCGCCACACCGGACCGAACAGCAGCGATACGGGCACCAGACCGACCCAGAGGAGCACGTAGAGCACTCCGGCCGTCGGGTTCTCCGGGGTGTCCGGCCCGGCGAGCAGGCCGACACCGAACCAGCCGGCGCCGAGCAGGCCCAGTACGCGCAGCGCCCACCGGAACGTGGGGGCGTCGACGAGGCGGGCCAGCCGGTCCGGCACCGGCCGACCACCTGAGGCATCACGGTCCAGGCGTGGCTCCCGCCAGAGCACGCCCAGCGCGACGAACGTGACGACCAGGGTCAGAGCGGCGGCAACGACGAGCTCGGGCAGCGTGATCGGGAGGTCCTGACGGCCGCCGACGCCGTGCGCCAGCAGCGTGGGTGCGGCGGACATCGGAGATCAGCGGACGACGAGCTGGAACAGCACCAGCTCGGTCTCGTGCGTCTCGACCTCGAACAACCCGGTCTTGTCGGCCCGGAACTCCACCGAGCCCGGTGTGCCGGCCGGGAGGCGGGCGCCCAGGTCGTAGCCGTGCACGTGCAGCTCGTCGGCGACGTCCGAGGTGACCGTGATCCGGACCGACTGGCCCTTGTTCACGGTCACCCGGCCCGTCGGCGGGGTGATCCGTCGCTTGGCGATGGTCACGGTGATCTCCCGGTCGACGGCGGCGGGGGTACTGGCCGCGGGGGTGGGAGTGGGGCTGCCCGCCATGGTCGGCGTGACGGAGGGGGTCGGCGCGACGGCGGATGTCGGGGCCGTCGAGGGGGCGGCCACGGACGGGTCGCCGTTCTGGCCACAGCCCGCGGCGAGCACGGCGGTGAGCAGACCGGTGACCAGCAGGGCGGCGGGGCGGGCGGTGAGGCGGGCGGTGGGGCGCGAACCGGGGACGGACACGGGTGAACTCCGAACGACGCGAGGGGGACGGGGTGTCGAGGTGATCGTCGGAGGGTGAACTCTACGTCTTGTTCGGCGGCGGGGAAATGACCATGATGAACGAATGCGATCGAGGCTGGTCACTGTCGGTAATGTCGTACGTCGCGCCCTGGCGGTGCTGGCCGTGCTCGTGGTCGCGTCGCTGGCGCTGCCCGCCGCCCCGGCGTCCGCGCACGGCCAGTTGGCGACCTCCACTCCGCTGACCGGCACCGTGGTGCGCCAGCCCCTCGAGAGGGTCGGGCTGTACTTCACGGAGAAGCCGGCCGCCAACGCGCACTTCACCCTCACCGGCCCGAACGGGTCACGGGTGGACAGCGGCTGGTCGTACGGCGAGCCGAAGCGGTTGGACAAGCCGGTCCAGGAGTACTTCATGGTCAACGGCACCTTCGAGCCCCGGCTGTACCACACCGGCTTTCCCGCGATGGTGACCGTCGCGCACTGGCCGGCGAAGGGCCGCTACACCGCCAGTTACCTCACGGTCGCGTCCGACGGTGAGGCCGTGAAGGGCACCGTCACCTTCGACTACCAGGGGCCGAGCACGGCGGCCCCGGCCGGTTGGGCGGCGCCGACGAACGGCCCCGATCCCGCCCTGCTGGCCCAGGCCGAGGGCACCGCGTCGGCGTCCGCCGTGCCGGCCGCGACCCTCGACCCGGCCGTGACGCCCGCCGCCGCGCCGCCGTCGTCCTCGAAGGAGCGCGGGCTCCCGTCCTGGGTGATCCCCGTCGTCATCGTCGCCGTGGTGGGCACGCTCATCGTCGTGGCGGCCCGCCGTCGCCCGGCGGCACGGCCGACCGGCGGAGCGGCCCGCCCGCGCGGCGGCGCCGCACGTCCACACGGCGGCGGCGCCCCGCGGCAACGCGGCGGAGCCAACCGCCGGCCGGCTCGTCGCGGCCGCCGCTGACGCCCGGGTAGTCAGGCCACGCCCGCACGTCCACAGCGCGAAGATCTCCGCTCAGCGGAACAGCACCGGCCGGTTCCCCCGGGCGCCGACGAGCTGGCCCCGGATGTTGATGTCCTCGATCCAGTCGGTCTCCCCCACGCCCCGGGTGGTCAGGTCGGTCATCAACCCGTTGCGCCAGAGGAACGGGTGCCACGCGGCGGTGGTGGTGGCGCTCTGGCCCACCACCTCACCGCGGTCGTTTATCGCGGTGGCGCGGCTCCAGTCGCCGCCGAGCGTGCCGAGGTCGGTGAGTGTCCCGTTCTGCCAGCGGAACGCCCGCCCGTTCGCCGCCCCCACCACCTGACCCCGGTTGTTGACCCCGAGCGCCTCGCTGCCGATCTGGGTGAAGACGCCGTCGCGCAGCCGGCCACCGACGCAGGTGCACGGGTAGTCCTGCGGCGGCACGTTGAACCCGCCCACCACGTCGCCCGCGTTGTTGAAGTCGGCGGTGAACTCGTAGAAGTACTCCCGACCCAGGTCGGTGAAGACGCCGTCGCGCCACAGGAAACGGTGCGGCATGTCGCCGGCCGGTTCGCTGGTGCCGAGCACCTGCCGCCGGTCGTTGACGCCGATCGCCACGCTGTTCTCCCCGCCCAGGGTGCCCAGGTCACGGAGGTGGCCGTCGCGCCAGAGCACCGCGCGGGTCAGGTAGTCCGAGCCGAACGAGGTGATCGCCACGTCACCGAACTCGTTGACGTCCACGGCGCTGGAATCGGTGTCACCGGGCAGCACGCCCAGGTCGGTGATGACGCCGTGTCGCCACAGCACGGCGTGCCGGGCGCCGCCGGCGACGGTGCTCCAGCCGACGATGTCGCCGCGATCGTTCATCGCCGTCGCAGCGCCGTCACCCCCGCTCAGGGTGCCGAGGTCGACGACCCGATAGCTGTGCGGGGACGCCACGGCGGGAGCGGGAGCGAGGGTGATCAGCGCGACGACTGTCGTCACTGCGGTCAGCAGGGGACGCGGGGACACCATGGACGCCAAGGGGACGCTCCTCGGATCGGAGCGGCGACGACCCGGCGGACGGGCGCGGGGACAACCGCCACTGCGCGTTCGATCGGTTACGCACAGTAGATCCGGTGTCGTGGCGACACGCCAGGGACCGAACGGTCACCGACGCATCGGGCGCGCGTCGGTCAGGGGCCGTGCGGCAGCGGCTGCGCCAGTGCCCGCAGTTCCGCCGGGAGCTGGGACAAGGCATCGGAGAACTCCCGGTGCCCGACCACCCGGTGCATCGTCTCGAAGACCGCCCGTACGCCCCGCTCGGCCCCGGCCCGGTCCGTGCCGGCGCGATCGGCGACGCGGCGCAGGAACTCGTCGTACCCGAATGTCTCGGGCGGTTCGGCGGCCTTGACCAGCAGCGGACTCAGCTCGTCGGCCACGTGCGGGGCGAGCGCGGTGGCCTCGCCCCCGCTGAGACGCTCGGTGAGCGTGCGCAGCACGGCCTCGGTCAGCGGGCGTGCCTCGGCCGGCGGAATACCCGCCCGTGCCGCCACCTTGTCGACGAACGCCAGTTCGGCCATGGACCCGCCCCTTCCGTCGCCGGAACGCGTGGCTACCCGGGCCGGACGGCGACAAACCCCGGGAGGCGCTGGCCCGGCGGTTCTGCCGGTTGCGCCGCGCCCCACCCGCCGTGTCTCGTACCGTGAGGTCGGACCGGGACCACGGCGGCCGCCCCGACGGGCGGCCCGGGCCGCAGGAGGAGCAGATGGCGGTCGACCTGCCCGACGTGATCGACAGGTACTTCCGGGCCGTCGGCGACGGGGACGTGGACGCCTTCGTCGCCTGCTTCGCGGACACGGCGAGCGTGGCCGACGAGGACCGGCTGTACGACGGCCGTCCGTCCATCCGCTCCTGGCGGGAGCGCTCGATGGCGCAGTACTCGTACACCGCCGAACCGGTGCGGGTCACGCCCCAGGCGGGCGACTCCTACCTGGTTCTCACACGGCTGTCGGGCGACTTCCCGGGCAGCCCGGTCGAGCTGCGGTACCGGTTCACCCTGCGCGACGACCTGATCGGCGCACTGGACATCCGCCCGTAGCGGGACGCGCGGTGACGCGAGCTGAGCGGGTCCGTCGCGGACGACTCGGGGTCCTGACCCGTCCGCCGTCGCACAGTGGCCGCACCTTCTTGATCAACCGCCGAACGGAGGACACGGCCGACCGGCCATCGGATGACATGATGTCCCGACAACGGCCGACGCGACGAGAAAGGGTGCTGCTGTCCGATGGCGCACTTCGAGGCCCGCACGTCCACGGCAGCCGGGCGAATCGTGGTCACGCTGACCGGTGAGTGCGACCTGGCGGCCCAGCCCGAGCTGACGACCGTGCTGTCCGCGGCGGTACGCGCCGCCGCGGTGGTGGTGGTCGACGTCGGCGGGCTGCGGTTCCTCGACTCCACCGGCCTGCACGGCCTGGTGACCGCCCACCAGGCGGCGCGCGCCGACGGCCGGCACCTGTACGCGGTCAACGCCTCCGGTCCGGTCGCGGCGGTCCTCGACATCACCGGCGTGGGCAACCTGCTGCGTCCGCCCGCCGACGACCCGCGGCTGGCGGGCTGATGGCGGCCGACCGACCCAACGCGCACGCGGTGGCCGAGGAGCCGCCGTCGGCCCCGCGCACCGACACGATGGCGTACGAGGTGGCGGCCGACCTGCGGGCGCTGCGCACGTTCGTCTGCCAGGGCGCCACGGCGCGGGGCCTGTCGGCCGAGCGGGTGGAGTTGCTGGCGCTCGCGGTCAGCGAGCTGGCGACCAACACGTTGCAGCACACCACCGGTGGCGGCCGGGTCCGGCTCTGGGCCGAGGGCGACCAGGTGTTCTGCGACGTCGTCGACCAGGGCCCGGCGCGGACGCTCGGCCGGGAGATGCCCGCCGCCAACGCGGTACGCGGTCGCGGGCTGGCCATCGTCGAGCGGATCTGCGACGAGGTACGGGTGTTCACCGCCGGTGCGGGCACCGTGGTCCGGATCCGGCTGTCGCGGTGAGCCGGGCGCGGATCAGGGCAGCACGCGGACGGCCAGGGTGCACGTGTCGTCGTCCGGGCTGGGGTGGTGCAGCAGATTCCGCAGCCGGGCGAGGGTCTGCTCCCCCGGCGTCGCGCTGAGCGCGGACAGGGTGGCGCTCACCTGCCGCAACCGGTCCTGCCCGGGCTCCCGGCGCTCGACCAGGCCGTCGGTGTAGAACAGCACGAGGTCGTCGGGGCGCAGTCGCGCGGTGAGCACCGGGTACGTCGAGTCGACCATGGCGCCCAGCAGCAGACCCGGCGGGCTTTCGAGCGGGTCGGTCCGACCGGCTCGGGACAGCAGCGGCGCCATGTGCCCGGCCCGGCCCCAGCAGAGCGCCCGGGTGGCCGGGTCGTACACGGCGACCACCGCGGTGGCGGTGATCGAGAGCTGACCGCAGAGCCGGTTGAGGTGCCCGAGCAGCACCGACGGGTCCCCGATGCCGATCGACAGCCAGGAAACCAGGGCGAAGCGCAGGTGCGCCATTCCGCTCGCCGCGTCCAGGCCGTGACCGGCGACGTCGCCGACGGCGAGCACGACCGTGCCGTCCGGCTGGGCCTGCGCGTGGTACCAGTCACCGCCGACCTGCGCGGTGCTCTCGGCCGGCAGGTAGTTGACCACCGCCTCGATGCCGGGCAGGGCGAACGTCTCGCGGGGCACCGGCTGGATGAGGTTCTGCAACTGCCCGGCGAGCCGGTGCTCGGCCAGCGCGGTCAGCTCCCGCGTCCGCAACTGGTCGTTGAGCCGTTCGATGGCGGTACGCGAGTTCACCCGGGCGGTCACGTCCTGCACCACGGCGTGAATCTTCAGCGGTACGCCGTCCGCGTCCCGGGACACGTCGGAGAGGATCCGCAGGTGCCGCACCCCGCCGGTCGTCTGGAACCGGACCGTCACGTCGGAGGACTCCCCGCCGTCCAACGTCTGCCACGCCGCCTCGCGCAGCAGGTAGTCGTCGGGTAACAGGGCGGCTGCCTGCTCGGCGCGCGACAGCGGCCCGAGCGCGGGATCCCGGTCGAAGACGCGGTACATGCCGGGTGACCATTGACTGATCCCGCTGGCCAGGTCGTACTCGGCCCAGCCGAGGCTGCCCAGCAGCTCGGTGCGGTCCAGGCGACGACGGTCCTCGTCGAGCCGCTGCCAGGACACCAGCAGGCCGCCGAGGACCCGGTGCACCTCGACGTCGAACAGCGAGTCGGCGACGACCCCGGTACGACTCTGGACGTACCGGAAGTCGGCCAGGCGGCCCGACGGCCCGGTGCTGAACACCCGTTCGTAGAGCTGCCAGAGCGGCCCGCCGACCATGGTGGGGTACAACTCGCTGAGGCAGGCGCCGACGCGGTCGACGCCCCGACCGTAGATGTCCTGGCTCTGCCCACTGGTGGCCGCGATCCGCCAGTCGGCGACGGCTCGGTGGGCGTCGGGCACCGGCACCAGCCAGGTGCACCCGGCCGGGACCACCGCGAGGATCTCCCGGACGACCGTCTCGACCGGTCGCGTCGCTCCGGTGGCGTGCGCGCCCGGACCGTCCTGGTCCGCCATGGCACGAAGCCTAGTACGCACCGCCGTCCGAGCTAGCCCATGGTGGCGCGGGCGGCGGTGTCGATGAAGTCGGCGACCGGGCCTGGTTGCGAGACCGCCACGGCGTGCGACCCGTCGACCTCGACCACGGTGGACCCGGCCCGCTGGGCCAGGAAGCGTTGCAGGTCCGGCGGGATGCCCTGGTCCTGCGTGCTGATCAGGGTCCACGACGGGATGGTCTTCCAGGCCGCCTTTTTCACGGACCCGGTCTGGGCCATCGCGGAGGCCGGCCGCTGGGTGACCGCCATCAGCTCGGCGAGCTCGGGGTCGACGTCGGCGGCGAACACCTCCGGGAACACGTCCTGCTTGATGTACTGGTCCATGGCCGTCCCACCGTCGGGCAGGGGGTAGGGCACCATCTCGATGGACGTGACGAGCTGACTGCCGGGGTACTTCATGACCAGGTCGACCACGCTCTCGCCGACGTCCGGGCTGATGCTGGCGACGTACACCAGGGCTTTCACGTTGGCCGCGCCGTCCGCGGCCTCGGTGATCACCAGTCCGCCGTACGAGTGCGCGACCATCACGACCGGACCGTCGACGTTGTCCACGACGGAGCGGGCGTACGCCGCGTCCCCCTGCACATCGCGCAGCGGGTTGGCGACGGCGATGGCCGGATAGCCCCGGCGCTTGAGGTTGGCGATCACCCCGTTCCAGCTCGACGAGTCGGCGAAGGCCCCGTGCACGAGCACGATGGTGGGCAGCCCCGCCTGCTGGCCGGACGTGTCAGAGGCAGTCATGCGGCATCACCTTCCGTGGCATAAAGCCAGTATTCGGGATGAATCAGGCTGCTGTCGGCGATTCCCCGACACGGGCGGGCGCGCCGCCGCGCCGATGCCCCACGTCCCGACGGGTCGGCCTGCCACAATGCGGTCAGTCCGGACGGTGACGCCGGGAGTGGGAGACCGGGAGGACGGCGCCATGCCGGACAGCGCACGCGAGGCGGAGCTACTCGACGCTGAACGCACCCTGCAGGCCGCGCAGCGGGCCGGTGACGCCGCCGCCCTCGACCAGTTGCTGGTCGACCAACTGATCGCGATCGGCCCCGACGGCCGGAAGCACACCAAGGCCGAAGATCTCGCCGCGTACCGGGACCGGACCTCGGTCGTCGAGGAGCTGACCGAGGAGGAGTTGGACCTGCTCGTCGTCGGGTCGACCGGGGTGACGTTCTGCCTGGCCCGGGTCGCCGGGATGTTCGACGGCGCGCCGTTCAGCGCGCGCCTGCGCTACACCCGCACCTGGGTGCACGACGACCCGCACGGATGGCGGGTGCTCGCCGCGCACATCAGCCAGGTCTGAGCGTCGGTCAGCTCACGGTGGCGGTGACCGGGCCGATCCGCAGCACGCCGTCGTGCAGGGGGGTGCAGCGGACGCCGCCCGTGGTGCGCAGCGCCTTCCAGGTGCCCGGGCCGACCGTGACGTCCATCCAGGCGCAGGGGCGCGCGGCCCGGTTCACCCGCAGGCCGACCGGGCCGTCGCCGGAGTCGAGGACCAGCACCCGGCCGATCAGCTCGTCCACGGCGAGGCCGGCGGTGAGGATGTTGCGGCGGACCTGCGCCAGCCCGATGCCGGCCGGCAGCGACTCCTGGGCGATCACCGTGACGCTGGCGTCGCGGTGTGCCGCTTTGCCGAAGTAGCGGTCGCCGACGATGCCAAGGCCGGCCCGGATCTGGACGGCGTCGACCAGCTCGCCGGGGGGCGCGGGTGCCGGACCGTCGCTGGGCCGGCCCAGGAAGCGGTGCACGGGCGAGGCCAGTAACTCGACGATCTGCGCCATGGCAGGGATTCTACGAACCGGAGGGTGCCGCCGGGGCACGCTCCGGCCCGAGCCGGCTCAGACCGCCAGGGCCGCGCGTACCTCCCGCTCCGCCGTGACTCCCCCGTCGCCGTGCGAGGTGACCCGGCCGGATTCGAGGACGTGGTAGCGGTTCGCCACCCGCAGCGCGAAGCCGAGGTGCTGCTCGACGAGCAGCACACTGAAGCCGGACTGCCGGGTCAGCTCGACGATCCGCTCCTGGATCTCGGCGACCACCGACGGCTGGATGCCCTCGGTCGGCTCGTCGAGCATGAGCAGCCGCGGCCGGGTGATCAACGCGCGGGCGATGGCGAGCTGCTGACGCTGTCCGCCGGAGAGCAGCCCCGCCCGCCGCCGCAGCAACGGGCGCAGCGCCGGGAAGAGGTCCAGCACCTCCGCCGTGGCCACCGCGCCGTCGCGCCGGCCGTCGGCGACCAGGCGCAGGTTCTCCGCCGCCGTGAGGTGCGGGAAGCACTGCTGGCCCTGCGGCACGTACGCCATCCCGCGCGCCACCCGCTCGTGCGGCGCGAGCCGGGTGACGTCCTCGCCGTCCAGCTCGACCACCCCGGCGGTCGGGCGCAGCAGGCCCGCCGCGACCCGCAGCAGGGTGCTCTTGCCGGCGCCGTTGTGCCCGAGCACCGCGGCCACCCCGTCCGGCGGGACGGCGAGGTCCACCCCGTGCAGCACCCGGGAACGTCCGTAACCGGCGTGCACCCCACGCAGGGTCAGCATCATGCCTCCGAAGGACTGGGGACCGACCCGGCGTCGACCGAGTGGCCAAGGTAGACCTCCTGCACGCGCGGGTCCGCCTGGACCTGCGCCACCGTGCCCTCACTGAGCACCTTGCCCGCGTGCAGCACGGTCACGCTGCGCGCGAAGCGCCGCAGGAAGTCCATGTCGTGCTCGATCACCACGACCGTGCGGTCGCGGCTCACCGTCTCCAACAGGGCGCCGGTGGCGTCGCGCTCCTCGTGGCTCATCCCGGCGACCGGCTCGTCGAGCAGCAGCAGCCGGGCGTCCTGCACCAGCAGCATGCCGATCTCCAACCACTGCTTCTGGCCGTGCGCGAGCGTGCCGGCGAGCTGGTCGGCCCGGCCGGTCAGCCCGATGGTGTCCAGCGCGGCGGCCACCTCGTCGGGGATGCCCCGCCGTCGCCGGGCCAGGGTGGCCCAGCTCCGGCGCGCGCCGGCCGCGATGTCGAGGTTCTGCACGACCGACAGCTCCTCGAAGATCGTCGACGTCTGGAACGTCCGTCCGACACCGAGGCGGCTGATCCGGTGCACGGGCCGACCCAGCAGCTCCTGATCCCCGAAGCACACCGATCCGGTGGCCCGCACCAGGCCGGTGATCGCGTCCACGAGGGTGGTCTTGCCCGCGCCGTTCGGCCCGATCAGGAACCGGATGTCCCCGGCGGGCACCTCCAGCGAGACGCCGTCGACCGCGGTGAAACCGTCGAAGCTGACCCGCACGTCACGGACGGACAACCCGTCCAGTCGGTCGTCGCTCATGCCACTTCCACCTCCGCCCGGTCGGCGCGTCGCCGGGCCAGCGGGAACCACCCGCGCCGGCTCGACGCGGGGTCCGCGTCGCGGCGACGGGCCAGCGCCCACAGCGACGCCAGGCCGCCGGGAAGGAACGCCACCACCACCACGAAGAGCAGACCCTGGAGGTACGTCCAGGTGCCCGGGAACCGTTCGGAGAGGGCGGTACGCGCCCAGGCCACCGCGACCGCGCCGAGCACCGGCCCGAGCAGCGTGGCGCGACCGCCCACCGCGACCCCGATGACGAACTCGATCGACGGGACGATGCCGATCAGGGCGGGCGAGATGATGCCCACCGCCGGCACGAACAGCGCGCCGGCGAGGCCTGCCATGCCGGCCGCCACCACGTAGGCGACGAGTTTGACCGACGCCGGGTCGTAGCCGAGGAAGCGGACCCGCTCCTCGCCGTCGCGCACCGCCACCAGCAGTTCGCCGTAGCGGCTGTGCATGAGCTGGCGGGCCAGGGCGAGCAGCGCCAACAGAATGCCGGCGATGATGAAGTAGACCATCCGCTGGTTGACCGGGTCGTCGAGGTCGTAACCGAAGAAGCCCTGGATGTCGGTGAGCCCGTTGGTGCCGCCCGTGGTCCCCTGCTGACCGATCAGCAGGATCACCATGGCGGCGGCGAGGGCCTGGCTGAGGATGGCGAAGTACGCGCCCCGCACGCGGCGACGGAACACCAGCGAGCCGAGCCCGAAGGCGACGGCCATCGGCAGCAGCACCGTGGCGGGCAACGCGAACCAGGGGCTGGCGAACGGCCGCCACCACACGGGCAGTTCGTCGAGCTGCCCGTACAGCTGCATGAAGTCGGGCATCCCACCGGGACCCGCGTCGGCGAGCTTGAGGTGCATGGCCATCGCGTAGCCGCCGAGGCCGAAGAAGACGCCCTGGCCGAGGGTGAGCATGCCGCCCCGACCCCAGGCGATGCCGATGCCGACGGCCACCATGGCGACGCAGAGGTACTTGGCGAGCAGGGCCAGCCGGAAGTCCGACAGCGCCAGCGGCGCGACGGCGAACAGCAGCGCCGCGCCGAACGCGAACCCGGCCAGCGTGCGCAGCCGCGAGCGGCCACCGGGCCGTCTCGGTGGCACGGCGTCGGCCGGGGCCGGTGTGCCGACGGTGCTCGGCGGCGCGGGTGTCACGGCGGTCATGCGAGGCTCCTGGTCCGCAGGGTGAACAGGCCCTGTGGCCGCCACTGGAGGAACGCGACGATCGCCACGAAGACGATCACCTTGGCGACGCTGAGGGTGGTGAGGTACTCCCCGGTGGCCTGGAGCACGCCGAGGGCGAAGGCGACGATCACGCTGCCCTTGAGCTGGCCGATCCCGCCGACCACGACGACCAGGAAGGCGTCGATGATCAGGTTGGTGCCCATGGTCGGGCCGATCGGGCCGAGGAGGGTGAGCGCCACCCCGGCGAGCCCGGCCAGGCCGGAGCCGACGAAGAACGTCGTCCGGTCGACCCGGGCGGTGGGGATACCGGACACCGCGGCGAGGTCGCGGTTCTGCACCACCGCGCGGATCCGACGCCCCAACGGGGTGAGCCGCAGCGCCAGGGTGAGCGCGGCGACGGCGGCCAGCGCCAGGGCCAGGATGAACAGCCGGTTGTTGGCGACGGTCAGCCCGCCGGGCAACGCCACGTTGCCGGTGAGCAGGTCCGGCGCGCGGGTCTGCACGTTCGGGCTGCCGAAGACGTCCCGCGCGAGTTGCTGCAGCATCAGGGACACGCCCCAGGTGACCAGCAGGGTGTCCAGCGGGCGGGCGTAGAGCCGACGGATCAGCAGGATCTCCAGCAGCACACCCATCGTGCCGGCGACCACGAACGCCACCGGCAACGCCACCAGCAGGGAGACACCGGCCCCGCTGATGCTCTGTTGCAACACGTACGTGGTGTAGGCGCCGGCCATGATGAACTCGCCGTGGGCCATGTTGATCACGTTCATCTGGCCGAAGGTCAGCGCCAGCCCGAGCGCGATGAGCAGCAGCACCGCGCCGATGCTGATGCCGGTGAAGAGTTGACCGAAGAGGACTGTCACGGTGGGTACTCCGTACTGCTGGTCGGGGGGCCCGGGGGGGGGCGCGTCGTCGCGCCACCCGCCCGGGCCGGCGTCGTCAGCTCAGGCCGCTCGCCCACGGGTAGGTCTTGAGGTACGGGTCCGGCGCGACCGGCTTGCCGGAGTTCCACACCTCGGTGATCAGGCCGTCCGCGCCGATCTTGCCGATGCGGGCGGTCTTGGCGATGTGCTGGGTCTTGCCGTCGACGGTGACCAGGCCCTCCGGCGCGTCGAAGGTGATCCCGTCGGACGCGCCGCGGACCTTCTCGACGTCGAACGCGCCGGCCTTCTCGACCATCGCCTTCCACAGGTAGACGCTGACGTAGGCGGCTTCCATCGGGTCGCTCGTCGGCTTGTCCGCGCCGTACTTCGCCTTGTACGCGGCCACGAACTTGCTGTTCGCCGCGCCGGGCGTGGTCTGGTAGTAGTTCCAGGCGGTCAGCTGACCCTCCAGGTACTGGGTGCCGATGCCCTTGACCTCCTCCTCGGCGATGGACACCGACACCACCGGCATGGCGGCGGCGGTCAGCCCGGCCGACTTGTACTCCTTGAAGAAGGCCACGTTGCTGTCACCGTTGAGGGTGTTGAAGACCGCCTTCGCGCCGGACGACTTGACCTTGTTGACGATCGTGCCGAATTCGGTGGACCCGAGCGGCGCGTAATCCTCGCCGACCACGGTCATCCCGTTCGCCGCCGCGTACGCCTTGATGATTTTGTTGGCCGTTCGCGGGAACACGTAGTCGCTGCCGACCAAGTAGACCGACTTCGTTCCCTGGGACTTGAGGTAGTCGAGCCCGGGGACGATCTGCTGGTTGGTCGTCGCGCCCGTGTAGAAGATGTAGGGCGACTGTTCCAGGCCCTCGTACTGCACCGGATAGAACAGCAGCGCCTTGTTCTTCTCGAACACCGGCTTGACCGCCTTGCGGCTGGCCGACGTCCAGCAGCCGAAGACGGCGGCGACCCGGTCCTCGGAGATGAGCTTCTCGGCCTTCTCGGCGAAGGTGGGCCAGTCCGACGCGCCGTCCTCGCCGACCGGCTGGATCTTCTTGCCGAGTACCCCACCGGCCGCGTTGATCTCCTCGACGGCGAGCATGATCGAGTCGCGGACGGTGACCTCGCTGATCGCCATGGTGCCGGAGAGCGAGTTGAGCAGGCCCACCTTGACGGTGTCGCCGGAGACGTCGGCGGTGACGCCGGCCGTGCCGCCCTCGTCATTGGTCTTGCTGCCGCACGCGGTCATGGCGGCCGCGGCGACGAGGGTCATGGCACCCGCCAGGATGCGGCGGCCCCAAAGAAGTGACATCTAATCTCCCTGCGGTGCACTCAAGTGGCGAAAGGACGGTCGGTGCGGTCCGGTGGAGCTGAACTTGGCGATGCCGAGGTCGACGGGTGGACGTCGCCGGTGGTCATCGCATCGGGTACGGGCACGCAAAGCGTCGACCGGCATGATTGCGTGAGTGTTTCCCAGTCCTTAATTGACTGTTTCCCCGGCACCTGGAGAGGGCGCACGCCACAATGGCCGACATCGCCTTCACACGACGATGCCGGCACTGATTAATTCGGCTGAGGAAAGGGCCACCACAATGGTCGGCGGACAGATTTCCGCCGACGGTGGACACAATCGCGGTATCCGGCCCCGAGCCAGATACTTCACGCAGGAAGTATCTTAGGGTCGGGCCGGGTGGACCTGTCAAGGGTCCGGACGGTCGGTCAGAGCTGGGCGAGCACGGTGAAGTCGAGACCGTCGGCCTCGGCGAGGTAGATCCGCTGGCGCACGTGCCGCCGACGCAGCCGCAGCCGACCGCGCGGCCCGTGGTACGCCACCGAGTCGGCAGCCGTCTCGATCGCCCGTACGTCGAGGGTGCGGGCCTGCGCGATCAGGGCGGCGAGCAGCATCACACCCTCGTAGCAGGACTCCCCCAGACTGCCCAGCGGCGGCGCCTCCACCCCGAACCGGCGGGCGAACTCGCCGTGGAAGTCCAGGTTCTCCTGCGTCACGAGACCGGCGAAGAAGCCCGCCGTGCTGTAGAGCCGCCGCGTCGCGCCCACGCCACTGGCCAGCAGCATGTTCTCGTCCATCAACGTGCTCAGGCGCAGGCAACGCTGGTCCATCCCGGCCCGCCCGAACGCCCGGTTGAACCGCACCGCGTCCGCGCCGACGAGCAGCATCACCACCGCGTCGGCCTCGCTGCGCTCGATCTGGCGCAGCACCTCGTCGAAGTCGTGCGTCTCCAACGGCAGGAACGCCTGCCCCACCACCCGACCGCCGCCGCGCACCGCGTACCGCTGGGCCGCCCGCGCGGTACGCCGGGGCCACACGTAGTCGTTGCCGACCACGAACCAACGGCGCACACCCTGCTCGCCCGCGAGCAGCCGCATGGCGGGCCACAACTGGGCGTCCGGCGTCTCGCTGGTCAGATAGACCCCCTCGGTACGCTCACCGCCCTCGTACAGCGCGGTGTAGACGTACGGCACGCGGTGGGCGACCCGGGGCGCGAGCGCCTGCCGTACCGAGGAGATGTGCCAACCGGTCACGCCCTGCACGGCCCCCACCGACACCAGCGCCTCGACCTCGGCGGCCACCTCGGCGGGCGGGGCGCCACCGTCGACCGGCACCAGCCGTACCTCCCGGCCCAGCACCCCGCCGCAGGCGTTGATCTCCTCGACCGCGAGCTGGGCGCAGAGTTCGCAGGTCGGGCCGAACATTCCCGCCGGCCCGCGCATCGGGTACACCAGCGCGATGCTGACCACGGCCCGATCGACGGTGAGCCACGGCGGTGCCGGCGCGGACATGAGCACATGATTGCCCGGCCCAGGTCGGAAGACCAGAGTTCACCACGGACCGGGACGACTCGCTACCATGACAGGGCCCACCGGCCCAGGGAGTTCCATGTCAGACGTGCCCGGGGCGCCAGCCGACCTGCTGCGCTCGCTCACCCGCGCCGAACGGCTGCTCTCCCGCCGGTTGGCCGCCGTCCTGGCCGACGACGAGCTGACCACCGAGGCGTGGCGGGTGCTCTGCCTGCTCGCCGACGGTCAGGGCCACCCGATGAGCGAGGTGTCCGCCGAAGCCTCGCTGCCGCCGGGCACGCTCACCAAGCTTGTCGACCAACTCGTCGACCGTAACCTCGTGTTCCGGCGGATCGACGTGCTGGACCGCCGACGGATCCGGGCCTACCTGACTGCCCGCGGCCGCCGCGAGCACGCCCGCCTCGACGAGCGGGTCCGGGCCAGCCTCGCCGAGGTGGGCGTACCGGCCGACAGCGCCCTGCTCGACGACCTCGCCGAGCTGATCGCCCGCCTCGACCCGGCCGGTCGCCGCGACCACGCCGAGGCGACCGGGCCGCGCCGCTGACGTCGGGCTCACTCCACCTTGGTGAGCAGCGGCTTGCCCTTCTCGACGACGTACGTGGCCAACTCGACGGCCACCCCGTCGCCGACGTTGCGGGCCTGGTGGTGGACCCCGTACGGCACGGTCAGGGCGTCACCGACGTTGCACACCACCGGCGGCTGACCGTCGAGGGTGTACTCCAGCGACCCCTGGAGCACACAGATGATCTCCTCGCCGGGGTGGAAGTGCTTGAACGGCGGCGAGTCCGGCGTGAACTCCACCCGGCTCTGCACGACCTCCCGGCCCTCGATGCTGAGATCGTGCCGCTGAAGGTCGACGCGCCACAGCCCGGGAGCGCCCTCCACGGCTGTCGGACTGATGCCCTCGGGTCGAGCATTTCCACTCATCACGGCCTCCTGTGAGCCCTCCGGCGACCGACGATCGCACCTTCGGAGACTAGGAGCATTCCGATCCGGCGGGGCCGAGATGCCGCATAACAACGTCGGGGTTCAGGCCATGACCAGAGGGTTCAAGGAAGGGCCCCCTCCTAACGCCTGGTGTATAAGAAGGGGCCCTTCCTAACGGGATCAGCCCTGGACGCTCGCGCCCACCCCCGCCTCGAGGTGGGCGCGCAGGGTGTGTGCGTCGGGCGCGGTGGCGCTCCACAGCGTCGCCGGACCACCGGCCAGGGGCAGCCGCGCGAGCGTGCCCTCGACCATCGCGGGCTCGGCGGGGCGCGACGGGTCCACCACCAGCAGCGACCCGGTGGCCGACACGCCGCCGAGCACCGCCGGGCCGGCCCAGCCGGGCGCACCCGGCCCCACCGCCAGGGACTGGCGCAGCAGCGGCCGGCCGTCGTAGTCGACCCGGGTGTGCACGACGGCGGCGCCCGGCGTTTCGCCGTACCGGCCGCAGATCACCTCGTCCCGCCAGGTCAGCCGCGCGTCTGCGGCCAGCTCGATGCGGGACTCGGCGAGGTGCGCGCAGCCGGCCGCCGCGACCAGTTGCTCGGGCAGCCAGTGCAGTGCGCCGCCGTCGTGCACCACGGCGCGTACCGCCATCCGCGACACGGCGCCGGGCCGGCCGGGCAGGGCCACCGAGGCGGCGACGCTGTGCACCCGCACCGCCGCGCCCGGCCCCACGTCGATCTCCAGCCGCAGGTCGTCGCCGGCGAGCGGGCCGGCCGCCCCGCCCACCACGTACACGGTCACGACGCGACCGTCCCCGGGCGTCTGGCGCAGCAGCAGCGGCGTCTCGCCGCGCAGCTCCGTCAGGGTCGTGCCGCCCCGGCCGTCGGCGCGGGCCACCACCCGGGCGAACGCGCGCATCAGACCGGGCCGGCCTGCGCGGCGATCGGGTGCAGGGCCGCGTGGTGGGCCAGCTCGTGGCGGATCCAGTCGGCGACCCGACCGGCCGTCGGGTCCCCGACGATCGACAGGAACACGGTCGGCAGGTCGCCGCGCCGGGCCCGCGCGTCCCGGTCCATGACGGCCAGGTCCGCGCCGACCATGGGCGCCAGGTCGGTCTTGTTGATCACGAGCAGGTCGGCGGAGGTGACCCCGGGGCCGCCCTTGCGGGGCACCTTGTCCCCGCCGGCCACGTCGACCACGAAGATCTGCCGGTCCACCAGGCCCCGGCTGAACGTGGCGGTCAGGTTGTCCCCGCCGCTCTCGACCAGCACCAGGTCCAACGGGCCAACCGCCTCGGCCAGCTCGTCCACGGCGTCGAGGTTGGCCCCGATGTCGTCGCGGATGGCGGTGTGCGGGCAGCACCCGGTCTCCACCGCGCGGATCCTGCTCGGGTCCAGCACGCCGGCCCGCTTGAGGAAGTCCGCGTCCTCGGTCGTGTAGATGTCGTTGGTGACCACACCGAGGCGCAGCTCGTCGGCGAACGCCCGGCACAGCGCCGCCACCAGGGCGGTCTTGCCGGACCCGACCGGCCCGCCGATGCCGACGCGCAGCGCCCGGCCGGCCCGCGCGAGCGGCGGATGCGGGTCCACCCCCGGCTCGGGGTGGGTGTGCGGAACAGTCTCGTCGTGCGGGTCGGCAGTGGGCGCAGCGATCGGCGAAACGGTGTCAGGACGCAAAGAGACGCACCTCCCAGGTGGCATGAGCTTCGGCGTAGATGTCGGCAAGGGGCGCGGCGGCCGCGGGCAGCCGTTCGGGTGGATCGTCGGCGGCCCGCGCCGCGTCGGCGGCGGTGCCGTCGCAGAGGTCGGTGAGACCGACCAGCAGGGCCTGCACCTGGTACGGGTCGAGACCGAGCAGGCGTACGCCGGCACTGGCCGCGCCGGTCACCGTCCCGTAGGCGGCGACCGTCGCGGTCTCGGCGCGGTTCAGGCCGGCGGCGGCGCAGAGCAGCCCGAGCACCAACGGCTGGTGCGCTCCCTGCGGTGTCGCGGGCAGATCGTCGAACGGGCCAGCCGACCAGATGGCCCGTCCGGCACGCAGCAGGGCCCGGCCCTGGCGGCGGGACACCCCCCGCAGCGCCGGTGACGCGGTACGGGCGTCCAACTCCGCGTCGAGCCGCGCCAGCGCGTTCCGGCACGGGCTGGCGTCGGCCGGCGCCTCCCCGCGTACGGCCGAATCAGCCGCCACCGCCGGGCGTACGCCGGGATCGGTCGGCGTGGTCGCCCGCCGCGCGGGATGGCCGAGGCCGACCGGGCGCGCGCCGGGGCCGACGCTGGCCGGCGTGACCGCCGCCCGGTGCGCCGCCGCCGCGAACGCCGCGCCGACCAGACCGGCGGTGGCCAGCCGGCCGACGAGGAACGCCTCCAACGAGGCCAGGTCGGTGACCCGGCCGGCGGCGACGGCGGCCTCCAGACCACCGGAGTGCGCGTGCGCGCCGGCCGGGAAGCGACCGTCGGCGAGCAACAGGAGCAGGCTCGACGTCGGCATCAGAACAGGAAGTACCGCTGGGTCATCGGCAGGCGGGGCACCGGGTCCGGTTCCACCACCTCCCCGTCGATCCGCACGGTGAAGGTGTCCGGGTCCACCTCGATCCGGGGCATCGCGTTGTTCTCCGGCAGGTCGGCCTTGCCCCGCGAGCGCACATCGGCGACCGGCACCACCCGTCGCCGCACGTCCAGGCGCAGCCCGGCGTCGAGGGCGGCCGGCGCGACGAACGCCAGGCTGGTGGCCGCCGCCGCGACGCCGTACGCCCCGAACATCGGTCGCGGCAGCATCGGCTGCGGCGTCGGGATGGACGCGTTGGCGTCACCCATCTGGGCGTACGCGATCATGCCGCCCTTGATCACCAGGTGTGGTCGTACGCCGAAGAACGCCGGGTCCCACAGCACCAGGTCGGCGAGCTTGCCCGGCTCGACCGAGCCGACCTCGCCGTCCAGCCCGTTCGCCATCGCCGCGCAGATGGTGTATTTCGCCACGTACCGCCGGGCCCGGTGGTTGTCGGCGGCCCCGTCGCCGGGCAGCGCGCCCACCCGCTCCTTCATGACGTGCGCGCTCTGCCAGGTCCGCAGGATCACCTCGCCCACCCGGCCCATCGCCTGCGCGTCGGAGCCGATGATGGAGATCGCGCCGAGGTCGTGCAGCAGGTCCTCGGCGGCCATCGTGGACGGTCGGATGCGGCTTTCGGCGAAGGCCAGGTCCTCGGGCACGGACGGGTTGAGATGGTGGCAGACCATCAGCATGTCCAGGTGCTCGGCGAGGGTGTTGGCGGTGTACGGCCGGGTCGGGTTGGTCGACGACGGCAGCACGTTGGGCTCGCTGGCCACCGTGATGATGTCCGGCGCGTGCCCGCCGCCCGCGCCCTCGGTGTGGTACGAGTGGATGGCCCGACCGCTGATCGCCCGCAGCGTGTCGGCCACGAACCCGGCCTCGTTGAGGGTGTCGGTGTGGATCGACACCTGCACGCCGGAGGCGTCCGCCACCCGCAGACAGGCGTCGATCGCCGCCGGGGTGGTGCCCCAGTCCTCGTGCAGCTTGAAACCGCCCGCGCCGGCGCGCAACTGCTCCCACAGCGCCTCTGGCGAGACGGTGTTGCCCTTGCCGAGCAGCAGGACGTTGACCGGCAGCGTGTCCAGCGCCTCGTGCATGCGCGCCAGGTGCCAGGCGTTCGGGGTGACGGTGGTGGCCCTGGTGCCCTCGGCGGGGCCGGTGCCGCCGCCGACGAGCGTGGTGACGCCGCTGGCGAGCGCCTCGGTGACGATCTCCGGGCAGATGAAGTGCACGTGGGTGTCGACGGCGCCGGCGGTGAGGATCCGGCCGTTGCCGGCGATCACCTCGGTGGCCGGGCCGATGACCAGGTCGGGGTGGACGCCGGGCATGGTGTCCGGGTTGCCGGCCCGGCCGAGGGCGACGATCCGCCCGTCCCGCAGGCCCACATCGGCCTTGACGATCCCCCAGTGGTCGAGCACCACCGCGCCGGTGATGACGGTGTCGAGGGCGCCCTCGGCACGGGTGGCCCGTGACTGGCCCATCGACTCGCGGATCACCTTGCCACCGCCGAAGACCGCCTCGTCGCCGCCCACGCAGTGGTCGGTCTCGACCTCGATCAGCAGGCTCGTGTCGGCCAGCCGGATGCGGTCGCCGGTGGTGGGCCCGTACAAATCGATGTAGCGGTCCCGCCGCACGGCGCTCACCGCGCCGGCCCGTCGGTCGTCGGTCTGGCTGGTGACGCGGTGTCCAGGGGCCCGGCGCACTCGCCGCGCAGGCCCGGCACGACGCGCGCGCCGCCGAGCGGCACCAGGTCGACGCTGCGGCTCACGCCCGGTTCGAACCGGACCGAGGTACCCGCCGGGACGGCGAGACGCTGCCCCCAGGCGACGTCCCGGTCGAACGCCAGGGCCGGGTTGGCCTCGGCGAAGTGGTAGTGCGAACCGACCTGCACCGGACGGTCGGCGGTGTTGACCACGACCAGCGTGGTGACCGGCCGACCCACGTTGATCTCCACCGGGCTGTCCGCCGGCAGGATCTCCCCGGGGATCACGGGATCGGGTGGTGCACCGTCACGAGCTTGGTGCCGTCCGGGAACGTGGCCTCCACCTGCACCTCCCTCAGCAGCTCGGGGATGCCGTCCTGGACGTCGTCGCGGCCGAGCACGGTCCGGCCGGCCGACATGAGGTCCACCACCGAACGCCCGTCCCGGGCCCCTTCGAGCAGGAAGGCGGTGATGATCGCGACGGCTTCGGGATAGTTGAGTCGCAGGCCGCGCTCGCGGCGGCGGCGGGCGACATCGGCCGCGACGTGGACGAGCAGGCGGTCCTGCTCGTGCGGGCTGAGGAACACGGGATTCTCCGGTGGGGTTCGGCGTGGTCGGCTCGCCGTCGGCTCCGCGCTGAGCCACGCCCGGACAGCACCACCCGGGGTACGAGCTGGGATCACACGACCGCCGTGACGACCGTCGACGGGGTGGCCCGGGACTCCACCATCCCGGCCCGCACGACGGGCACCCGGCGGTGTCGGTCGGATGCGGACCGCACCGCCCACCGCTTCAGCAGACCGTAGAGGATCGTCACCGGCGGCGGCAACAGTGTGCCCGGGATGAGAGATCACGCTGGGACGTCGGACAGTTGACTCGATCCGCGCCGCAAGGCGGTCCGCCGACGAGCGCGCTGATGGGATCATGACGGGGGCGGTACAGTCCGCTCCGGCACGGCTATCCACAGTGGAGGTAACCGTTGGGTGAGTCCCCGCCCCCCGCACCGGCCGGCGGCAACAGCGACGACCGCCGGATCAGGACCCTCGCCGTGATCGGCGTGGCGGCGAACGTCCTCGGCGTGGTGACCGCGGTGGAGAGCTGGCTCAAACAGGACGTACTGTTGTTCGCGCTCACCCTGACGGCGGTCCTGGTGCTCGGGGCGTTCTGGCTCTGGCGGCGGCGGACCCGCGTCGCGATCGCGTTGCTGGCACTGGGTTGCCTGCTGCTCGGCGGTGTCCTGGCGAGCCAGCTCCGCGATTCGTCGACGCCGCCACCCACCGCCGGCTCCTCGTCGACGTCACCGCCCGCCGCCGGAGGGCCGACGGCGGCCGCGACGCCGAGCGCCAGCACGGCCGCGCCGCCCGCCGGCCAGACCACCCCGACCCCCGGGGGTACGACGGACCCCGACGCGCCCCGCACCCTCGTCGAGCAGACCGTGGTGCTGCCCCGGGAGGCCGCCGTCGACGTCGACAAGCGGGATCAGCCGGTCGTGCCGCACCACTCCGACGGGGCCACGGACGGGCTCGACCTCTACCACGATTGGGGCGATCTGCGTTCGGACAACATCCAGGTCGCCAACGCGCCGAGCGTGTACCAGTACTCCGGCGGCAACCCCGGCCAGGCGTACGCGGGGTGCGTCGCATCCGCCACCGGCTCGGCGCGGGCCTTGTTCACGCCCGGCGCCGACTGGTGCTTCCGCACCTCGGAGGGACGCCTCGGGTTCGCCACCATCACCAACGACAGCCGCGCGGACAAGGCGTTCGTCGTGCGCGTCGTGGTCTGGGACGCAACGGGCGGCTGACGCTGCGCCGCATCGCGTCGCGGAGCCCGCTTCTGCCGAGCAGCGGGTAGGAGATCATGCGCGATGATCCGGTGCGGCATGGGAGGCGTCACTGTTCGGTGCTGAGCTGAACTTTCGTGTATCGCCACGTGCCAGTACTTGTTTGATCATCGGGCGGGTGTAGGCCTTCTCCGGATCCTCCGAAGCATCGCCGCCGTGGTAATACTCGCCTTCGTCGAAGGCCTCGAACACGTCAAGAAACACCTCGGGTGGCGCGGTGTCGAAGGTGGCCGTGTGGTGACCATAAAACCAGTTGACAATCTCGTCGCACGTCCCAAACGGCAATCGGCCCTGGTCATAGCGGGTGGCCAGTTCCATGGCCAGACCATCCAGGAAGGCGTCGTAGTCGAGCCGGGTCCACGCCGTCCATCGTTCGATGTCCTCTCTTCCCGTGATAATTTCCTCGCCGCGCGCGTCCCGGCTGACGAGTTCTGTCAGCACCTCGCTCATCCGCATACGGAATTCCACCATGTACACGACCGCCCGACGACTCTCTTGTCGATCATCCAGTAGCTCCCTGCCTCGACGGTGAGCCGGCAGAGGTCATACACGCTTCTGCTGCGCCCTGCGCGTCACGGAGCGCAGCCAGATGACGCCCGGGTGCGGCATCCGGACGTGCCGAAGAGAGTGGGTCTGCGTCTCGGCGATAAGCCGCGGTCAGCCGATATCCCAGGACGCGAGGTGAGTCCCGCAATGCAGGCACTGGAACAGATACGCGGTGGGCTCACCGTTGCTATCGAGCCGGTGCAGGAACTCTTCGGTTTCCTCGGGTGACCAGCCCAGTTGCCGGTGGCTTGCCCGAAGCATGTTCACGGCGTCCGGATGCGGTTCGACATCGCGGTAGCCAGCCGGGCCGAGAAAGGCCGCGCCATCGCCGCAGTGGTATAGCCATGACTCTTGCTGCCATCCGGTGAAGCCAGGGGTCCGGCGAGTGATCTCCTCGATGACGTGGTGCGGCACGTCATCAGGCACGTCGACCGCGTCGCTGAACTCGGCAGGCATGTCCAGGATGTCGCTGCCATCAGTGGCGACGGCAACGACGCCGAGTGCCCTGGAAGCCTCCCCGGAGTAGATGCAGTGCAGGCAAAGAGTCTCGGGTTGTCCGCCGCAGATCGGTCCCCGGTAGCGAACTTGCCGAAGTTGACCGCAGACGCTGCATTCGTGCTCAATCTGCATCGCCGAGCCCGTGGCCAAGGGATCAGGGTGGTATCGAAACACCGGCTCGGTCACGAGCCCCATCATGCCAACTGTTGGTCACAGCCCCGACGGGGCTGCTGGTCCCTACCACGTCGCGCCCAGCGGCACCCTTCTGCCGCAGACAGCTTGCGCTGCGGCAATGCGGACACGCCGCTGTCCGCCCAGGCTAGGGCTTGGGACGCCCCGCGAACGGCGAGGCGCCCCCGGACTCGGCCCGGCTCGAACGGGCTGCCACCCTCTCCTGGCGCATCAAGGGCGCGGGTCATCCGGAGCCACCGCACCGTGGGCGAGGACAGAGAGAGCTTAGCCGCACCAAGACGCACGGACATGCCGCTGATCACGCGTGGTGCATAGCCCAACGTGCATAGGCGCTTCGTGCTCCGCCTTGGTAATGTCGCCCGGCTCGTCTCAGGAAGGCCCGGCGGTCCAGGGCGCGTCCGGCCCGGTTCGGTAGGCGCTCTCGCCGGGGCCGAGGTCGAGGACGTCGAGCAGCGTGAGGTCATGTTCCACGGCGTGGTGAAGGTGGCTGAGCTTGCCCGTCGCGGGGTCGGCGTCGCTCGCGCCGATGAGTTGCCAGAGTCCGTCGTCGGCGTCGTGGCTGACGTACAGGATCGGCTCTTTCTGCTCGAAAACCTCGCTGGTCTGGATGCTGTTGGTCTCCAGCAGCCAGTGTTTCATCCACCGCGCGCGCCGGTCACGCTCCATGACGAGGTCCACCACCCACCAGATGAACGGCAGATCGTCGTGTGCGCGGGCCGCGGTCGCGGTGAGGTCCGGGCCGCCCTCGGGGACTCGCTCGAACGGCTCGTCGACGAGCGAGCAGGCGTAGCTGTTCTCGCTGTCGAAGATGATCGCGTGGAAGCTGGCGCCGCCGGGGTTTCCGGCCCCGATCCCTACCGTCAGCCGGGCGACGTGCTGCTCGGAGTTGGTCGTCCAGCCGAACGCGTACGAGGCGAGTTCGCCGTGGGGCCCGACGAACTCACCGAAAGCGCGCCGTTCCACACCCGAGCCGGCCTGCGTCTCGGTCAACCGGCCCTCGATCACCTTCGGATTCACGCGGCGAGACTACCGGCACGGACGAAACGGGAGGTAGGCAGCGGGGCGTCGCTGGGCGCTGGCGCGCCGCCTACTCAACGACCAACGATCGCGGGCTCCGGCGTCGGGCGGGGTGTCGTCGTGCCGGCGAAGGGGACGTCGACCTGATCCGCCACCGAGGGCTGGGCGTCGGGGTGTTGCCACAGGCCGCGCTGGCGCAGGATCGGTAGCACCCCCTCGCCGAACCAGTACGCCTCCTCCAGGTGGGGGTAGCCGGAGAGGATGAACTCGTCGATGCCGAGAGCGTGGTACTCGGCGATCCGGTCGGCGATCTCGCGGTGGCTGCCCACCAGGGCGGTGCCGGCCCCACCGCGTACCAGGCCGACGCCGGCCCACAGGTTGGGTGCGACCTCGAGGCTGTCGCGAGAGCCGCCGTGCAGGTCGAGCATCCGGCGCTGCCCCTCCGACTCGCTGCGACGCAGCCCTTCCTGCACCGCCTTGATGTCGGCCTCGGCGATGCCGTTGAGCAGCCGGCGGGCCTGTGCCCACGCCTCGTCGGCGGTGTCGCGGGCGATGACGTGCAGCCGGATGCCGAAGCGCAGCTCCCGACCGGCCTGGGCGGCCAGGGCCCGTACCCGGTCGATTTTGTCGGCGACCTGGGCCGGCGGCTCGCCCCAGGTGAGGTAGACGTCGCTGTTCCGCACGGCCACGGGCAGGGCGGCGGCGGACGAGCCACCGAAGTAGACCGGCGGCGTGGGGTCGGGCAGCCGGTGCAGTCGCGCCTGCTCGACACGCAGGTGGTCGCCCGCGTGGTCGACGGTCTCCCCCCGCCACAGCGCGCGGACGACGTGCAGGAACTCGTCCGTGCGCGCGTACCGGGCGTCCTTGTCCAGGAAGTCGCCGTACGCCCGCTGCTCGGTCGACTCGCCGCCGGTGACCACGTTGAGCAGCAGTCGGCCCCGGGACAGCCGCTGGAAGGTGGAGGCCATCTGCGCGGCCAGGGTGGGTGAGGTCAGGCCGGGCCGGAACGCCACCAGGAACTTGAGGCGTTCGGTGACCTCGGTGAGCATCGCGGTGCTGAGCCAGGCGTCCTCGCACCACGCGCCGGTCGGGGTGAGCGCGCCGACGAAGCCGAGTTGCTCGGCGGTGCGGGCGATCTGACCCAGGTAGGCCACGCTCGGCGGGCGGGCGCCCCCGGCCGTGCCGGTGGGTACGCCGTGTCCACCGCCGACGACGTCCCGGCTGTCGCCGTTGGTGGGCAGGAACCAGTGGAAGGTGAGGGTCATCGGGACTCTTTCCGTGTGTGCGCGCGGCGCTCCTGAGGGGTGGGACGAACCCGCCGACAGCCTACCCATAAAACCTATCGGGTTAGTAGGCTACCGCCCACGCCGGTCGACGCGGCCCGGCTCATCCGCTCATGTCAAGGAGCCGCCATGCGTACCCCCTCACCTGTTCGTCCCCTGCTCACAGCGGCGTTCACCGCCCTCGTCCTGCTCGCTGCGGGCGGCGTGAGCGCCTGCGGCGGGTCCGCCGACGCCGGTGACGACGGGGGCAAGCTGCGGATCGGCTACCAGCGCTTCGGCGGGCTCAGCCTGGTCAAGGCGCGCGGCGCGGCCGCCGACGTCGAGTGGTCGCTGTTCGAGAGCGGGCCGGCGCTCACCGAGGCGCTCAAGGCCGGGTCGATCGACATCGGACAGGTGGGCGAGGCCCCGCCGGTCTTCGCCGCCGCCGGCAAGATCCCGTTCTCCATCATCGGCACCTCCGCGCCGATCCCGCAGGGTGAGGCCGTGCTGGTCAAGGCCGACAGCGGCTACCGCAGCTTCGCCGACCTCAAGGGCCGGACGGTCGCCCTCAACAAGGGCTCCAACGTGCACTGGCTGCTGGTCCGGCTGCTGGAGGCCAACAGGATGACGCTGCGCGACATCAACGTGAAGTACCTCAAGCCGGCCGAGGGACGGCCCGCCTTCGACAGCGGGCAGGTCGACGCGTGGGTGATCTGGGACCCGTACTTCGCCCTGGCCGAGCAGCCGGGCGTACGGGTGCTCGCCGACGCGACCGGCCTGGCCAGCAACCGCGAGTACGTGCTGGCCGCCCCGGATGCGGTCACCAGGCGCACGGACGACGTCCGGGCGTTCCTTGCGAAGTACCGCGAGGTGACCGACTGGGGCATCGCCAACCCGCAGGAGCGGGCCCGCACCCTCGCGCCGGAGTTGAAGATTCCGGAGGACGTGACCAGCCGCGCCCTGGCCCGCAGCGCCAGGCCGCTCGCCCCGGTCAGCCCGGCCATCGGCGACGAACTTCAGGCGATCACCGACAGCTTCATCGCGCTGGACCTCATCCCGGGACCGGTCGACATCAGGAGCCGGGTGGACGACCGGTTCAGCGCGGTGTTCCAGTGAGTCGTACCCCTCTGCTGGAGACGCCGCCGGAGGTGGCGGCCGAGGCGACGCCCGAAGCGCGCCCCCGGCGGACCCGGCGGTGGCGGCGGCTGCTCAGCCCGGTCGCGCTGGTGCTGGGCTGGGAGCTGGCGGCCCGGACCGGCGTGCTGGCGCCGGAGAAGCTGCCCGCTCCCAGCGACATCCTCGCGACCGGCTGGCGACTGTCCCGCGACGGCACGCTCGCCGTGCACCTGGTGGACTCCCTCACCCGGGCCGGCGCGGGGCTGCTCATCGGCGGCGTGCTGGCGCTCCTCCTGGGCACGGTGGCCGGGTTGTTGCGCCTCGGCGACGATCTCGTCGACCCGCCGGTGCAGATGGCCCGCATGTTGCCGCACCTGGGCCTGGTGCCTCTGCTGATCATCTGGGTCGGCATCGGCGAGTCGCTGAAGATCAGCCTGGTGGCGCTCGGCGCGTTCTTCCCCGTCTACTTCAACACGTACGCCGGCATTCGGGACATCGACGAGCGGCTGGTGGAGGCGGCGCGGGCCTGCGGGCTCGGGCCGGCCGCCCGGCTGCGTCACGTGGTGCTGCCCGGGGCGCTGCCGTCGCTCTTTCTCGGCCTGCGCCTCGCGATCGGCGCGGCCTGGCTCAGCCTCGTGGTCGGCGAACAGGTCAACGCCCAGACCGGCATCGGCTTCCTGATGATGGAGGCCCGCGAGTTCAGCCAGACCGACGTGGTGCTCCTCGGCCTGCTCGTCTACGCGCTGCTCGGGCTGATATCCGACCTTGCCCTACGCGTGGCGGAGAGGAGGATGTTGACATGGCGACGCGGACTGCGAGCCACCTGATCGGCGCGACCCCGGTGCTGACCGCGACTGCGATCCGCCGGTCCTTCGGGCCGACGGTCGTGCTGGCCGGGGTCGACCTGCGCATCGCCCGGGGCGAGGTCGTGGCCCTGCTCGGCGGCAGCGGTTCGGGCAAGAGCACTCTCCTGCGCATCCTCGCCGGCCTGGACGGTGAGGCGACCGGTGAGACCGCCGTGCACGGCACCGCCGCCGTGGTCTTTCAGGAGCACCGGCTCCTGCCCTGGAAGCGGGTGGCGGCCAACGTCGGGCTCGGCCTGACCGGCCCGGACACCGCCGGCCGCATCGAGCGGGCGTTGACCGAGGTCGGGTTGGCCGAGCGGCACCGGGCCTGGCCGGCCGAGCTGTCCGGCGGGCAGGCACAGCGGGTCGCCGTCGCCCGGGCACTGGTCCGCGAACCGGACCTGCTGCTGCTCGACGAGCCGTTCGGCGCTCTCGACGCGCTCACCCGGCTGCGGATGCAGGTGCTGCTGCGCCGGCTGCGCGCCGAACACGGCTTCGCCGCCCTGCTGGTCACCCACGACGTGGAGGAGGCGCTGCTGCTCGCCGATCGGATCCTGCTCCTCGACGAGGGACGCATCGCCGCGGACCTGCTCGTCGACCTGGCCCCCACCCGCACGCCGGACGACCCGGGCTTCGGCGCGCTGCGCCGTCTCCTGCTCGACCGGCTCGGCGTTCCCACCACCTGAGGCCCACCAGCTTACGAAGCGGAGATGCGATGACCCGCTGGACGCCCGACCCCACCTTCTACCCGTCACCCCGCGAGGCGGCCACCGCGCCGGCCGAGAAGCTCGCCTACGTGGCGGCCTTCGACCGTACGGCGAGCCGCCCGGACGCCATCGTGGTGCTCGACACGGACCCGGACTCCCCCGACTACGGCCGGGTCGTCGGCTGGACCGACCTGCCGCACCTCGGCGACGAGCTGCACCACTTCGGCTGGAACGCGTGCAGCAGCGCGCTCTGCCCGACCGCCCCGCATCCGCACGTGGAGCGGCGCTACCTGATCGTGCCGGGCCTGCGCTCCTCGCGTATCCACGTGATCGACACCCAACCCGATCCCCGCCAGCCGCAGGTGGTCAAGGTGATCGGCCCGGAGGAGCTGGCGAAACGGGCCGGCTACTCCCGGCCGCACACGGTGCACTGTGGCCCGGACGGCATCTACCTGTCCGCGCTCGGCGGCGCGGACGGCGCGGAGGGTCCGGGTGGCGTCGCGATCCTCGACCACACCACCTTCGAGGTACGCGGGGCGTGGGAGGCCGACCGGGGGCCGCAGTTCCTCGCGTACGACGTGTGGTGGCACCTCAACCAGGACGTGCTGGTCACCAGCGAGTGGGGCACCCCGTCGATGATCGAGGACGGCATCATCGGGGAGCTGCTGCTGGGCCGCCGCTACGGTCACGCCATCCACTTCTGGGATCTCGCCAAGCGCCGGCACGTGCAGCGGGTCGACCTGGGCGATCAGTACCAGATGCCGCTGGAGCTGCGCCCGGCGCACGATCCGACGAAGTCGTACGGGTTCGTGGGGGTGGTGATCAGCGTCGAGGACCTGTCCGCCTCGGTGTGGCTGTGGCACCGCGACGGGGACGCCTGGGCGGTCACCAAGGTGATCGACATCCCGGCCGAGCCGGCCGACCCGGCGGACCTGCCCGACCTGCTCAAGCCGTTCGGCGCGGTGCCGCCACTGGTGACCGACATCGACCTGTCCGTCGACGACCGGTTCCTCTACGTGTCGTGCTGGGGCACCGGCGAGCTACGCCAGTACGACGTCAGCGACCCGCTGCACCCGGTGCAGACCGGCTCGGTGCACCTGGGCGGCATCGTCCGTCGTACCGCCCACCCGTCCGCCCCGGACGAGGCCCTCGCGGGCGGCCCGCAGATGGTGGAGGTCAGCCGGGACGGCCGGCGGGTCTACGTCAGCAACTCCCTCTACGGCGCGTGGGACGACCAGTTCTACCCCGACGGGGTGGGCGCGTGGCTCGCCAAGCTCGACGTGGACGTCGAAGCCGGCGGGCTCGCCCCGGACGAGCGGTTCTTTCCGCACGGGGACGAGTTCCGGGGGCTGCGCGTGCACCAGACGCGCCTACAGGGCGGGGACGCGTCCTCCGACTCGTACTGTTTCCCGTGACCGTCGCCACCCTGGTGACGCTCGCCGCGCTCGGCGCGTTCCACGGCCTGAACCCGGCGATGGGCTGGCTGTTCGCGGTGGCGCGGGGCCTTCAGGAGCGCAGCCGTTCGGCGCTGCTGGGGGCCCTGCCACCGATCGCGGCCGGGCACCTGGCCTCGGTGGGGATCGTCGCCGCCCTGGTCACGGCGACCCGCTCGGTGACGGCGAGCACCGTCCTGACGGTGGTCGGCGGGGTGCTGCTGGTCGGCTTCGGACTGTGGCGGCTGCTCTCCGAGCGGCACTTCCGCTGGGCGGGCATGCGCCTGTCGGCGGCACAGCTCGCCGGCTGGTCGTTCCTCATGTCGTCGGCGCACGGCGCGGGGCTGATGCTGCTGCCGGTGCTGGTGGCCGAGCCGGTGTCCGGGGGCCATTCCGGGCACCTGGCCGCCGCGCCGATGGGCGCGCTGCCGGGGTTGGCCGCCGCGGGCGTGCACACCGTGGCGATGTTCGGCACCGCCCTGGTCGTGGCGGTGCTGGTCTACGAGGTGCTCGGGGTGGGGGTGCTCCGCAAGGCGTGGTTCAACGTCGACCGACTCTGGGCCGGCGTGCTGGTGGCGGCGGGGCTGGTGACGCTGATCCGGGCGTGACCGACGCCGACACCCGGCCCCGGTGCGAAACCCTGGGGCCGGGTGCCGCAGCGCCGTTACGGCGCTGGCGTCCGATCGGCTACCGGTACGGGTCAGGCGCGCGCCTTCGCGGGCTGCTTCATGAAGTCCATGATCGCCTTGTTGACCTCGTCGGCGTGCGTCCACGGGATACCGTGCGGCGCGCCCTTGAGCGTGACGAGCGTGCCGGTCGGCATCATCGGGCCGAGCCGCTGACCGGTCACCGGGTACGGCAGCACCCGGTCCTGGTCACCCTGCACGATCAACACCGGAATGTCGATCTTCGGCAGGTCCTGGCGGAAGTCCTCCTGCCAGGAGTCCACACTGTCGTGGGTGGCCTTGCCGGAGGCCATCGCACCGATCTGCCAGTGCGCCCGGTACGCCTCTTCGCTGACCCGCTTGCCCATGTTCTGGTCCGGGTTGAAGAACGCGTCGCAGAAGGACGTCAGGTAGGCGAAGCGGTCCTTGATGATGGCGTCCTGGAAGCCCTTGAAGAGCTTGCGGTCGACGCCCTCGGGGTTGTCGTCCGCCTTGGCCAGCATCGGTTGCAGCGGGCTGAGCACCACGGCCCGGCTCACCCGTCGAGAGCCGTAGTTGCCAAGGTAGCGAATCACCTCGCCGGTGCCCATCGAGTGCCCCACGAGGGTGACGTCGCTGAGGTCCAGCTCGGTCATCAGCACGTCGAGATCCGCCGCGAACGTGTTGTAGTCGTACCCGAACGCCGGCTGCGCCGAGTTTCCGTAACCGCGACGGTCGTAGGTGATCGTCCGGTATCCGGCGTTCAGCAGCGCCCTGGTCTCCTTCTCCCACGTTGCCCCGTTGAACGGGAAGCCGTGGATCAGCACCACCGGCTTACCGGAACCGTGGTCCTCGTAGTACAGGTCGATGGGTGCGGAGTTTTCCGTCCCCACGGTGATGAAAGGCATGTTTCGTCTCCTGCTCCGGTTTCGGGCTCTCGGACGCCCCGCGCTTTCCCGCCGGGTCACCGGATATGCCGGCCAGCCGGCACGTCCCGTGGTAGCCCACGGCGAGCGGAGGAGAACACGAGCGGATCGGAGTGTGCCGATCGGGCCACCGCCGCCTAGCCTCAAGGCGTGAGCGCTTCCCCCCGGCTGCGGGCCGTCAGCGACCTGCACATCAGCTACGCGGAGAACCGCGCCTTCGTCGAAGACCTGCGCCCGGACCACCCCGGCGACTGGCTGCTCGTCGCCGGCGACGTGGCCGACCGGTTCGCCGACATCGAGTGGGCGCTCGAGCTGCTGAGTAGCCGCTTCGCGAAGGTCGTCTGGGCACCGGGCAACCACGAGCTGTGGACGCCGCCCGGCGACCCCCAGCATCTGCGCGGCGAGACCCGCTACCGCGAGCTGGTGGCGATGTGCCGCCGCCTGGGCGTCGTCACGCCCGAGGACCCGTATCCGGTCTGGGACGGCGAGGGCGGCCCCGCCACCATCGCCCCGCTCTTCGTGCTCTACGACTACACGTTCCGGGTGCCCCAGGCGAGCACCAAACAGGAGTCGCTGGACATCGCGTACGCGGCCGGCGTGGTTTGCACGGACGAGGCGCTGCTGCACCCCGACCCGTACCCGAGCCGCGAGGCCTGGTGCGACGCCCGCGTCACCGAGACCGAGCGCCGGCTCACCGACCGCGACCCGGACCTGCCGACCGTGCTGGTCAACCACTACCCGCTGGTGCGCGAACCCACCGACATCCTGTGGTTCCCGGAGTTCGCCCAGTGGTGCGGCACCGTCCGCACCCGCGACTGGCACCTGCGCTTCGGCGCGTCCACGATGGTCTACGGGCACCTGCACATCCCCCGCACGACCTTCTACGACGGCGTGCGCTTCGAGGAGGTGTCGCTCGGCTACCCCCGCGAGTGGCGGCGACGCGGCCCGGTCCCGAACCCGGTCCGCACCATCAACCCCGCCGACGACGTACGCCGCCGCGAATCCGTCACCGGGTAAGCCCCACCAGCGTCGCCAGCCGCGCCACGCCGGCCGGCGCCGGCTTGGCACGGGCGACATCGGCGATGAGGGTACGCGCCAGAGGCCGCCCCCGAACCTCAGCCGGCGCGATGGCCAGGGCAGGCCCGAGTACTTCTCACGCAAGTCTCAGGCTTCCGCCTCTGGCACCGGGGTGGTGTTGGCGATGAGTTTCTGCAGCACCGTCAGCGCCGCGACGTAGTCCGCGTCATCGATACCTCGATGGATCAGCGAACGGATCTCGGGAGCTGACTGCCCCATCTGCAGTCGAGCTGCCTCGCCGGCGTCGGTGAGTCGTAGGTTGCCGTCGTCATCCGCGTGGACCCATCCTCGGCTGACGAGCACCTCGGCTTCGCTCGCGAGGTCGTCGTCGGGGCGGATGTACTCGGTCATGGCTTGCTGAAGTTGGGAAATGGTCCTGGTTGCGCCGTCATGAGGCGCGAGGTCGTGAGGAGACAGGTGGCGCAGGATCCAGAACTGCGGCTGCGTGAAGCCGCGCTTGGCCTGCTCGTCCCGGGTGAACCGGACGATGGATTCGTACGCCAACCGCGTCCAGTACGCGGCCACCTGGTTGGCGTCGGCCTGCATCGGGGCATCACTGCTTCCTGGGATCTGCATACGGCTGATGCTGGGGGTTCAAGGACTGTTGAAGTCAAGAGGGTGTTGCAGCATGTTGGGGACATGACCGTCAGTCCGCAGGCCCCGACATCTTTCGTGTTCACCGTCAAAGACGTTGCACACGCGAGCCACGTCGCTCCGTCGGCGGTGCGCTTCTACGAAGAACAAGGTCTGATCCAAGCGCGCCGAACCACTGGAAACCAGCGCCGGTTCGACGAGAACGCGGCCTGTCGCATCCGGTTCGCCCGACTCGCTCAGCGGGTCGGGCTGACAGTTCGGGAGATCGCCACCATCTTCCAGGCTTTACCCGAGAAGCCGTCGGCGCAGGACTGGGCGCGGGTCTCCGACTCGCTGGTCGCCGAGGCCGAAGCCCGCGTGGCGCACCTGCGCCACGACCTCGACGCCCTCCAGACCGTCACCACCAGGTGCACTGCCGGAGTCCTACGGTGAGGAACGGGGCGGTCCTCCTGCTACCGGCAGCGGCACGCCGATCGATCAACAACAATCAAGCACACCCTTGGACACGATGCCACGCTCGCCTGGTCGCGCGAGCGTCGGCGCGTTCACGATGACCTACGGGCACCTGCGTATCCCCCGCACGACCTTCTACGACGGCGTCCGCTTCGAGGAGGTGTCGCTCGGCTACCCCCGCGAGTGGCGGCGACGCGGCCCAACGCCGAACCCGGTCCGCACCATCAACCCCACCGACGACGTGCGCCGCCGCGCGTCCGTCGCCGAATAAGCCCCACCAGCGTCGCCAGCCGCGCCACGCCGGCCGGCGCCGGCATGGCACGGGCAACCTCGGCGATGAGAGTATGCGCCAGAGGCCGCCCCCGAACCTCACCCGGCGCGACACCCGAACCAACTGCGCGCCTAGCGCGCGTGCTGATTGGTTAACCGACCAGGGTGAGCCCTTCGACCATAAACCCCACGGACGACCCGCGTAGGCGTGCGTCCGTCATCGGGTAACGCCCTACTCGACTACGCGCCGGCTGTCCGGAACATCTCATCAATAGCGGAGAATCTGCGCCGAACTTTCGCCGGATCACCCGTGCCCTGCGAGATAGCCGACATGAAGTCGACGTCCGACATGAGGCTGAGGAATTGCTTTTCGACCCGCCGGTAGCGCTTGACAAGGACGGCGATCTCCGGATCACCAAGGGTGGCGAGGTTGACCGCGATGGCCTCGAACAACGCCTTATTGATGGGGAATCGCCGGCTACCGCCCTTGCGATCGACCTTACGGAAGGCCCAGCCACCGAAGATATCATACGCAGCATTCAAGGCCTTATCGAACTCTTCCCGCAGCACCTGAACCTCTGTCGGGCCCAGCCGATCGAGCGTTCGCATGGACTTACGCAGGAAAGCGTCGAAATCGTCCTCGCTGTAGGTGAATGGATCCGTTAGCCGGAACGCGAGGAACCGTAGGATCATCTCCCGATCAGCCATCCGGTCGCTGCGCACGCCGTAGCCGGTCGCCTCCTTGAACAACTCGGAGTCCGCCCACTGTCGGAGGATGTCGCGCCCAGCACCCGGCATCAGGGCGTGTCGCAGTTCCTGACGCGTCAGCGGTAGTCCACCGGTATTGAGCCGAGCGAAGATGTTGAACTTGACTTCCTCGGGAGTGTCCCGGCGAATGACATGAACGATCAGCTCGGTCTCCCGCAGCCGCTCCTGGAGCCGGTCGGGCAGGTCGGCGAACGTCGCCTGGTCGTAGTCGTGGCCGAGGTATTCCAGGTCACGCAGGCGCAGAGGTTCGGCACCGATCGCCTCGGGCTCGATGAACTCGGCGATCGTCGTAAGCCGCTGAATGCCGTCGACCATTGCCCAGACCTCGTCATCATTCTCCGCCGCGTAGAAGGTCGGCAGGGGAATCCGCAGCAACAGCGATTCGATGAGGCGGCTCTTCTGTTTGCTTCGCCAGATTCCAGCTTGGCGCTGGAAGTCGGGTTGCAGGTCGACCCGGTGAGTGCGGATGCGGGACAGCAGGAGGTCCACCGTTGTGTTCTTGGTTATTACGTCGATCAGCTCGGGATCGAACGGAGCCCGGATGAAGTGGTCGGAGTCGTGGTCCTCGCCGTCGACGATGTTTTCTTCCTCGACGCCGCTTGAGTGGCCCGAGGAGTCCGGCTCCTCCGTCGCGATCTCGTGGTCAGCCAACTCCTCATCAACCATCTCGGTCGACTCCGTCATCCGTCACCTCTACTCATCGCGTGGCCCCAGTCCCACGGCACACTAGGGGCGTCCTTGAATGAGCGCGACGCTATGTCGGATAACAGACTCGCCTACAGGGAGTCAACAACGTCGAGGAAGGCGAGCCAGCTCTTGCTGCGGGCGAACCAGGGTGGTGCGAGCTGTCCGAGAGCAACGATCCGATCGGCGATCTGCACGCTATCTGCCTCGCAGTAGGTACGGAATGTCGACTTCCTCGCGCCCGCCGGGGTGAGCGCACGTGTCAACTCCTGCTTGGCGTCGCGGATCTGGCCGACGTCCCTGCCCTCGTACGACGAGAGTGGCCGCCACCCTGCGCAGACCTGACGGACCGCTTCGGGGAAGAGGAACCACCAGGTCTCGATCTCCCACGCTGGCACGACCGGATACACCGGCCAGGGCAGCGAGCGAAAAGTTTGCTCGATCTTTCGGCCGACCGCCTCATGGGCCGGCTCGACCTCGTCGGCGTCCTCGTGCATGAGGACAGCGCGGATGGGCGTCGAGACCGCGAAGGCCTTGAGCACGCCCCGGACCTTTTCAGCATGTCTTGGTAGCCGGTCCGGCGGTACATTGCGCACCAGCGCAGGAGGAACTCGCAGCGGCTTCAGACCACCCCGCCCGATGTCGCGACGGAGTGCGGCCACGAGGATGCGGATCGCCTGCCGGTCGTTGTCATCCTCACCGAGTACGACGACAACCGGACGCGGTCGCTGCTTCATTCCAGGCCCCCACCGAGCGCGCCGGAGAACCATAGCTCGCCCAAACCAATCTCACCCCGCAGTTCCCGCTCCATCGCTCGAACGGTGTCGGGGTCGATGGCCGGGATGTGGGACGAGGAGTCCTCGCCCCGCTCGCAGACGATGAGCTCATCTGGCTTGAGCCGGTTGACCAGCGCCGGTGAGTGCGTGGCGATTAGAAACTGCGTCTGGTCAGAGGCTTGTCGCAGCAACTCCACTATGCGGTCCAGGATGTGCGGGTGCAGTCCGTGGTCGATTTCCTCAATGCAAGTGAGCTGCGGTGGCGCCGGGTCATACAGCAGCGCCAGGAGTGCCAGAGCACGAATCGAGCCGAAGGACGCCTCCCGCAACCGGGTGGACCCACGTAGCCCCGCCTCAACCAAATTGAGCACGACTCCGCTACCGGCCCCGCCAATGGGTGTGAACTCCAGGCTCTCCACGCCGGGGATGAAGGCGCGCACGTCACGGTGTAGCTCGGCAAAGCGGTCGGGGTGGTTCCGGGCGAGGTAGAACAAGAACGCGGCGAGATTGCTCGCATCGTCGGACAGCCGGTCGCTGATTTCCTCCTGCGCTGGTTGACGCGCGGCTGCGACATCTACATCGAAAACGCGGAAACTGGCAAATAGGTCGGCGAGAGCTTCCACCCGCTCGCCGCCACGCTCGGGGCTGAGCCGAGGCAGCAGGGACAGGCCTAGCGACTCCTCCCGAACGTTCACGCTGTCCGCGTCGGCACCATGGAACTGGATACGTCCTCCGGTAATACTGATGTGCCGAGCCTCCCCCGTTCCCTCGGTCAGCCAGAAGTCTTCCTTCCGTCGGATGGTCGAGCGACGGGGGTCAACGGGTGACCGGACGGAGGTGAAGGAGAGCGCGTAGGCGTTGGCCCCTTCACCCGTGGGTCCGCTGGTCGTCTCCACCTCGATTCGGACCGGGCTGTTGGCGTCGGGGTCCCCGCGGAAATGAAGCCGTGCGAAACCCCCACGCTTCGCGAGAGCAGGTTCCAGATCGCCCCGAGTAGCGTCGCCGAGGAACGCGATCACGTCGAGCAAGTTCGACTTGCCCGCTCCGTTGGGTCCGACTAGGACGTTCAGCGGAGCGAGGTGAACCTCGACCGCCCGCAGGCTGCGAAAATTCTCCACCGCGAGCCTGCGGAGAAACAGCGAGTGCCGGTCAGTCACGGACGCAGCCTACCGCGTAGATGGAACGCCACACTCCGCCACACCAATCGCGGCTGGCGGGCAAACTTCAGATTGTCCTTCCCGGCTGGACCCGCTGCCTCGTCGGCAGAGTTGATCTTCACCAACCTCGGCTCCATCGTTAGCGAGTGAGGCCGAGGAGCGTCGCCAGTCGTGCCAGGCCGGGCGGTGCCGGCTTCGTACGGGCAAGATCAGCGATGCGAGTACACACCAGAACCGCCCCCGAACCTCAGCCGGCGCGACACTGTCCGCGTCGACCAACGCCAGCGCCGCCCCGCGCAGGTAGGCGCCCTGATACTCGGCCGGCAGCCGCCGCCACACCTCCCGTCGAACGACCGTCACATGCCGGGCCAGTGCGCCGTCGGTGTCACCCCGCTGCGCCGCGAGGAGCACCCGCGCCATCTCCACGGTGACCGGCCCGAAGCTGGTGCCATGCAGGTCGTCGTACCCCCTGAGGTCGGCGGCAACGCCGACGGCCCGGTCGATCAGCTCGGCGGCGCGGCGGTGCTCGCCGCAGCCCGCGGCAGCGAGGGCGGCCTGGACCACCAACGTTCCACCCACCGCCCACGCTCGACGCTGCTCCCGGCGAGGCTGCACGGGCAAGGCCGACCTTGGGAACTGCCACTTTGGACAGTAACGCCGCCATCGTCGCCCGATTCATAGGAAACATACGCCGGACTTCGCGGCAGGATTCCCAACAGTTCTTGATCACGGCATGGAGATGACCGTGGAACTTCAGCAGATCTCCGACCGCGTCAACACACGAACTACCGATGGCGCGATCAGCGCCCTGCCGCTCAGTCACTCCCCGTACACACTGATGGCATCGGCGATGGACGCTCATGGCCGCAGGTAGTCGTCGAGGCGACGTGTTCGGGACTGTTCCGGACAGCTCAGACCCTTCCCCGCATCACCCGTCGCCGGCCAGGCTTACCGCCAGAACACTTACGCGGCGTGGTGCTCGGGAGCACCACGCGCGCGGTTCTACCGCGACTCAGGACGTGTTTTCGGAGGTTGGCACCGGAGGGCAGTTGGCTGCACACACTGACTGACCACGCGGCCGGATTACCGCACCTGCCAACCGCCGTAGCCGGTCCATCCGCCCTTGATGACCCCACCGCCTGAGCATCGACCGTCACCGAAGAAAACGGCACGCTACGGGCCGGATCAGAGCATGACCAACCCGCAGTCCTTACCGCTGTTCCTGGTCTGGAAACTGCGGGGCTCCGATCGCGTTGGGCAGGCCAGCGCGAGTGATGTAGGGAGGCTTTGTGCTGAAGGAGAAATGGGGCCGGCTCCGCCGGTCAGCGGTGGCGATTGGGTTGATCGCCGCACTTGCGACACCGGTCGTGGTTCTGCCAGCCAATCCGGCAAACGCCGCGTCCACAGTGGTGTGTGTCGGCGATGGTGTCAGCGGGCGCCGGGTCCAACTCGTGTACGTCCGCCCGACCGGCGGCACCAACCGCTATCCCGAGATGGATCCGAAAATCCAGGATTGGGCGACGAAGATCGACGCGGCATATCTGGAGGCCGCACAGCGCGGCGGCGGTGTGCGCCACGTCATTTTCGTCCATTCTGTTGCCTGCAACCCGATTGTCGCGTATGTCGAGGTGCCGGCCAGCGAGATCAACAACCCCGAGAAGGTGGCCGCCGCGATGAAGGCTCGCGGCTACAACCGGACTGACCGGATCTACCTCACGTTCTACCAGGGCACCCACGAGTGCGGGTTGGGCTGGAACGACGCCGGTGGCAGCGACAGCCCGAGCTCGGGCAGTCCCTACAACTCCGGGCCCGGCTGGGCGATGATCGACGAGGGCTGCTGGGCCTGGAACAACGCCGGGCACGAACTGCTGCACGCGATGGGCGCGGTCCAGGCGAGCGCACCGCATGCCACCGCGTTCGGTCACTGCTGGGACGACCAGGACATCCTCTGCTACGACGACGGCGGGCTGCCGTCGGGAGGCCTGAAGAACGAGTGCCCGAGCGCGGTCGGCGACATCATCGACTGCAACAATGACGACTACTTCAACTACGCCCCGGCGGCCGGCACCTACTTGGCCAGCCACTGGAACGTCGCCAACAGCTACTACCTGACCGGCTTCGGACCGGGCGCCCCCGTCTACACGGGGACCAAGACGGTCGCCACCGCACGGGCCGGCGCTAATGCCTACGTGACGAAGTACCAGCTTCCGGACGGCCGGTGGACCCTCAAGGCCAAGGTAGTCACCAACACGAGCAGTCCGTTCTACTCCGCCGTCCTCGCCGTACGCACACCCTCCGGGGTGCGCTACATCCCGCCGTCGGGCGTTCCCCGGGGGAGCGCAGAGTACGTGACGGTAGAGGCGAACACCTCCGTTGAGGTCAAGCTGTGCGAGGGCAACGCCGCAGCAAAGGGCGGCTGCACCGCAACCTGGTGGTGACAGTGCCGCCGCCTCGGCGGCCGCAGTCCGGATCCGTCGTCTGGGCGTAAGCCAGGCGGCGACGACACCAGAGAGCACGCCCGTGGCCCGGGTCGACAACGTTCCGGGCCACTGGCGTGCCGCCCGTTCCTGCCACACGCCAGCGTGCCGGCATTCCGGAAAATCGACTCGGTTCCAGCCGCGGGCGCCACGTCTGGGATCCGCCTGTATAACCTGTGCGGATGCCTTCAGCGAAGCAGCTTCTGCTGCTCGTCGGGGCCGCGCTGCTCGCCGTCGTGGGCGCGCTGTTCGGATCCCCCTGGGCGACCGGGGCCGGCGTCGTCGTCGTGCTGAGCGTTCTTGCCGTCCACCCCGCGGTGACCGGTCCCGCGGTGCCTCGGTCGACACGTCTGCTGCTGCAGGGTGGCCTGCTTCTCCTCACCCTCGCGGGCGTCGTGCAGATGTGGGGATGGGCGGCCTCGTCATTCGCCGACGCTCCGCCGAGCGCGAGCGAGCTGATCGCGCTGGTGACCGACCCGGTACGGCAGCGGACGCAGTTCCTGCGACAGCTGGCCGTGGCAAGTTGTCTGATCCTGGCCTGCGCCTGCTTCGGCATCGCTGTCGGGCGGCTGCCGCGGGATCGGCTACGCCGGATCGGCCGGGCCGCGCCGGCCGTGGGCGTGCTCACGCTGGTCACCCTGGCATTCGTCGCCCTCCTCCCGTCGGGGCTGACCGCCCTGCTCGGCTCGTTCACCAATGTGGCCGTGGCGGTGTTGCTCGTGCTCGGGGGGTATGCCTGGGTCGTGAGCCGCGCGGTCCGGCGCCATGGCACCGGCCCGATCGCCGTAATAGGTGCCACGCTGCTGGCCGCGGTGGCCTGGCTCGCGGTGGACGATGCCTTGCGGAGTCGGCCGGAGCCGCGCGGCAGCGACGCCTTCCACCAGCCGGGCGTCAGTGTGTCCGTGGCGGTCGAGACCGGGCCCGACGTTGAGACCGCCGTCGCCGTCGCGGCGCTGCTGCTCGGAGCCGCCCTGACCGTGCTGGCCTGCGCGAGGCTCAGCACGACCCACAGCGAGACGCGCTGAGCCGGATCGGGTGACTGTGCCATCCGCGTTGGCATCGTTGATGACGAGGATGTGGAGCACGTCGAAGAGGCAGTCTCAGCAGAGTGCGCACCGCTGAAGGTCTTTGGGCTTGGCGTTGTCTCACCGCCGCGTGACGGGCGGCCGCTCCACAGTGAGGCATCCGTATCGGTGACCAGCACAAGCGTCGGCCTACGAGAGCGCGGTGGGTGGCGGCCGCCGGTCGGCGTCCGGCGGCCGAATAAGCCCAACCAGCGTCGCCAGCCGCGCCACGCCCGCCGGCGCCGGCTTGGCACGCGCAACCTCAGCGATGAGAGTACGCGCCAGAGGCCGCCCCCGAACCTCGGCCGGCGCGACACTGTCCGCGTCGACCAGGGCCCGCGCCGCCCCACGCAGGTCACCGGCATGCAGGTACACCCGCGCGGCGTCGAGCAGGTAGGCACCCCGACACTCGGCCGGCAACCGCCGCCACCCCTCCCGCCGAACGACGCTCACATGCCGTGTCAGTGCGCCGTCGACGTCACCCCGCTGCGCCGCGACGAGCACCCGCGCCATCTCCACGGCGACCGTCCCGAAGCCGATGGAGTGCGGTTCGTCGTACCCCCGGAGGTTGGCGGCAGTGCCCGCAGCCCGGTCGATCAGCTCGGTGGCCCGGCGGTGCTCGCCGCAGCCGGCGGCCGCGAGGGCGGCCTGGACCAGCAGGGTCCCACCCACCGCCCACCCACGACGGTCGCCCGGCCCCGCGTGCTCGCCCTGTCCCCGGTGATCAAGAGGTTTGCGTCGACTTTGATCTCCAAACGTGCCGCAAACCTCTTGATCACCGGGGCGGAGTGTCGGTGGCAGAGTTCGGTCGGCCGCTGCGAGGGTCGCCGACAGGGCCAGGCGGTCCCGGCCCGACGCGCGTAGGGCCTGGGCCACCGCGATCGCCGCCGTCGCCGCGAGGACTGGATCGTCTTGGGCAGCGCCCATGGCCCGGTCGGCGGCGAGCCAGGCGAGGTCAGCCTCGCCGAGTTTGATCAGCAGCAGCGCGGTGATCCGGTACGCCTGTACCAGCACCTCCGGCGACCGCGCGCCCTGGGCGGCGTCGAGCAGGCTCGGCACCGCCCGCACCAACTGCGGGTAGTGCGCGTGCTGGTACGTCAACCAGGCATGCCCGACCTGACGCCGCAGCTCGTGCAGGTGTGGTGAGGTCGGCGGGGTGTCATAGCGGGCGAGCGCGGCCCGGATGTCGTCCACGCCGTCCGGGGTGCTCGCCGGGGTGCTGGGCGGTTGGCCGAGCAGCACCTCCGGGTCGACCCGCAGGACGCGGGAGAGTTCCTGGATGACCGAGTACCGGTCCAGGGGGCGAACGCCGCGTTCGATCTTGTCGACCCAGCTCTTCGACCTGCGCAGGCGGTCGGCCAGCATCTGCTGGGTCATCGACCGCCGCACCCGCCAGCCGGCGACGCGTCGGCCGATGGGGAGGTCATCGCTGCTCACGCCGCCACCGCCGGTCGGGGACCGCACGGGTCGTGTCGTCCACGGGCACGCGTTCGGCCTCGGCCTGAGCCAGGATGCGCTGCTTGGCAGCCTCCCGCTCGGCCGCCTCAGCCTGTTCACCCTTGCTCGCCGTCTCGTCGCCTTGCCCATGATGCCTGCCGCTCATTCCCCCACCTCACGGGTCGGGGCGCGACGTGCACATGACGGAGTTGGCCGCCGCGCCCGATCGGGCAACCACTCAGCGATGCATAGGTGACAGCCTGTGACGATCATTGATTGCGATCCAGACGGATCGCGTCCGCTACTGTCCTTCGAGGTGTCCGCCTGGATCGGCGGACATGCCAGCGGACAGCTCTAGGAACTCGTCAGCAGCGCTCGTTCTGCCCTCGACAGCGGCGATCATGTGACGCAGCTCGGCGACACGGTCAACGGCACGTTGCGACCGCGCCGAGCGCGCGAGAGTCGCGGAACGTCCGGCCACGGCGACGGCCTGCTCAACCTCCCCGGCTTGCAGCAGCGCTTGGGTGAGCCAACCGAGATACAAGGAGGTCTCGCGGGGCGAGTCGTCGCCGTAGCGACGGACGGCGTCTTCCAAGATGGGTACCGCTCTGAGCGGTCGGCGCAATTCAGTCCACACACGCCCCGCCATTACCTGAACCTCATCCTGGGTCAGCCAGTACGCCCAGGGAGGCGCATCGCCCAGGTCGACGTGCTGATAAATCTCCGCGACGTTGCCCAGGGCCCGCTCGGCGAGACTTGCCTCGCCCATGCGGGCGTGGGCCCAGGCAACGCGCTCAAGCAGCAGAGCTTGGCCGGTGGCCTCGGCCGCGTGCTTGCCACCCACGTAGGCCGATCGAGCCAACGTGGCCGCCTCGCGTCGGTCGCCAAGATTCGCCTCAAGGTAGGAGAGGCTACTGAGACAGTTGGCCGCACTCGCAGCGTCGCCGCCAGTGTGTGCTGCGCGCATCCCGGTCAGGTAATAATGGCGAGCCTCAGCGACCCGGCCAGAATCCTCGGCGACGAATCCCGCCAACTGACACAGATCGGCGATGACGACGAGCAGCCGCCGACTCACGGCTTCTCGATAGCTACCCTCGCGAAGCAGGTCGGCGGTGGCGGCCAACTCGGCAGAAACCATCGCGTAGGTCTCGGCACCACCCACGTGGTCGTCCAGCCGTCGGAGCTGACGAACCCGGTCCTCGATCCGAGCCACCGTCTCGTCCCCGACCCGGCGGCCCGCGCTCAGCTCATACCGCTGAGGTGGCTCAGTGATCAACCACTGATGGGCCAGCGCGGCAGCGTTCTCGGTCGTGGGCGTCTGCGTTACGAGCAGTCCGGCGAGCCGTTCCGCGTCGCACCGCAAAGATTGCGCCCCACCGCTGGCCGTGCGCTCCTCGTCGACACCAGGGACCGGAGCGAGCGCGACCAGCGTCCCGCCCGCCGCCAAGGCAGTGTCCAGGCGCTGAGCAGTGTTCAGGGCCGGCATCTTCCGACCGCAAGCCAGGTCATGCAGGTAGCTCTTGCTGTAGAAGGTCTGGCGCGCCAACGCGCGATAGCTGATCCCACGATTCGTGATCAAAGCGCGGAGCCGTTCGGCGAAAGACGAGGCGGACTCCGGCATCATTGCTCCCTACGGATTACAGGCTGGGCCGACCTTGGTAACTGCCACTTCGGACAGTACCGCCGCCATCGTCGCCCGAGCTATAGCCAAACGCACACGGCCTTCCCAGCAGGATTGACATCAGTTTGATCACGCCTTCGGTCAGCGCCGCGACCGTCACATCGGATGAGCGGAAATGCGATGCTGAGTCCTGCGTATGGCGCCTAGGAGCATAGGCTCAGCCTTCTGCCAGAACCGAGTCACCACGTCATCCGGCCCATAGCGCTGCCGGATCTCTGCCAGCCTCTCATCGACGCTGAGATCCTGGCCGTCCGGCCCAGTCGTCATGTCCGCGTACCAGAGAGCATCCGAAGTGGCTGACTCCTCACGCGGGAACTCGCTAACCAGAGCCTGCCGCAGACCACGCTCCTCTGCTTCGTAAACAGCGCAGGAGTGATGGGCGACCAGAGCAGCGACGCGACCTGCGAAGCCGTGACGCTGAAGCCACCGCCCGCCGTCCAATGCGTGGAAGCCCGTGTCGGCGACGTCAGGGGCGTACCCGATGTCATGCAGCCACGCCGCCGCCGACAGCAACTCCGCATCGTCCCCGACCAGGTGCGCAAGCTGCTTGGCTTTGGCCGCCACCGCCTGCACGTGCAGCCAGCGTCGGGGTATCGCGTTTCTCAGATGACGTTGTGAGGTTGCCGCGGCCAGTTGGGAGGGAGGACCCACGCGCGAATTCTAAAGCCCGAGCCCAGCTAGAACCGGCCGCCAGCGCCACCGAGGCGACTTGGAGGGAGCCCCCCACCTGGTACCCAAACCTGCCTTCCTTTCACGACGCCGCAGCGGCGTTCATCACCAACCCGGAGGTCGACGTGCTGCGCGCCGAACCGAACTACCGCGACCACTGGGCCTTCTCCGGTGGTTAGGGCTACGTCGATGAGGGCGAATACCCGCACGACGCCTGCGCCCGCGAATTCCGAGAAAGGATTCCGGCGAGGCGCTCGCCTACGGCTCGGTAGACAGCTCGCCAGCCCTCTGCTGGCTGGCCCGAACATCGAGCGGTCGGGTCGGTGGCTGCACTTCAGCGCTGTGCGACGAGGACGACTGCAACGGCGATTGCGGAACTAGACCTACACCTGTTGGCTGCGGCGATGCGTATGCCGGAAAGCTGACGGGCGGCAGCGAGAGCTCTAACCGCGCGGCGGCCAAGAAGGCGTGTTCAGCTGTCCATACCTTCTTGATGCGCTCCTGCGCGATGTCGCCCACGCCGCTGCTCGCACGATCAGCGGCCAGTTGACGCGCTTGCTGGACTGCTTGAGCGAGCGCGTCCAAGGTCTCCTGAGACTGAGCGACGAGGCGCACCTTGGTCTTGGCGGCTTCCATTCGTTCTTTGTAATCGGTGCCTTCGTTATCAAATATCGGCATTAAGTGCCCCGGCGAGTACGCGTCCGGCACGGCGTCTATCTTGGCACTCGGGTTCAAGGCAAAGGCAATGTAGGAGCGAAAGGCTGACAGGAAGTCGTCGAAGGCGCTAAGCCGGATATCACGCCAATGGCGAAGGTGATCTCGATCCCAGTGTCTGCGTTGAGCCCGGGTGGAGAGGTAGCCGCCAAGGGCTACGGATAGCAGGGCCACAAGAGCGGTCAAGCCGTTCGCTAGAAGATCCACCATGCGTCACCTTCCGCCTACCTTGCGCTCAAAGCTATTCGCGGCGTCAAGCGCTGCGGGGCTCGTGCGGTGACCACCTGGCTGGAAAGATGGGCGGATGGGGTCGAGGCTGCGCATGCTCCACATCGACGGTCGGAGTTCACCTGGCACGCCGACATGCGGTCCGCATATGGCCCGGACGGTCGTCTTTACCGCTGCATAAGGCTTCGCGTGTGGGGTGCTGGAGAGACCGGGCGCGCCCTACAGGTCGACTTGGCCGAGCGGCCCACCGTTGCCTCTAACGGTAGGTACGTCCAGACGGACGTGCACGACAGAGGGGAGACGTATCCCTACCCGACAGCCGAGGATGTACGCGATCTTGTCCACTTCGCCCTCGGCGCTGGATGGACGCCGCAGGCGTTGGGGGGTGGGACGTTCAGAATCGCGCCACCGGCCGAACTTGAGCTACCGCGATTTGTCATCACCGAGCTTGTGTCAAACATCGACCAGCACCGTTAGATCCTGGGTGCTCGACGGGAGGGGCGGCCGCCGGTCGGCGTCCGGCGGCCGCCCCACGTCCGGTCAGCTCGCGTACACCTCCAGTGCCGCCAGCTGCCCGGCCGGCCAGCCGGTGTTACCGGTAACGGTGATCCGCACATAACGAGCCTGCGCGGCACTGAACGTCAGCGACACCGAGTTGCCCGTCGAAGGATCGAACGTCCGCCCCGCCGCCCCAACGAGCGTCCCGAAGCTCGAACCGTCCGTGCTGCCGGCAACGGCGACCGTCTGCGTCCGAGCACCCCAGGCCGACGACGGCGGCAGCTTCAGCACCACCCGTCCGACCGTGCGCGCAGCGCCCAGGTCGACCTGCACCCACTGGGGGAAGGCGTTGTTGGCGCTCTCCCAGTAGCTGTTGGCGTCGCCGTCGACCACGTTGCCCGAGCTGTAGCTCTGCACGTGGCTGCTCTCCGAGGTGGACCGGCCGCGGGCCAGGTCGGAGTTGGCGGCGGCGTCGGTGGTCACGGTGACGGCGTTCGACGCGGCAGAGGTGTTGCCGCCGGCATCGCGCGCCACGACCGTGAAGGTGTACGAGGTGGACGCTGCCAGGCCGCTCACGGTCGCCGTGGTGCCCGTGACCGTGGCGACGACCGTGCCGCCCTGGCGTACCTGGTAACCGGTCACCCCCTTGTCGTCGGTCGACGCCGTCCAGGCCAGGGACACGCTGCTCGACGTCTTAGCGGTCACCGCAAGATTGCTCGGGGCGGTCGGCGGGTTGTCCGTGGTGCTGCTGGATCCGTACACCTCGACCTTGGCGAGCTGGCCCGCCGGCCAGCCGGTGTTGCCGGCGATGCTCAGCCGGACGTGGCGGGCCGTGGTGGTCGTCAGCGTGCGGCTGACGGTGTTGCCGGTCGCCGGGTCGAAGGCGAACGCCGAGGCCCCGGCGATGGTCGAGAAGGAGCTGCCGTCGACGCTGCCCTGCACGGTGATGGTCTGGGTCCGCGCCTCCCAGCCGGCGGGGAGCCGCACCACGAGCCGGCTGACCTGCTGGCTGGCGCCCAGGTCGACCTGCCACCAGTGCGGGAACGAGCCGCCGCCGCTCTCCCAGTAGCTGCCGGCGTCGGAGTCCACCGCGTTCGCGGCCACGAAGGAGCCGTTCTGGCTGCTGGCTGAGGTGGACCGGCCGGCCGCGAGGTCGCCGGTGGTCGGGGGCGGGGTGCCGACCATGGGCGGGGTGGGTCGGGTGGCGGTGAGGGCGAGCTGTCCCTTGAGCATGCGGCCGCCGTCGGCGGTGATGCGCAGGTAGTAGTCGGCGGAGCAGGCCACGCCGTCCTCGTCCAGGGCGCGGATGTTCGCGCCGGCCGGGGTGGTCGCCTGTGTCTCGGAGGTCTTGGCGATCTGGTTGCCCTCGTTGTACTCGTCGAACATGGACACGTAGAGGCCCTGGGAGCCGAGCCGGACCATGTTGTAGATGTGTCGCCAGTAGAAGTCGCCGTGGCGGCGGTGCCCGCCGGCCAGGTCGCCGGGCATCACGCAGGGCAGGTAGTCGATGCCACGTGCCGCGCAGTCGGCCATGTCGCCGATGTTGACGTTGTTGTAGTACGAGTCGAGGCCTTCGAGGGTGTCGGTCCGGTAGACCATCCACGGCGAGATCGCGTTGAAGGCGTGGTAGACGTCGAGGAAGCCGGCGCGGGAATCCTCCCGACCCTCCCGCCACCAGGTGGGTACGCCGCCGATGACGTAGCAGCCTTGCGCCTTGAACCAGTTGATGACCTCCAGGCAGGGCCCGGGGGTAAAGGGGCGGCTGGATTCGCTGAAGCCGAAACCCCAGATGCAGACGACGGGCTTGCCGTTCTGGCGGGCGTACGCGCTGGACGCGGTGTGCGTCGACATCTTGTTCAGCCAGTCGGTCTTGATGTCCGTCTGCATGGTGAGCCAGTCGGTGACGTCGTACATGATGTAGAACTTGCGGTTGTAGCGCTCGGCCGCCGCGCGGACCTTGAGCGTCATGGCGTCGCGGGTCGGCCCCTCGTCGCCCGTCGGGTTGAAGCGTTGCAGGGCGGCGGTGTCGCAGCCGTACTCCTGCATCCAGCGGAAGTGGGTGTCCACGGTCTGCTGGTCGTAGGAGGAGAAGAGGGTGGCCGGCGAGCCGTTGCCGAGGTTCGGGTACGCGGTGGGGTAGCTGCGCGTGTACTCGCGCATGTCCGGCCAGGACACGATTGTGGTGTTGCTGGGCGACGGCGGCTGGAAGCGGTCGCGGCTCCAGTGCCACCAGCCGCCGATCGGCGCGGAGTCGCCGGGTGCGCTGAACCAGCCCTGGTAGCCGACGGTGACCTTGCCGACCACGTCGCCGGGAGGGCTGGCGGCCTGGGCGGGGCTGGCGAGGAGCTTCGTGGTGGAGGCGGCGGCGAGGGCGGAGCCCGCCAACACGGACGTGACGAACCTGCGGCGGGTTACCGCCATGACGACCACTCCTTCGGGACGGAAGGCATTGACGGCCATCGTGGCAGCATCGAATGCCACCCCGCAAGAGTACGACTGATCGATGAAATTTTGAGTCAGTCCGGCGGAAGGGTCGGAGGGCGCGCGACGGCGCGGCCACCCGGAGCCGGGTTCAGGGCTGCTCCGGCTGCGGTCGGAGCCCGTCCAGGATCACCGCGAGATAGGCCTCGGAGAGACTTTGTGAGGCGGACGCCGACCGCGCGATCGCGTAGGTCAACTCGTTGATCAGCACGGCGACGACAGCCACGTCGAGGTCGGTACGGATCACCCCCTCGTCGCGGGCCCTGGTGATCAGATCGAGTCCGACCCCGTCGAGGGCCGCCCGCTGCGCGGCGGTGGCGGGCAACTCCATCACCCCGAGCCGCTCGCCCATGACCCAGTGAGCGGACTGGAACGCCATCGCCTCGACCAGGAACCCGCGAAGAGCCTGCTCGGCGTCCGGCTCGGACAGCGCGGCCCGACCTCGTCGGATGAGCGGTTCGAGCAGGTCGGCCACGGCGGCGTCGACGAGCGCCTCCTTGCTGCCGAAGGTGCGAACGACGGTGGCGGCACCGACGCCCGCCCGCTGCGAGATCACGGTGACGGTGATGGCGTTGCCCCCCTCGGCGAGGAGCGCCTTGGTCGCCTCCAGCACGAGGTGGCGGTTGCGGACGGCGTCCGTCCTACGTCGAGGCACACCGCTCTCGGAAGGGGTTGACATCTGAAACGTCCATTCCATATCGTCAAGTGGAACGAGCATTTCACTTAGCCTACGAGACCCGCCCGGACGGCGCAAACCCGTCCGCGTACCCCTCCACAGCCCAGAGAGCAGGAGCCGATGAACCGGCGGATTCTCATCTCCGGCGCCAGTATCGCCGGGCCGGCCCTCGCGTTCTGGTTGGCCCGGTTCGGGTTCTCTCCCACCGTGGTCGAGCGTGCGCCCCGGCTGCGCGAGGGCGGCAACGGCGTCGACGTACGCGGGCAGGCCGTACACGTCGCCGAGCGGATGGGCATCCTGCCGCTGGTCCGCGCGGCGGCGGCGGACGTCGTCGGCCTGTCGTTCGTGGACGGGGCCAACCGGAGTGTGGCGCGCCTCGACCTGCGGGCCATCCAACGTCGAGCCGGCGACGCCGATGTCGAGATCATGCGGGGCGACCTTGCCGCGATCCTGCACGAGGCGACGAGGAACGACGTCGAGTACGTCTTCGACGACTCCATCCGACGGATGGACCAGGACGACGATGGAGTCACGGTCACCTTCGAGCGCGGGCCGACCCGGCGCTTCGACCTGGTGGTGGGCGCCGACGGCACCCACTCCACCGTGCGGCGTCTGGCCTTCGGCCCGGAGTCGGGATTCCTCACCTACCTGGGCCACCACTTCGCATTCGCCGAGGCCGACCCCGGGCTGGGCGAGAAGCGGTGGGTGACGCTCTACAACCTGCCGGGCCGGGCCGTCTCGATCTACCGCTCCGGCAACCATCCCGGCGCGAAGGTCCACTTCATGTTCCGCAGCAGGCCCCTGACGTACGACCACCGGGACGTCGAGCGGCAGAAGCGGTTGCTCACCGAGGCGTTCACGGATGTTCCGTGGCTCGTGCCGGAGCTGCTGGCGGGAGCGCTCGCCGATCCCGACTTCTACTTCGATTCGCTGAGCCAGGTGCGGATGCCGTCGTGGTCGTCGGGGCGGGTGGTGCTCGCCGGGGACGCCGCCCACTGCGCGTCACCGGCGGCGGGTGCCGGGGCGACGCTGTCGCTCGTCGGCGCCTACCGCCTCGCCGGAGAACTCTCGTCGGCCGCCGGGGATCATCGGGTCGCGTTTCACCGGTACGAGCAGGGCTATCGCAAGACGGTGGAGCGGCATCAGTCGAACCTGTTTCTCGGCCTGCTCGCCCCGAAAAGCCGCCCCGGCATCTGGGCGCGCAACACGATGGCCCGACTGCCGGTTCTTGGCGCGCTGGCGGGGGTGGAAGGTCGCCTACAGCCCCGGACCCCGGCGCTGCCGGACTACGGGCCGGCTGTGGGCTCGTCCCGGACCTGACAACGACCCTCGGCCTGCCGCGACGCACCGACGGGGACCGGAAGCGCCTCGGCTCCGGCCCCCGTCGGGACGCTACGAAGCCGGGTACTGCGCGAGGTAGACCGGCACGCCGACCTTCGTCATGTCGGCCGCGTCGCCGACGCCGTTGACGACGTGGTCGATCGTGCCGGCGCTCAGGTTGACGGTCATGATGTGGTGCAGCCGCACACCCGGCCGGTTCGGCACCTCGAACCCGTTCTCGGTGTGGATCGACGGGTTGTTCTGGTTGAACACGTACACCCCGCCGCCGTAGAGGTCGTGGTGGCGTACCCGGTCGCCGACCTTGTAGCCGGCGTAGCCCTCGACCGGGCCGTTCATCCAGTCGGCCTGCGTCGGCGGGTCGTACGGCAGCTCGTTCTGGTAGAGGACCGTGGTGCCGTGCTCGCCGTTCCAGACGGTGTTGTAGCGCTGGAAGTGCTCGACGAACAGCCCGGTGGCGGTCACGTGGTCGCCGTTGATGACCGCGCCGTACCGACCGGTGTTGGTGCGCCACCGGTCGGTGTCACCGTTGACGCCCTCGGTGAAGCCCTCGACGCCGTGGTCGCCGCGCCACACCCAGGTGTGGTCGATGAGCACGTTGTCGCTGTTGACCTCCAGCGCGGTGTTCGTCCGGCCGATGTGCGGGCCGCCGACCCGGAAGTACACGTCGGACAACGTGGTGGGGTTGGCCGCGCTGCTGGCGTCGTGGCCGTGCTGCCGGCCCACCCGCAGCAGCACCGGCGACTCGACCGTGCCGGCGTCGATCGTGACGCCCGCGACGATGACACCGGGCACTCCGGCGACGTCCAGCGGGACCGCGCCGTTCACGGCCGTGAGGGTGGCGTGGCCGATGCCGAGCACCACCGTGTTGGCCCGCCGGATCTCGATGCTGCGGGCGATGTCGTAGACGCCGGGGGTGAGCAGCAGGTGCTTGCCGCGCGCGAGCTGCGCGTTGATCAATCGGACCGGGTCGGACGGCTTCGCGATGAAGAAGTCGTCGATGCCGATGGTCCGTCCGGGGGTCATGCCGTTCGCCCACGAGATGCCCCGGCTGTCGCGCTGCGCCGCCGGCACCCGCACGTTGTAGTGGCCTTTGGCGTCCACGAACAGGTACGGCTTCTCCCGGCTTACCGGGGTCGTGTCGAGGGTGGTGTACGGCGGGTCGGGGAAGGTCGCGTCGTCCGGGGCGCCCTCGACGCCCGCGAACACCTGGTTCCACACCGCGTTGGACCACCCGGCGACCTCGCTGTTGCGGGTGAGCCACTGCTGCTGCGAGCCGTTGGTGGTGGCCGGCAGCCGGGAGTCGGCGATGAAGCCGCCGCTGGCGTACTGCGGGCCGGCCGTGCAGTAGTCCATCAGGGACAATCCGCCGCCGGTGATGTTGAGCCGGCGCATCGAGACCGCCTGGGACACCGCCCAGAAGTTCGCCGTCGAGCGGCAGCCGTCCTGGCCGGCGGCGTTGACGGTGAGCGAGAGGTTCGACAGGGTGCGCCAGAAGTTGACAAGCGCGAGGCAGTTGCCGGTGCCGCCGTCGGCGAGGCAACGGTTGTAGACCTCGATCTTGCCGTTGACGGCGACGTCGGTCGGGGACGCGCCGAGGCCGGCGACCTCGGTGTAGTAGCCGACCTTCGTCTGCAACGGCTGCTCGGCCGTGCCGTAGCTGCCCGGCGTGAAGAGGTACGCGTGCCGCTCGGTGCCCATCTCGTTGTCGACCTGGCGGGCGTGCGCGGCGTCGAGGGTCTGCTGGATCTCCCCGACCGGCATGGACGGGTCGAAGATGGTCACGTTCGGCCCGAAATCGGGTGCGCTGTGCGTCGGGCGGCCGGCGCTGGCCGCGGTGCCGCTCACGGTGACGGCGGCGGTCACCAGCAGGGCAAGGGTGAAGGTACGTCGGGACGGGCTCGTCATGTGGTTCGTCCTATCGACTGGGCGGACCATGGGCGCGCTCGACAGTGAGAGCGCTCTCTGACCCCGTTTCTACCCGCTCGACGCCCCGTACGCCATCGCCCCGGCCACCTCCCCCGCGATCTTGCACTTTGTGTCGACGATTCGCGCCCTTGGATGGGTTATGTCGCCACCGAAAGTGCAAGATCGCGGAGCGGGGCGGGGCGGGGGTGGGGTGGGGCGGAGGCCCGGTGGGGGTCAGCCCAGGGTCAGGGGGCGCAGGCCCAGGTGGTCCAGGGCGCGGCGGTCGTTGACGGTGGCGGGGGCGCGTCCGGTTGCCTTGCGGAGGAGGGTGATCGGGTCTCCGGTGGCGTCGACCGCGACCCGCCACTGTGGGCCGAAGAGCAGGCGCAGCAGGTGTTCGGTGGCGGCCGGGGTGAGCCACGGCTCGCGGGGTAGCGCGTCGGCGACGTCGAGGCCGTGCAGGACCACCTCGACCAGGCGGGTGGTCAGGAAGTCCGACAGCAGCATGGGGTCGCCGTGCCGGGTCCGGACCACCCGGTCGGCGGGCTCGTCGCGGCACACCTCGACCACGGTCCGCCCGGTGTCCGCGAGATCCCGCACGAGTGTCGCCGCGTCCGGGTCGGCCGCGCGGCGCTGCGCCGTCCGTACCCGCTCGTCGTTCGTGTCGTCGCTGAACCGCCCGTCCGCGCGGTAGTACTGCGCCGCCGTGGTCCCGGCCCGCCCGGGAGCGGGCGCGGCCACCATGTCCGGCACCCGCGAGAGTACGACGATGACGTGCCCCACCACGTCGCGTACCCGCCACGGGTCGCAGCGCGAAGGCCGCTCCCACTCCGGCGGCGGCACCTCGACCAGGGCACCGGTGAACGCGTCGATCTCGCGGCCCAGAACGGACAGGACATGGTCAGTCATCGTCCACCATTCTGCCACCGACGGATCCGGCCGCCCGCCGGTACTCGATCGTCGCGGCGACCCGGTCGGCGGTGGCGACGTCCACCTCGCGTTCCGTGATCCACAGGGCCAGGTCCAGCCCGGCGGAGAGCGCGCCCGCGGTGATGCGGTCCCCGTCGTCGACCACCCGCTCGTCGAGGACGGTGACCCCGTACGCCCGCAACTCCTCGTACGCGTTGCGGTTGGTGGTCGCTCGCCGTCCGGTGAGCAGCCCGGCGGCGGCGAGCAGGAGGCTGCCCGTGCACACCGACGCCAGCCAGCGCGTCGCGGGTGCCAGCGCGGCCAGTCGGGCAGGCAGCACCCCGTGCTGCGCCTGCGCCCACGACCCCGCGGCGGCCCGGTTCAGCCAACCCCCACCCGGTACGACGATGCCGTCGGCCGGCCCGAGCACCGTCGGCACGTGCAGGGTCACGCCCCGCATGCTGCGTACCGGCCCTGGCCGCTCGACCGCGACCAGCTCGACGGCGAATCCCGCCATCGCCAGCACCTCGAAGGGACCGAACACGTCAAGTTCGTCGAAGCCGTCGAAGACCACGATCTGTATCCGCACCCGGCCAGGATCTCGTCCGGCCGCCGGCTCTGACGAGTGGCATTCTTGCCACTGTGCACAAGCAATCCGCCACGCACCGGGTCGCCGTCCTCGCCCTGCCGCCCGTCGTCGCCTTCGACCTGACCATCGCGACACACGTCTTCGGACACGAGGGCCAGGGCCGGTACGCGACCACCATCTGCGCCCCGGATATCGGCGGGCTGCCGACCACCACGGCCGGCCTCGGCATGAGCGTCGAGGCCGACCTTGAGGCCCTGCGCGACGCGGACACCGTCATCGTGCCCGGCTTCCGGCGCGGACCCGCGCCGGCCCGAGCGCTCGACGCCCTGGTCGCCGCCTACGACCGGGGTGCCCGGGTGGCGTCGATCTGCACCGGCGCGTTCGCGCTGGCCCAGGCCGGGCTGCTCGACGGCCGGCGGGCCACCACCCACTGGGTCCACGCCGAGGCGCTGGCCCGGGAGCACCCCACGGTCACCGTCGACGCGAACGCGCTGTACGTCGACGAGGGACAGGTGCTGACCAGCGCAGGGCTGGCCGCCGGCCTCGACCTGTGCCTCTACCTGGTCGGCCGGGACCACGGCCAGGCGGCGGCCATCGAGCGCGCCCGGGTCATGGTCACTCCGCTGCACCGGGCCGGCGGGCAGGCGCAGTTCATTCCGCTGCAACCCACCGACGACACCGCCCTGGCCGTGGTCACCGAATGGGCGACCGCCCACCTGCACCTGCCGCTGACCGTCGCGGACCTGGCCCGACGCGGCCACCAGTCCACCCGTACGCTGCACCGCGCCTTCCGGCACCGCTTCGGCATGAGCCCGCAGGCGTGGCTCACGCAGCAGCGCCTACGCGCCGCGTGTGGCCTGCTCGAAGACGGCACGGTCACCGTCGACGAGGTCGCCCGCCGAACCGGCCTGGGCACCGCCACCAACCTGCGGGCCCACTTCCGCCGCGCCTTCGCCGCCACCCCCACCGCCTACCGCCGAGCCTTCAACCCCTGACCCCACCCACCCCTCCCGCCCCCGCCCCCGCCCCGCCGATCATGTAGTTGTGGTGGTGCACAAAAGGGACTTTGATGGCTAAGATGGCCACCACAAGTCCATGATCGACGCCGCAGAGCCCGGGCTGCGGGGCGGGTGGGTCACCGGGCCGGCACCGGGTCGTCGAGGAACTCGTCGATCATGGGGGCCAGCCAGTCGGCGCGGTGCGGGATCGTGGTGTGGGTGGTGCCGGGGAGGATGGCCAGGCGGCAGGACGGTAGGCCGGTCAGGTCGCCGGGCACCGCGCCGCCGAGCAGCCGGAACATCCGTACCGCGTGTTCGGGCTGGACGATGTCCGCGTCGGCCAGCACGAGCATGGCGGGTACGGCCAGGGCCGCGATCTGCTCGGGCGTCCACCGGGGCAGGTTCGCGTCCAGCACCTTCATCTTGGTGACCAGGTTGGCCCAGCCGGCCGGGTCCGGTGCGGTCCGCAGGTACTCGTCGTGGAACTCCGAACCGTGCAGGTGCTCCGGTTGCAGATCCTGGATGCCGTCGAGCAGCCCGGGGTGCAGGCCCGCGTCGTCGAAGCTCACCGAGGCGAGCACCAGCCGCCCCACCCGGTCGGCGTGGTGGGTGCCGAGGCGCAGCGCCACCGCCGCGCCCATGCTCCACCCGTACACGTCGGCCCGGTCGACGCCGAGGCGGTCGAGCAGCTCGACCACGTCGGCGGCGAAGTGCTCGACGGTCAGTGGACGGTCGACGTCCGGGGTGTGGCCGTGCGCCTGCAACTCCACGGCGATCACCCGCCGGGACCGGGCGAGCAGCGGCAGGATCGTGCCGAACGAGGTGCCGATGCCGGAGAGCGCGCCGTGGATGAGCAGCAGTGGCCGGCCCTCGCCGGTGCCGTGGGTCTCGTGGTAGATGTCCATGCCCACACGGTGCGCCGGCCCGCTTACGGTCCGCTTCAGGTCGGCTTACCGGCGTTCGGAACTGTGCCGAACCCTTCGGTCCGACCGGGGACGTCGATACAGGCCATAAGATGACCGCCGTGCAGTTCGGGGTGCTCGGGCCGCTCGCCGTCACCACGGACGCCGGCGAGCCGGTGGTGGTGCCCGGCGCCAAGGTCCGCGTCCTCCTGGCCGACCTGCTCACCAACCGCAACCAGGTCGTCTCCGCCGACCGGCTCATCGACGACCTGTGGGGTGACGACTCCCCCGCCAACCCCACCGGGGCGCTCCAGGTGCGGGTGTCGCAGCTGCGCAAGGCGCTCAACGACGCCGAGCCGGGTGCCCGCGACCTGGTCGAGTCCCGCGCGCCCGGCTACCTGTTGCGGGCCGGGACGGTCGACGCTGACCGGTTCGCCGAACTGGCCCGGCACACCGACGTCGGCCGGCTGACCGAGGCGCTGGCGTTGTGGCGGGGCGAGGCGTACGCCGACGTGGCCGACGCCGAGTTCGTCCGCGCCGAGGCGACCCGACTCGCCGAGCAGCGTCTCGCCGTGCACGAGCGGTTGGCCGAGGCGCGGGTGGCCCGGGGCGAGCACGACCTGGCCGCCGCCGACCTGGCCGAGCTGGTGGCCCGCAATCCCCTGCACGAGGGGCTGCGGGCGGTGCAGCTCCGCGCGCTGTACGCGGCCGGTCGCCAGTCCGAGGCGCTGGACAGCTACGCCGAGCTGCGGGACCGGCTCGCCGACGAGCTGGGCCTCGACCCGAGCCCCGAACTGGTCGCCCTGCACCGCCGCATCCTCGAACAGGACGCCGGTCTGAGCGCGCCGCCGAAGGCCGCGATCATCCGCAACAGCCTGCCGGCGCAGCTCGACGAGCTGGTCGGCCGGGCCGAGGCGTTGACCGAGCTGCGAGCCCTGTTGCCCGGGCAGCGCCTGGTCACGCTGGTCGGGCCGGGTGGTGTCGGCAAGACCCGGCTGGCCACCGAGGCCGCCCGTACCCAGTCTCCGCCGGACGGCGTGCTGCTGGTCGAGCTGGCGCCGCTGCCGGCGGGCGACCCGGGCGTCGCCGAGCAGGTGCTCGGCGCGCTGGACGTTCGCGAGGCCGCCGGCGCCAGCCGGTCCCCCACCGACCGGCTCGTCACGGCGCTGCGCCAACGGCACCTGCTGCTGGTGCTGGACAACTGCGAACACGTCGTCGAGCCGGTCGCCGCGCTGGTCGCCCGGCTGCTGCGCGACGCGCCCGGCGTGCACGTGCTCGCCACCAGCCGGGAGCCGCTCGGTCTGACCGGCGAACTGCTCTGGGACGTACCCCCGTTGTCGTTGCCGCCGTCGGACGGTGACCCGGACGCGGTCCGGCGCTCGGCGGCGGCCCGGTTGTTCGCCGCCCGCGCCGCCGCCCAGCAGCGCGGTTTCCGCCTCGACGAGCGCACCGCGCCGGCCGTCGCCCAGCTCTGCCGTCGTCTGGACGGTCTGCCGCTGGCCCTGGAGCTGGCCGCGACCCGGGTGCGCGCGCTGGGTGTGCAGGGCGTGGTGGAACGCCTCGACGACCGGTTCCGGCTGCTCAGCACCCCGCAACGCGACGTGCCGCCGCGCCAGCGGACGCTGACCGCGGTGATCGGTTGGAGTTGGGACCTGCTCGACGAGACCGACCGGCAGGTGCTCGCCCGGCTCGCGGTGTTCCGCGACGGCTGCACGCCGGAGGCCGCCGAGCTGGTCTGCCGCACCGACCTGGACGCCCTCGCCCGGCTGGTGGACCGGTCGCTGGTGGTGTTGGACGACGCACCGGACGGGCCGCGGTACCGGCTGCTCGAATCGGTCGCCGCGTTCTGCCTGGAGCGTTTGGACGACGCCGACGAGGTCCGGACGCGGCACGCCGGCTACTACACCGAGCTGGCCGAGCGGGCCGACCCGGAGTTGCGCGGGCCCGAGCAGCGGCGGTGGCTGGCGCTGCTGGACGCCGAGACGGCGAACCAGCGCGCCGCGCTGGCCCACGGGGGCGGGTTGCGACTGGCGGTCGCGCTGAGCTGGTACTGGTATCTGCGCGGCCGGCTCACCGAGGCGTGTCGGGCCCTGGCCGTCAGCGGCGACCCGGAACAGGAGCGCAGAGCGGCCCCCTGGCGGGTCGGGTTCGCGCTGCTGCGGGGCGCGGCGGTCGCGCCGGCCGACGTCCGGGCGGCGGTCGCCGGCGACCCCGGCGGCCGGGGCGCGTGGTTCGCGGCGAACACGCTGATCGAGCACAGTGATCTCGCACTGGCCGTGGAGCTGATGCCGGCGGACGTCGACACGTGGACCGAGGCGGCCGTGCTCGCCTCGCAAGCCAAGATCGCGCACGTCGCGGGCGACCAGGCGACCCTGGAGCGGACGGCGACCCGCAGCGCGACGCTCTTCGCCGAGATCGGCGACCGGTGGGGCCGGCTCCAGGCCACCGAGTGGGTGGGCGGGCTCGCCGAGATGCGCGGCGACCACGAACGCGCCGCCGCGCTGCACACCGAGGGGCTGCGCTGGGCCGAGGAGTTGCGGCTGTGGCCGCAGGTGTGCACCGAACTGTCCTGGCTGGCCTGGTTGGCCGTGCAGACCCGGGACTATTCGCAGGCCCGGGAGCTGGCCGAACGCGCGTACCACCTGGCGGTGCAGCAGGACGCCCCGGGCGCGCTGGTCTTCGCGGAGCTGAGCCTCGGGTTGGCCGCCCGCCGCGACGGCAAGCTCGACCTGGCCGTCACCCACCTCGGCAACCTCGCCGAGCGGGGGCGCGCGGAGGCGCAGACCGCGCTGTACCTGCCACCGGTCCTGGTCGAGCTGGGGCACGCGATCGAGCAGGGTGGCGACCCGGACGCCGCGCTGGCCCTGCACGTCGAGGCGTTCGAGGCCGCCGAGGCGATGGCCGCGCCCCGGGACGCGATCTTCGCGCTGGAGGGGATGGCGTCGGCGGTACGCGTGCCGGAGGTCGCGGCCCGGCTGCTCGGCGCGGCGACGGCCGCCCGCCTGGCCACCCGGTCGCCGTGCGCGCCGGCCGAACGTGACGAGGTCGACCGGGTGACCGCGCGGGTCCGGGCCGCCCTCGGGCCGGACCGCTTCGACGCGCTGGTCGACGAGGGCACGAAGCTGAGCCCGGGCGAGGCCCGGGCCCAGCTCTGAAGCGACCGTCGGGGGACGGTCAGGCGGCGCTCTTCGGCCGGTACGTCGCGACGATCACGCCGCTCTTGTGCACCCGGGTGTCGACCAGGTCGAACGACGCCGTGAAGTCGCTCAGCGGCGTCGTCACGCTGGACGCGCCCTGCAACACGGGGTGGATCCAGAAGCGGACCTCGTCCACCAGGCCCGCGTCGACGAGCTGGGCGGTGACCGAGCCGAAGCCGTACTGGATGATGTTCCTGCCGTCCTGGGCCTTGAGCGTGCGGACCGCCTCGACCAGGTCGCCCTGGAGCACCTCCGTGTTGTTCCAGGTGGGGTCGGTGAGGGTGGTCGAGGCGACGTACTTCTTGACGTTGTTGAAGTAGGCCGCGCCGGTGGTCGGGTCGCTCTCGTCCTGCTGCGGCCAGGCGACGGACATGCCGTCGTAGGTGGCCCGGCCCATCAGCATCGCGTCGGCGGCGTCGGTCAGCTCGCCGGCGAGGCCCCTGGCCTCCTCGTCGAAGTACGGCGCGGTCCACATCGGGTTCTCGATGACGCCGTCGAGGGTGATGTAGGTCGAGTTGACGAGCTTGCGCATCGGTATCTCCTGGGTGTCGGTCGTGTTCTCCGGTGACACCCAGGACACTGCCCGGCCCCGCTTACGATTCGCTTCAGGTGCCCTTGCCAGGGTCCGAAAGCGGGTCGACCAGCGGCTCGACCAGCGGGATCGGCAGCGCCTGCGCGGCTGCCGTGCCGCCGCCGGCAGAATGCTCCGGCGCGGGCCGGTCGTCGACGCGGCTGTGCAGGCGTCCACGCCCGGCCGGCCCGGGGCGTCGGGTGACCTCGACGGTCACCATCGCCACCGGTGGTGGCGGGACGGTGAACCGGCCGACGCCCCAGCGCACCCAGATGGGGATGCGCCCGGCGTCCGCCTCCGCGGTCAGCTTCTGGACCGTCCGGGCCCGGTCGGTGTGGTCGACCTCCACCACCACCGGCGGCCCGTCCGGGCGGGCGCACGCCACGTCGAGGACCGAGTGCCGCTGCTGCATCGGCGGCGGCAACGGCAGCACGCTGGGCGCCCGCCGGTAGACCCGCCAGCCCTGCGCGCTGGCCCACCGCACCACCGCGTCGATCACCCGCGCCGTGACCTCGTCCGTGTCCAGGTCGACGAAGGTCAGCTCGGCGAGGGACCGGCCCAGGTCGGCGGCCAGCCGCTCACCCTGCGCCGTGACGTCCACCGGCGCAGGATAACGCCTCAGCCGAGGGTGATCACCGTCGTGGCGAGGTGCCGGTTCAGCCAGGAGGTGGTGGCCGTACGCGCCGCCTCGGCGTTGTCGCGGGCCAGGAAGTCGTGCCCCTCACCCGCGAGCACGAGGTGCCCGTGCGGCACGTCCCGGGCGGCGAGCGCCCGCGCCACCTGCGCCGACTCCCCGGCCGGCACGTTGGTGTCGTTCGCGCCGTGGATGAGCAGCACCGGCACGTCGAGCTGGTCGATACGGGTCATCGGCGACAGGTCGCGCAGCAGCTCTGCGTCGCGCGCCGGATCGCCGTACTTGCTGACGGCGGCGGCGGCGATCCACGGCTCGGTGCCGGCGTAGAAGGTGCGGAAGTCGGAGATGCCGCACTCGGCCACACCCGCGGCGAACAGGCCGGGGAAGTTCACCAGCACCGCGAGTACCAGGTAGCCGCCGTAGGAGCGGCCCAGGCAGCCCAGGTGGCCCGGGATCGCGACACCGCTGTCGACGAGGTGCTCGGCGCACGCCGCCACGTCGGCGATGGCGCCGTACCGGCCGGCGAGGTTGTCGGCGGTGACGAAGGAACGGCCGAAGCCGGACGAGCCGCGCACGTTCGGCGCGAACACCGCGACGCCCTGCGCCACCAGGGCCTGGAACAGCGGGTTGTAGCCGGGACGCTCCTGCGCCTCCGGGCCGCCGTGCAGGCTGATCGCCGTCGGCCAGGGGCCCGGACCGGCCGGGCGGTAGAGCCAACCGGACAGCGGCAACCCGTCGTGGGCACGCAGGTCGACCAACTGCGGCGCGACACCCGGGCCACCCGTACGCGCGGCGTCGGTGTCCGGCCGCAGCGCGCGCGGATCGCCCGTCGCCGGGTCGACCAGCCACACCTCACGGGGCTGCACCGGTCCCTGCGCGGTGAGGCAGAGCAGGTCACCGCCGGCCGCGAAGACCGCGTCGCCGAGCACCTCGCCGGGGGCGGTCACCGCCCGTTGGACGCCGCTGGTCAGGTCGAACAGGCTCAGCTCGCTGCGCCCGCCGTAGGTGTTCCACAGCAGCGCGGCCCGCTCCCGCCGGGTGTCGAGCGCGACGTGCTCCAGCTCCGCGTCCGGCCGCGCCGCGACGCGCGTCGGGGCCGACGTCGGTCGCGCGAGGTCGACGCGCACCAGCGCCGCCAGCTCCGAGAACGCGTCGGTACGCGCCAGCACGCTCGTCCCGTCGGGGCCGAACCAGCCCTGGTCGGTGCTGCCCCGGCCGGTGTCCGGCAGCAGGCGTACCCGGTCGCCGGTGGTCACGTTGAGCAGTTCCAGCCAGCGGGCGTTACGGGGGCCACGCCGCAGCAGGGCGGACCCGCCGTCGTCGGTGACGTCCAGGAGGGTGAGCAGGTCGTCCTCGGCGAGCACCCGCCGGTGCCCGGTCTCGGCGTCGATGAGCACGGCGGCGCTCCGCTCGGCGCTCTCGGTGACCGCCATCAGCGCGCCGCCGGGCAGCCACCGGGACAGGCTCGCGCTGCGGCGGCCGAAGCCGGCGACCTGGCGGAGTCCCGTACCGTCCGGGCGCAGCACCCACAGCTCGGTGCGGGGCGCGCCGCCGGGCGCGACGACGCAGGCCAGCCACTGCCCGTCCGAGGACCAGCTCACCGAGAGGACCGGCTCGTCACCGCCGGGCAGCGCGACGGCCTCGACGGCGTCCACGTCCCGGACCCAGACGGCCGGGGTGCCCGCCCGGTCGGACACGTACGCCACCCGCCGGCCGTCCGGCGACGGCGCGGGCGCGAAATCCTCGCCGGGAGGCGGGGTCACCGCCGGCCGGTGCCGCGCGGGGCGGGTCCGGTGCGGCGCCTCGGTCCGTACGCTCATCTAAACCCCGATCCGCTGCAACCAGAGCTCCAGCAGCCCGAGCTGCCAGAGCGCGTTGGAACCCAACGTGGTCCGCTGGGCGTTCGGCGTGTCCAGCAACTCCTCCAGGTAGTCCTTGCGGAACAGGCCGCGCTCGCGCGCCGGGCGCGCGGTCAGCGCGTCCCGGACGTCGTCCAGCAGCGGGCCGGAGAGGTGCCGGATCGCCGGCACCGGGAAGTAGCCCTTGGGCCGGTCGATCACCTCGTCGGGGACGATGCCCCGGCTCGCGGCCTTCAGCACGCCCTTGCCGCCCAGGGCCAGCTTGAGCGCCGGTGGGCAGGCGGCGGCCAGCTCGACGACCTCGTGGTCGAGGAACGGCACGCGGGCCTCCAGCCCCCACGCCATCGTCATGTTGTCGACCCGCTTGACCGGGTCGTCGACAAGCATCACCAGGCTGTCCTGGCGCAGCGCCGCGTCGAGCGCGGTGTCCGCGCCCGGCGCGCCGAAGTGGGCGGTGACGAACTCCAGGCTCGCGTCGTGGTCGAGCATCCACTCGGGCGCCAGGTGGCCGGCCAGCGCGTCGTGGCGACGATCGAAGAACACCCGGGCGTACGCCTCGACGGCGTCCTCGCGGGAGACGTTGGCCATCGGCGGATACCAGTCGTAGCCGGCGAAGATCTCGTCCGCGCCCTGGCCCGACTGGACCACGGTGATCCGCTTCGAGACCTCCTCGGAGAGCAGGTGGAACGCCACGCAGTCGTGGCTGACCATCGGCTCGCTCATCGCGGCGATGGCGTCGTGCACGGCCGGCACGAAGCGGGCGGCGTCGATGCGGATCTGCTGGTGGTCGGTGTCGAAGTGGCGGGCGATCAGGTCGGAGTAGTCGAACTCGTCGCCGGTCTCCCCCGCCGCCGCCTCGAAGCCGATGCTGAAGGTGGCCAGTCCGGTCTGGCCCTGTTCGGCGAGCAGGGCGACGATCAGGCTGGAGTCGAGCCCCCCGGAGAGCAGCACGCCGACCGGCACGTCGGCGACCATCCGCCGCCGTACGGCGGTCCGCAACGCCGCCATGATCCGTTCCTGCCACTCCTCGGCGGACATGGCCGGCGCGGCGGCGCGGTTGAACTCGGGCTGCCAGTAGACGGTGTCGGTGCTGCGGCCGTCGGCGGTGATCACCCGTACGGTGGCGGGCGGGAGTTTGCGGACGCCGGCCAGGATGGTGCGCGGCGGCGGCACCACCGAGTGGAAGCTCATGTAGTGGTGCAGCGCCACCGGGTCCAGGTCGGTGTCCACGTCACCGGCGGCGAGCAGCGCCGGCAGCGTCGACGCGAAGCGGATGCGGCCCGGCGTCTCGGCCAGGTAGAGGGGTTTGATGCCGAGCCGGTCGCGGGCCAGCACGAGGGTGTGCGTGGCCAGCTCGACCAGGGCGAACGCGAACATCCCGAACAGCCGCTCGACGCACGCCGTCCCCCACCGGTGGTACGCCTTGAGGATCACCTCGGTGTCCGAGGTGGACCGGAAGGAGTAGCCGGCGGCGGTCAGCTCGTCGCGCAGCTCCCGGTAGTTGTAGATGCAGCCGTTGAAGACCAGGGCGAGGCCCAGCTCAGCATCGACCATCGGCTGGGCGCCGGTGTCGGACAGGTCGATGATGCGCAGCCGGCGGTGCACCAGCGCCGCCGGACCGTGCTGCCACCGCCCCTCACCGTCCGGGCCGCGGGACGACAGGACGGGGAGCATCCGCTCCAGGGCCGCCAGGTCCGGTGACGCCCCGTCGAGGCGGAACTCGCCTCCGATACCGCACATGGCACACACCTCTCATCGGCTCGGTCCGCTCGGGCCGCTGACCGGTCCAGGCTTGGTGGGCCCGGTTGCGTCCCGATGACATCCGCATCAAGCGTGGGTTACACCGAGGGCTCTCCGGCTCCGCCGAGCAGCCAGGTGTCCTTCGACCCACCTCCCCGCGACGAGTTGACGATCATGCTGCCGGCCGGCGCGACCCGGGTCAGGGCCACCGGCGCCACCTCCGCAGTCTCGCCGAGGAACACGAAGGCCCGCAGGTCAACGTGGCGAGGCGCGAGCGCCGTACCGTCGAAGACCGGGTGGGTGGTGAGCGTGACCATCTCCTGGGCGATCCACCGGTGTGGGGCGGCGAGGATCTGCTCCCGGACGGCGTCCAGCTCCTCGGCCTCGGCGCGCGGGCCGATCACCACCCGGTCGCCGCCGTACCCGTCGACCGGCTTGAGCACCAGCTCGCCGAGCCGGCCCAGCACCTCGGCGCGCTGCTCGGGCACCCCGCACAGGTACGTCGGCACGTCGCCGAGCAGCGCCTTCTCCCCGAGGTAGTACTCGATCAGCCGGGGCACGTACGCGTACAGCGCCTTGTCGTCCCCGACGCCGTTGCCGAGCGCGTTGGCCAGCGTGAGCCGCCCGGCGTGCACCGCCGCGAGCAGCGGCCAGCCCAGCGGCACCCCGTCCGCGCCCGGGGCGTGCAGCAGGGCCTCCTCGTCCATCCGCAGGTAGATCACGTCCACCGGGCTGCGGTGGCCCTCGGTGACCATGTGCACCCGGCCGTCCTGGACCAGCAGGTCACCGCTCTCGGTCAGCGGCACGCCCATTTCGTCGGCGAGCAGCCGGTGCTCGAACCAGGCCGGGTCACCCGGGCCGCTGCTGAGCACCACCACGGCGGGGTCGTCGGCGGCGGCCGGCGCGGCGGCGACCAGCGCCCGGCGCAGCATCGCCGGCGTCTCGTCGGCGGGCAGCAGGTCGGCGGGCACCGGCAGCTCGGGCAGCACCGCCTGGGTGAGCCGGCGGTTCTGCACGGCGTAGCCGATGCCCGAGGGCACCCGCAGGTTGTCCTCCAGTACGTACCAGCCGCCGTCGGGGTCGCGCACGAGATCAGTTCCGGACACCTGGGCGCGCGTGCCGTGTCGGCCCATGAGCGCGCCGGTCGGGCGCAGCCCCGGCGAGGACTCCACCACCCAGGCCGGTACGACACCGTCGGCCACCACCGCCCGGTCGGCGTAGACGTCGCGCAGGAACGCGTCGAGCGCGCGGGCGCGCTGCACCAGGCCGGCGCGCAGCGTCCGCCAGTCGTCGGCGGGCACCACCCGGGGCACCAGGTCCACCGGGAAGAGGCGGGTGCTGGCCTCGCCGGCCACGCTGAAGGTCACGCCCCGGGCGCGTTGCTCCTCGTCCCGGTCGTGCTCGCGGTGGCGCAGGCCGACGGCCCCGAGGGCGCGCAGGGCGGTGAGCAGCGGACGGTACGCGGGTGTCGGCCCGGCCGGGCCGAAGACCTCGTCGCCGGCGTCCGCGTACGTGGACAGCGCGGGCGGGGGCGTCGCACCGGGCAGGGGGGCGCGCACCCGACCCCGGGTCTCGTCGAGCAGCAGGTCGACCACGTCGGCCAGCCGGCCCCGCCGCTCGTAGGCCCGTCGCTGTCGGGCGGCGGAACTGCCCCGGTCGATGGCGTACCGGGTCAGCTCGCGGACCTGCTCCCAGTCGCCGGTCGCCTCCAACTGGGGGCGCAGGTCGGCCACGAGGCGGCGGACCGCCTCGGCGGCGGGCACCGGCCGCGCCGAGCGGGGCAGGTCGAGCAGGTCGCCTTCGAGGCCGGAGCGGGCGGCCCGCCACACGGCGGCGCGCAGCACCGGCGGCCGGACGGCGGTGCGCTCGACACCGGCGCGCAGGGCGGCCACCTCCCGCCGCACGAGCGCCCGGAACAGGCCGGTGAGCAGGACGATCGTCTCGACGTCGGCGTTGGCGTCGGTGATGCGCAGCTCGACGGTGGGCACGTGCGCCGACGGCCGGACGTCGAAGTAGATCATGGCGGGGTCGGTGATGGTCTCGGACGAGATCAGCTCGGCGACCAGGGCCTCGTGGTCGGCCGCGCTGGTCACCTCGCCCGGGTCGCCGGCCGTGGGCCAGCGCTGCCAGACCAGCGAGCGGACGCTGGCGTAGCCGCTGTCCTGGCCCATCCAGTACGGCGAGCTGGTAGAGAGGGCGAGCAGCACCGGCAGCCACGGCTGGACGCGACGGGTGACGGCCACCGCCAGGTCCCGGTCGGAGACGCCCACGTGCACCTGCGCGCCGCAGATCAACTGCTCGCGGGCGAGCAACTGGTACTCGTCGACCATCCGCCGGTACCGCGAGGTGGGGGTGACGCTCGGGTCGCCGTCGGCGCGCAGCGGCACCGTACCGGCCGCCACGATGCCCAGCCCGGCCCGGTCGGCGACCTGGATCGCCGACTGCCGCAGCCGGGTCAGCTCGGCGCGGATCTCGTCCAGGGTGCGACAGACGGCGGTGTTGGTCTCCACCACGCTGCGGTGCAGTTCGGCGGTGAACGACGTGGCCGGCAGCCGGTCGAGCAGTTCGCCGGCCCGGGGCACCAGCTCCCGGGTGTGCAGGTCGACGACGTGGAACTCCTCCTCCACGCCGAGGGTGGCGAGGTCCGCCGGGTCGTCGTGACCCGGTGGGGCCGGAGCCGGACGGGACGCGGGCACGGCTCGTCCGTTGCCGGACCGGCCCACCGGCCCGTCGAACGTTGCCGCGTTCGTGGTGTTGTCGACCATGGTCACCCCGGTTCGCGTGTCGGTGGTCTCGACTGTCCGACGAGCGTTCCCAGGCTTGGTACCGAGGGTGTTTCCGGCACGTTAAGGTGACGCGCTGTTCCGCCTCGTGGTCACCGGTCCTCTGATCACCTTCGGACACCGAGCCGCAAGCCTCAGGTGCCGCCCCGGCGAAGGCCGCGGGTGGGTGATCGACACGTGATCGCCGATGTCGGGGCATCCCACTGGCTCGGATACCCCGACATCGGCGATCTGGAGTCGATCAAGCGCGCGGCGAGGTCACCTCATGTTGGCCACCACGAACAGCGCGTGACCGTGCAGGTAGTTGTTCCATCCGCCGGTCACCGGCGCGCCGGGGCTGAGCAGGTTGGTGGTGTCGGTGCCGACGTCGAGCTTCCAGGCGGTCCAGGAGATGCCGTTCGCCCTCATCCAGTCGATCCAGGACTGCGCCTCCGGCAGGCAGGCGCGACCGTCGAGGCCGCCGTCGGCGTTGCTGGCCCCCCACTCGGTGACGAACAGCGCCAGACCGGCCCGGATCGCCGCGTCGCCCTTGGCGCGCAGCGACGCGCCGTGGGTGCAGGAGTAGAAGTGCAATGTGTACATGAGGTTGGTGCCGGAGAGCGGGCTGGCCGCCGCGGCGTCCACGTCCTGCGACCACGTCGGCGTGCCGAGCACCACGATGTTGTCCGGGTCGGCGGCGCGGATCGCGGAGACGACCGCCTGGTGGTACGGCTTGATGACGCCGGTCCAGCTGAACTGCAACGGCTCGTTCCACGTCTCCCAGATGACGTTGGGCAGGTGGCCGTAGCGGCGTGCCAGGTCACCGAAGAACGCCACCGCCTGGGACTGGTTGTTCTGCGCCTCGTGGGCGTGCCAGTCGACGATCACGTAGACCCCGGCGCTGACGGCGTTGTTGATGATGGTCTCCACCTGCGCCCGCGCCCTGCCCGGATCGCTCAGGTACGCCCCGGCCGGCTCGACGCCCATCGCCGCGCGGATCACCTGGAGGTTCCAGTTGTCCCGCATCCAGCGCAGCGCGGACAGGTTCTCGGCGTAGGGAGCGGTCTCCCAGTTGAGCCACATGCTGCTGACGCCGCGCAGCTGCACCCGCGCGCCGGACCTGTCGCACATCGTCGTGCCGCAGACCCGGAGCTGCCCGTACCGCTCGACCGGCGTACCGGCGGTCGGCGGCGGCGTGGTGGGCGGCGGGGTGGTGGGCGGTGGGGTCGTGGGTGGCGGAGTGGTCGGCGGTGGCGTGGTGGGCGGCGTTCCGCCGGAGCAGGAGACGCCGTTGCCGTTGATGGTGCAGTTCACCGGGGTGCCGGTGCCGTCGACGAGGAAGCCGAACGACGTCGACGCGCCAGCGCCCAGGGTGCCGTTCCACGACACGTTGCTGAAGGTGTAGTGGCTGCCGGCGGTCACCTGCTGGGCGTTCCACGACTGGCTGATGCGCGACCCGGCCGGTAGGTCGAACTCGACCCGCCAGCCGCTGATCGGCGCGGAGGTGTCGTTGGTGACCGTGACCTGGCCCTGATAGCCACTGCCCCAGCTGTTGGTCACGGAGAACGCGGCTGTCGCCGCGCTGGCCGGCGTGGCGATCGTCGCCACCGCGCCGGCGAGCAGGCCGGCGACGGCCAGCGACGTGACAAGTCTCAGTGTGCGCATGCGGAACCCGCTTCGGATCGACGGTGATGGTCTGCGGCGGGGCGGCGCCTTCGCGCACAATATCGATGGCCGACGATTCCATGCAAGCCGGGTCAGTCGGCTCAGCGCCGCCGGCCCCAGCGACGTGAACCGGCCCCGCCCCGCGACCCACCCTTCTCCCGGGCCAACATCTCGGCCGCGACCCGCAACTTCTGGGCCGGCTCGGCGGCGGCCGGGCCCAGCGTCTCGACGAACCGGTTGCCCATCGACAGCACGATGGCCGCCCGGTCCAGGTCACCGATCAGGACCAGACACTGGGCGTACACCCCGTAGGTGTTGGCCATCTCCCAGAACGACAGTGGACGCGCCATGTCCAGCAGACCCTGTCGCAGCTCACAGGCCCGCGACGCCGCCAGCGCCGCCTCCTGGGCGCCCTCGGTCGGCGACGGCCGGGTGAGGTGCCGATGCAGCAGCGCGACCGCCTGGTTGTGGTAGGCCGTCCCCATCGCCTCCCGGGTCCGCGGCCCGGCGGACGGGGGCGACCCGGCGGAGGTCAGACCCGTCGTCACGGCACGCTCCAACAGGTCCCGTCGGGTGGCGGGCTGACCAGCGGCGAACGAGACCTCGGCCAGATCGACGAGCGCGGTGATCAGTTCGGCCAGGGCCTCGTCCCGGGGCGTGGCGAGCACGCTCGCAAACTCGGCCGCCACGGCGTCGTACACCCGCTCGAAGACGACGACCGCCTCACCGCCGGGCGCCATCGCGTCGGCGGCCCGGCCCCGCGCGGACAGCAGCATGCTGTGTCGCCACAGCGCCCGGGCCAACTGCTGCTGGTCCTCCCGCGCGGCCCGGCCCGGCCCCCGCACGGCCTCCCGGTACGCCTCGATCACCCGGCTCCAGAGCCGGTCGGCTTCCGCCCACGTCTCCTGTCGCGTCGAGCGCTCCCGCGCCTGCTCGAACAACCGTCGCCGCTCGTCCGGCCCCATGCCACACACCGCCCTTCGTGGTAGCCCCAGCCCACGCCGCACGGAACAGTGAGCCCTGTCGATTCTAGGCCGGACCGATGACCACCACCCGCGCGGTCGCGTCGACCGCTGACCGCCCGGGATATCGCCGCCACCTCGAGCAGCGCGCTGCCGCGCCTCGGGGCCGCCCGCGCGGGCCGGCCCCGACGCGGTCAGGCCGCCGGCCGTACGCGGTAGGCGAGGTGCGTGACGCCGTCGCCCTCGACGACGCGGAAGGGACCGTCGAGCTGAAGTGGTGCGATCTTCAGGTCGGCGAAGAGCGGGACGCCGGCACCGAGCACGACCGGGACCAGGTCGACGTGCACCTCGTCGAGCAGGCCAGCCTCGACGACCTGGGCCGCGATGGTGCCGCCGTTGACCCCTACCTCCTTGTCACCGGCGAGCGCCTTCGCGCGGTCGATGGCGCTGGCGACGCCGTCGGTGACGAAGACGAAGGAGTCGTTCTCCGGTGCCCAGCCCTCCGGCACGGTGTGCGTGACGACCACGACGGGCACGTCCATCGGGTGCCGGCCACCCCACCCGCCGGTCATGTCGAACAGCCTCCGGCCGACGACCAGCGCTCCGGTCCGCTGGTTGAGGTCCCGCAGGTGCTGGGCGCTCGCGGCGGACGTCCGGAACGTCATCTCGGGGTGGGCGGTCGGCGTCTCGACGTCACCGCTGCCGTACCACTGGAAGAGGTGCTCGAAGCCGCCGTGGGAGGCGTCCGCGATGTAGCCGTCCAACGACATCGTCGCCCCGGTCGTCACCTTCGTCATCGGTCCACTCCTTGGTCGCTGCGGTGTCAGCCCGCCGGTGGGACCGGTCGTGTCCGGCCCTCATCCTGTGGTCGAAGCAGGCGGTGCCGTTCTCGACACAGCCGCCGAATTCCGTGTCGAGGTGGGACCGCCCGCCGGTCAGCCACGGCGAGCGGTCAGCCGGCGGCGCGGCTCACCGGCTCGTGGCGGCGTCCAACGGTTTGGAGCAGAGCACGTCCGGCTGGGGCAGGTAGCCCAGCGCCTGCCAGAACCGCAGCGCCGCCGTGTCCTGCGGAAGGACCAGCAGGTTCACCCGTGGACACCCCAACGCCGCGAACCGCTCCTCCAGCTCCACGACCAGCGTGGTGGCGATACCCCGGCGGCGACACGCCGGGTCCACGGCCAGTCGCAGGATCATGCCCCGTCGGCCGTCGTACGTGCCGAGCACGACTCCGGCGACGGCGCGGTCCACCTCGGCGACCAGGAACAGCTCCGGGTCCCGGGCCAGTTTGGCGGTCAGTTCGGCACGCGGCAGCACGTCCCGGCCCGCCGCTCTCCAGAGCGCCGCGACGCGGTCCTAGTCGGGCCAGTCGAACTCGCGGATGCGCACCACGCGACAGTAGTGAGCGCCGCCACCGTGCCGGGCGGCAGGCAACGGTCGTAGCGTGGGGTCATGCGAACCACCACGCTGGGCAGTGCGGGGCCCGAGGTCGGCGTCATCGGTCTCGGGTGCATGGGCATGAGCCACGGATACGACATCACCGGCCCTCGCGACGACGACACCTCGATCTCCGTGATCCGGCAGGCGCTGGATCTGGGCGCCACGCTGATCGACACGTCCGATGTGTACGGGCCGTACACCAACGAGGAGCTGGTCGGGCGGGCACTGGCCGACGGCCACCGGGAGCGGGCAGTCCTGGCGACGAAGGTCGGACTGGTCGCGACGCCGCCGGCCGACGGCTCCAGCAAACTACCCACGATCGGTAGGAACGGCCGGCCGGAGCACATCCGCGCGGCGATCGACGACAGCCTGCGTCGCCTCGGCACCGACCACGTCGACCTCTACCAACTGCACCGCGTCGACCCCGAGGTGCCCATCGAGGAGTCCTGGGGCGCGATGGCGGAGGTCGTCGCGGCGGGCAAGGCGCGACAGATCGGCCTGTCGGAGGTGACGGCGACCGAGATCGCGCGGGCCCAGGCGGTGCATCCGGTGGCGTCGGTGCAGTCCGAGCTGTCGTTGTGGACCCGGGATCCGCTGGCCGAGGTGCTGCCGTACTGCGTCGAGCAGGGCATCGCCTTCCTGCCGTTCTCTCCGCTGGGCAGGGGTTTCCTCGCCGGACGATTCGCCTCGTTCGACGACCTGCCGGCGGACGACTTCCGACGAGGCCTGCCGCGCTTCCAGCAGGAGGCGCTGCGCGCCAACCTCGCCATCGTCGCCCGGGTCCGGGAGGTCGCCGAACGGGCCGGCGTCAGCCCCGCGCAGGTCGCGCTCGCGTGGGTCGTCGCCCAGGGCGACCGGGTCATCCCGATCCCCGGCACCAAGACCCCGACCTACCTGGTGGACAACTGCGCGGCCGGCGACGTGCGGCTCGGCGCGGAGGAACTCGCCGACCTGGACGCCCTGCCCGCCCCCGAGGGCGGGCGGTACTGACCAACCGGCGGCCCGGTGTCACTCAGCCGGGCCGCCGGAGCCCGACGGGCGGCCCGAATCGCACGCCGACGCCGGGCGAGTAGAGCACGCTGACCGGCGGCCCGACCGGCGCCGGCAGGCCCGCCGCGGCGACCAGCTCGTCATCCAGGCGCAGCAGCTCCGCCCGGTACAACGGCCAGCGGGGATGCCAGTTCGGCAGGTGCCGCGTGCGACCGTACGCCCGGGTGTGCAGCCCCCAGCGGGCGGTGAGGAAGTGTTCGACTCCGGTCGGATCGGCGATGCGCTCCCCCACCCGGACCTCCATCCGGCTCGCCGTGCCCGCCGGACCGGGCCAGCGTCGCCGGCACCGGGAGGTGAGTCGGTCGCCGTCGCGGTCCAGCCGCATCGAGGACCAGAGGTACGGCAGACGCAGCGTCGCCCGCGCGACGAGCACCGGCACCAGGCGGGACGCGTCGAGCGACCGGAACACGACGGCACGCCGGCCGGTGTCGTCCACCGAGTAGAGCCGGACGTTCGTCTCGGCGAAGGTGCCGAGGTACGGCACGCCCGGCCCACGACCGAAGCCCAGCCCGACCATCCGGAAGCCGATCAGCCCGACGTAGCTGACCCCGCCGATGGTGTCCGGCGCGGTGCCCGCGGGCAGCAGGGGCGCGACGACCTCCGGCGCGACGGCCCAGTGCAGGAAGGTGAGGTCCTCCCAGCGCTGACGCAGGAGCGCCCAGCGGAACGCCTGCCGGGGCGCGCCGTCGACCGGTTCGATGTCCACGCTCCCATCCTGGCCCAGGCGTGCGCACCGCCACACGGCGTGCCGGCCGCAGATCGGCGACCCCGGAACACCCGTGGCCGCCGGCCGCCGACAACGGCCGCACCGTCCTCGCGCCGGTCCGCCGTACGCTTGAAGAGCAGACGTGTTCAGAACAGGTGTTTCGGGGAGGAACCGGGCATGACGCTGGGTGACGCCGAACTGGTGACGCTCGCGCAGGCGGGCGACGCGGGCGCGCTCGGCGTGCTGCTGACCCGCCACGAGGCGGGCATGCGGGCGGTCGCGATGAGCCTGCTCGGCTACGGACCGGATGCCGAGGACGCCGTGCAGGACGCGATGGTGACGGCGCTGCGGCGCGTCGGCGAGATCCGTGACTCGGCAGCCGTCGGGCCGTGGCTGCGCACGGTCGTCCGCAACAACGCCCGGATGACACTGCGCGCGCCGCGTCCGACGCCGGTCGCCGATCCGGAGTGGTTCGCCCACCCCGCCACCGATCCCACCCCGGAGGAGTCCCTGGACTCCGGCGCGCTGCGCGACTGGGTGTGGCACGCCATCGGCGAGTTGTCCGAGCCCGACCGCCTGGTCACCATGCTGCGCTACTTCAGCGACGCCTCCTCGTACGACCAGATCGCGGCCGTGTGCGGTGTGCCGGTCGGCACCGTCCGCAGCCGCCTCAGCCACGCCCGGCGGGCCCTCGCCGGCGGCCTGCGCGCGGCGGCGACCTCGGCCCACGCCGACGTCCGCGCGGCCGGCGACGCGCGGTGGCGCGAGGGCGTCGACATGATCGCCACGGCGATGCGGGGCGACTTCGACCAGGTGGTCCACGACACCTGGTGGCCGGAGGCTCAGATGATCGTTCCCGGTGGGCCACGCGGCGGGCCCGAGCTGGCGCTGCGTGGCATGACCAGCGACCTGAACGCCGGGGTACGACAACGGCTGCGCAGCGTCGTGGCCAGCGGCGACGTGCTCATCTGGGAGACCGACCTGATCAGCCCGACGGACAACCCGGACCACTGCCCGCCGGCGGCGCTGTGGTTGCAGGTGCTGCGCGAGGGGCGGGTACGTCAGCTCACGCTGTTCCACCCCGTTCCGGCGCGGCTCTGAGAAAACGTTTCCCGCCGAGCGAACTTTCCCGACGACCCGCGCATCTGGTCGGTGTCCAGCCACCAGTTGCCGTCGCGGCACACGCCGCACGGGTCACGAATCGGGAGACAGTTCATGGGTTCCACCCACCACGACACCGGCGCGCTCGCGCCCGGCGCCCACTCGTTCACCGTCGACGGGGTGCGGCAGGTCTACCACGTCGCCGGCACCGGCCCGGTCTGTGTGGCGCACTCGGGCGGCCCCGGCATCGAGTGGTCCTACCTGCGGACGCCGAGCCTCGAAGAGCACTACACGATGGTGTACGTCGAGCCGGTCGGCACCGGCGCGTCGGGACGACTCGACAGTGCCGACGACTACCGGATGGACACCTATGTCCGTTTCCTGGACGCGGTCGTCGCGCACCTCGGGGAGCCCCGGGTGTACCTGCTCGGGCACTCGTACGGCGGTTTCGTCATCCAGCGCTACGCCCTGGAGCACCCGGACCGGGTGGCCGGGCTCATCCTGTACGACACCTCACCGCTCACCGGCGCCGACTTCTGGGCCGAGGCGATGACCAACCTCGCCGCCTACCCGCAGCGGCACCCGGACCGGCCGGAGGCGGCGGAGATCCCGGCCGCTCTCCAACGGGCCCTCAGCGCCACCGACGACGAGACGCTGAGCGCCGGTCTGGGCGCCGCGCTACCGGTCTACTTCGCGGACTTCTGGGCTCGGCAGGCCGAGTTCGCCCCGTTGCAGGCGGGTCTGCGGGCCTGGGCGGCGCCGGCCGGCGCGCAGGACCCGGTTCCCTTCGACGTACGCGACCGGCTCGGTGAGATCACCGCTCCGGCCGTGGTGGTCGTCGGGGCGCACGACTTCATCTGCGGCCCGCGCTACGCCGAGGAACTGCACGCCGGCCTGAAGGACTCGCGGCTGATCGTCCTGGAGCAAAGTGGGCATTTCGGTCACATCGAGCAGCCGGAGGAGTTCACCGCGGCCGTGGTGGAGCTGCTGAAGCGGTGATTGCCGCCGCCTCCCGAGGCCGGTTCGTCACAGCGGGCAGGCCTCGGGGGCCGGCCGTGTTGCACGGTCATAGGCTTGGCACTTCGCTGCGCCGTGACGAAGGAGAGATGCCGTGAGCCAGACGGATTCCGTCGACGAGTGGAACGTGGCCGAGGACGACGGGGTGCTGGACGCCTCCGACACCCTCGACGACGACCGGGTCGGCGACCCCCTCGACACCGGCATCGTCGCCGCGGACCACTGGACGGCGGCGAACCGGTTCGGCACCACCCCCGCCGAGGAGCGGGCGGGCGAGTCGTTGGATCAGTACCTCGCCCAGGAGGAGCCGGACGTCGACCCGTACGCCGAGGGTGGCGACGACGAGGACGAGCTGACCCGCCGGGGGTACGAGACCGAGGCGCGCGCGGGCCGTCTCGTCGAGTACGACGAGGGCGTCCGCGAGGACGACGAGGCCGACTCGGTGGCGTGGGACGCCGGGATCGACGCGGGTGGCGCGAGCGCCGAGGAGGCTGCGGTGCACGTGGTCGACGACCCGAACGGGCCGGGCGACGGTCCGCTGCGCTGACACCCCGCACACACCGCCGCGCTCGACACCGCAACGGGCGTCGAGCGCGGCGGGCGCGTCGGTCAGTGGATGACGACCGGCGTCTTCGGCAGGTCGGTCTGCTCGTCACCGAGCGGCTGCGCGGGCGTACGTCGGCGCGGCAGCAGGGCGGCCGGGATGAAGGTGGCCAGCACGAGCGCGAACCCCACCCAGAACGTGTGGGCGAACGACTTCGCGGCGAAGTCGAGACCGCGCTCGATGATCGAGGCGAGGGTCGAGGGGTCCACCGGCACCTGCGCGAGCACCTCCGGTCGTTGCTGGGAGGCGATGGCCAGCCCGGCCTCGGTGACCGGCTTGCCGCTGCTCTCGTCGACCAGGCCGGGGATCGGCCGGGAGCCGTTCAGCTCGTTGGTGAGGATCACCGACATCACGGCGGCGCCGACCGAGCCGCCGATCTGCTGCAGGATGTTGACGAGCGTCGAGCCGCGCGCGACCTCCTGCGCCTGCAACGTGCGCAGCGCCGACGTCATGATGGGCATCATCGTGCCGCCCATGCCCAGGCCCATCACGAACAGCGACCCACCGAGCAGCCAGTACGACGTCTGCGGGTCGACCTGGGTGAAGCCGAAGAACCCGACGACGATCAGGGCGAGCGCGAACGGGACGGTACGGCCGATGGGTACCCGGTCGGCGAGCGTTCCGGCGATCGGCATGGTGATCATCGCGCCGATGCCCTGCGGGGCCATCAGCAGGCCGGCGGCCAGCGTGGACTCACCGCGCACCTGCAGGAAGTAGCTCGGGAAGAGCAGGCCGGCGCCCATGAACGCGATGATGAACACGAACAGCGTGCCCGCCGCGATGGTGAGGTTGCGGTTGCGGAACAGCCGCAGGTCGAGCAGCGGGTGCCGGGGCTTGAAGGAGTAGAGCACGAAGGCCACCACCAGCGCGCCGCCGACCAGCATCGGGGCCCACACCTTGGTCGCGCTGAACGTGCCCGCCTCCGGCAGCGACGAGACGCCGTACAGGAAGAGCGCGAGACCCGGGGAGAGCATCAGCATGCCGAGGAAGTCGAAGGACTCCGACGGCTCGGGGGCGTCCTTCGGGAGCGCCATCTGCGCGTAGATCAGGGCGATGACACCGATCGGCAGGTTGATCAGGAAGATCCAGTGCCAGCTCGCCGTGTCGATCAGCCAGCCACCGAGGATCGGGCCACCGATCGGGCCGAGGAGCATCGGGATGCCGAGGACGGCCATCAACCGGCCGATCCGGTGCGGCCCGGCCGCCCGCGTCATGATCGTCATGCCGAGCGGCATGAGCATGCCGCCGCCGAGGCCCTGCAGGACGCGGAAGCCGATCAACTGGCCGATCGAGTCGGCGGTGGCGCAGAGCCCCGACCCGATCGTGAACAGGGCGAGCGCCACCATGTAGAGCCGCTTCGTACCGAACCGGTCGGCCGCCCACCCGCTGAGCGGGATCACCGTGGCCAGGGCCAGCGTGTAGCCCGTCATCGTCCAGGCCACCCGGGCGTAGGAGGCGTCGAACTCGGTCTGGAACGTGGGCAGCGCGACGCTGACCACCGTCACGTCGAGGATCGACATGATCGCGCCAAGGACGACGACACCCGCCACCTTGAGCACCGCGGCGTCGAGCTTGTCCGATGTCGCGACGGATTGCTGTGTCACTAACTCTCCTGAGGTCGGTTGATCCGGACCGATGGTGGGCGGTGGCGGCGATCGCCGCGCCGACCAGGCGCGGGACGCGACGTGCCGGGGCGACGACGCGCGGAGGCAGACTAACCGGGGACTGTGACGCTCTGCCGCCGGATTTCGTGACGGTCGTGTGGCGTAAACCGATCAGCCGTCCGATTGCAGCCAATCGGCGGAGTGGCCCGCAGCGTCGAGCAGCAAGCGCACGGCGCGGAACATCCCGCGCCGGCCCGTCTGTTGCACCCACCGTGCCGGTCCACCAGCCGGCGCCCACCCCGATCGGAGTCACCGTGAACCGCGCCCACCTCGCCAGCTTCCTGCGCAGCCGACGCGAGGCGCTGCGCCCCGAGGACGTGGGGTTGCCGCGCGGCCCGCGCCGACGCACCGGTGGGCTGCGGCGCGAGGAAGTCGCCGCGTTGAGCGGTATGTCCACTGACTACTACACGCGGTTGGAGCAGCAGCGCGGGCCGCACCCCTCCGAGCAGATGCTCGCCGCCCTGGCCCGCGGCCTACGCCTGTCCCTGGCCGAACGGGACCACCTGTTCCAGCTCGCCGGGCACGCCGTGCCCCACCGCGCGGTACGCGCCGACCACGTCAACCCCGGGATGACACGCATCCTCGATCGGCTGCACGACACCCCGGCCCTGGTGGTGAACCACCTCGGCGAGACCCTGGCGCAGACCGCGCCGGCCGTCGCCCTACTCGGCGACGAGACCCGGCACACCGGTCTGGCGCGTAGCGCGCACCACCGCTGGTTCACCGACCCAACGGCGCGGGAGCGGCATCCGGCGCAGGATCACCCGGTGCTGAGCCGACTGTTCGTGGCGCACCTGCACGCGGCGTACACCCGTGATGGCGGTGGCTCTCGAGCCGCGGCGATCGTCGACGATCTGCTGGCCACGAGCGGGGAATTCGCGCAGCTGTGGCGGGAGCATCCGGTGCCGGGCGGTCCCTGCCCACCGAAGCGCCTCCTGCACCCGGAGGTCGGCGCGTTGGAGTTGCACTGCCAGACGCTGGTGGATCCGGACCAGTCCCAGACCCTGCTGGTCCTCACGGCCGCGCCCGGCTCGGAGAGCGACGACAGGTTGCGCCTCCTCTCCGTCGTCGGCGGTCCGCTCGGCTGAGGGTCGACGCCGGTGGCGGCGGGCAATTGTGGTGAAGGCATTGATATCGATGCCTGCGACTGTAATGATTAACACACTTTACAGTTGTTTCCGCCGCCCCGGAAGGACCCCGCCATGGCGCGACGAACGGTTGGGCACCCGCCCCGCCGCACCAGGTTGGCCGCCGCGTTCGCCGCGGCCCTGCTCGCCGTACCGACCGGCCTGATCGTCGGCGTCTCCCCGGCGGCCGCCGCCGCCACGGGCGCCATCACCGGGTACGGCGGCAAATGCGTCGACGTGGCGGCCGCCAACCCGGCCAACTCCACCCCGGTGCAGCTCTACGCCTGTAACGGCTCGACGGCGCAGCAGTGGACCGTGGCCGACGACGGCACGATCAGAGCCCTGGGCAAGTGCCTCGACATCGCGGCCGCCAGCACCGCCAACGGTGCTCGCGTGCAGATCTACGACTGCAACGGCACCGGGGCGCAGCAGTGGTCGTCCAGCGCGGGGCAGCTGGTCAACCCGGCCTCGGGCAAGTGCCTCGACGCCACCGGCACCAGCTCCGCCGACGGCACGCCGCTACAGATCTGGAGCTGCACCGGCACCGCCAACCAACTCTGGACGCTGCCCACCGGCGGCACCACCCCACCGCCGTCGAGCGGCTTCACCCACCCCGGAGTGCTGGTCAGCAGGGGTCAGCTCGACTTCGTACGGGGGCGGGTGCAGGCGGGCGCACAGCCCTGGGCGGCGGCCTACAACCAGATGATGTCCAGCCGGTACGCCTCGCTGTCCCGCACCCCGGCGCCCCGCGCGGTCGTCGAGTGCGGCTCCTACTCCAACCCCAACAACGGCTGCACCGAAGAGCGCGAGGACGCGATCGCCGCGTACACCGACGCACTCGCCTGGTACCTCACCGGCGACTCCCGGTACGCCCAGAAGGCGATCCAGATCATGGACGCCTGGTCGGCGACGATCACCTCCCACACCGGCAGCAACGCGCCCCTGCAGACCGGTTGGGCGGCCTCGACCTGGCCCCGGGCCGCCGAGATCATCAAGTACACGTACAGCAGCTGGCCCAACGCCAACCGGTTCGCCACCATGCTGCGCACCGTCTACCTGCCGGTGGTCCGCAACGGCTCGAACAGCAACGGCAACTGGGAACTGACCATGATGGAGGCCGCCATCGGGATCGCCGTGCACCTGGACGACCGGACGGCCTACGACGCGGCGGTGACCCGCTTCCTCAACCGTGCCCGCGCGTTCATCTACCTGCCCAGTGACGGCGCGCTCCCGTACACCGTGCCCGGCAGCGGCCTGGACACCAGCGGCGAGATCATCGGCTACTGGCAGGGCCAGTCCACCTTCGTCGCCGGCCTCGCGCAGGAGACCTGCCGGGACTTCGTCCACACCGGATACGGCATCTCCGCCATCTCGCACGTCGCGGAGACCTCCCGCATCCAGCAGCGTGACCTGTATCCGCAGGTCGGTGAGCGGCTGCGGCAGGCCCTCGGCTTCCACTCGCGCTACCAACTCGGCGAGGCGGCGCCCTCCTGGCTGTGCGGCGGCACCCTCACCCGGGGCCTCGGCCCGATCACCGAGGTCGGTTTCAACGCGATGAGCAACCGGCTGGGCAACGTCATGACCAACACGCAGACCCTCACGCTGCAACAGCGTCCCGCCGGCAGCAACAACCTCTTCGTCGCCTGGGAGACGCTGACCCACGCCAGCAACCCCAATTGACCGCGCGGCGGGCCGGCGCCCACCGTAGGGCGTGTGTCAAAGCCCCTGGCCAAGGACTTTGACACACGCCCTGACGCCGGCCCGCCCCCGCACCTATCCCTCGACGCCCAGCGCCGCCACCGGGCTCACCCGCGAGGCCCGCCGCGCCGGCAGCACCCCGGCCAACGCGGTCAGCGCGACGAGCGCCACGAAGAGCCCGACCAGGGGCAACACCGGCAACGTCAGCGGCGCGTTGAGCCCCAGCGCCCGCACCGCCAACCAGGCGTACGGGACGCCGAGCAGCAGACCGAAGGTCGCCCCGATCACCCCGTAGAGGCCGGACTCGACGGTCAGCATCGTGCGCAACCCGGCCCGGGACAGGCCGACGGCGCGCAGCAGCCCGGACTCGCGTACCCGCTCCACGACCGACAGGGCGGTCGTCGACCCCACCCCGACCACGGCGATCAGCACGGTGAGACTCACCAGGCCGGCGGTGATCCAGACCAGGGCGCTCAGCACCGCGTCGTTGCGGTCCCGATCGTCGGCGAGCACGCCGATGTGCAGCCCGGGGGCGTCCCCGACCGCCTGCCGCAGCGCCCGCACCCCGGCGGTACGGCCGTCCTCGCCCGCGCGGGCGGCGTCGGCCAGCAGACCGCTGTACGCCGTCGGCCCGCCGATCCGGTCCAGGTCGGCACGGTCGGCGAGGATGCCCGCGTACAGGGGGCCACGGTCGGGCAGGACCGCCGCCACGCGCACGTCGACCGTCGACGCGGCGCGGCCGAGGGTGACCGTGTCGCCGGCCCGCAGCCCGGTGACGCTGGCGACCGCCTGGCCGAGCACGATCCGGCCGGGTCCCCGGTCGGCGAGGCTGCCCTGCGCCACGGGCAGGTCGGCGAGGGTCGGCAACGCCGACAGGTCCAGGTCGGTCGTTGAGTACCCGGCCTCGACGTCACCGATGCGCGCACCGCCCCGCAGGAGCGCGACGTCGTGGAGCATCCGGTACGGCACGACCCGGGTCAGCGCCGCGCTGGCCGCCCGCGCCCGCGCCAGGACGGCGACCGGCAGGGCCGTACCCTCGGCGGACGCCACTTCGAAGTCGGCCGGCGCGGAGAGGGCCATGTCGAGATCGGCGACCACCCGCATGGACGCGCCACCGATGACCACGCCGGAGATCAGCGTCACGCCGAGCGCCACCACCACGGAGACGGCCGCGGCGCGGCGCGGCGTTCCACCGATCCCGCCGACCGCCAACCGTCCGAGGGCGCCGAGCTGGCGCAGCGGCCAGCCCACGACCGCCAGCACCGGACGCACCAGCAGCGGCCCGAGGGCCACCAGGGCGAAGAACGCCAACGCGCCCGAGGCGACCAGCAGGAACAGACCGAGCGTCGGGTCGTACGACTCCGCGCCCGGCGTCGGCATGCGGCGCACCGCCGCGACGCCGGCCAGCAACGCGCCGAGGGCCAGCAGCGCCCCGGACACCAGGCGACCCGCTCCGATGCCCCGCCGGCCGGCGGTGACGCTGGCCGCGCGCAACGCCTCCAGCGGCGAGACCCGAGCGGCGGAGAACGCCGGGGCGAGGACCGCCAGCACGGTGATCACGACCGCCCCGACCACCACCGCGACCGCCGGTGTCAGCGGCAGCCCCGGCGACGACACCACCGTGCCGAAGGCGCGCAGGACCGGCGGAAGCGCCTGCCCGACGGCCAGCGCGGCGGCCACCCCGACGACACCGGCGACCAACCCGGTCAGGGCACCCTCGGCGGTGAGCGCGCCCACCAACGCTCCCCGGCCCGCGCCGACCGCCCGCAGCAGCGCGAGGTGCTGCATCCGCTGGGCGAAGACGATGCGGAACGTGGAGGTGACCACCAGCGCCGCGGCGGCCACCGCGATCCCGACGAACATCCCGACCAGCGCGAACAGCCTGCCGACCTGCTCGGCCGCCGCGTCGGCCTCGGCGTCGCGTACCTCGGCGCCCGAGCGGACCGGCTGCTCGGCGGAGACCGCCGCGGCCAGGCGCTGGTGGACCGCCTGCGTCGCGCCCGGGGCCGCCCGCAGGTCGATCCGCTCCACGAAGGTCAGGTGACCCCACGCGGCCACGACGTCGTCCGGCGCGTAGGCGTTGGCGCCGTCGTCGACGGGGGTGTCGACCACTCCCGTGACGGTGAGCGGCGACTCGGCCGTGCGGTCGCCGCCCGTCCCGGTGGTCACCGTGCCGACCGTCAGCCCCAGCCGCTCGACGGTACGCGGACTCACCGCGATCTCGCCGGGCTGGTCGGGATAGCTGCCCTGGACCAGGCGCACCGTGGCCAGCGGGCCCCGGCCCGGATCCGCCTGGAGGTTGACGTATCCCCCGCCGACCGAGACACCGATGGTCACCCGGCCCACCGCCTCGACGACGCCGGGCACGGCGCGGACGTCCCGCAACGCCGTCAGGGCGGGCGGCCGCTCGGGGTCACCGACCACCAGGTCGGTGGCCGCCGGGGTGCCGCTGAGGGTGTCCCGGGCGGTCCGTTCGGTGATGTCCCGCGCCAACACGGTGCCGAAGACCACGAACGACGCGACGAGGATCGCGAGGCCGGTGAGAATCAGCCGGCCCGGCCGGCGGGCCGCGGCGATCACCTGGGTACGCAGCACGGTCGCCCTCATGCGGCCACCGCCAGGGCGCGCAGCGCGTCGGTGATCGAGCCCTGGTCCGGCTCGTGGATCTCGCCGGCGATCCGACCGTCGGCGAGCAGCACCACCCGGTCGGCGTACGCGGCGGCGATCGGGTCGTGGGTGACCATGACCACCGTCTGGCCCAGGTCGCGTACCGAGTCGCGCAGGATGGCGAGCACCTCCGCCCCGGTGCGGGAGTCGAGGTTGCCCGTCGGCTCGTCGGCGAAGACGACCTCGGGCCGCGACACCAGCGCCCGGGCCAGCGCCACCCGCTGCTGCTGGCCGCCCGAGAGCTCGCTGGGCCGGTGCCCGAGCCGCTGGCCGAGACCCAGCACGTCGACGAGGTGCGCGAACAGGTCACGGTCGGCGTCCCGGCCGGCGAGGTCCAGCGGCAGGGTGATGTTCTGCGCGGCGGTGAGCTGCGGCAGCAGGTTGAACGACTGGAACACGAAGCCGATCCGGTCGCGGCGGGCCCGGGTCAGCGTACGGTCCGACCGACCGGTCAGCTCCGTGCCGCCCAGCAGGACCCGCCCGGACGTGGGGGTGTCCAGCCCGGCCAGGCAGTGCATCAGCGTCGACTTGCCGGACCCGGACGAGCCCATGATCGCGGTGAACCCGGCCCGGCCGAAGGCGACCGAGACGTTGTCCAGGGCGCGGACGGCGGTTTCGCCGCTGCCGTACACCTTGACGAGGTCGACGGCCGCGACGGCCGCCTGCCCGGTCTGCGGTGGGGCGTGGGTTGTCATGGGTTCCTCCAGTGGTTGCGATGTGACCGCCGGAAGCCTCGCCCGCGCCGGGCGGCGGCCGCATCGGTCCCCGGTCGGGGAACGCGGCCGGGGGGTCTGTCTTTCGGCCGATCTGGGCCGGCCCTCCGCGTGGCTACGCTGGGTCACGATGAACGCGCCGATCTCCTCCACCTGGTGGGTACGCCTGGGTCAGCTCGCCGGTCTGACGGCGCTGGCCCTGCTCTGTGCCTTCGACCTGCGGTACGGCCTCGCCAGCGGGATGGGGGTGGTCGAAGCGCTGCGGGCCCTGCTCCAGGTGGGGTTGGCGGCGGCGACGGCGGTGGTCTGGCTGCCCGTGCACCGAACGGAATCCCGGGCGCTGCCGATCGCGGCGCTCGCGCTCGGTGTCGTCTCACTCACCGTCACCGCGGGCCTTCTGCTGCTCGGCAGGAGCGGGGCCTATCTGCTGGGTGGCACCTGGGGGCTGGCCGAGTCCGCCGGGATGATCGCGGTGGTGTTCGTGGTGACCCGCTTTGGCGCGGCCCGGTTCGCCCCCTGGGCGGCGGTGGTCGCCGCGCTCGCCGCCGCCGCGCTTCCGCTGCGCGCCGGCGCCGACCTGGTCTACGTGATCTTCGGGCTGCTCCAGGCGCTCGGCGCGGTCGGCGCCGCCGCCGCCGGGATCTACCTGCGCGTCGTCGCCAGCGGCCGGGAGCGGGCCATCGCGCTGGTACGCGCCGAGCAGCGCGCCGAGTTCGCCCGCGACCTGCACGACTTCATCGCCCATCACGTGACCGGCATCGTGGTGCAGGCGCAGGGCGCCCGGTTCGTCGCGGAACAGGACCCGCAACGGGTGATCGTCGCCCTGGAGCAGATCGAGCGGGCCGGCGCCGAGACGATGGCCTCGATGCGGCGGATGGTCGGCGTGCTGCGCAATCCGCACGCCCCGCCGGACGCGCCGCTGGCCCCGCTGGCCGGTGTGGCCGATCTCGCGCCGCTGCTGGAGGGCCACAACGGCACGACCAACGCGCCGGCCCGACTGTACGTCGACGGTCCGCTCGACGGGCTGCCGGTGGAGGTCTCCACCTCGGCGTACCGGGTGGTGATGGAGGGGCTGACCAACGCCCGCCAACACGCGTCGGACGCCCGGTCGGTGGCGGTGTCCGTGCGCCGTACGCCGGACTGGCTGCTGGTCCGGGTCGCCAACGACGGCGCGGGCCCACGCACGACGCCGGCCCGGGGGCACGGCTTCGGCCTGGTCGGTCTCACCGAGCGGGTACGCGCCCTGGACGGCACGGTCACCGCCGGACCGGGCGTCTCCGGCGGCTGGGTGCTCGACGCCGCGTTTCCCCTGCGCGCGGCGGTGACCCGATGATCCGGGTGCTGATCGCCGACGACCAGGCGATGGTCCGCACCGGTTTCGGCATGATCATCGGGGCGCAGCCGGACATGGCGGTGGTCGGTGAGGCCGCCGACGGGATCGCGGCCGTCGAGATGACCCGTCGGCTCCGTCCGGACGTGGTGCTGCTGGACATCCGGATGCCCCGCCTCGACGGCCTGGAGGCGCTCCGGCTGCTCGCCGGGCCGGGCGTCAAGGACCCGGTGCGGGTGGTCGTGGTGACGACCTTCGACCTCGACGAGTACGTGCACACCGCGCTGTCCCACGGCGCGTGCGGCTTCCTGCTCAAGGACTCCGGGCCAACGCTGCTCGTCGAGGCGGTCCGCGCCGCCGTCTCCGGTGACGCGCTGATCAGCCCGTCCATCACCGTACGACTGCTGCAGCACCTCAGCTCGCCCACCGCGCCGCGCGACGACGGGGGCCTGTCCCCACGGGAACTCGACGTCGTGAAGCTCGTCGCCCGGGGCCTGACCAACGCCGAGATCGCCGGCCAACTCTTCATCGCCGTCGGGACGGTCAAGACACACCTGGCCAGCGTTCAGGCGAAGCTGCCGGCCCGCAACCGCGTCGAGATCGCCGCCTGGGCCTGGGAACGCCGCCTGGTCAGCTAGACGGGGCATCCTCGCGCCGCCCACTGCCCTAAAATCGACGGCAGTGAATCGCCGGCCCGCTGCGGACAACCGGAGGCGAGGGATTCATCGTGCACCCAATCCGAACACGGCCCCGATCACGGGCCACCACCCTGGCCGTCGCCGCGCTGGCGGCCGCAGCGGTCGCGCTGGGCCCGAGTCCGGCGTACGCCGCCGACGACACCGAGCGCCCTACCGCCCCCGGCCCGATCACGGTCACCGCCATCGACACCACCTCGGTGGAGCTGACCTGGACCGCGTCGACCGACAACGTGGGCGTGGTCGGCTACGCGGTCTCGGCGCTGTTCGAGGACACCGGCCGGGCGTACTCGACCGACACCACCACCATCCGCATCACCGACCTGCGCCCGTCCCGGACGTACACCCTCAGCGTCGCGGGGCTGGACGCGGCGGGCAACCGGTCGGTGTCCAACCCGACGCTGCGGTTGACCATGCCACCGGGTGACACCGAGCCGCCGAGCACGCCGGGCCAGCCGGTCGCGTACGACGTCGCGGCGACCCTGGTGTGGCTGCGGTGGACCCCGTCGACCGACAACGTCGTGCTCGACCGGTACGAGGTGTACCGGGTCGACGCCAGCGGTCAACTGACCCTGGTCAGGGAGTTGTACCAGTTCCCGCCGAGTCCCACCATGACCCAGGTCAGCGGGTTGACGCCGAACACGACGTACACCTTCGTGGTGCGCGCCCGCGACGAGGCGGGCAACTGGTCGGCGCTGTCGTCGCCGGTCACCGTGACCACCCTGCCGCCCCCGCCGAGCTGCGCGGTCCGCACGGTCGCCCGGCAGGGGCCGGACGGCTTCGTGGCGTACCTCGCCGTCGAGAACACCGGTACGACGGCGGTGAACGGCTGGACGATGACCTGGCGGTTCTGGGCCAGCCAGCAGGTACGGGCCCTCTGGGGCGCGCAGGTCGTCGACCGGCCGAACAACAGCTACCTGCGGGTCCGCAACACCAGCCACAACGCGGTGATCAGGCCGGGCGGCACGGTGTCGCTGGGCATCGTCGCCACCGGCACTCAACTGCCGGAGGAGGTCACGCTCAACGGTGGCGTCTGCGTGGTGGCAGACGAGTAACGCTCGCGTCCGGGGTCTGGTGTCGACGGCGACATCTTGCGACGCTAACGCTCGTGTATGACTACGACCTGTTGGTGCTGGGCTCCGGACCCAGCGGTCAGAAGGCCGCGATCGCCGCCGCCAAACTCGGCCGGCGGGTTGCCATCGTGGACCGCCGCGACATGCTCGGTGGGGTGTGCATCAACACCGGCACCGTCCCGTCCAAGACGCTGCGCGAGGCGGTGCTCTACCTGACCGGCCTGAGCCAGCGCGACCTGTACGGCAGCAGCTACCGGGTCAAGGAGGAGATCACGGTCAGCGACCTGGCCGCCCGCACCCAGCACGTCATCACCCGGCAGACCGACGTCATCCGCAACCAACTCGCCCGCAACCGGGTCGCGATGATCACCGGTACCGGCCGCTTCGCGGATGCCCACTCCATCTGGGTCGACGCGGGCTCCGGGCGCGAGTCGAAGGTGACCTTCGACAAGGCCGTCATCGCGGCCGGCACCCGCCCGGCCCGCCCGGACAGCGTCGACTTCGACGAACGGACCATCGTGGACTCCGATGGCGTCATCAACCTCCAGGCCGTACCGCGCAGCATGGTCGTGGTCGGCGCCGGCGTGATCGGCATGGAGTACGCGTCGATGTTCGCCGCCCTCGGCACCAAGGTGACAGTCGTCGAACGCCGCGAGCAGATGCTCGACTTCTGCGACGAGGAGATCGTCGAGTCGCTCAAGTACCACCTGCGGGACCTGTCGGTGGCGTTCCGCTTCGGCGAGGAGGTCGCCGCGGTGGAGAAGCACCAGACGGCGGCGCTGTGCATCCTCAAGAGCGGCAAGAAGATCGTCGCGGACACCGTCATGTACTCGGCGGGTCGGCAGGGCCAGACCGACGACCTGGCGTTGGAGGCGGCCGGGCTGACGGCCGACCGACGCGGCCGGATCGCCGTCGACGCCAACTACCGCACGTCGGTCGAGCACATCTACGCGGTGGGTGACGTGATCGGCTTCCCGGCGCTGGCCTCCACCTCGATGGAGCAGGGTCGGCTGGCCGCCCAGCACGCCTGCGGCGAACCGATCCGGGAGATGCACGGCCTGCAACCCATCGGCATCTACACCATCCCGGAGATCAGTTTCGTCGGCCAGACCGAGGCCGAGCTGACCGACGCGTCGACGCCGTTCGAGGTGGGCGTCGCCCGCTACCGGGAGCTGGCCCGGGGTCAGATCGTCGGCGACTCGTACGGGATGTTGAAGCTGCTCGTCTCCCCCGAGGATGGCCGCCTGCTCGGAGTGCACGTGTTCGGCACCGCCGCCACCGAGATCGTCCACATCGGTCAGGCGGTGATGGGCTGCGGCGGCACGATCGACTATCTGATCGACGCGGTGTTCAACTACCCGACCCTGGCCGAGGCGTACAAGGTGGCCGCGTTGGACGCGTCCAACAAAATCCGCAACATAACCCGAATAGACGGCTAACCCCACCCCACCCCACCCACCCAGGCCCCCACCCCACGACCCCGGTGATCAAGAGGTTTGCGTCACGACACGCCGGGGCGGGTGACGCAAACCTCTTGATCACGAGGGTAGAGCGGGGGGTGGGACCGGGGGGTGGGGTTTAGGCGGGGGCGCAGGTTGGGGTTGGGGTGCCGGCGGTGCCGGTGCCCTGGAAGCCGAACTCGGTGGACTGCCCCGCGCCGACCTGACCGTTGTAGGAGACGTTCCTCCAGGTCGTCGTACCGGTGCTACCGCTGTTGGTGGCGCTCCAGGCATTGGTGACGGTCGCGCCGGACGGCAGGTCGATCGTCACGGTCCACCCGTTGAGAGCCGACGAGCCGGCCGTCACCCGTACGTTCGCCACGAAGCCACCGTTCCACTGGTTCACCGTCAGCGAGGCGGAGCAAACGCCCTCTCCCGGCGGCGGTGTCGTCGGCGGAGGCGTCGTGGGTGGCGGAGTCGTGGGTGGTGGAGTCGTGGGTGGTGGAGTCGTGGGTGGTGGCGTCGTCGGTGGTGGAGTCGTCGGGGTGGTGCCGTTGTTGAGCGCGGTGAGCACGGCGTCGTACGCGGGCTTCTTCTGGCCGCTGTTGTTGAACAGCAGCGGCGACTGGTAGGACCGCCACGAGTCGCTGTCCCGGATGCCCCACACGGTGATGCCGTTGCAGCGGGCCACCGCAAGACAGTCCTCGACCACGCTGCGGTACGTGTTGGCCGGGGCGCCCTCGATGTCCAGCTCGGTGATCTGCACGTCCACGCCCAGCGCCGCGAAGCTCGACAGTGTGGTGCGGTAGTTGCTGACGTACGGGGAGTCGCTGTTGAAGTGCGACTGGAAGCCGACGCAGTCGATCGGCACGCCACGGGACTTGAAGTCGCGGACCATGTTGTAGACGCCCTGGGTCTTGGCCCACGTCCAGTTGTCGATGTTGTAGTCGTTGTAGCAGAGCTTCGCGCCCGGGTCCGCGGCCCGCGCGGCGCGGAACGCCGCCTCGATCCAGTCGTTGCCGGTGCGCTGGAGGTTCGAGTCGCGCCGACCGCCAGAGTTGCCGTCGGCGAACGCCTCGTTCACCACGTCCCAGGAGTAGAGCTGCCCCCGGAAGTGCGTGGCGACCTGCGTCACGTGGTTCAGGATCGCCTGCCGCAGGGCGCTTCCGCTCATGCCCTGCATCCAACTCGGCTGCTGGGCATGCCACGCCAGCGTGTGACCGCGTACCTGCATGCCGCGACTGCGGGCGTGGTTGACGATCTGCTCGGCCGAGCCGTAGCTGAACCGGTTCTGCTGCGGCTCGGTGGCGTCGATCTTCATCTCGTTCTCGGCCGTCACCATGTTGAACTCACGGTTCAGGATCGTGGTGTACGTGCTGTCCGAGAGCTTGAAACCGGCCACCGCCGTACCGAAGTAGCGGCCCTTCTCGGCGGCGGACGCGCCGAGCGTGGTCCCGGCGGCGGCGGGCGCCGTCAGGACCAGCGTCATGCCGGCGGCGAGCGCGCCCGCCCCGGCCAACGCGACGGCGGCTCTCGACGCCGCCCTCCATCTCGCGTTTCGCATTCGTGCAGCTCCTTCTACTGAAAGGGAGTCAGGCGATCGAGCAGGTGGCCCCGTTGAGGGCGAAGGCCGTGGGCTTGCCGGCGTCGCCGGTGTGGGTGGCCTGGAAGCCGATCTCGACCGACGTGTTCGGGGCGATGGTGCCGTTGTAGGAGACGTTGCGAGCGGTCACCGCGCCGCTCGTCGGGGAGTAGGCGGCGTTCCAGCCGCCGGTGATGGTCTGGCCGCCGGGCAGCGTGAAGGTCAGCGCCCACCCGTTCACGGCCGTCGCGCCGGTGTTGGTGATCCGTACGCTCGCGGTGAGCCCGTTGTTCCAGGCGTTGACCGTGTAGGTGACCCCGCAGGCGCCCGCGCTGGGCGGCGGCGTGGTCGGCGGAGGCGTCGTCGGGGGCGGCGTGGTCGGCGGCGGGGTCGTCGGGGGCGGGGTCGTCGGCGGAGGCGTCGTCGGCGGCGGCGTCGTCGGGGGCGGCGTCGTCGGCGGAGGCGTCGTCGGCGGGGCGGTGCCGTCCAGGCCGAAGAAGCGGATCACCTGCGCGGCGTCGACGGGGATGTTGTGCGTGACGCCCTGCATGCTGATCGCCTCGACCGGGGCCATCGGGCCGCTGCTGCCGTACCGGGTGCGGGTGTAGCCCGACTGCGGGGAGTCGGTGTACGTCGGGGTCTGGCTCAGACCGTGCACGTTGGTCCACTGCTTGACCTGCTCACCGAAGTTCGGGTAGCGCAGGGTGTCGTCGCTCGTGCCGTGCCAGATCTGCATCCGCGGCCGCCGGCCGCTGTAGCCGGGGTACGCCCCGCGGACCAGGTCCCCCCACTGCTGGGCGGTCTTGATGGACTGCCCGTTCGCGCACTGGCTGTTCCACTCCGAGCTGCCCCCGGTGGCGAAACAGGCGAACGGCACCCCGGCGAAGGACGCGCCGGCCGCGAACACGTCCGGGTAGTCACCGAGCATGACGTTGGTCATCATCGCGCCCGACGAGGTGCCGGTGGCGAAGACGCGGTCCGGGTCGGCGGAGTACCGCTGCTTGACGTAGTCGATCATCGAGACGAGTCCGACCGGGTCGCTGCCCCCGCCTCGGCGCAACGCCTGCGGCGAGGCCACGTCCCAGCACTTGCTGCTGCGGGTCGCCGACGGGTAGATGACGATGAAGCCGTACCGGTCGGCGAGGGAGGCGTACTGCGTGCCGGAGTAGAAGGCGGGGCCGGTGCCGGTGCAGTAGTGCAGGGCGAGCAGGATCCCCGGGCGGGATGCCACCCGGTCCGGGACGTACAGGTGCATCTGGAGGTTTGTGGGGTTGTTGCCGAAGCCGGTCACCTGCGTGAGCGTCGCGGCCGACGCGGGCGTGGCGAACGCCAGCGCGGCGGCGGCGACCGTCGCGACCGCGGTGAGGACGCCGAGCAGCCTTGTCTTCAGTGTCATGGTTCGCGATTCCTCGGGAGAATGGCGCATGGAAGGGGGTTAGTCGAGGACTGCCCTTCGCCCGACCGTGACCGCGGCTCGCGTGACCGATGTCAGCTTCGATCGAGGTCGCTCGATTGTCAAGGATTCCGGAAACCTTTCGGCGCAAGGGATTGCGCGGTCACCTGCGCACGTGCCAGGGGTCGCGGGGCCGTTCGTCACCTGCCCACGGCGGGCTATTATCGGCAGGTTCCCGATAACCAGACCGTCCTCGCGTGCACCCCCTGCGAGCGTCCTCACCCGACTCCCGCGGGCACGAAGGAGATCGAGTGAAGATCGTCGACGCCCGGGTCATCGTGACCTGTCCGGGCCGCAACTTCGTCACCCTCAAGATCGTCACCGACGAGGGCGTCACCGGCGTCGGTGACGCCACCCTCAACGGTCGGGAGCTGGCCGTCGCGTCGTACCTGCGCGACCACGTGGCGCCGCTGCTGATCGGCCGGGACCCGGCCCGGATCGAGGACACCTGGCAGTACCTGTACCAGGGCGCGTACTGGCGGCGCGGCCCGGTCACCATGAGCGCGATCGCCGCGGTGGACACCGCCCTGTGGGACATCAAGGGCAAGGTGGCGGGCCTGCCGGTCTACCAGCTGCTCGGCGGCCGGTCCCGCGAGGGCGTCACCGTGTACGGCCACGCCAACGGCGAGACCGTCGAGGAGGTGCTGGTCGAGGTCGCCCGCTACGTCGACCTCGGCTACCGGGCGGTCCGGGTGCAGTGCGGTGTGCCGGGCCTGCCCAAGACGTACGGGGTCAGCGCCGACAAGCTCTTCTACGAACCGGCCGACGCCGCCCTGCCCAGCGAGGCGACCTGGTCGACGCAGCGCTACCTGTCACACGTGCCGGGCGTGTTCGCGCGGGTCCGTGACGAGTTCGGCCCCGACCTGCGGCTGCTGCACGACGTGCACCACCGGCTCACGCCGATCGAGGCGGCCCGGCTCGGCCGCAGCCTGGAGCCGTACGCGCTGACCTGGATGGAGGATCCGGTCCCCGCCGACCTGCAGGAGGGCTTCCGACTGATCCGGCAGCACACCACCACGCCGATCGCCGTGGGCGAGGTGTTCAACAGCGTCATCGACGCCGCTCAGCTCATCCGCGAGCAGCTCATCGACTACATCCGGGCCACGGTGGTGCACGCCGGAGGCATCACCCACCTGCGGCGCATCTTCGACCTCGCGGCGCTGCACCACGTCCGCAGCGGCTCGCACGGCGCCACCGACCTGTCGCCCGTCTGCATGGCCGCCGCGCTGCAGCTCGACATCTCGATCCCCAACTTCGGCCTGCAGGAGTACATGCGGCACACCGCGCAGACCGACGAGGTGTTCCCGCACGGGTACCACTTCGCCGACGGCTACCTGCACCCCGCCGAGACGCCCGGGTTGGGCGTCGACATCGACGAGGAGGCGGCGGCCCGCTACCCGTACGCGCCCGCGTACCTGCCGGTGAACCGGCTGGAGGACGGGACCGTACATCCCTGGTGAGCACGCCGGCGCCGGTGCTCCGGCCGGCCCGATCGGGCCGGCCGGATCAGAAGATGCGCCGCCCCCGCGCGTCGGGCACCCCGGACTTGCGGAAGAAGTACGTGTTGATCTGATCCCGCCACTCGGTGGCGCTGCGCACCTGCTCGTCGAGGCGCTCGGCCACCCGCTCGTACACGGCCGGGTCGATCATCCCGTTCAGGGTCTGCCACCGGCGTCGCATCACCGCCACCTCCTCGACGCCCGCGAAGTGGGTGTCGTAGATGTGCTGGATGACCGTCGACCCGCTGTGCAGGACGTGGTCGTACGGGACGTGGTGGAAGAAGAGCAGCAGCTCGTCCGGGCAGGTCACCGGCGACTCGTACACGTCGGCCCAGTACGGCGGGTACTGGCCGGCGAAGCCGGTGCCCGTGGCGCGACTGCGGTCCACGCCCACGCCGTCGCGGTCGGCGAAGTGGTAGGTGCCCCACCGCGAGTACTCGTACCCGTCGACGTCGGGGCCGTAGTGGTCGCCGGGGTGGACCATGAAGCCGACCCCCAGCGGGGCGGTGTACCGCTCGTAGGTACGCCACGAGTCGTCCATGATCTCGTGCAGCGTCCGCCGGACCAGCTCCGGGTCGGCGGTCGCCGACGGCGGGAACGTCAGCGTCATCCACTCGTCGAGGACCGCCGTCGGGTCGAGCCGCGGGTCCCAGGCGAGCCGGCCGACCGTGTAGAGGTTGGCCTGGGCCAGCGGATGCCCGGTCCAGAAGGCGTCGTCGCCGGTGTTGGCGACGGCGACCAGGCCGCCGCCCTTGCCGGCCTCGCCGGTGACCACGTCGGCGATGGTGCGCCCGCCGGGGCCCCACGGCGCGAAGCTCAGCACCTCGCCCCAGCACGGGCCGAGGTGGCAGACGTGTCGCTGCTGGCCCGTGTACTCCTGGGTGACCTGCACCTCCACCGCGACCCGGGTGGCCGGCATGGCGGCGAGCACCGGCGAGACCGGCTCGCGCGTCTGGAAGTCCACCGGACCGAACTTCACCTGCAGGACCACGTTGGTACGGAATCGTCCGTCGAGTGGGGCGAAGTGGTCGTACGCGGCGCGGGCGCGGTCGGTGGACCGGTCCCGCCAGTCCTGGTGGTGGTTGTAGACGAACGCCCGCCAGTGCACCACTCCCCCGTACGGGGCGAGGGCCTCGGCGAGCAGGTTCGCACCGTCGGCGTGGTCCCGCCCGTAGCTGAACGGGCCGGGTTGCCCCTCGGAGTCGGCCTTTACCAGGTAGCCGCCGAAGTCGTCGATGCGCTCGTAGACGCGCCGGGTGGCGGCCGCCCACCAGGCGCGTACCTCCTCGTCGAACGGGTCGGCGGTGGGCAGTCCGCCGAGGACCAGGGGCGCGGCGAAGGTGACCGACAGGTGCACCCGGATGCCGTACGGGCGCAGCGCGTCCGCGATCTGGGCCACGTCACCGAGCCGGTCGGTGAGCAGCAGCGCCTCGGCCCGACCCACGTTGACGTTGTTCACCGAGATGGCGTTGATCCCGCTGGCCGCCAGCAGCCGCCCGTACTCCCGGATCCGGGCCAGGTCCCCGCGCGGACGGCCACCGGCCCAGAAGATCGAGCCGCCCGCGTACCCCCGTTCGACCTGGCCCATCACCGGGTGCACGGCCACGTTGTCCCAGTGGTTGAGCATGCGGCGGCGCAGCGCGGGCCGGTGCAGCTCGGGTGGGCGGGCCGGGTCGAAGGCCGCCGCACAGAGCCGTACGACGTGGAACAGCCCGTAGAGGAGGCCGGCGGGCGCGTCGGCCAGCACGACCGTCGTCTCACCGCTGCGGGCCAGCAGGAAACCCTCGTCGCCGAGCGTCTCACCGAGGTCGGCGAGCGCCGCCTCCCCCGCCGCGCGGGCCGCCCGCACCGCCGTGCTGGGCAGCTCGGGTGCCCCGCGCAGGGCGAGCACCACGTCGACGTCGACGTCCCAGGACGGGGAGTGCCAGACCCGTCCGCCGTAGCGCGTGCAGGCGCGCGTCACCTCGTCGAGAACGGTGTCGACGAGCAGCCCGTCGCCGTGCACGAGGACGCGCCGCGCGCCGAGGGCCCGGAACGCCTCCGGTGGCAGCCAGGCGGGGTGTACGCGGGGATCCTCGACGTCGTGCGGCTCCGCCACGAACACCGGATCCTCCAGGTCGGCGTTCACGCGACCCCCCGCGTGACGATCACCTCGGCGGTCGTGGAGCGGCTCATGCGGTGAACTCCTTCCGGATCAGGTGGACCATCGGGTCGGCGACACGGAGAATTCCGAGGGCCAGGACCGAGGCGAGCAGCGCCGGCACCGCCTCGGAGAAGACCGCGGTGATCCCGGCCGCCGCCGCGAGCAGCAGGGCGTTGCCGGCGGTGACACCGGGGGTACGGACGAGGAAGTGCACGGCCAGGCGCAGGACGTCACGGGTGCGGAACTCGAACAGCGAGGTGATCACCAGCGCGTTGAGCGCGCAGAGGGTCACCCCGACCGCGACCGCGATCAGCGGGGCCACCCACCAGCTCGGTAGGCCGATCGCGTCACGGTAGGCGAGGTTCAGCGCGAGCACCGTCAACCACAGCAGCGTCGGCGTCCAGACCCGCAGCGCGCCCCCGGCGTTGCCGCGGTAGCCCCGCCAGAACAGCGCGGCGGGACGCAGGTCGGTCAGGTCGGGTCGCTGGTGGCGCAGCGCGTACAGGGCGGCGGAGGCCGCCGGTCCGACCGGCGTCAGCAGCAGCGCGACCAGCGGCAGGTTGCTGGGGTCACGGTCGAGCAGCAGCAGCGGGAGCAGGGCGGGCACCGTGGTGAGAAGGAGCAGCGCCTCGACCACGAGCAGGATGTAGACGCGGGACGCGAACCGGGACAGGGGTCCGTCGCCGATCTGCCGCCCGGCCTGCGCGGCGTCGTTCACTGTCCATCTCCTCCCAGGTCCGGCGGTCGGTCGCACGCGGGGGCGCCGAGGTCGGCCGGTCCGGTGCGCGTCACCGGACCGGCCGACGCCTCAGCGATGGTCCTTCTGGTAGCGGTCGTACGCCTTGTTGACCATGTCCAGGTAGGCGTCCATGTTCTTGCCCTTCAGCTCGGCCAGGTAGGCGTCCCACTGGGCGAGGTCCCGCTGGCCCAGCGCGAACTGCAGGGTCGCCTGGTAGACGGCGTCCTTCAGCGGCGTCTCCCACAGGGACGCCTGTTCCCGCTCCTCGTCGTTCAACGGGTGCGGCGGGGGCACGACGACCGGCGTCCGGGCGTTCATGACCTTCTGGAACTCCTGCTCCTCCGGGGCGAAGAAGCCCTGCACCAGTTCCGGCTTGCCGCCGTACGCGAAGACGCCGTTGTAGAAGCCGAAGTCCTTCTGGAGGTGCTTCGGGGCCGTGGGGTTGAGCCCGATGACGTTGACGTCGGGCGCGAGCTTGGGCATGCCGGCGCCGTCCCGGACGAAGGTCTTGCCCTCGACACCCCACTTGGCGAACTCCTGGCCGGCGTCGGAGTACCAGAGCCAGTCGATGAACTGCATCATCGCCACGAAGTTCTTGCTCTCGCGGGCCTTCGAGGAGATCATCACGCCGTTCTCCAGCCGGTTGGCCGGGTTGACCTCACCGGCCGGCCCGATCGGCAGCGGAATCTTGGCGATCCTGGCCTTCGGGTTGGTCTTGGCCAGGTCCGGCCGGTAGTCGTTCACCACGGCCTGGGCGTTGGCGCTGATCACGAAGGACTTGCCGTTGGCGAGCTTCTGCCGGGCCTGGTCGTCGGTCTGGGTGAAGCTCTCCGGGTCGAGCAGCTTCTCCTTCACCAGCTTGTTGAGGTACTGGAGCATCTGCTTGTACTTGTCGCTCGCGCCGGTGTAGACGAACTTCTTGCTGTCGGCGTCCCAGCTCGTGTGCTGGAAGTTCCAGCCCGCGCCCTGGAGTCCGTACGACACGGCCAGGATGTTGAGCAGGTTGCCGGCCGGGTTGGGCTTGCTCCACCGATCCGAGAACGGGTAGACGTCCGGGTACTTCGCCTTCATCGCCTTGAGCACCGTGTACAGCTCGTCCCAGGTCTTCGGGGGGCTGAGCTTCAGCTCGTCGAGGATGTCGGTGCGGATCGCCACCGAGTAGTCCTGCCAGGGCTTCTCGTGCAGGCCGGGCAGCAGGTAGAACTTGCCGTCCTCCTGACGCCGGGTGTCGATCTCGGGCTTCAGGTTCCACTTCGAGATCTTGTCCTGGAGGTTCGGCATCAGGTCCAGGTAGTCGCTGACCGGCAGGACCGCGCCCGAGGACACGTAGGCGTCCTCCTGCCCCGGGTACGTCTTCGGGATGATCATCGGGGCGTCACCGGCGCCGATCAGCAGGCTGCGCTTCTGCTCGTAGTCGCTCAGCGGAACGGCGACCGGGGTGAGGGTGACGTTGGCCCGGGACTTCAGCTCCGACCAGAAGAGCCAGTCCTCGCGCAGCGGGTAGTTCGGGTGGTTGTTGTACAGGATGGAGAAGGAGACCGGCTCGCTCGCCTTGAACTGCTTGCCGATGCCGTAGTCGGACATCGCACCGGCTTTGTTCTCCGACAGGTCCTTGGCGTCGGACGGGTCATCACTGCAGGCGGCGATGCTGGTCGCCGTGAGCAGCACGGCTACCGCTGTCGCGACGCGGCGCCACGATCGGTGGAGCATGGCGGTCCTTTCGGGTTCGGTGGAGGAAAGGGTGGACGTGCTGGCTAGCCCTTCACGGCGCCGAGCATCACGCCGCGGACGAAGTACCGCTGGACGAAGGGGTAGACCAGGAGGATGGGCAGGGTCGTGAGCACGATCGTCACGGACTTGAGCGTCGCCTCGGCCTGCACCTCGTCGGCCTCGGCGATCGCGCCGACGTTCTCCGCGCCGGTGGCCCCGGCGATCAGGTTGCGCAGGTAGACGGTCACCGGCCACAACTCCTGCTGGTCCATGTAGAGGAAGGCGGCGAACCAGGAGTTCCAGAAGGCCACGGCGTAGAACAGCACCATCGTGGCGACGATCGCCTTCGACAGGGGCAGCACGATGCGCAGCAGGATGCCGTACGTGTTGAGCCCGTCGACGGCGGCGGCCTCCTCCAGGTCAGTGGGTAGCGACTCGAAGAACGCCTTCATCACCAGCAGGTTGAACACGTTGATCGCGTTGGGCACCGCGATGGCCCACACGGTGTTCTTCATGCCCAGGCTGGTGACGAGCACGTAGTTGGGGATCAGGCCGCCGGTGAAGAACATGGTGAAGACCGCGATGCCGATCAGCGCCGTACGTCCCCGGAGGTGTTTCTTGGACAGCACGTAGGCGTAGCAGGTGGTCAGCACGATCGAGATGGTCGTGGCGACGACGGTGTAGAAGACGGTGTTGCGGTAGTTGGTCCAGAACAGCGAGTCGTTCAGCACGAGCCGGTAGGTGTCCAGGTTGAACCCGCGCGGCACGAGGTTGACCTGCCCGGCGATGATGTACCCCTCGTCGCTGAGCGAGCGGGCCAGGACGTTGATGAACGGAAACAGGGTCACCACCACCACGATGGTGAGCACGACCGCGTTGCACGCCTGGAACACGCGGTAGCCCCGGGTGGGCCGGATACCGCGGGGTCCGACGCGGGCGGGCAGGTCGCTCACCTGGGCCGGGTCGGTGGCGTCGACGGTCACCACAGGCTCGTCCCCACCGTACGCCGGGCGATCAGGTTCGCCGTCAGGACCAGCGTGAGCCCGATGACCGCCTCGAACAGCCCGATGGCGGCGGCGTAGCTGAAGTTGCTGGACCCGAAGCCCATCCGGAACAGGTACGTGGAGAGCACGTCGGCGGTCGGGTAGGTCAGCGGGTTGTACAGCAGCAGGATCTTCTCGAAACCGACCGCCATGAAGGTGCCGATGTTGAGGATCAGCAACGTGACCATGGTGGGTCGGATGCCCGGGAGCGTCACGTGCCAGGTCTGCCGCCAACGGTTGGCCCCGTCGATCCGGGCGGCCTCGTACAGGTCGTCGTCGACGGTGGTGAGCGCGGCGAGGTAGAGGATGGTGCCCCAGCCGACCGTCTGCCAGACCTCGGACGACACGTAGATCGTCCGGAACCATTCGGCGCGTTGCAGGAACGGCACCGCGTCGCCGCCGGTGGCCTGCACGATCTGGTTGACGGTCCCGTCGACGGAGGTCAGCTGCATGACCATCGCCGCGACGATCACGATCGACAGGAAGTGCGGCAGGTAGGACACGGACTGCACGAACCGCCGCAGCCGTCGGGCGCGTACCTCGTTGAGCAGCAGCGCGAGGATGATCGGCAGTGGGAAGCAGAACAGCAGCGTCAGCGTCCCGAGCACCAGCGTGTTGGTGAAGACGTCCCAGAACGTCGGGTCGGCCAGGAACATCCGGAAGTAGCGCAGCCCGACCCAGTACTCACCGAAGATGCTCCCGCCCGGCTTGAACCGGCGGAACGCGATGATGTTCCCGATCATCGGGAGGTAGCGGAAAACCAGGAAGAACAGCAGCGGCAGGACGGCCAGCGAGTAGAGCTGCCAGTCCCGGCGCAGCGCCTGTCGCCAGGTGCGACGCCGACGGGGTGCGCGCGGGGCGGGGACGGTGGCCTCCACCGCGTCGCCGGGTGGCGCCGGCGGCGGAGGTCGTAACGTCTCGGATGTCATCCTCGCCTCCTATGCGGAGTGCGGAACGGCCACGAGCGGCTCGATCCGCACCGACGTGAGTAGGTCCCGCTCGTGCCCGACCTCGCGCTCGGCACCGGTGAGCCGCAGCGGCAGGGCGTCCTCGATCTCCGCGCTGGAGCGCCCGAACCGCAGCTCGACCGCGCCGGGCTCGACCACCCGCCGGCCGGACCGACCGGTGAACGACGTGACGTCGGCGGGTACGCCGAAGGTGACGTGCGCCCGCGCTCCGGGCTCCAGCGGCACCCGGGCGAAGCCGACCAGCCGGTGCACCGGCCGGGTGGTCTGCGCCACCGGGTCGTGCAGGTAGAGCTGCACCACCTCGGTGCCGGCCCGGTCACCGGTGTTCCCGACGGTGACGCGCACCTGGACCTCGCCGTCCACCGCCCAGGGGGTTGGTTCGTCCCGCGTCGCACCCACGACGGTCGCGTCGGACCACTCGAAGGTGGTGTAGCTCAGGCCGTGACCGAACGGGTACGCCGGGGTCGGGTCGATCGAGGACACCTTGTTGCGACGCCCGAGCGGCGGCGACAGGTAGGTGCCCGGCAGCCCACCCGCGTCACGGGGCACGCTGACCGGCAGCCGCCCGGACGGGTTCACCGCGCCGGTGAGCACCTCCGCGAGCGCCTGCCCGCCGAGTTGGCCGGGGAAGAACGCCTGCACCACGGCCGCCGCCGGGTCGAACTCCGGGCCGAGCGCGTACGGGCGACCGGTCAGCAGCACCAGCACCACCGGGGTACCGGTGGCGAGAACGGCCCGGACCAGGTCCGCCTGCACGCCGGGCAGCCGCAGGTCGGCGGCGTCGCAGCCCTCGCCGGAGGTGCCCCGGCCGAACATCCCCGCCCGGTCCCCGACGGCGAGCACGCACACGTCCGCGTTGGTCGCCGCGGTGACCGCCGCCGGGATGCCGGACGCGTCCTCGCCGGTGACGGCGCAGCCCGGCTCGTGGACCAGCAGCGGGACGCGGCGGGCCAGCTCGTCGCGCAACGTGCGGATCTCCACCCCGAGGCCGTGGTCGGGGTGGTTGACGCCGACGTGGTTGGGGAAGGTGTAGCAGCCGAGCATCGCCATCGGGTCGTCGGCGAGCGGACCCACCAGGGCGACCCGGGTCGCGACGGGCAGCGGCAGCACGCCGGTGTTGCGCAGCAGCACGACGGACTCGCGGGCCAGGCGTACGGCGACGTCCCGGCCGGCCTCGTCGTCGAGGCGCAGGGCCGCGACGTCGTCGGGCAGGGCCCGCCAGTCCTCGTCGAGCAGGCCGATGTCGATCTTCTGGATGAGCACCCGGCGCACCGCCCGGTCGATCAGCGCCGCGTCGACCTCGCCGGCGTGCACCGCCTGGACCAGCGCGTCACCGAAAGCGTCCACGGTGGGCAGTTCCACGTCGATGCCGGCGCGCAGGGCGAGGCGGGCGGCGTCGACGGCGTTCCCGGCGACACCGTGCAGGGTCTCGAGGAACCGTACGGCGAAGTAGTCGGCGACCACGATGCCGGTGAAGCCCCACTCGTCGCGCAGCAGCCCGGTCAGCAGGTGTTCGTCGGCGGCGGCGGGCATGCCGTCGATCTCGGCGTAGGAGTTCATCACCGAGCGGGCGCCACCGAGTCGTAGCGCCATCTCGAACGGCGGCAGGATGTGGTCGGCCAGTTCGCGGCGGCCCATCGACACCGGGGCGAGGTTGCGTCCGCCCCGGGAGGCCGAGTAGCCGGCGAAGTGCTTCAGGGTGGCGACGAGGCCGGCGTTCTCCAGGCCCCGCACGTACGCCGCGCCGGTCGTTCCGACCAGGTACGGGTCCTCCCCGATCGTCTCCTCGGTGCGGCCCCAGCGGTAGTCGCGGGTGACGTCGAGGACGGGCGCGAGCCCCTGGTGTACGCCGGCGGCGCGCATCGACGCGCCGATCCGACCGGCCATCTCCTCGACCAGCTCGGGGTGGAACGAGGCGCCCCAGCCCAGTGGGGTCGGGTAGACGGTGGCCTTGAAGGCCGCGAACCCGGTCAGGCACTCCTCGTGCACCTGGGCCGGGATGCCGAACCGGCTGGCGGCCACGATCTGTTCCTGGGAGGCGGCGAGCGAACGGGCGCCGAGCACCGGGTCGACCGGCGCGGTGCCGAACGGGCGGGTGAGCTGACCCAGGCCGTACCGGATGATCGTGTCCCACGACGGGGTGTTGGCGACCATGTCGGACTGGTGCGGCGCGACGCCCTGGCCGGACGCGTCGGCGCCGACCCAGACCCCGAAGAGCTGGGCGACCTTCTCCTCGACGGACATCACCGCGAGCAGCGCCTCGGCCCGGTCGGCCGGCGACAGCCGGGTGTCGCGCCACGGTGCGGCGTCGCGCGACGCCGATTCGCTGTCGACGGGCTGCTGACTTCTCATGCCGAGACCCCTTAGCTCCGGCCACGAACCGCGCCGTCGTGGGACCGGTTGGTGGCGCGCGGTTCCACAATCCGAAACTTTCCGGAAACCAGAGCAACCTTTTCGGCAACCTAAGTCCGCCGCCTGGACCTGTCAAGAGTTTCGATGTGTCGTGGGATGCCTACCAGCGCGCTCAGCTGCATCGACGGGAATCGTCGGCTGATCGTGTTAGTGTCCTCCGAAACTTTCGGATGCGGTATGAGGCTGCGATGACAGAGCACCACCCGCTCGGCCCACCCGGCTCCACCACCACCATCGCGACGATCGCCCACGACGTCGGAGTGTCGGTCGCGACGGTCTCCAAGGTCCTCAATGGCCGCGAGGACGTCTCCCCCGGCACCAGAGCCCGGGTCGAGGCGAGTCTCGACCGCCACCAGTACCAGCGCCGCAGCCGGCGTTCATCCTCCGCCACCCGTCGGATCGACCTCGTCTTCCACGAGTTCGACACCGGTTGGGCGATGGAGGTGATGCGCGGGGTCGAGGCGGTGACGAGCGTCGCCGGGATCAGTCTCGCCGTATCCCAGCTCGGTGGCGCGCACCGCCCGGCGTCGCGATGGCTCGACACCCTGCTGGGTCAGCGTCCGCTGGGCGTGCTGTTCGTCCTCTGTCACCTCAGCGACGCGCAACAGCAGCTCCTGCGGCGTCAGGGCGTACCGTTCGTCGTGATCGACACCGACAGCGCGACCTCGGCGTCCGTGCCCACGGTCGGCTCGAACAACTTCAACGGCGGCCTGCTCGCCGCCCGGCACCTGATCGAGCTGGGACACCAGCGGATCGCGGTCATCTCCGGGCCGCCCGACATGCTCTGCAGCCGGGCCCGGGCGGCCGGCTTCCAGTCCGCGCACGACGAGGCCGGGTTGACCCTCGACCGCGAGCTGGTCCGCTTCGGCAGCTTCTCCGCCGGCACCGGGCACACCCACAGCCTCCAACTGCTGCAACGACCGGACCGACCCACCGCGATCTTCGCCGGTTCGGACATCCAGGCGATGGGGGTGCTCCGGGCCGCACGCCGGTGCGGCCTGCGCGTCCCCGAGGACCTTTCGGTGATCGGGTACGACAACCTGCCGCTCGCCACCTGGACGGACCCGCCCCTCACGACGATCAACCAGCCGCTGCGCGACATGGCCGGCATCGCCACCCAGATGCTGCTCGACCTGTCCGCCGGCACCGAGCCGGCGACCAGCCGGATCGACCTGGTGACCGAACTGGTCGTCCGGGAGAGCACCGCGCCCCCCGCCCCACCCCGCTGACCCTGCGAGGACCCGTGCCCGACGCCGCTGTGCGCCTCGACGAGCTCGAGCGATACTCCCCCACCGTCACCGAGCCGGAGGACTTCGACCGGTTCTGGGGTGACACCCTCGCCGCTGCCGCCGCCCGGCCGGTACTCGTCGACGTCCGTCCCGAGCCCACCGACCTGCGCGTGCTCGACACCTGGGACGTCACGTTCGCCGGCTTCGACGGCGACGAGGTACGGGCCTGGTTCACCCGCCCGGCGGGCGTACCCGGACCGCTGCCCGCCGTGGTGGAGTACGCCGGCTACGGGCGCGGCCGTGGTCTGCCACACGAGCGGCTGGTCTGGCCGGCGGCCGGGTACGCGCACCTGTTGATGGACAACCGAGGCCAGTCCGGGCTGTACGCCGCCGGGGACACCGCCGACCGGCACGGCGCGCCCGGCGGGCCCTGGCCGGCGACCTGGGGAATCCTCGACCCGTACGACTACCACTACCGCCGTCTGATCACGGACGCCGTCCGGGCCGTCGAGGCGGTGCGCGCCCTGCCCGGAGTGGACGCGGGCCAGGTCGCCCTGCTCGGCAACAGCCAGGGCGGGGGCGTGGCGCTGGCCGTCGCCGGCCTGGTCGACGATCTCGCGGCGGCGCTGATCACCGCGCCGTTCCTCTGCGACGTCCAGCACGCCATCGAGCTCAGCGACGCCTCGCCGTACGGTGAGATCGCCCGGTACCTGGCGGTGCACCGGGAGGCCGAGGCCGCGGTCCGGCGCACGCTGTCCTACGTCGACGGGGTGACCTTCGCCCGGCGGGCCACCGCGCCGGCGCACTTCGGCATCGGTTTGCGCGACACCGTGTGCCCGCCGAGCACCGGCTTCGCGGCCTACAACCAGTACGGCGCCGCGACCGGCCGACCCGACGCGCCACGGCGGGAGATGCACGTGTACCCGTTCAACGGTCACGAGAGTGGCGAGGCCCTGCACGTCCGGCGGCAACTGCGCTGGCTCGCCGCGACGCTCGCGAGTTGACCGTACCCATGGTCGGCGGTCGATGCGTTGCCGGTGTTAGCGATAACAAGCTATGGTGCGTCCGGGCGGGGTGAAGGGCACATCCCGACGTCCGGGTTCCTGGTCGTCGTCCCATCACCCGAGGAAGCCCCATGAGCCCTGTGACCCTTGGTAAACCCGTACCCCCGACACCCGACAGGCCCGCGACGACCCCGAGGCCCCGCCGGGCCCGGTTGTGGTGGGCGGCGCTGGCCGCCGTCGCGGCCATGACCGCCGCCGTACCGGTGGCGACCGCGCCCGCGAGCGCCGAATCCAACGGCGGGGTACGCGTCATGCCCCTCGGCGACTCGATCACCGACGGCTTCAACGTCGCGGGTGGCTACCGGATCGAACTCTGGCAACGGTTCGCGTCCGGCGGCTACCGGATCGACTTCGTCGGCTCGATGTTCAACGGCCCGTCCAGCCTCGGTGACCACGACCACGAGGGCCACTCCGGTTGGACCATCGCGCAGATCGACGCCAACATCGTCAACTGGCTGCGCGCCACCAACCCGCGCACCGTGCTGCTGCACATCGGCACCAACGACATGTACGGCGACACCTCCGGAGCGCCCGGCCGGCTGGCCACCCTGGTCGACCGCATCACCAACACCGCGCCGAACGCGGACGTGTTCGTGGCGACGATCATCCCGAAGTCCGGCGCGGACAACGTGGTCCGGGGCTACAACGCGGCGATCCCGGGGATCGTGCAGACCCGGGCCGCGGCCGGTAAGCGCGTCCACCTGGTCGACATGTACCGCGCGTTGACGCTCAGCGACCTGGCCGACGGCGTGCACCCGAACGCCACGGGCTACCGCAAGATGGCCGTCGCCTGGTACGACGCCCTGCGCGCGGTTCCCGGCAGCATCGGCGGGGACACGCCGACCACCCCGCCGCCCACGACTCCCCCACCGACCACGCCGCCGCCGACCACGCCCCCGCCGACGACCCCGCCGCCGACCACTCCCCCGCCCACCACGCCGCCGCCGGCGGCGGGCTGCCGGGTCACGTACACGGTCAACGCCTGGAACAACGGGCTCACCGCGGCCGTCTCGGTGACCAACACGAGCAGCAGCGCGATAACCGGCTGGGCCCTAGGGTTCACGCTGCCGAGTGGACAGACCATCACCGGGGGCTGGAACGCGGACTACTCCCCGACCAGCGGCGCGGTGACCGCCCGCAACGTCTCCTACAACGGCACGATCGCCGCGAACACATCGGTCGACATCGGCTTCCAGGCCACCCACACCGGCAACGCCGGCAAGCCGACCGCCTTCACGCTCAACGGCACCGCCTGCACGGTCGCCTGACACACGCCCCGGACAAGGAACGCGGGGGCGGCGAGAAGAGCTTCTCGCCGCCCTCGCAAGCACGGGTGGCTCAGGGGCGCGGCTGGAGTCGGGTGGTCGGACCATTGGACGCCACCCCAGCATGCATACGGAGGCATGTGGTCGACGCGCCAGCGTCCGGATCTGCCGATGAGCGTGCACGGTCCCGCCCGTATCTCGGATCTCCGGTGACGGCCGAAGGTGCGGTGTGTGCCTGTCAGCTGGGTTGTGTGTCCCACCAGCGCGGCAGGTCGACGTCCGGCGCTTCCGGGTTGGTGAAGTGGAACGGCACGCCGGCATGTCGCGCGACAGCCTGGCCCTGCTCGATCGCCTGTTGTGCCTCCGGCCACGGCGGTACCTGCCCGGTGAACAGGCGGATGTCTCCGCCGTGTCGTAGCACCGTCAACGGCACCTCATCGAAGCGGTCGTGGTGTCGGCCCGGTCGGCTCACGATCGCCACCAGGACGACGAACCAGCCCTGTGTGTCGCCGTCCCAAAAGGCTTCGACGGCGAGGATTGGTGCGGCGATGGCGTCCGCCTTCTCGATCAGCTGCGCGGTCGTCGGTGGCGGTGGCTCGGGCTCGAGGAGACCCTGCCGGTCCAGTTCGGCGCGTCGCTCGATCAGAAGATCCTGCGCCTCGTACAGGCCGGGCGGCGGTTGCAGTCCGCCTTCCTGGCGCAGGAGGACGACCGCCTGGATCAGTCGACGCGTGCACAGCAAGTCGTCTAACTGCTTCAGTAACTGCGGGTCGATCGCGTTCCACCAGGCGTTGGTCGCAAGCATCTCGCCATTATCGTCGGGCGGCGTCAACGCCGACGGACAAGCCCTGATCCGGCATCCGGATCTGCCGCCGACCGTGCGCGCTGGTGCGGAGCGTCCGTCACCCCTGGTAGCTGTCGGAGGTCGTGCCTATTTGCAGCATGTGGCGGCGGCATCGGGTGGCCGGGGCCGTGGCGGCCGACGATCTGTCCGAGGTCGCGGCAGCTCTTGCCGCGGTGGGTGAGCTGGGCGAGTGCCCGCAGGGACAGGCCAGCCTGCTCACTAAGTTGCCGGAGGGTGGCGCCGAAGCGTGGGTCGACGTGGGCCGTCATGGCGGTGCTCCCAATAGCGGACGGCAATGGCGGCACCGCCGGCTTCTACACCGCCGGGCCACCATGTCGAGGCTAGCGCCCTTGTGCCTGGCTTGGCATGCTCCGACGCGCACTAGGGGCGCCCCGGGCGCTGATCGTCCGCTGTGGCTGACCGCCGTGTCGATGTGCTGTTGAGCGTGATGCCACAGGGGCATCAAGATGACTCTGTGGCATCACGCTCAAGGAGGCATCCGCCCCTACCGAGGTGACCGGGGGTCACCGCCGGCCGCCGGCTGCCTGTTCGATACGACCGACGGCCGACCGCTCAGCGGGTCGCCGCACGGTAGAGGCGGCTCACCGTCTCGGCGACGCAGACGGGCTTGTCGCCACCATCGCTGTTGACCGTCACCGCCGTGACCAGCTGCACCCCACCGCTGACCGGCGACACCTCGGCGATGACCGCGCTGGCGCGTACGGCCGCGCCGACCCGCAGCGGCGCGGGAAAGCGCACCCGGTTCAGCCCGTAGTTGACGCCCATCGCGACGCCCTCGACGCGGTAGAGCTGGCCGGCCAGGGCCGGCACCAACGACAGCGTGAGAAAGCCGTGCGCGATCGGGGCGCCGAAGGGACCGGCCGCCGCGCGTTCCGGGTCGATGTGGATCCACTGGTGGTCGTCGGTCGCGTCGGCGAACAGGTTCACGCGGTCCTGCTCGATCCGCTGCCAGGGGCCGGGGCCGAGGGTCTCGCCGACCGCGGCGGTCAGCTCGTCGACGGAGGTGAAGACGCGCATGCGGGTGTCCTTAGTGCTGGAGGGTGCCTGACGCACAAACTAGCGGTGATAGTTAACGCCGTCCAGACCCGATGATGCCGTGGCGGCGCTCAGCGTTCGGAGGCGAGACCGGCGTGCTGTTCGGTGGCGAACGCGCGGGCCAGCTCGGTGCGGGAGCGGATCCCGAGCCGGTGGAAGACGTTGCGCAGGTGGTGGTCGACCGTCCGGGTGGACAGGAACATCCGGGCGGCGATCTCGCGGTTGGTGGCGCCCTCGGCGACGAGTCGGGCGATCCGGAGCTGTTGACCGGTCAGCAGCCGTGCCGCCGGCAGATCCGGCGGCCCGACCGACTCCCCGGCGGCGCGCAGCTCGGCCGTGGCCAGCTCGGCCCAGCGACCGACCCCGAGCAGGGTGAACGCCTCCCGGGCGCGGTGCAGGTGCTCCCGGGCGTCCCGTGGTCGCCGGCTGCGCCGCAGGTCCTGGCCGAAGAGCAGCTCGGTCCGGGCCCGTTCGAACACGCCGGCCTCCGTCGGGTGCAACCGCAGCGCCGTCCGGAACTCGCGCTCGGACTCGACGCCGCCCCGGGTCGCCAACAGCGCGTGGCACCGGGCCGACAGCGCCCGGCGCAGCGGGCTCGCGGTGCTGCTCGCCCACCTGTCGAAGGCCGCCAGCGCGGCGGTCGCTGCCGGCCGGTGCGGCAGGTGCGCGGCGGCCTCCACCAGGTACGGGGTGGCCATCACCTGGACGAGCACCTGGCCCCGACCGGTACCGAGCCGGGCCAGGGACGCGAGGCGGGTCGCCGCCTCGGCGTGCCGACCGTCGACGAGGTCCAGCACGGCCAGCGCCCAGCCGGCGAGCGCGTGCGGTCGGCTGCCCGGTGTCGACGTCGTACCAATCTCCCGGATCCGCCGCAGGCTGCTCTCGCGGTCGGCGCGTACGGCGGCCAGCACGGCGAGCATCCCCAGGTGGACGTCGGCGCAGTTGAACTGCCCGGTGGCCCGCGCCACCCGCAGCCCTTCGCGGGAGGTCTCGGCGGCCGTCTCGTGCCGGCCCAGCCAGTACTCGGCGACCGCCCGCAGCTCCAACGCGCGGGACAGCATGGACAGCTCGCCGTGCTCGCGCGCCAACCCGACGGCGCGTTCGGCGAGGCGGTGCGCGGCGCCGTCCACGGCCACCACCAGTCCGGCCGCCGCCGCGCAGGCGAGCGCGGTCGGGGTCAGCTCCGGCCCGGCGAGGCGGCCACCCAGCACGACGGCCCGCCGCAGCGCGGGCCCGGCTCGCTCGTGATCGCCGCGTAGCGTGGCCGCCACCCCGGTGACGAGGCATCCGGTCAACTCCACGGCCGGCGGGTCGTCACGCTGACGGAGCGCGTCGGCACGCCGGCCGACCTCCGCGTACCGGTACTGGTCGCCGGCGAAGCAGACGGCCTCACCGGCGCGCGCGAGCCCCTGCATGGCTCGGGCGCGGTCGGCGGCGGCCACCGTCCGCGCGGCGGACAGCAGGGTGGCCGCCGCGCCGGGCGCGTCGTCGCAGCGCAGGTCGATCTCGCCGCGCAACAGCCCGGCCTCGCCCTCGACGAGCGGGTCCGCGCAGGTCGCGCGGAGACGGTCGAGCAGCAGGCGGGCCTGGCCGGGTTGTCCGCCGGCCCAGGCGTAGCGGGCAGCCGCGAGCAGGCGGGCGGCGGCGTCGTCGGGGCGGTCGCTGAGCGCGGCGGCCCGGCACAGCGCCGCCGACGCAACGGCCCAGCCGTTGCGCCCACCGGCCGCCGCCCGCTCCAACTCGGCGGCGAGGGCCGGATCGGCGCCCGCGGTCGCGTCGGCGAGGTGCATCGCCCGGCGTAACCGCTGGCCGAGCGGATCGAGTACGCCCGCGAGCAGCCGGTGTGCGGCCCGGCGCTGCGCGAGCGGGGCGGCGGCCGCCACCATCGCGCGGGCCAGGGGCTGGGCGAAGGTGACGCCTGCCGAATCGACGCGGACCAGCCCGGCGGCCTCGGCCGGGGCGAGCGCCTCGATGACCATGCCGGCGGCGTCGGCCGCGCGGACCAGGGTCGCCGCGTCGTCCGACTCGTCGAGCGCGGCGAGCAGCAGCATCCGACGCGTGTCCGGCGGCAGCCGGTCGAGACGGGCCCGGTAGGAGCGCCCCAGCGCGCCGTCGGCCGGCGGCGCGACCGGAAGCGGTTCCTCCCCGCGCCACTGCGCCGGGGTGAGTACGTCGGCGAGGTCCACGAGCGCCTGCGGGTTGCCGCCGCCGACCTCGGCGAGCATGGCGGCGACCGGAGCGGCGGGCCGCTCGGACAGTCGGTCGGTGAGGACGGCGATGCAGTCCCGCTCGTTCAGCGGGGCCAGTCGGTGGGTCACGAGTCCGTCGACGGTGGCGGTGGCGTCCGCGGTGAGCAGGACGACGACCGGCAGCTGCCGCAGCCGGCGGGCAACGACCGCGAGCACCTGCGTGGTCTGCGGGTCGCCCCGGTCCACGTCGTCCATCGTGGCGAGCAGCGGACGCTCCCGGGCGGTCGCGGCGAGCAGCCCGAGGACGGCCACCGACAGGGCCAGCCGGCGCTCGGGTGGGCAGCCCTCCCCGTCCATGACCCGGTACAGCAGGCGGCGGCGCTCCTCGGGCAGGGCGGTCGCGCGGTCGCGCACCGGGTCGAGCAGGCGTTGCAGGCCGGCGTACGGCAGCATCGCCTCCTCGGGCAGCCCGGTCGCGGCCAGGACCGCGCAGTCCTTCGCGTACCGGTGCGCGTAGGAGATCAGCGCGGTCCGACCCGACCCCGGCTCGCCGTGCAGCAGCAGAGCGCCGCCACCGTCGGTGACGCCATCCAGCAGGCTCCGGACGGCCGCGCACTGGTCGTCCCGGCCGCGCAGCACAGTTATTTGCACTCGTGATGCAGCAACCATGCGTCTCAGTGTCACTCATCCGGAAGCGGATGGAAAGAGGACAGGCCGGGATCAGTCGGCCGCGACCTCGGCCAACAGCGCGCCCACCGTCCGGGTCATCACCGCGCGGGCCGCGTCCACCCCCAGACCGAGGCCGTAGCGCAACATCGACCAGGCCGGCCACATGCTCGCCGCCACCACCGCGTTGAGCAGTTGGCCGCGCTCGCGCCCGGCGCGCGCCAACTCGGCGGCGAAGAGCTGCTCGACCTCGTCGCGGACCCGGTCGACGTGCTTGACGCGGTTGCGGCGCAACTGCTCGGAGACCGGCTCGCGCATCTGCGCGGCCCGTGCCGACGGCGCGATGAGCTGGAGCAGTCGCGCCCGCTGCCGGCAGTACGCGTCGACCCGCTTGGCCAGCGGCAATGTCGTCGAGATCGGCCGGTAGGCGGCGTCCTGCTGCCGCAGCACCTCCGCGCCACTGGCCTCGAAGAGCGTCTCCATGTCCTTGAAGTTGGTCCAGAGCGTCCGCAGCGAGATGCCGGCCCGTTCGGCGATCCGCTCGCCGGTGGGCCGCAGGTCACCCTCGGTGATGAGCGCCAGGTGCGCCTCGACGATGGCCGCCCGGGTGCGTTCGGCACGGGCCGTCCGTCCGTCGACCCGCGCCGGCGTCTCGACCCTGTTCATCCGCCCCCGCCCTCTCACCGCCACGGTGTCGTCCGGCTCTGCGACGAGTCTAGACAGGCGATGATCGGGACACTGCGCGTACGCGTGGGCGGCGTCATCCGGGCCGGCCGGATTGCATTCACGGTGCAAATAGTATGAGAGCTGTTCGGTATCGGTCAACGCCCGCCAGCGGTGACCGCCGCGCACCCCCGCGCAGGGTCGTACGGCCCGGACGTGGTCACCCCCGGGCCGTACGACCAGATGCCGCGGGTCAGGAGGCGGTCGGCACCCCGTTCGCGGGCGGCGCGACCGGCGCGGCCGTGTACTCCTTGACCGGCCCGTCGCGCTCGTCGGTCTCGTAGGTGGGCCCGAAGTAGCTCTGGACTCCCCCGCTCACCCGGCTCAACCGCTGCCCGCCGTAGCCGGAGTGGTCGTCGGCGGCGAAGCGCAACGGCGCGAGACCGGGCCCCTGGAAGCCACCCTTCTCGACCGCGTCGACGACCTTCTCACGGGTGACGTCCTTGCCGGCGGCGAGCAGCACCTGCACGAACAGGTAGCCGACGGACATGCCGTAGACGGTGTTGCCGTCGAACGGCGCGTCCCCGTTGTGCGACTTGTTGATCTTCGTGAAGAGCTGGATCCACGGGTTCGCGGTGTCGTTCTGCATCGGCAGGTAGTTGGTGCCGACCATGCCCTCCAACAGCGGCGCGGCCGCGCCGAGCTGCTTGGCCAGGGTCGGCTGGTCGGCGCCGACGTTGGACACCAGCCACTGTGGCTTGAAGCCCAACCGCGCGGCGGTGCCGATGGACAGCGCGGTGAAGCCGGGCACGGTCGCCAGCACGACGACCTGACAGCCGGCCGCCTTGAACGCGCCGATCTGCGGGGCGACGTTGGTGTTGCTGGTGACGTACGTCTGCTTGACCGCTACCGCCTGAGCGCCGAGGACCTTCTCCACGCCGGCCAGGCTGTCGCGGCCGAAGTCGTCGTCCTGACCGAGGAAGCAGACCTTCTGGCCGGCCAGGTTCGACTTCGCGTAGTTGGCGAGGATCTTGCCCTCGACGGTGTAGTCCGGGTTGAAGCCGAACGTGCCGGGATAGGTGTCGGGCTGGTCCCAGCTCCGGCTGCCGGAGGCGACGAAGAGGTCCGGCACCCGGTTGCTCTTGAGGAAGTCGAGCACGCCGCTGTGGGTCGGCGTGCCGAGGCCGTTGAGGATGGCGAAGACCTTGTCCTGCAACACGAGCTGGCGTACCACCTGCTGGGTGTTCGCGGGGTTGTAGCCGTCGTCCATGACCTTGTAGGTGATCTTCCGGCCGTGCACGCCGCCGTTGGCGTTGACGTAGTCGAAGTACGCCTTCGTCGCCGGCGCGATCTTGGAGTAGCCGGCCGAGGCCGGCCCGGTGAGCGGCATGTGGGTGCCGACGACGATCTCGGTGTCGGTGACCCCCGGCACCAACCTCCCGCCGGAGGCGGGACCGTCGTCGCCGCCACAGCCAGCGGCGGCGATGAGCAGAACGATGGAGCTGGCGATCGCGAGACCGCGTCGCGCCGTAGGGTGCATGGGAGACACCGACCTTTCTCGGTCCGGTTGGGTGGGAGCGGTGTGGTGGGTGGAGCGCCCGGCGGAGGCCGGGCCGGGGACAGCTCAGGAACGTCGCGCCGGCCAGCGGGCCAGCAGCGCCCGACCGAGGCGGGCCAGCAGACCCTGCACGCCGCCGGGCGCGGCGATCATCACGACGATCAACGTGATGCCGAAGATCGCCAGCGGAAGGTTGCCCTCCAGTCGCTGCGCCACCGCTGGCGAGAGGGTGAGCAGCTCGGTCACGGAATGGGTGAGATCGGGCAGGGCGACCAGCAGCACGGCCCCCCAGAGCGCGCCGGCGAGGCGACCGAGACCGCCGATGACCACGGCCATCAGCAGGAACAGCGACAGCGTCAGCGAGAACGCCCCGGGTGACACGCTCTGCGCCAGCACCGCGAGCAGGCCACCGCCGAGCCCCGCGGTCGCGGCGCTGACCACGAACGCGAGAACCTGGGTACGGGACACGTGGATGCCCGCCAGTCGGGCCGCCACCTCGTCGTCGCGAACGGCCCGGAAGGTCCGCCCGTACCGGCTGCGGACCAGGTTCGCCAGCAGCAGCAGCGCCAGCAGCGTGGCGGCGCCGGAGACCCAGAGCTGCCACCGCTCGTACGGGAAGTAGGGGCCGAGCGCCAGCGGCGGCGGCTCCACCGGCACCGACAGCCCCTGCTCACCGCCCAGGACGCCGTCGAAGGTGACGGCCAACGCCGGCACGACGACGGCCACGGCGAGCGTCACCCCGGCCAGGTAGGGACCGCGCAGCCGGGCCGCCGCCACACCGACCACCGCGCCGACCACGACCGTGCCCAGCACCGCCGCGAGCAGCGACAGCGCCAACAACCAGCCGCCGGTCCACCCCCGGTCCAGGAACGCGTTCTGGCACAGCGCCACCGTGTACGCCCCGGTCGCCATCAACGCCCCGTGCCCCAACGACAGCTGCCCGTTGAGCCCGGTGAGGACGGTCAACCCGGCGGTGGCGCAGAGGTACGCCGCGATCGTGGCGAGCTGGAAGTTGCGGAACGGCTCGGCGGCGTAGCTGACCGCCACCAGCAGCGCCCCCACGGCGAGCGCAACGGCCAGGTGCCGCAGCAGGGTGGAGCCCCGTCGCGGCTCGGGCGGACGGTCACCTGCGTCGGCCGGCCGGCGCTTCGGCGGCAGGACCGCCCGGGTCGCGCTCACACCCGCCTCGCCGCGACCGGGGCGAACAGCCCGCCGGGCCGCACCAGCAGCACCGCCAGCAGCAGGACGAGCACCGCCAGCGGGGTGAGGTCGCTGCCGGCGTACCCGCTCACGTAGGAGAGCAGCAGCCCCACCGCGAGGCCGCCGACGACCGCCCCCGGTGGACTGTCCAGCCCACCCACCACCGCCGCGGTGAACGCCGAGACGAACACCAGGTCCATGGCGTGCGGGTGCAGGCCCAGCTCGGTGGGGATGACCAGCATCGCGGCGAGCGCGCCCACGCCCGAGGCCAACGCCCAGCCGAGCGTCAACATGCCGCCGACGTTCACCCCGAGCAGTCGGGAGACCTCCGGCGCGAACGCCGCCGCGCGCATCCGCAACCCGATCGAGGTACGGGCGAACATCCAGCCCAGCCCGCTGACCACCACGGCGATCGTGGCGAAGACGAACAGGTCGTACGGCGACAGCACGGCGATCCCGCCGACGGTGAGGGCGGACCGGCTGAACGGGACCTCGGCGGGGCGGAACTCGTTGCCGTACACCATGCCCAGCACCGCCTGGATCAGCAGCACCAGACCGAGCGCGACGATGACCGGGTTGAGCGGTGACGCGTGGTCCACGTGCCGCATCACGACCCGGTCCACCAGCGCGCCGAGCAGCAGGCCGGCGACGATCGCGACGACGAAGCCGAGCCAGTAGACGCCCGTCGCGGCGGACACCGAGTACGCGACGTACGCGGCGGCGACGGCCATCGCGCCCTGGGCGAAGTTCACGACCCGCGCGGCCCGCCAGATGAGCACCAGCGCGAGCGCGAACGCGGCGTACACCGCGCCCCGGGACAGACCGTCGACGGTGAGGAAGACGAAGCGGTCCAACTGTTCTCCCTCCAGGGACATCCGGTGTTGGTCAGAAACCGAGGTACGCGTGGCGCAGGTCGACGTCGTCGCGCAGCGTCGCCGCCGGGGCGGCGATCACCACCTGGCCGAGGGACATCACGACGCCCTGGTCGGCGACGGCGAGCGCGCTGCGCACGTTCTGCTCGACCAGCAGCACGGTCAGGCCGGTCCGGTCGCGCAACTGGCGCAGCAGGGCCATGATCCGGGCGACCACCCGGGGCGCCAGGCCCAGCGACGGCTCGTCCAGCAGCAGCAGGCGCGGCCGCCCGACCAGCGCCCGGCCGAGCGCGAGCATCTGCCGTTCGCCTCCGGAGAGCTGGTGGCCGAGGTGACGACGACGCCGCGCGAGGGGCTCGAACAGCTCGTAGACCTCGTCGAGGGCGCGGCCGGCGTCCGCCCGGTCGCGTCGCCACAGCCCACCGAGCCGCAGGTTCTCATCGACCGTCAGCTCGCCGATCACGCCCCGACCCTCCGGGACGTGCGCCATCCCGCGCCGTACGAGCTGTTCCACCGGCGTACCCCGCAGGTCCTCCCCGGCGAGGACGACCTGGCCGGCGGCCGGCCGGATCATCCCAGAGAGCGCCCGCAGCAGCGTCGTCTTGCCGGCGCCGTTGGCGCCGACGACGGCGGCGATGGTGCCGGCCGGCACGGTGAGGTCGACGGCCCGCAGCACCGGCGCGGCCCCGTAACCGGCCACCAGCCCCCGGACCACGAGCAGATCCGGCGCGCTCATGGTGTGGGCTCCTCGACGAGGGCCCCGAGGTAGGCGTCGGTGACCGCCGTGTCGTCGCGGATCTCGTCCGGCGGCCCGGTGGCGATCACCCGGCCGAAGTCGAGGACCACGATCTCGTCGCAGACGTTCATCACCAGGTCCATGTGGTGCTCGACGAGCAGCACCGCGCACGGGTCGACGTCCCGCCGGGGCAGCCGCCGGATCAGGTCCGCCAGCTCGGCGATGTCGTCCGCGCCGAGGCCGCCGGCGGGTTCGTCGAGCAGCAGCAGCCGCGGTCGCGCGGCGAGCGCGCGGGCCAGGGCGACCCGCTGGCGTACGGCGAAAGGAAGCGTGCCCGGCGCGGCCTCGGCGTGCTCGGCGATGCCCAGCTCGTCGAGGACGTCCAGGGCGTGTCGGCGCAGCCGGCGCTCGTCGCGGTCGCTGCGGGGCAACCCGAACAGCGCCGCCGCGAAACCCGCACGGGCGGTGTGGGATGCGCCGGCCATCACGTTCTCCACCACACTGAGCCCCGCGAAGAGCCCGGTCCCCTGGAGGGTTCGGGCGATGCCGAGGCGGGTCAGCCGGTGGGGTTGGGGGCGCAGCGGTCGACCGTCGAGGGTGAGCGAACCCGTCTGCGGTGTGACGAAGCCGCAGACCACGTTGAACAGGGTGGTCTTGCCGGCGCCGTTGGGCCCGATCACGCCGACCACCCGGGAGGGTGGCACCCGGAGCGAGACGTGGTCGAGGGCGGTGAGGCCGCCGAAACGGACGCCGATGTCGTGCAGTTCGAGGCCGCGCTCCATGCACCCATCCCTCTGCCGTGGCGGGTGTTATTTACACTCGCAGTGTACGTTTCTCGGTGATCGCGTCAAGACCCCTCGATACGCCCGAACGGCCGGGACGGCCGCCGTGGGGCGACCGTCCCGGAGGTGCGCGCTCAGGCGCTCGGGCAGGTGTTGCGGTACTCCTCGATCTGCGACCCGCTGGGGCCCGGGCAGAGGAACTGCTCGTAGCGGGTGTCGTCGTCGACGAACCGCTTGAGCCAGGCCACCATCTGCCGCGCCGTCGGCGTGTTGACCGTCTGCGGGAAGAAGTGGCTCGCCCCGTTCAACTCCAGGTAGGCCTTCTCGGCCGACGACGGGATGCTGTTGTAGAACGGCACCGAGTGCGTGGCGACCGGCGCGACGGTGTCGCTCTCGCCGCCGATGATCAGCGTCGGCACGCGCAGCTCGGACCAGCTCTTGTCCGTGTTCCAGGGCGCGAGGGGGACCGCGGCCTGCAATGACGGCCGGGACGAGGCCGCCTCCAGGCTGCCCCCGCCGCCCATCGAGTGGCCGGCCACGGCGAGCCGACTGCTGTCGATCCGGCTCCGCACCGAGCTGCGCTGGGTGAGGTAGTCCAGCGCCGCGAGCAACTGCCGGCCCCGGCTGTCCGGCTGGTCGAGCCGGGTGTTGGTCTCGATGCCGATCACCACGAAGCCGTGCGAGGCGATCCGTGGGCCGAGCCAGCTGATGCTGGACCAGGCGGCGGTGTAGCCGGGCGAGATGGCGACGGCGCCGAAGGTGCCCTCGCTGGTGCTGGTCGGGTAGTAGATGACCCCGCCGCCGAAGCCGGTGACGCTCAGCGACGACACGCTCTGCGAGGCGGTGGCGAAGGGGCCGCGGCTGGCCTCCAGGATCGCGGTGGTCGGGTCGGGACCCCGGTCGTACGGGCCGGCCGCCTGGGCGGCACCCGTCGGTCCGACGAGGACACCGGCGACGAGCAGGGTGGCGGCCAGCGCGAGCCGGGCGGCTCGGGCGGGCAGGGAACGGGGACGGGTGGTGGTTGGTGACGACACGTCGGGCACTCCCTAGAGTCGAGCAATATCGACGTTCGTCAGTGTCATTTGCCCGGGTCGGCCGGCGCATCGGTGAAATCACCAGTCCCGGATTTATCGTGCGTTTCGACCCTCAAGGCAGGGGTAGGGGTGCAGGGGCCTGCCCAAACGCTCCAGCGAGAGGTTCGCCCAGTGGATTCCAGCAAGCCCGCCGAGGCGGTCAGGAACGTCGTGAAGACCGCCTCCGAGAAGATCGCCGACGCCCTCACGCCGGACGTACCGGGCGCACCCGGCAGCGCACCGCCCACCGTCGAGGAGCCGACCGCGCCGCACGACCCGCTGCCGCCCAGGCCCGAACAGGGCGCGCCGCAGACGCGTACGCCCACCGGCGCCGAGACCGGCGCGCCGACGAGCGCGAACGGCCAGCAGGGCGCGTACCTGACGACGGCGAACGGGGCCCGGCTGCGCGACACCGACCACTCGCTCAAGGCCGGCCCCCGGGGACCGGTCCTGCTCCAGGACCATCACCTACGCGAGAAGATCACGCACTTCGACCACGAGCGCATCCCGGAGCGCGTGGTGCACGCGCGGGGCGCGGGCGCGCACGGGGTCTTCACCGCGTACGGCACCGCCGAGGCGGTCACGAGGGCCGGCTTCCTGAAGAAGGGTCGGGAGACGGAGGTCTTCGTCCGGTTCTCCACCGTCCTCGGGTCGCGCGGCTCGGCCGACACCGTCCGGGACACCCGGGGCTTCGCCACCAAGTTCTACACCGACGAGGGCACCTTCGACCTGGTCGGCAACAACATGCCGGTCTTCTTCATCCAGGACGCCATCAAGTTCCCGGACATCATCCACGCGGCGAAGCCGCACCCGGACCGGGAGATCCCCCAGGCACAGAGCGCGCACGACACGTTCTGGGACTTCGTGTCGCTGCACACCGAGGCGCAGCACCACACCATCTGGAACATGTCCGACCGGGGCATCCCGCGCTCGTACCGGACCATGGAGGGCTTCGGCGTCCACACCTTCCGCCTCGTGAACGAGGCCGGCGAGACGGTGCTGGTCAAGTTCCACTGGAAGCCGAAGCTCGGCGTGCACTCCCTGACCTGGGAGGAGGCGCAGATGCTCGGCGGCATGGACCCCGACTTCCACCGCCGGGACCTCTACGACGCGATCGAGGCAGGCGCGTTCCCCGAGTGGGAACTCGGCATCCAGGTCTTCCCGGACACGCCCGAGGAGACCTTCGCCGGCATCGACCTGCTCGACGCCACGAAGATCGTCCCGGAGGAGTTGGCGGAGGTGCAGCCGGTCGGCCGGCTGGTCCTCAACCGGACGCCGACGAACTTCTTCGCCGAGACCGAGCAGGTCGCCTTCCACCTCGGCCACCTGCCGCCGGGTATCGACGTCACGAACGATCCGCTGCTACAGGGACGACTCTTCTCGTACGTCGACACGCAGCTCACCCGCCTCGGCGGGCCGAACTTCACGCAGATCCCGATCAACCGTCCGCACGCGGCCGTCAACGACATGCTGCGCGACGGCTTCCACCAGCACGCCGTGCACGCCGGCGTCGCGCCGTACCGGCCGAACTCCCTCGACGGCGGTAACCCCTTCGAAGCCGGCGACGCCGAGCACGCCTTCGTCGACGTGCCGGTGACGGTGGCGCAGGCGCCCAAGGTCCGCGCGAACCCCGCGTCCTTCGACGACCACTACAGCCAGGTACGACTGTTCTGGCTGAGCATGTCGCCGGTCGAGCGGGAGCACATCATCCGGGCGTACACCTTCGAGCTGGGCAAGTGCTACCACCAGGCGATCAAGGAACGCCAGCTGCGGTGCCTCGCCAACATCGACGCGGTGCTGTGCGAGCAGGTGGCCACCGGCCTGGGGCTGCCCGCGCCGCAGCCCACGGTGACGCCCGTCGACGTCACGCCGAGCCCGGCCCTGTCGCAGGTCGGCGGGGAGTGGCCGGCCGACGGCCGCACTGTCGGGATCGTCGTCGACCCCGACGGTGACCTGGACGACGTCGACGAGGTCCGCCGGGCCGTCTTCGACGCCGGCATGGTGCCGCTGCTGATCGCCCCCCACGGTGGCCTGGTGGGCGACCTGCCGGTCCAGCGGACCTTCGCCACCGGCCGGTCGGTCGAGTTCGACGCGCTCCTGCTGGCCGGGGCGCCGGTGCCCGCGCCCGACGCGCTGCCCGCCCGCGACGCCAAGGCCGGCCGGCCGGACGCGGCGACCGTCGACCCGCGCGTGCTGCTTCTGGTCGAGGAGTGCTGGCGGCACGCCAAGGCGATCGGCGCGTGGGGCGCCGGTGCCAGCGTGCTGGAGCAGGCCGGAGTGGCCGGCACCCCCGGCATCGTGGCCGCCGGCTCCGGCGCCGAGGCGCTGACCGGGGTGCGGCGGCTGATGGCCGCGCACCGGGTCTGGGACAGGTTCCCCGCCTCGGTCGGTTGATCCGACGTCGACGAGGGCCGTCCCTCCGCTTCGGCGGGCGGGCGGCCCTCGTCGTCGTGGACGGGGCTTGATCGACGCGACATCGCCCATCTGGCGGTAACCGGGCCGGCAGATGCCCCTACTTCGCTGAACTGGTGTCGATCACGACCGCGCCCGACTCAGCCGATGTCGGCCAGCCGCGGCAGCACCTCGTCGCCGAGCCGCCGGGCGAACTCCACGGGGTGCCGGTCCGGCGTGACCTGCACCTCGGTGACGCCGAGCGCGGCGTAATCGGACACCTCGGCGAGGAACGCGTCGAGATCCTCCAGCGGCGGCTTGCTGGCCAGCACGGTTTTCTCGATGCTGTCGTAGTCGCGGCCCTCGGCGGCGCAGTGCCCGCGCAGCACGTCCAGCTTGTGCGCGATCCCCTCGGCGCCCGTGCCGAACAGGTTGCAGGCGTCGGCGTACCTGGCGACCAGCAGCAGTGTCTTCTTCTCGCCGCTGCCGCCGATCATGATGGGCGGATGCGGACGGCGCAGCGGCTGCGGCGAGTTGATCGTCTCCGTGAGCTGGTAGTGCCGCCCGTCGAACGGCCCGTCGTCGTCACTCCACATCTGCTTGCAGATCCGCAGCGTCTCCTCCAGTCGCTCGAACCGCTCGGCGACCGGCACCACGGGCACGCCGAGTCCCCGCTGCTCCCGCTCGTACCAGGACGCCCCGATGCCGAGCCGGGCCCGGCCGCCGGAGAGCACGTCGAGGGTCGTCACGGTCTTGGCCAGCAGCCCCGGATAGCGGTACATCACACCCGTGACCAGTACACCCAGCGTCATCCGCCGGGTCTGCGCCGCGACGTAACCCAACGTGGTGTACGCCTCCAGCATCGGCTCCTCGGCCGGCGCCAGCGCCTCCATCTGGAAGAAGTGGTCCATGACCGTGAACGAGGCCACTCCGGCCTGTTCGGCGATGGTCGCCGCCTCGCTGAGGGTCGGCGCGATGGCCGCCGGATCGGCCGGAGTCGAAAAGTTCCAGTAGTGCAGACCGAGCTTCATGTTCGGCACCTCCGCGATCGAGCCTAGTAGCGCTCCCCGGGTTCCCAACGCGTCGTCGGCACGATGGTGGTGGTCCCGCTCCGACGATCTGGCGGAGTCCATTACCGGATCATGACAATTCGAGGACCAGGCGCGGATATCCCGCTGGCACCTTCTGCTGAGTGATCCAAGAGCTGTCTCGCACCGAGCCGCGACCGGACGGGTACGACCCCGACGCGCGCGTCCGATTCCGCCACCGCCGGCAGGCCGACACCGGCGGACCGCAGCGTGTGCGGTGGGCCGACGCCGCGAAGGGCGTGTGCATCGTCCTCGTCGTCGGATGGCACGTCGTCGTCAAGGACTACCTGCGGATCGACTGGCACGTGGGCGTACCCGTGCCGGGCCTGTGGGGCACGCTGGGTGAGCAGTTGCTGCCGCTGCGCATGCCGCTCTTCTTCACCATCAGCGGCCTCTTCGCGGCCAACGCCGTGCAGCGGCCCTGGCGCGCCGTCGCCCGGGGCCGCATCGCGGGCTTCTTCTACCTGTACGCCCTCTGGCTGCTCATCCACACGGCGGTCCTGGCCGCGGCACCGGATTTCCCGACCGACCGGGCCACGTCCGCCCTCGGTCTGCTGGCACAGCTCACCGTCACGCCCTCCAACCTCTGGTACCTCTACGCCCTGGCGCTCTACTTCACGCTCGCCAAGGCGACCCGCCGGCTGCCCCGGTCGCTGGTCGTCGTACCCGCCGCCGTGTTGTCCGCCGTCACCGCCGCCGGCCTGCTGGCCACGCCGGGCAACCGGGGCGGCCTCTATGCGAACCTGGTCTTCTTCCTGGCCGGCCTCTACCTGCGGCCGCACATCCAACGGTGGGCCGCCACCGCCACCCGGCGTCGACTGGCGCTGACCGGCGGGGCGTACGCCCTCGCGCTCGCCGCGATGGCGGCGGCCGGCGCGCAGCGGTGGTTCGGCGTCTGGCCGGCGGTCTCCGTCGTCGCGGTGGCCTTCGGCGTCACCGCCGCCGCCCGGCTGGTCCGGTGGCCCGCTCTCGGCGACCGACTGGCCGCGCTCGGGCGTATCACGTTGCCCATCTACGTCATCCACATGCCGCTGCTGGCCCTGCTGCACCGCCTGCTGGCCGGCCCGGTCTCCGAGCTGGACGCGGGCGCTCAGGGCCTGATCGTGCTGGGCTACCCGATCCTGCTGACCGCGCTCGTCGCCGGGCTGAGCCTGGCCGTGCACCGTGCGCTGCTGGCGGTGCACGCCCGGTGGCTGTTCGCGCTCCCCGGGACGCGTCGCGAGGCGGTCGCCGGATGAGCGCGTTGGCCGAGGCGGTGGTCGACCTCGGGGCGATCGCCGACAACGTACGGAGGATCGCCGCCGTCACCGGCACGGAGCTGATGGCGGTGGTGAAGGCCGACGGGTTCGGGCACGGCGCGGCGCCGGTCGCCCGGGCCGCGCTGCGCGCCGGCGCCACCTGGCTGGGCGTGACCTCGGCGGCCGAGGCGCTGGCCCTGCGCGCCGCGGGCATCACCGCCCCCACGTTGAGCTGGCTGCACCGCCCGGACGACGACTTCACCGGGTTGATCCTCGCGGGCGTCGACGTGGGCGTCTCGACGATCACCCACCTGCACGCGCTCGCCGACGCGGCCCTGCGGGTCGGCGTGCCCGCGACGGCGCAGCTCAAGGCCGACACGGGCCTCACCCGCAACGGCGCCGGCCGCGACGACTGGCCCGACCTGGTGGCCTGGGCCCGCAAGTACGAGGTCGAGGGAACGGTCCGGGTACGAGGTGTGTGGTCCCACCTCGCCGACGCGGACGTACCGGGCGCGCCCGCGCTGGACGGTCAGGTGCGGACGTTCGCCGAGGCGCTGCGCGTCGCCCGGACCGCCGGCCTGGACCCCGACCTCGTCCACCTGGCCAACTCGGCGGCGGCGCTGTCCGCGCCCCGGACCCGCTTCGACCTCTGCCGCATCGGGTTGGCCCTCTACGGCGTCGACCCGTTCGGCGCGGTCGGTCCCGGGGCGTTCGGGCTGCACGCCGCCCTGACGCTGCGCACGACCGTGGTGAACGTGAAGCGGGTGCCGGCCGGCACCGGCGTCTCGTACGGGCCGGAGCACGTCACCGCCGCCCCGACGACGCTGGCGCTGTTGCCGCTCGGCTACGCCGACGGGCTGCCCCGCGCCACCGAGGGCCGGGCCGAGGTCTGGCTCGGCGGCCGGCGCTGCCCGGTGGTCGGGCGGATCGCCATGGACCAGTGCGTGGTCGATGTGGGTGACCTGGCGGTGCGGATCGGCGACCCGGTCGTCGTGATCGGCACGGGACGCGACGACGACGCGCCGACCGTCACCGAGTGGGCGCGCTGGGCCGGCACCAACCCACACGAGATCTTGACCGGAATCGGGGCGCGGGTGGGCCGCGTCCATCTCCACGAAAGGGCGGACGTCGCATGTTGACGAGACTGGCAGTGCTGTACGGCGGGCGGAGCGGCGAACACGAGGTGTCGCGGCGCTCGGGGGCCGCCATCCTCGCCGGTCTGGACCGGGAGCGGTACCAGGTGACCGAGGTGCTCATCGACACCGACGGCGGCTGGCACGTCGACGGTCGCCCGATGGGCCTGCCGCAGGCGTTGCGGGTGCTGCGCGCCCAGGACGTGGTGTTCCCGGCCCTGCACGGCCCGTACGGCGAGGACGGCACGGTCGCGTCGCTGCTGGAATGGCTCGGCGTGCCGTACGTCGGCAACGGGGTGTTCGCCAGCGCGGCGGGCATGGACAAGGGCGTCACCAAGCGGCTGCTCGCCGCGGAGGGCCTGCGGGTCAGCCCGGGTGTGACCCTGCGCCCCGGGGAGACCCTGTCGCCGGCCGACCAGCAGCGGCTGGGTCTGCCGGTCTTCGTGAAGCCGGCGCGGGCGGGGTCCAGCCTGGGCGTCGTCCGGGTGACGGAGTGGTCGGCGCTGCCCGCCGCGCTCGCGCAGGCCCGGGAGGTCGACCCGAAGGTGCTCGTCGAACAGGGCGCGCAGGGCCGGGAGATCGACATCGCCGTCCTGCAGCACCCCGACGGACGGGTGCAGGCCGGTCCGCCGCTGGAGATCCGGGTCAGTGGCGCGGGCTTCTTCGACTACGACGCGAAGTACGACGGCGGGGCGGTCTTCCAGATCCCGGCCCAGCTCGACCCGGCCACCACCGAGGTGCTCCAGGACCGGGCCGTCCGCGCCTTCGAGGCCCTCGACTGCCGGGGGCTGCTGCGGGTCGACTTCTTCCTCCCCCACGAGGGCGCCGAGCCCATCGTCAACGAGGTCAACACGTTCCCCGGCTTCACCGCCGAGTCGCAGTTCCCGCAGATCTGGCAGCGGGCGGGCATCGAGTTCCCCGCCCTGCTCGACATCCTGATCGCCGGCACGCTCACCGACCGGAGTCGGGTCCTCTCTCCGGGGCTGCTCCGACCGGAACGGGCGGTCGACCTGGTGTGAGCGGCGTCGCCCCGGTCACTCGATGGGGCAGGACCAGGGCGGCCGGGTGCCGTCCGAGCCGACGAGGGTGACCGGGGCGGAAGTGGGCTGCTGGCCGGCGAGCGCCACGGTGCAGATGATCTGATTGGCCGCGAGGGTGGACAGCGGCAGCACGGCGCCCTTGAACCGCACCGTGATGCCGGGCTCGTCGGTGCTCGGTGTCATGCTCACCGGCGCGGCGTCGGCCGGCACCTCGCTGGTGAGCCCCGCGCTCCGCTCGGCCTCGGTGGGACCGGACACGAGCAGCACGAGTGTCTCCAGCGGTGGCCCGGGCACGTTCTTCACCGGCCGGACGACAAGCGCCAGCTCGCCGTCCGCGATCAGGTAGAGGCCCCTACCGGTGAACGGGCCGCTCACCGCGGAGCGGCCCGTGATGACGTCGCTGGGCCGGACTCCACAGCCCGCCGTGAGCAGCGCGACCAGGAGCGCGACCGCGAGCAGCGCCCGGGTTCCGCGACGGCGGCTCACCGTACGCCTCCGGCGTCCGCGGCTGTCCGTACGCCTCCGGCGTGCACGGTCTCGGCGGCCACCCGGGGCAGACGGAGCGTGAACACCGCCCCGCCCGGCGGGTGGTTGCCCGCCACCAGGCTCCCCGACTGCCCGGCGTGCCGGTGCAGGCGCGCGTTCTCCCACGCGATGGCGAGTCCGAGGCCGCTGCCCTCGGAGCGGGTCCGGGCGGTGTCCGCCTTGTAGAAGCGGTCGAACACGTGCGGCAGCACCTCCGGGTCCAACCCCGGTCCCTGGTCGGTGACCTCGATCGTGAACCAGTCGGGTTCGGCGGCAAGACGGACGGACACCGGCTCCGTGCCGTGCCGGAAGGCGTTGCCGACCAGGTTGGCGACGATGACGTCGAGCCGCCGGGGGTCGAGTCGGGCGACGACACCGGACGGCAGGTCCGCCCGTACCCGGTCGGCCCACCCCCGCAGCCGCAGCGTCGCGGTGACCGCCGCGGCGACGTCGACGTCGTCGAGGGCGAGCCGGGCGGTGCCGGAGTCGAACCGGCTGACCTCGATGAGGTCGTTGACGAGCTGGGTGAGGCTCTGCGTCTCCTGACTGACCAGCCGCGCGGCGCGGCCGGCGTCTCCCGGCAGCCGGTCCGCCTCCTCGTCGAGCACGTCGGTGACCGCCGTCATGGCCGCCAGCGGCGTACGGAGTTCGTGGGACACGTCGGCCACGAAGCGCCGCGCGTCGGCCTCCATCCGCCGCAGCTCACCGACCTGACGCTCGATGGTCGCGGCGGTGTCGTTGAAGGTGCGCGTGACGTCGGCCAGCTCGTCGACGCCCCGGACGGTCAGCCGGGTGGACAGGTCTCCCTCACCGAGCCGGCGGGCCGCGCGACCCAGCTCGCGTACCGGCCGCAGCACCCCCTGGGCGGCCAGCAGGGCCAGCAGGACCGCGAGGATCAGCGAGAGCCCGCCGGTCACCCACGCGAGGGTGGCGAGCCGGTCGATGCTCTCCTGCTCGGAGGCGAGGCTGCGCACCGAGTAGACCTCCACTCCGGACGCCACGCTCGTGCCGTCGGACCGGTCGAGCCGGAGCTGTGTGCCGATGAGCAGCACCGGATGTCCGCCACGGTCGACGCGTTGCCAGGCGATCTGACCGCGCGCCACCTCCTGTCGCAGCTGCGGGGTGAGCTGGTCGACACCCTCGACGCTCGACGACCAGCGCTCCCGGTAGTGCACGACGGCGTAGCTGTCCCGGTCGGAGAGCCTCCCCGCCAACAGGTCCATCTCCTCCTGGCCGGGTGGCAGGCTCAGCACCGGGTACACCTTCGAGAGCTGGTCGGTCAGCGAGGCCACCGCCGCGTCCTGCGCCTGCTGGAGGATGACCGTCCGCGCCTGGAAGTAGCTGCCGCTGGCCACCACCGCCGTGGTGGTCACACCCAGCAGGGCGAACGCCAGGAGCAGCCGGGTGCGCAGGCCCAACGCCATGGCGCGGGCCCGGTGCCAGGGGGTCACAGCGGCCCGAACCGATATCCGAAGCCGCGTACCGTCTGGATGTAGACCGGCGTCGAGGGCTCGTCCTCGATCTTGGCGCGGAGCCGCTGGACGCAGGCGTCCACCAACCGCGAGTCGCCGAGGTAGCCGTGCTCCCAGACGGCCTCCAGCAGTTGTTGGCGGCTGAGCACCTGGCCCGGCGTGTGCGAGAGTTCGAGCAGCAGACGCAGTTCGGTCGGGGCCAGGCCGACCGGCACGCCGTGCTTGGTGACCACCAGCGCGGCACGGTCGATGGTCAGGGCGCCGTGCCGGTGCAGCCCGGGCCGATCCGCGCCGGGCCGTCGTGAGTCGCCGCCGGTGCGTCGCAGCACCGCGCGGATGCGCGCCTCGAGCACCCGGGCCTGTACCGGCTTGACCACGTAGTCGTCGGCGCCCGCCTCCAGGCCCGCCACCACGTCCATGTCGTCGTTGCGGGCGGTGAGCATGATGATGGGCAGGTCACCGTCCTGACGAATGCGACGGCACACCTCGAACCCGTCCATACCGGGCAGCATGATGTCGAGGACCACCACGTCGGAGGCGGTCGTCCGCAGTCGCTCCAGCCCCTGTTCACCGGTCGCCACGGCGACCACGGTGTGGCCCTGCCGGGTGAGCGCCAACTGCAGTCCGTCGCGGACCGTCTGGTGATCTTCGATCAGCAGGACCTGGGGCATGCCGTCAAGTATCCCATCACGCAGATTGTTCATATTTGTCGATGCCTTGCGCCGATCCGACGAACTCCACCGACCGGATCAGGAACGCCGCCACGCCCACCGCGAGCATCGTCGACGCGGTCGCCAGCAGGACGGCCAGGACCGGTCCCCAGCGCAGTTCGGCGGCCAGACCGGGAACCAGCACCCGAACCGCCCAGACCAGCACGACCAGCCCCAGCGCGCCCTCGACGAGAGCACGCCGGACCCGCCCGGAGGGCGGCCCGCCGGGCGGACGGAGCGCGTCGCTGCCGGACCGGGCCGCCAACGCGGCCGCCGCCAGGCAGAACAGCGCCATGCTCAGCAGGACGCCCCCGAGCACGTCGCTGAACCGGTGCCATCCCGCGATCATGGTGGCCGCGCCGATCACCGAGACACCGGCCGCGCCGGGCACCACCAGCCACCGTCGGGCCGCGCCCGGCGCCGCCAGCAGGAACGCCAGCGCCAGGGCCGTCGCCACCGCGACGTGACCACTGGGGAAGCTGTTGTGGGTGGTCGAATTTGGCACCGCGAGGTCCGGGCGGGGCAGCGCCGACTTCGCCACGCCGGCCGCCAGCACGGCGGTGAGCACCATGCCGACGCCCACGACGCTGGGCAGCAGCCGACGGCCGAGCAGGCCCACCACCAGCACGGCGCTGAGCAGGACGGCCAGCGGCGCCGGCTGACCGAAGTGCCGCAGGACGACCGTGGCCGGACCGAACAGGCCGCCAGGCTGCTCGTAACCCCCGCCCCGCTCGGCGCGCGGCAGGAGCAGCCCGTCGACCCACTGACCGGGCTGGGTCCACACGAAGACCACGCCGACCAGACACAGCGCGAGCAGGCAACAGACGCCCGCCGCGAGCAGCCGGAGAGCCGGTGGCGCGGCGGGCCGGCCGGCGGCCAGCGCGCGCGCCGGGCCGGGCGACGGCGCCGGTGGCGGCGGCACCGACGAGCGACCGATGGAGTACGACGATGCGTGGGACATGCGACCATGCTCGGCCCGCCAGATCCGGGGGCTGTCCGTGGATTGTCTTGGTTCTGTCACAACCGACGCTCGTACCGGAAAAACCCGGGCGATCCTCCCCCGCGAACGTCCCGCCGCCCGCGCCGTCCAGACGTGAGCCTTCATTCACATGCTTACATGCAACTATGTTTTACCTGGCCGAGACGAGCCGTCACTAAGATCAAGACGCCGATCGATGATTCTCGGCGGTGCGAAAACCATCCGGAGTGTTCGTGGGGAACCGGAAGGGGTTGGGCAATGCACGGCGTTTCGGTCGCTCCACTCGTCATCGGCATCGCGTCGTCACCGGCCGAGCGCCGACAGTTGGCACGGCTGCTCGGCGGCAGCGACGCCTTCCTGATCGTCTCCAGTGTCGAGCAGGCACGGGAGTTCCTCGGGGTGGGCGACCTGCCCCCCGTCGTACCTCCCCCGGCCCCGCCCGCACGGGCGGAGGTGGCGCGGCGCCCGCAGCCGCCGCCCGACCTGAGCGTCGACTCCGACCGCCGGGTGCTGCGCTGGCGCGACCAGGAGATCGACCTGACCCGGCTGGAACACGACGTGCTGATCTGCCTCGTCGACGCTCCCGGGCAGGTCTGGACGTACGAGCGGCTGCACCTCGAGGTCTGGGGCAACCGGCACCTGGGCCGCGGGTCCGACATGCACTCGGTCGTGCGTCGGGTACGCCGCAAGCTCGCCCGGCTCGACGCCGCCGCGACCATCCACGCGGTCCGTGGGGTCGGCTTCCGGCTCGCACCGATCTAGGTCCTGTTTCATAAGAACTGGTCGGCCTGCGGCGGGTCCGCCTCGGCTCGACCGCCCTTATGAAACAGGACCTAGGTGTGCTGTCCAGGGAGGTTGGTCGAGGTTGTGTGACGACACGATCTGATGTCGTAGGTAGGTGAAGGCCTCCGGTTGTGGAGTGGAGCTGTCTAG
>NZ_JBITMW010000009.1:0-327884 GCF_044466585.1 Micromonospora sp. NPDC049359 | reverse complement strand
TGCGAGCCCCGCAGTCGCGAAGCGGAGACAAGTAATGCGGGCTCACGAGGCTGGTGCGCTGCACGCGGACATCAGCAACCAGGGGCCGGCATGGCGAACTCGTGCGGGGTCGGGCGCAGACGCACCGGGTCGACCTCGTTGGCGCGCTTCCAGTCGACCCAGGTGGAGATCAGGTCGGGGGTGAAGACGCCACCCTCGAGCAGGTAGTCGTGGTCGGCCTCGAGCGAGTCGAGCACGGCCGGCAGCGAGCCCGGAACCTGCTTGACGTCGCCCCACTCCTCCGGCGGGAGGTCGTAGAGGTCCTTGTCGATCGGCGTCGGCGGCTCGATCTTGCTCTTGATGCCGTCCAGGCCGGCCATCATCATGGCCGAGAAGGCCAGGTAGACGTTGGCCGACGGGTCCGGCACGCGGAACTCGACGCGCTTGGCCTTCGGGTTGGCGCCGGTGACCGGGATGCGGGTGCAGGCGGAGCGGTTGCGCTGCGAGTAGACCAGGTTGACCGGGGCCTCGTAGCCGGGCACGAGGCGACGGTACGAGTTGACCGTCGGGTTGGTGAACGCCAGCAGCGACGGCGCGTGGTGCAGCAGACCGCCGATGTACCAGCGAGCGGTGTCGGACAGGCCGGCGTAGCCGGTCTCGTCGTAGAACAGCGGCTCACCGTTGAGCCAGAGGCTCTGGTGGGTGTGCATGCCGGAGCCGTTGTCACCAAAGAGCGGCTTGGGCATGAACGTGGCGGTCTTGCCGTTGGCCCAGGCCTCGTTCTTCACGATGTACTTGAAGAGCTGGAGCTGGTCGCCGGCGTGCAGCAGCGTCGAGAACTTGTAGTTGATCTCGGACTGGCCGGCGGTGCCCACCTCGTGGTGCGAGCGCTCCACGGTGAAGCCGGTGTCGACCAGGCGGCGCACGATCGAGTCGCGCAGGTCGGCGTAGTGGTCGACCGGCGGCACCGGGAAGTAGCCGCCCTTGTAGGCGGTCTTGTAGCCGAGGTTGCCGCCCGCCTCATCGCGGCCGGTGTTCCAGGCGCCCTCGATCGAGTCGATGTAGTAGAACGACTGGTGCGCCGAGGTCTCGTGGCGGATCGAGTCGAAGATGTAGAACTCCGCCTCGGCGCCGAAGTAGGCGGTGTCGGCGATGCCGCTGGCCGCCAGGTACGCCTCGGCCTTCTTCGCGACGTTGCGCGGGTCGCGGCTGTAGGCCTCGCGGGTGAACGGGTCGTGGATGAAGAAGTTCAGCGCGAGCGTCTTCTGCGCGCGGAACGGGTCGATGAACGCGGTGGCGACATCCGGGAGCAGGAGCATGTCCGACTCGTGGATCGCCTGGAAACCGCGGATCGACGAACCGTCGAACGCGAGGCCGTCGGTGAAGAGGTCGTCGTTGACGGACTCGACCGGCAGGTTGAAGTGCTGCATCACACCGGGCAGGTCACAGAAACGCACGTCGACGAACTTCACGTCCTCGTTCTTGAGGTATCGCAGCAGTTCCTCGGGATTGGCGAACACACATCCTCCTGGCACGTCCACGGGTGGCTAGCGTCCTGGGGACGCTATGGCCGGGGAGTTGCCCGGCCATGTCTTCAGTGTTTCTGCCGTGTTACGTCCCTCGCGGAGCGTCAGGGATGCTCCTGTCCACGCACTCAGCCTGCGCGAACGTCGTACCGGCTGTGCCAGTGTAATGACACTTGAGGTCATTGGCCCGAATCGGCACGCTGTGGTGACGGCTCCTCGACGGCTCCTCGGTGGCCTCGATTCGGACGCGGATACCCTTGATCGCTGTGACCAATCCGCACGTCCCGGCAGCGCCGGCCACCGACCCGACCTTCACCCCGCCGAGCCTGGGCCGGCGCTTCGGCGCGCTGATCGTGGACTGGGTGCTCTGCCTGCTGGTGGCCAACATCTTCGCCGACCCGGTACGCGACGGTTGGGCGCCGGTGCTCGTGCTGATCCTGGAGTACGGCCTCTTCCTCGGCCTGTTCGCCCAGACGCCGGGCATGTACATCACCAAGGTCCGCTGCGTGAACTGGCACGACGGGGGTCGGATCGGCGTGCTCCGCGCGCTGGCCCGGGGCGTGCTGCTGGCGCTCGTCGTCCCCGCGCTGATCATGGACCAGCACCGCCGGGGCGTACACGACCGGCTCGTCGACTCGGTCGTCGTCGACGCCCCCCGCGCCTGACGCCCGAGCACTGCCCGCCTCCCGGGACCGACGCGGCTCGGCCGGGCCCCGCAAGATCCGCACAGCTTCGGGGATGTTGCTGCTTCCCGCGCGTCGGAGGCAGCAACATGGGGGAAGGTGCGCAGATCTTGGGCCCGGGGCCCGAGGGCATGCGAGAAAGAGCCGGACCCGTGGGGGTCCGGCTCTCTTCGGGTACGAGGTCAGCGTCGCGGCTGACGGGCGCCGCCCGGCGGGCGCATGTTCTTCGGGATCGCGCCCTTGGGCATCTGCGGACGGGCGGTGAGCGCCTTGAGGCGCCTGTCCAGCGCGTTGACGTCCTTGCCGCTGAGCGCGCGGGGCAGCCGCAGCAGGGTGTTGCGCAGCTTGCGGATCGGCAGCTCGCCCTCCTGCTGGCCGATCACGTAGTCGTGCAGCGGGGCGGAGCCGATGACCTTGGCCAGTCGACGCTTCTCCTGCCCGAGCAGGCCGCGTACGCGCTGGGGGTTGCCCTCGGCCAGCAGGATCACGCCCGGCCGGCCGATCACCAGGTGGACCATGTCCATCTGGGTGGTGGAGCTGACGGCCGGCGTGACCCGCCAGTCGCCGCGCATGTTGTCCATGATCTGCGCCGCCGCGCCGGGCTGCCCCTCGGCGGCGTTCATCATCGCCGCATTGGACCGCAGGTTCAGCACGATCAGCACCGCGAGCAGGGCGAACAGGATGCCCAGCGGCAGCCAGATCCAGCCCCAGAGGATCACCGCGACCACGGTGAGCGCGAGCGGGATGAGCACCGCTGCGGCGACCAGCGGCGCGAACCACCGGTCCTGCTTGGCGGTGAACTGGAACACCATCCCGATCTGCTTCAGCCGCTGGCCGAACGAGACCTTCTCCTGGGGCTTTGCCATGCCGCAGAGTCTAGTGGTCCCCGTCGCCCGGGTTGATCCGCGTCCGGGTGCCGCCCGGCTGAGTACCTTACGTCCCCTCAGCGGCCCGGATCGGGCGGGTAAGGAGGGTGCCGCTGGGAGAGATGAGGCGGTGTGCCCATGCCGGGTTGGGGCCTTCACGCGAAGAGTTGTCGGTAGCGAACGACGACGCGACGAAGGAGCCTGACATGTTCGGCAACGACGTGGACTTCCTGCTCTCCCTGCACCGTACCCAGGCCGCCGAGCTGCGGGCCGAGGCCGCCGCGGAGCGACTGGCCCGCTCGATGACGCGCCGGGCCGGCCGTACCTGGACGGGCCGCCGCCAGCCGGTCCGCCGCACGGGCGACGACCGCCGGTGACCGCGACCGCGCCAGCCGACACGGCCGACCGGCCCGTCCCGTCGCCAGACGGGGGCGGCGGGACGGGGCCGCGACCGCCGGCCGGGCCGCCATGGCGCGGGCCGGCCGGCGGGGTCGCGGTGTCGTCCGGTCATGGCATGCTCGGTCGCGTGACCCTCCGTGCCGCGAGTTCCGTCCTTGTCGGCCGCCAGCGCGAGATCGCGGCCCTGCACGACGCGCTGGGTCGGGCCGGCAAGGGCGAGCCGGCCACCGTGCTGGTGGGTGGTGAGGCGGGGGTGGGCAAGACCCGGCTGTTGGAGGACTTCGCGGCCCTGGCCACCGCCTCCGGCACCCGGGTGCTGGTCGGCCAGTGCCTGGAACTGGGGGAGGCGGGATTTCCGTTCGCCCCGTTCGCCGCCGCGCTGCGCGCGGTGCTGCGGGCCGACGGCCCGGAGGTCTTCGCCGGTTTCGAGGCGGAGTTCGCCCGTCTGCTGCCGGAGCTGGGCCGGACGCCGACGGCGTCGACCCTGTCGCGAACGGGACCGCTGACCGACGCCCCGCGTGGATACCTGTTCGACCTGGTCGCCGAGCTGTTCCAGCGGCTCGCCGACGTTCGGCCGCTGCTGCTGGTGATCGAGGACCTGCACTGGGCGGACCGGTCCACCCGGGATCTGATCGGTTTCCTGGTCCGGGCCGCGCGGCCGGGCCGGCTGCTGCTGGTCTGCACGTACCGCACCGACGAGCTGCAGCGGGGGCATCCGCTGCGCCCGTTCCTCGCCGAGCTGGACCGGGCCCGCGGTGTCGAACGGGTCGAGCTGGGCCGGCTGGACCGCGACGGCACCGCCGCGATCCTCGCCGACCTGCTCGGCGGCGACCCGGCACCGCGTGCCGTCGACGACGTGCACAAGCGTACGCAGGGCAACCCGTTCTTCATCGAGGAGTTGGCGGTGGCCGGCGACCCGATCGGCTGCGCGGCGATCCCCGAGACGCTGCGTGACCTGCTGCTGGCCCGGGTGGACCGGCTGCCCGAGCCGACCCAGCGGGTGCTGCGGATCGCCGCGGCCGGCGGCACGCGCTTCGCCCACGATCTGCTCGCCGAGGTCGCCGGCCTGCCCGAGGCCGAATTGGAGGAGGCGCTGCGCGCCGCCGTCGCGGCCCAACTGGTGGTGGCCGACCGGGACGGCGACTACGAGTTCCGGCACGCTCTGGTCCGTGAGGCCGTGCACGACGAGTTGCTGCCCGGCGAGCACGCCCGGCTGCACGCGCGGTTCGCCGCCGCGATCGAGGCGCAGCCGCACCTGGTCGTCGCCGGCCGCGCCCCGGCCGAGATCGCCCACCACTGGTACGCGGCGCACGACCACCCCCGGGCCCTCGTCGCCGCACGGGTCGCGGCCTGCGCCGCCGCCGACCGGTACGCCTACGCCGAGCAGCGCCGCCTGCTGGAGCGGGCGTTGGAGTTGTGGGAGTTGGTGCCGGACGCGGCCGACCTGCTGGGCATGGACCATCTGGCGTTGCTGGAGCAGACGCTGGACGCGGCGGTGACGGCCGGCGACTTCAGCCGGGCCATCACGTTGACCCGCGCCGGACTGGCCGAGGTGGACGCCGACGCCGCGCCGTTGCGCGCCGCCCGCCTGCTCAACCAGCGGGGCCGACTGATGGCCCTGCTGGGCAAGAGCGACGGCAGGCGGGAGTTGGACGAGGCGTACCGCCTGGCGGCCGGCGGTCCGCCCGGTGTCGAGCGGGTCCGGCTGCTCGCCGACATCGCCACCCACCTGGTCAAGATCGATGCGGCGCAGGCCGCGCGGGTGGCGGCCGAGGCTGCCACCGACGCGCAGGCGCTGGGCGCGGAACCGGCCCTGCTCGCGACCCGGATCGCGCTGCTCTGCCAGGGCGAGCGGGACGACGGACGAGGGCTCGCGGAGCTGGACCGCGCCGAGGCGGCGGCGCGCGCGTCCGGTGACGTGCCGGCTTTGGTGCTCGCCAAGGTGTTCCAGTCGGACCTGCTCTGCGAGGCGGGCCGCTACGCCGAGTCCGCCGAGGCGGCCGAGGCCGGGATGGCCGAGGCGCGGCGGGTGGGGATCAGCCGCTCGACCGGGGCGTACCTGCTGTCCAACCGGGCGGAGGCGCTGATCGCCTTGGGCCGCTGGGACGAGGCGGAGACGGTGTGCGCCGAGGCGGCCCGGATCGACCTGTCCGGCGTGACCGGCCTGCACTGGCTCCAGGTGTGCGCCGGTCTGCGGCTGGCCCGGGCGCACCCGGGCGCCGAGGAGCTGGTCGAGCGCGCGTTGGCCTTCCTCGGCCGGCCCTACCTGTGGCCGAACCACCGACTGCCCCTGCACGAGCTGGGAATCGAGGCCGCGCTGGCCGCCGCCGACGTGTCCGAGGCGGTACGCGCGGCTCGCGTCGCGGTGGCCGACGGGAGCCTGCCGCAGCTACCCCGCGAGGGCTGGCCGGTGCTGAGCGCTGCCGCGCGTACCGCCGCCCGCACGGGTGACGTCGAGCTGGCCGCCGCCGTGGCCGCGCTCGCGGCCGACCTGCCGGCGCGGCACCCGGCCGCTCGGGCGCACTCTGACCAGGTCAACGCGCTGCTGGCGGCCGACGACGAGACGTTGCCTGCGTGGCGCACGGCAGTGCGGGCGTGGCGGGCCGACGGGCAGCCGTACCCGCTGGGCCGGGCGTTGCTGGCGCTGGCCGAGGCCGCCGCCCTGGCCGGCGAGCGGGACGAGGTGTCGGCGGCGATCACCGAGGCGGCCGAGATCGCCCGGCGGCTCGGCGCGACGCCGCTGGCCGGGGCCGCCGCCACCCTGGCGCGGCGGGTCGGTCTGCGCGCGGCGGGCGCCGGCGGGGCCGGCCCGGATGTGCTGACGTCCCGGGAACGGGAGGTACTGCGGCTGGTCGCCGAGGGGCACAGCAACAGCCGCATCGCCGAGCGCTTGTTCATCTCACCGAAGACGGCAAGCGTGCACGTCTCCCGCATCATCGCCAAACTGGACGTCACCAACCGGGGGGAGGCCGCCGCGCTGGCCCACCGCCTCGGCCTGCTGGCCGAGCCCGCCACCCAGCGTTGACGGCAGCGGCTACCGTCAGCCGCGCGGCAGGTAGATCCGCCAGCCGTCGAGGGTGACCAGGTCGAGGGCGTCCGGGCCCGCGCCGAGTCGCGCGTCGAGCCGGGCCGCCAGCGGCGACCCGGTCGGCACCACCCAGGCGGGCGCCGCCGCGCGCTCCACCTCGCGGCGGTACGCGGGGTAGCGGTCGAAGCCGGGGCGCAGGTCGTCGTCGACGACCGCGCAGACCACCCGCTCCGCGCTGGCGAAGGTGAGACGGTTGCAGGTCCAGTAGCCGGCGCGCACGTACCGTACACCGAGGTCACGCAGCGTGGTCACCAGCGCGGCGTGCCGGGTCTCGGCGGCCCGGGTCGCCGGGGCCGTCCGCGCCGCCTGCGCGGTGGCCCAGGCGGTGGTGAGCAGCGTGGCGGCCAGGACGGCGAGCGCGACCGGCCGGGCCGCCGTCGACCCCGACCGGGCCAGCGTCCAGACCGGCCAGAGCAGCGCCGGCACGGCGATGAGCAGGGTGGACAGGTACCGGGCGCTCTCCGCCGGGGTCAGGCCGGAGGAACTACTCACGGTGTACGCGACGAGCGTCGCCACCGCGGCCAACACGAGAGCCAGTCGCACCGCCCCCGCGACGCGGGATGACACCCGGCCCGGGTCGGCCGGAGCCGCTGGGCGGCGCAGGGCGCGCCAGGCCGTGCCGGCCGCGACGATGAGCAACACCGGCAGCGCGTACGCCCACCACAGTTGCCAGGTGGCGCAGGCGCCCGGGTCGCAGAAGCCCATCCCGAGCGGCGGCCCGACCAGCAACCCGCCGTGCAGCCGGGCGGCCCACCCGGCGGTGGCGTCGGCACCACCCGCGGCGAGCACCGCGTGCACCGGATTCCGGCCGGTCAACAGGCTGTCCGTGAGCAGCGGGGCGGCCCCCAGCAGGACGCCCACCCCGACCAGCGCGCCGGCCCGACCGCGCAGCTCGCGGTGGCAGAACCCGACGAGCACCGCTCCGGTCGCCACGACGTACGGCAGCACCAGCGGATCGACCCAGAGCATCAGGCCGGCCAGGAATCCCCAGGTCGCCCAGCGCGTCAGCCGCCAACCGGGTCGGCCGGCGGCCAGGTCCACGGCGAGCAGGGCGAGCGCCACGCCGACGGCGTTCATCTCGGGATAGCCGCCGCCGGCGATCAACTGGTTCTTGACGACCCGGTCGGCCCCGAGGGCGAGCAGGACAACCACCAGCAGGCCGAACCAGCGGTCCCCGGTCAACCGCAGCGTCAGCCGCCAGGCCAGTAGCAGGAACAGCGCGTACAGCGCCAGCGTGGGCAGCCGCAGAGCGACCAGCGACGGGCCGGCGAGCGCGAACACCGGTGCGGCCAGGTACGCCTCCAGCGTGCCCATGTACTGCTGGCCGTAGAACCAGACCGGGAAGTCCTCGCCCCGGGCGATGTGCAGCGCGGCCAACCCCATGGTGGCCTCGTCGCTGTTCGTCGGCGGAGTGGCGTGGCCCAGCAGCCAGAGCCGGTAGCCGACCCCGGCGAGCAGGGCCAGCCCGGTGAGCCAGCCGACCGGGCCGAGGCGCGCGCCGGGCCGCGGACGCGGTCGATCCGCGCCGCGCGGCTGGTCGCGTACCCCGGCGGTCATCGCACGATCATGACACTCGGGCGCCGCACGGTCCGTGCGGCGCTGTCGGCGGGTCAGCCCGCGGTGGCGACCGTGGCGGCGGCGCGGGCGTCGATCGCCTGCTGGTAGAGCCGGCCGGCGCGGTACGACGAGCGCACCAGCGGCCCGCTCATCACCCCGGCGAAGCCGATCTCCTCGGCCTCCTCGCGCAGCTCCACGAACTCCTCCGGCTTGACCCAGCGGGTCACCGGGTGGTGCCGGGGGGAGGGGCGCAGGTACTGCGTGATGGTGATCAGCTCACAGCCGGCCTCGTGCAGGTCGCGCAGCGCCTGCGACACCTCGGCCCGCTCCTCGCCCATGCCCAGGATGAGGTTGCTCTTGGTGACCAGGCCGTCGGCGCGGGCCTGCCGGATCACGTCCAGGGAGCGGTCGTAGCGGAACGCGGGCCGGATGCGCTTGAAGATGCGCGGCACGGTCTCCACATTGTGCGCCAGCACCTCCGGGCGGGAGCCGAACACCTCGGCCAACTGCTCGGGGACGGCGTTGAAGTCCGGGATCAGCAGCTCGACGCCGCAGCCCGGCTGGAGGGCGTGGATCTGCCGGACCGTCTCGGCGTAGAGCCACGCGCCGCCGTCCGGCAGGTCGTCGCGGGCGACGCCGGTGATGGTGGCGTAGCGCAGGCCCATCGAGACGACCGACTCGGCGACCCGACGCGGCTCGTCGGCGTCGAACTCGGCCGGCTTGCCGGTGTCGATCTGGCAGAAGTCACAGCGCCGGGTGCACTGGTCGCCACCGATGAGGAAGGTGGCCTCCCGGTCCTCCCAACACTCGTAGATGTTGGGGCAGCCGGCCTCCTGGCAGACGGTGTGCAGACCCTCGCGCGAGACGAGCCCGCGCAGCTGGGTGTACTCCGGGCCCATCTTGGCCTTGACCTTGATCCACGGTGGTTTGCGCTCGATCGGCGTCTCGGCGTTGCGCGCCTCGATACGCAGCAGGCGACGCCCCTCGGGGGCGGCCGTTGCGGTACGCGCTGCCTGGCCGGTCGTCGGCGCGGAGTGCTCGATCGTCACGAAAACGAGCCTACGCCGGATGGTGGCCGTCTATGTGCGTCAGGCGACCGGCATCACGCCGCTGACGTTGTGACGCCGGACACCGGTAAGCCGAAAAATGGCGTCACACGCTTCGCGGTCGGGATGTTAGCGTCGCCGCCAACAGCGACGACGGAGCCGAGTAGCACCCCGACCCCGCCAGCGCAGAGAGCCGCCGGTGCTGAGAGGCGGTCTGGCGCCGGGGAGTGAAGACCCTCCCGAGCTGCGGGAAGAACGGTAAGGAAGGGCCCCTTCTTAACGCCTGCGGTAGAGGAAGGGCACCTTCCTAACGCCTAGTAGAGCCCGCCCGGCTGGCCCCGGTCACCAGGCGACGAACGAGGCCTCCGCTTCGGCGGGGGTGAAGGTGTGGTGGCACCGCGAGGTTCCCGCTCGCCCACACCTCCCTGGGGCTGACGCGACGCATCGCTTCCCCCGGGCGGCGACGGCGTGGCGAACGACCGAGGAGTCCGCCATGCGACGAACCCTGTCCCACCACCTGGCCGCCCAGGTCGGCTCGACCGTGCGTATCGCCGGCTGGGTGAACCGACGCCGACTGCTCAAGTCGGTGGCCTTCCTGATCGTGCGCGACGCGGCCGGCCTGGCCCAGGTGGTCGTCACCGACCCGGCCGTCCGCGCCGAGCTGGAGAAACTGACCGAGGAGACGGTCGTCGAGGTCGTCGGCACGGCCACGTCGAACACCACGGCGCCCGCCGGGGTCGAGCTGACCGACCCGACGGTACGTCCCCTCGGACCGCCCGCCGTGCCGCCACCGTTCGACCTGTACCGGCCGGCGCTCACCGCGAGCCTGCCCACCCAGCTGGACAACGCGCCGACCGCGCTGCGGCACCCCACCCGGTCGGCCGCGTTGCGGATCTCGGCGGCGGCGGTGGCCGGTTTCCGTGCCGCGCTCGACGCGCGCGACTTCGTGGAGATCCACACTCCGAAGGTGGTCAGCTCCAGCACGGAGAGCGGGGCGAACGTGTTCGCGCTGGACTGGTTCGGCCGGCCCGCGTACCTGGCCCAGTCGCCGCAGTTCTACAAGCAACTGATGGTCGGCGTCTTCGAGCGCGTCTACGAGGTGGGGCCGGTCTTCCGGGCTGAGCCGCACGACACCGTGCGGCACCTCGCGCAGTACACGTCGCTCGACGCGGAGCTGGGCTTCGTGACCGACCACCGGGACGTGATGCGCGTACTGCGTGACACCGTGGCGCAGATGCTGGGCACGACGGGCGAGCGGGCCGGCGGCGCGCTGGCCGCGCTCGGCGTCACGCCGCCGCAGGTGCCGGCGGAGATCCCGGCCGTGCACTTCACCGAGGCGTTGACGATCGCCGGCGCGCCCGCCGACGAGCCGGATCTCGCGCCCGCCCACGAACGGGCACTCGGCGAGTGGGCGCTGCGCGAACACGGGTCCGACTTCCTCTTCGTCACCGGCTACCCGATGGCGAAACGGCCCTTCTACACCCATCCGGACCCGGCGCAGCCCGCGTACTCGAACGGTTTCGACCTGCTTTTTCGCGGCGTGGAGTTGGTCACCGGGGGACAGCGGCTGCACCGGCACGCCGACTACCTGGCGGCGCTGGCGGCCCGGGGTGAGCCGGTCGAGCCCTACGCCGGCTACCTGGACGCGTTCCGGCACGGCATGCCGCCGCACGGCGGGTTCGCCATCGGTCTGGAACGGTTCGTGGCCCGGCTGGTCGGCGCGGCCAACGTCCGGGAGGTCACCGCGTTCCCACGGGACCTGCACCGCCTGACGCCGTGAGCGGGGGCACGGGTCGGCGTCCGGTGACGTCGGCCCGTGCGGGCTCAGACCTCGACGAGGGTGGCGAGGCGGCGCTCGACCACGGGGAGCACGTCGGCGACGGTGATCGGACGGCCCAGTTCGGCGGTGAGCGACGTGACGCCGGCGTCGCGGATGCCGCAGGGCACGATCCGGTCGAAGTACGCCAGGTCGCAGTCGCAGTTGATCGAGAAGCCGTGCAGGGTGACGCCCCGGGCGACGCGGATGCCGATGGCGGCGACCTTGCGGGCCGGCCCCCGGTCGTCCTCGGGCACCCAGACGCCGCTGCGCCCCTCGACCCGGCCGGCGGTCAGCCCGAACTCGTCGCACACGCCGATGAGCAGGTCTTCCGTCCGGCGGACGTAGGCGACGACGTCCACCGGGTCGGGCAGCCGCAGGATCGGGTAGCCGACGAGCTGACCCGGGCCGTGCCAAGTGATCTTGCCGCCACGGTCGACGTCGACGACGGGGGTGCCGTCCATGGGACGGTCCCACGGCTCGGTGCGCTTTCCGGCGGTGTAGACGCTCGGGTGCTCCAGGAGCAGCACGGTGTCGCCGCGCTCGCCGGCCACCACCGACTCGTGCAGGCGCCGCTGCTCGTCCCAGGCAGCCTGGTAGTCGAGCAGGCCGGCGCGGACGGCCGTCAGGCCGGGGGTCGTCGTCGTCACGGCACCCAGCCTAGTCCCGCGCACGGTTCGAATCCCTGGTGAGACGTCTCACCAGGGCCCACGCTGAACCACTCGGGAGGTCGTTGTCACGCCGAAGCGGGACCGCTCGCAATGCGGCGACGACGCATGCGCCGCATGACGAGGACGAACGCCAACAGCGTCGGCGCGGCCAGTGTCAGGTACACCCAGAGCGAGGCGGCGAACGGTGACGGCCGTGGCTCCGGCCCGCCGAACGCGGCTCTTATCAGCAGGTCGCCCGGCACTATCAGGTCGGTCGACCCGCCCGGCGTGGTCACCAGCACCTCGCGACGACCGTCGGGCGACAGCGCGGCGAGGGTGGCACGCCGGTCGGTGTCCTGCTCCGTGTCGCTGAGGTAGCGCACGACGGGGTCGGCACCACGCCAGCCGAGGATGCCGCTCACCGAGGTGCCCGCCGGCAGGGCCGTTCCGACAGCTTGGCCGGTGGCCGCGTCCAGAAATTCGACTCGCCAGGTGCGCGCCGCGATCTGCTCGGACGTGCACCTGGGCCCGGCGCAGCCGTCGAAGGCGAGCAGCGCGAGCCGCCGGCCGTCGGGATGCCAGGCGGCCGGCCCGGCAAGTATTCGCCTGTCGCCCAGGTCGACCTGCCAACGAGGGGCGCCGCCGGTCGGGTCGACGACTACCAGTCGTTGGCGTTCGGCGAATCGGGCTGGCACGTCCGGCCAGCCGGTGGCGGCGATCAGGTCGCCACCGGGTGACCAGGCCGCCGCGGTGTGCTGGGTGAAGGTGCCGATGTCGACCACCCGCTCGGCGCCCTGGAACGGGTCGATGACGAGCAGGTCGTCGGACTTTTCCGGATCGTTGAGCTGCTGGTTCTCCGGCCCGTAGGTGATCACGCCGTCGTCGTTGCTGCGGGTGCCCAATACGCGCCGCCCGTCCGGCGACCAGGCCAGCGCGTCCACCCCGACGGTCATGGGGCGGCTCTGCCGGCCGGTGGTGAGGTCGAGCAACTCGCCGGACTGTGGCCGCAGATAGTGCCGTCCGTCCGGGGAGAGCAGCCCGTGCCCTTCGCCGATGCCGATCGGGATCAGCCGGTACGCGCCGTCCCGGGCCACCACCACCCCGGTCGACTCGAAGTAGCGGGTGCGATCGGTGAAGAACACCAGCGCCGCCGGACCGGCGGGCCGTTGCCCCACGGTGGCCTGCCACAGCCAGGGGTTGTGCACCCGGGTCGGCACCACGTTGGCTGTGGGGTCGGCGGCAGCGCTGGCCGTGGGCGTAACGCCTGGCGCGCTGAGAGCCACGAGGGCCAGCGCGCCAGCCGCCGCGACCCCGCGCCCCAGTTGGCGGCCCATCATTCCCATCGGGCCATTAGACGCGATGAAAGTCTGTGCGGGTGTCCCGTCCGGTTGCGCCGTTCCTACCGACCGGCCGGGGGAATGCGCCAGAGCCAGACGTCGTCGACCCGCTGCGGTTCGCCGAACAGCGCCGTGGCGGTACGTCGGACCGCCGCCTCGTCGACCTCGAACTTCGCGCCGTGCACCGCGTCGGCGAGGACCAGCGTCTCGATCCGCCAGTGCCGCAGGTCGGACTGGACCTCCGATCGGGTGCCGTCGGTGATGATCGGCACCAGCCCGGTGCGGCCGGCCTGGTCCATGAGCGCGCTCAGGGTGCGTGGCACCGGACCGATCCGGCCGCGCCCGTCCGGCCCGCCGGGTCCGAGGAAGAAGCCGCCCGGAATGGCGAACTCGCCCTGGCGGTGCGACAGGGCGTACGCCTGCCAGCGCTGGCCGTCCGGATAGATGTCCACGGTCAGCGGCACGGGGGTCAACGTGTTGCCGTCGGAGACGTACTGCCGCCAGTTGCCGGAGGTGATGAACGCCGGGATCGGCTCCCGCTCGTCGGTCAGCAGCGGGGTGGGCAGCAGCGGCAGCAGGGCCACCGCGAAGCCGATCGCCCAGGCCAACTCCGTCGAGCGGTGCCGGGGTGGGGAGGTGCGCAACTGCTCGACGGTGTACGCCAGCAGCACCCCGATCACCGGGGCCACCACCAGCGCCAGCCGGGCGGGCAACGCGGCGTTCACCACCGGGAACTGGCCGAGGATGTCGAACGGCATCGGCAGGTCGGTACGCCGCCCGTCGACCTTCGCGACCGGCCCGAAGGACAGCACCGAGAAGATCACCGCGACGACGCCCAGCGCCCAGAGAACCGCCCGGCGGCCGGGGTCGGCGCGTCGCCACAGCGCGACGAAGCAGACCACGGCGAGGACGAGCAGAGGAACCCCGAAGAACGAGTTCTCCTCGGTGGGGTTCGGCGCCAGCGCGGTCCCCAGTCCGACCTCCCCGGCCAGCGACCGGCGCGGGAACGCGGCGAAGGCGGCGATGTCCTCGGAGTGGATCACCGGGTCGAAGCCGGTGCCGTGGAACCGCTGCGGCCCCGCGAAGTGCAACCACAGCGGGTACGCCAGCAGCACGCCGGCCACCACGGCGGTCACACCGAGCCCGCGCAGGAACGTGGGTAGCGCGGCGCGCGCTTCGGCCCGGTGGGCCGGGTGCAACGCCCAGACGGCGACGAACACGCCGAGCGCCAGAGCGGCGAAGAACAGGCCCTCGGCGGCGATCGAGAAGGCCACCGCGACGAGCACGCCGAGGATCACCCCGTCGCGCAGCCAGTTCCCGGGCCGCCGCAGCGCGAACAGCCGCCAGATCAACAGCGGGACCAGCCAGCCCGCGGTCCAGTTCAGGTGCGCGTTGGCGTGCGAGACCATGCCGGGGGAGTAGGCGATGAAGAGGCCGCCCACGGCGGCGGCGAGGCGGCTGCGGACGAGGTGCCGCGAGAGCAGCCAGTACCAGGCCAGCGCGGTGGCGAACAGGTTCAGGGTGAGGATCACGAGGAACGTCACCGGTGGCCCGACGAGGTACGTGAGCGGGGCGAAGACCACCGCGTACACCGTGATCGAGGTGTTGACCGCGAGGTTCACGCCGTCCGGGACGTTGATCAGGTAGGTGAAGAAGGGGTTCTCCCCGTGGGTGACCGCGTGCCCACCGAAGGCCAGCAGCCACTCGAAGAGCGCCTGGTCGCTGGAGTTGACGGTGATCGTGCGGACGTTCGGGTCCCGCCACAGCCCACTGGTCACCCAGACGGCGAGCGCGAGCGCCACGAGCACGACGATCAGGTCGGCCCGGAGGTCCCGATGGGTACGCGGTGACGACGCTGGTGCGGGCCCGGTGGCCAGCGACGGGGAGGACGGCACGCAGCGGACGTTACCAATCGGATCTGGACGAGCCGGTCAGACCGGCGGTTGTTGTCGGCTCCGGGTGTTGCCGTGGTGGGGGGAGTTCGGCGTACACAACGGCTGTCGTGAATGTGTGAACGCGCCCCATATCGGGCCGGGGACACACCGTCGTAACGTCTCGGCAACTTGACCGTGACCCAGTTCACAGTCTGCTCCGTCAGGAGGCCTCCGTGCGCCGCTCCTCGTCCCTCCTCACCCGGCTGACCGGTGCGGTCGCCGGGCTCGTCCTCGCCGTGGCAGGCGCGTTCACCCTCGCCACGCCCGCCCAGGCCGCCAGCCTCACCCAGGTCACCGGGTTCGGTTCCAACCCGGGCAACCTCGCCATGTACGCCTACCGGCCGGACAACCTGCCGGCCAACTCCCCCGCCGTGGTGCTGCTGCACGGGTGCGTCCAGAACGCCTCCGGTTACTTCGCCAACTCGGGCTGGCAGAAGTACGCCGACCAGTGGAAGTTCACGCTGATCGTCGCCCAGCAGCCCGCCGGCAACAACGCCAACTCCTGCTTCAACTTCTTCGAGGCCGGCGACACCGCCCGGGGCCAGGGCGAGGCGCTGTCCATCAAGCAGATGGTCGACCACGCCAAGGCGAACTACGCCGTCGACGGCTCGCGGGTCTTCGTCAGCGGGCTCTCCGCGGGCGGGGCGATGAGCGCCGTCATGCTGGCCACCTACCCGGACGTCTTCGCCGCCGGATCGATCATCGCGGGCATCCCGTACCGCTGCGCCACCAGCATGGTCAACGCGTTCAGCTGCATGAACCCGGGCACGGACAAGACGCCGGCGGCCTGGGGCGACCTGGTCCGGGGCGCCTACTCCGGCTACACCGGCCCCCGCCCCCGGGTGGCCATCTGGCACGGCACGTCGGACACCACCGTGACACCGCTGAACGGCACTGAGTCACGCGACCAGTGGACCAACGTGCGGGGGATCTCGCAGACGCCGACCAGCACGTCGTCGCTGCCGGGCAACACCAGCCTCGAGGTGTACGGCAACGACGAGGTACGCCTCTACCGCGTCTCCGGCATGGGCCACGGAACGCCGGTCGACCCGGGCTCCGGGGCGGACCAGTGCGGCACCGCCGCCGCGTACTTCCTGGACACCATCTGCTCGACGTACCGCGACGCGCTCTTCTTCGGCCTGAACAACGGCGGCACCACCCCCACCGCGTCTCCCACCCCCACGGCCAGCGCAACCCCCACCGCGTCGCCCACCCCCACCGCGTCGCCCACGGCGAGCCCGACCCCGACCACGCCGCCAACCTGTGTGACGGCGACCAACTACGCCCACGTGACGGCCGGCCGCGCGTACCAGTCCGGCGGCTACGCCTACGCCAACGGCTCGAACCAGCGCATGGGCCTCTACAACACCTTCTACACGAGCACCCTCAAGCAGACCGCCCCCAACTACTGGGTGATCGGCTGCTGACCCCGCGACGCCGAGGCTAGACCCCGTTGATCAAGAGGTTTGCGTCAGATTCCGGCACCCGGATGACGCAAACCTCTTGATCAACGCGAATGGCGGCGGGGCTGGTCAGTCCTGGAGGGCCGTCTTCAGGGCCTCGGGGAGGGTGGGGTGGCGGTAGGGGTAGGCGGCTTCCGTCAGGACTTTGGGGTGGACTCTCGTGCTGGTGAGGGCCTCGTGGGCGAAGCCGCCCAGGGCCACCTTGAGCGCCAGGGCGGGGATCGGGATGATCGCCGGGCGGTGCAGTTGACGGGCCAGCTCGCGGGTGAACTCGGCGTTCGTCACCGGGTTCGGGCCCACCACGTTGACCGGGCCGGCGATCTCGTCGTGCGCCAGCAGGAAGAGGGTCGCGTCCAGCCAGTCCCGCATGGAGATCCACGGCAGCCACTGCCGCCCACTGCCCAGCCGCCCGGCGATGCCCAGCTTGAACGGGAGCAACTGTGGCTTGAGCAGACCGCCGTCGCGGTGCAGCGGCAGGCCGGTGCGGAGTCGGACCACGCGTACCCCGGCGTCCTCGGCCGGTCGGGTCGCGGCCTCCCACACCCGGCAGACGTCGGCCAGGAAACCGTCGCCGGCGGGGGCGTCCTCCTCGACCACCCGGTCGCCGGTGTTGCCGTACCAGCCGACGGCGGACGAGTTGAGCAGCGCCCGGGGTCGGTCGCTGTCGGGGAGGCCGGCGATCGTCGTCGCGAGCGTGGTGGTGCTGTCCACCCGGCTGGTACGGATCAACCGCCGGTAGTCGTCGTTCCAGCGCTTGTCGCCGACGCCCGCGCCGGCCAGGTTGATGACCGCGTCCGACTCGGCGACCACGGCCGGGTCGAGCTGGCCGGCCGCCGGGTCCCACTGCCGCTCGTGCGGCTCGCGCGGCGCGCGTCGCACGAGTCGGGTGACCTGGTGCCCGTCGGCGACGAGCCGGTCGCCCAGTCGGGTGCCGAGGAAGCCGGACGCGCCGGCCATGAGGATCCGCATGCCGTTATCTTCGTCGAAAACCCCACTCCCGGACGCGCCCCGGCCCCACTCCTCGCCGATCTTGCACTTAGTGTCGCCGTTCTGCCCGGGAAGGTCCGTTCTGTCGGGACAGCAAGTGCAAGATCGACGAGGTCGGGTCAGGGGCGTAGGTCGGACAGGAGGTGTTCTACCTCGGCGTATGCCTCTGGGGGGAGAGGGCCCAGCTTCAGGGTTGTCAGGTTCTCGTCGGCTTGGGCGACGGTGCGCAGACCGGGGATCGGCACCGTCCGTGGGCTGCGGGCCAGCAGCCAGCCGAGCGCGCCCTGGGCGAGGGTCCGTCCGTCGGCGGTGAGCGCCGCACGGACCTGCTCGACCCGGGCCGCCCACTCCGGCGTCGGACGGCCGTCGGTGTACCACCGCAACCACTCGGGCGCCCGGCCGCGTACGTCGTCCGCGCCGGGCGCCCGGGTCGAGCCGGTGAGCAGCCCCATCGCCAGTGGCCCCCGGTTGAGGCTCGCCAGGTCGTGGCGGTCGCAGACGGCCAGGACCGCCGCGTTGTCGTTCAGCACCGACTCGTCGTGCTGGATGGCGGCACAGTGCGGTCCGCCGGCCGCGAACGCTGCCGCCGAGGCCGCGTTGTCGGTGCTCCAGCCGTACGCCCGGATCTTGCCCTGGTCGACGAGGCCCTCGAGGGTGTCGACCAGGTCGAGCGCGGCGGACGTCGGCAGTTCGTTGATGTGCAGTTGGTAGAGGTCGACGTGGTCGGTGCCGAGGCGGCGCAGCGAGTCCTCCAGGCTGCGGACGGCGAACGTTCCGCTGGCGTCGGTGCCGAGCCACCGTCGGGTGTCCTCGTCGCTGACGTTGCCGAACTTGGTGGCGATCACCGCCTCGGACCGGCGGCCCGCGAGGGCCCGGCCGAGGACGCGCTCGCTGTGCCCGGCGCCGTAGTTGCTGGCCGTGTCGAAGAGGGTGACGCCGAGGTCGAGAGCCCGGTGAATGGTACGGATCGACTCGTCGTCGTCGACCTCGCCCCAACCGAACGGCTGCCCGCCGTCCCCCCAGAGCGGACCGCCGATCGCCCAGCATCCCATCCCGATCGCGCTCACCTCGATGCCGCTGCGTCCCAGCGTGCGTGTCGTCGTCATGCGGAACAGCCTCCAATCTGGAGTGCGCTCCAGGTCAAGGGCTGGCTAGCATCCGGGGCATGACCGGTTACGCCCCCGCCGAGGCCGCCCGGCGCAGCGGCTTCAGCCTGGACACCCTGCGGTACTACGAGAAGATCGGCCTGCTGGCCGACGTGGGTCGTACGCCGGGTGGCCAGCGCGTCTTCACCGACGACGACCTGAGCTGGCTGCTGCTGTTCCGCTGCCTGCGGGACACCGGGATGCCGATCGCCCAGATGTGCCGGTACGCGTCGCTGGCCCGTGCGGGCGAGCACACCGTCGACGAGCGGCGTGAGCTGCTGCAACAGCACGCGGCGCAGGTGGAGGAGCAGATGCGCCTGCTGCGGCGTCAGTACGACCATCTGCGGGAGAAGATCCGCTTCTACGAGCGGCTGCCCGGCCCGCCCGCCCCCGACGGGGGCCGGTGATCGCGGGGGGCCAGCCTGGCGCGCGCGGCCGACGTGCGGCTCAGCCCGGCGCGCGCGGCCGACGTGCGGCTCAGCCCGGCGCGGTCAGGCCGAGCAACTGCTCGGCTGTCCCGGGCCGGCCGGCGAGCGCGTTCAACGCGCTGACCAGCCGCTTCTCCTCGTAGCGGAAGTGTGTCTCCAGCAGGGCGGCCAACCCGTCCAGCTCGGCGCGTACCTGAGCGGTCGGCAGCGGACGGTCGTCGCCCAGCAGCTCCTCGACCCGGGCGAGGATCCCCGCCACCACCTCGTGGTCGACGATCAGGTTGGCCAGGACCGGGCGCAGCTCGGGCACCTCGTCGGCCAGGACCCGGAACGCGCCCGCGTCCTCGCCGCTGTGGTGGCGGCCGAGCGCGGCGCAGAAGGTCAGGCAGTGGGCCCGTAGGTCCCGCGAGGGAGTGTCCAGGTTGGCCCGGAGGCGGGCCAGCTCCGTGCGGAGCCAGAGGTGGATCTCGATCATCTGGTTGCCGACGGCGGCGAGCCGATCGGTCGGTGAACCCGTTGGGTGCACGTTCGTCCTCATGCTGCGTCCCCGCGCCTCCATGCCCTCGGCGGCCATCGTGCCGGGTACACCGCGACGCTGTCCGACACTCTAGACCGGAATCGTCAGGGCGTGGTCGGCTCGTCGGGCTCCCGGACGTCGTGCCAGCGGGCACGCCACGCCGCCTCGTGCGCCTCGTGCGTCGTCCGTTCCTGAAACACGGCGGACCGCAGCGCGTGCCGGGAGTCCGCCATCACCAGCACCTCGACGGCCACCAGCCCGACGCAGATCACGGTCGCCAGGGTGAGCGCGCCCAGCGCCGGCAGGTGCAGGCCGATGGGCAGGGCCACCGTGAGCGCCACGATGACGCCCACTCGGCTCCAGGTGGCGGTGTGCAGCGTGCGCAGTTGGAACAGCATGTTGACGGCGAAGTAGGTGATCAACCCGCCGAAGAGCATCGGCACGGCCGGCCCCTCGACCTTCTCCGCGATACCGCCGGCCGGGTCGGTGATCTTGTGCAGGATCTCCTCGTTGCCGATCGAGAAGAGGATCACCCCGGCGATCATCGGCAGGTAGAGGTACGCGTACGCGTCGCGGGCCATCGCCACCCGGGGAGCGCCCTCCGCCGCGTGCAGGGCGATCCGGGCGGCGGGCCCGACGAAGTCGAAGTGCGCCCACCAGAGCGCGGCGGTGATCACGATGCCGAGCGCGGCAGCGGCCACCGCCGGCCAGGTGACCGGCTTGCCGAGCAGGTTGCCGCCCACTCCGGTGGAGATGATCGACTCGCCGAGCGCGATGATCAGAATGAGGTCGTAGCGCTCGGTCCAGTGCTCCGCGCTGGTCACCCCCCAACCCCAGGTGCCGACGATGAAGCCGGTGGCGTACTGCACCACCACCACGGCGATCCACAGCCCGTCCCGGACCAGGGCGGCCCGGTCGGGGTCGGTGATCTGCGGCGGGATCAACGCGGCGGCGAGCAGCAGCAGGATGCTCACCGCCAGCTCCGGGGCGAAGCGTCGGAGCTGGCGTCGCTCCTGCGGGCTGTCCCGCACCACGTGCTGGTACAGGATCCAGTGGATGCCTCGCACCACGACGTAACTGATGGCCACCAGCATCGGCCCGGCGGCGCTGCCTCCCGGTTCGCTGAACGCCTGCGGCAGCCCCAGCGCGAACGCGAACAGCGCGACCATCGAGATCACCATGAGCGCCGGTACGTAGCCCTCGCCGAGCCGGACCCGGGTGGCGACCAGGCTGTGCACCACCCAGATCCACCAGAGCACGGCGAGCACCAGGGCGGCGTGCAGCAGTTGGCGACCGGAGATGTTCGCGGCCGTCGCGCGGGTGATGATGAAGAACGAGAAGACGAAGACCAGGTCGAAGAAGACCTCGAACTTGTCCACCCGGGCCCCGGGGGCGATGGGGACGGCGGGTCCCAGTTGTCCGCGCCGCCGGTTACCGCCCACGGTCCCACTCTGGCAGCGTCCGGCCTGGTCGGAGGACGGAACGGGTCAGCCCGCGTCGCGGGAGCGCAGTCCGTCCATCAGTAGGTCCAGCAGCCGGTCGGCCTGGGCGCGCTCGCCGGCGGCCAGGGAGATGCCACTGAGGCCCGCCAGCACGTCACCGGCGGCGACATCGGCTCGGACGGTGCCCGCCGCGACCCCTGCGGCGAGCAACTGGTCGAGCGCCGCCAGCAGCAGGTCGCGGCTCTGCGCGTACGGGTTGGCGCCGGACGCGATGACGAGGCGCAGCGCGTCGGCCATGCCCCGCTTGGTGGCGAGGTAGTCGGTGAAACGGGACATCCAGTCTCGCAGCGCCCGGTCGGGCGGCAACTGGCCAAGTAGCCGCGGCGCGGCGTCGCAAAGCCGGGCCAGCTCGTTGCGGTACGCCGCCTCGATCAGCGCCTCGCGGGTGGGGAAGTGGCGGTACAGGGTGCCGATGCCCACCCCTGCCTCGCGGGCGATGGCGTCGAGCGTTACCTCCGGCCCGGGGCGGGAAAGAGCCTGGACCGCGACCCGAAGCAGGCGTTCACGGTTGCGCAGCGCGTCCGCCCGCAGTGGGCGGGGGCTGGACTCCGGCACCGTCTCCTCCTCGCTGAGTGGGTGTAACGCACCGGCCATGGCAAGCGGAGGGAACTCCGGTTAGTCTCGACCGCAGCGGAGGATCCTCCGCTTCCATCGTACCGGCGGGCCGACCGGCCCGCCCCCAGCTCGGACAAGGATGGATCATGACGACGAGCAACCCGATCACCACGTCGTTCGCCCACGACTCCACCGCCATGGACGTGATCCGGGGCGTGGACCTGGTCGGCCGACGGGCGATCGTCACCGGCGGGTCGTCCGGCATCGGTGTGGAGACCGCCCGTGCCCTGGCCAGCGCCGGCGCGGAGGTCACCCTGGCCGTCCGCAACCCCGACGCCGGCCAGAAGGCCGCCGACGACATCACCGGCACCACCGGCAACGACCGCGTCCTGGTCGCCCCGCTCGACCTAGCCGACCAGAATTCGGTCGCCGACTTCGTCGCCAACTGGGACGGCCCGCTGCACATCCTGGTCAACAACGCCGGCATCATGGCCGCGCCCCTGAGCCGCACCCCGCAGGGCTGGGAGATGCAGTTCGCCACCAACCACCTCGGGCACTTCGCGCTCGCCACCGGGCTGCGCCCGGCGCTCGCCGCCGCCGACGGGGCCCGCATCGTCTCGGTCAGCTCCGCCGCCCACCTGCGCTCGCCCGTCGTCTTCGAGGACATCCAGTACGACCGCCGCGAGTACGAGCCCTGGCAGGCGTACGGGCAGTCGAAGACGGCCAACGTGCTCTTCGCCGTGGAGGCGACCCGCCGCTGGGCCGACGACGGCATCTACACCAACTCGCTGATGCCCGGCGCGATCCGCACCAACCTCCAGCGCTACGTCAGCGAGGAGGAGCTGAACCGCCTGCGCGCCGGCAACGCGGCGGCCTGGAAGACCGTCGAGCAGGGCGCCGCCACGTCGGTGCTGGTGGCCGCGTCCCCGTTGCTCGACGAGGTCGGCGGACGCTACTTCGAGGACTGCCAGCAGGCCGCGCCGGCCCGACCCGACACGCGGACGGGCGTCGCGGACTACGCGCTGGACCCGGAGGCGGCCGAGCGGCTGTGGAAGGTCTCAACCGACCTGCTCAAGGGCTGAGCGGCACAGACGAAGGGGCGCCCCGGTCGATGACCGGGGCGCCCCTTTCGGCGTTACGACGGATCAGGCCAGGCCCAGCTCCGACTCGAAGTTGCCGGCCTCCAGCCGCTCCTTCACCGCGCTCAGGAAGCGGGCCGCGTCGGCGCCGTCGATCAGTCGGTGGTCGTACGACATGGCCAGGTAGACCATCGACCGGACCGCGACGACCTCGCCCAGGTCCGGGTCGTTGACCACGACCGGCCGCTTGACCACGGCACCCGTGCCGAGCATCGCCGACTGCGGCTTCGGCACGATGGGGGTGTCGAAGAGCGCGCCCCGGCTGCCCGTGTTGGTGAGCGTGAAGGTCGCCCCGGCGATCTCGTCCGGGCTGATCTTGTTGGTCCGGGTCCGCTCGGCCAGGTCGGCGACCCGCTTCGCGATGCCACCGAGGTTGAGGTCACCGGCGTTGTGGATGACCGGCACCACGAGGCCCCGCTCGGTGTCCACGGCGATGCCGAGGTGCTCCGCGGCCGGGTAGGTGATCGTGCCGCCGTCCAGGTCCAACTGGGCGTTGACGATCGGGTAGGTCTGCAGCGCCTCGACGGCGGCGAGAGCGAAGAACGGCAGGAAGGACAGCTTGACGCCGTGCCGCTGCACGAACGAGTCCTTCGCCTGCGCCCGCAACTTCGCGACCCGGGTGACGTCCACCTCGACCACCGTGGTGAGCTGCGCCATCTCGTGCAGCGACTCCTGCATCCGGTTGGCGATCGCCTTGCGGATCCGGGGGAGCTTCTCGGTGGTGCCCCGCTTGCCGCTCGGCTGCGGCTTCGCGGCCGGCTTGGCCGGGGTCGCCGCACTGGCGGCGGGCTGTGCCGCCGGAGCCGGCGTGGCCGCCGCGGCCTTGGCCTTCTCGGCCGCGTCGAGGACGTCCTGCTTACGGATCCGGCCACCCACACCGGTGCCGTTGAGCGCGGCCAGGTCCACGCCGTGCTCGTTGGCCAGCTTGCGGACCAGCGGCGTGACGTACCCGGCCGCCTCCTCGCCACCCTGAGCCGGCGCGGACGGGCGCTGCGGCGCGGCGGTCGGCGCGGACGGCTGGGCGGCCTGCTCGGCCTTCGCCGGCTGCGCCGACGCCTCCGCCTCGGCGGCCGGCTCGTTGTACGACATGCCCGGGGTGGGCTCCTCGACCTTCGGCGCCGGCTTCGGCTCGGCCTTGGGGGCCGGCGCGGCCTCCGCCTTCGGCTCGGGCTTCGGCTCGGTCTTCGCCTGGGCCGGGGCCCCACCGGCGACGCCGATGACCACGAGGTCGGCGCCGACCGCGGCGGTCTCGTCCTCGGCGACCTTGATCTCCAGCACGGTGCCGGCGACCGGCGACGGGATCTCCGTGTCGACCTTGTCGGTGGAGACCTCCAGCAGCGGCTCGTCCACCTCGACGGTGTCGCCGACCTGCTTGAGCCAGCGGGTGACCGTACCCTCGGTGACGCTCTCGCCCAGGGCCGGCATCTTGACCGCGGTGCCCTCGCCCGACGACGCGGCGGCCGGAGCCGGCGCCTCGGCCGGGGCCTCGTCCTGCGCCACCTGGTCGGCGGTGCCCTCGGCGGCGGCGGTCGGCTCGGCGGCGGGCTCGACCGACTCGGCCGGCGCCTGCTGCTGCTCCTGCGGGGCGGCCTCGCCACCGCCGGTCGACTCGCCCTCACCGGCGATGACGGCCAGCTCGCTGCCGACCTCGGCGGTCTCGTCCTCGCCGACCACGATGCGGCTCAGCACACCCGCCGCGGGCGACGGGATCTCGGTGTCGACCTTGTCGGTCGAGACCTCGAGCAGGGGCTCGTCGACCTCGACCGTGTCGCCCTCCTGCTTGAGCCAGCGAGTGACGGTGCCCTCGGTGACGCTCTCGCCGAGCCGGGGCATGGTGACCGATACCGGCATTTTCTGAGACTCCTTCATTCCCCTGGTGGGATCTTCGCCCGTCGCCGGACGCCGCGGTTGATTTGTCAGGCGTGCGCGTGCAGCGGCTTGCCGGCGAGGGCCAGGTGCGCCTCGCCCAGGGCCTCGTTCTGGGTCGGGTGGGCGTGCACGAGCTGGGCGACCTCCGCCGGGTAGGCCTCCCAGTTGTAGATGAGCTGAGCCTCGCCGATCAGCTCACCCACCCGGGCGCCGACCATGTGGACGCCGACCACGGGGCCGTCGTTGACCCGGACCAGCTTTACGAAGCCGGTGGTCTTGAGGATCTGGCTCTTGCCGTTGCCACCGAGCGGGTAGTTGTACGACTGGATCTTGTCGGCGCCGTACTGCTCCTTGGCCTTCGCCTCGGTCAGGCCCACCGACGCCAGCTCGGGGTCGCAGTAGGTGACGCGCGGGATGCCCACCTCGTCGATGACGGCCGGGGTCTGGCCGGCGATCTCCTCGGCGACGAAGATGCCCTGCTGGAAGCCCCGGTGCGCGAGCTGGAGGCCGGGCACGATGTCGCCGACCGCGTAGACGTTCGGCACGCTGGTGCGCAGCCGCTCGTCGGTCAGCACGTAGCCGCGGTCCATCTTGACGCCCTGCTCCTCGTACCCGAGGTTCGCGGTGTTCGGACCGCGACCCACCGCGACCAGCAGCAGCTCGGCCTCGACGGTGTCGCCGCCGGAAATGGTCAGCTTGACGCCGTTGTCGGTCTTCTCGACCTTCTCGAACGGCTTGCCGACCTTAAAGTTGATCTTGCGCTTGCGGAACGCCCGCTCCAACGCCTTCGACGACTCCTCGTCCTCGGCGGCGACCAGCCGGGGCAGCGCCTCGACGATCGTCACGTCTACACCGAAGGACTTCCACACGCTGGCGAACTCGACGCCGATCACGCCACCGCCGAGGACGATCACCGACGAGGGGATCCGGTCCAGGGTCAGCGCGTGGTCGCTCGTGATGATCCGCTCGCCGTCGACCTCGAGGCCGGGCAGGCTCTTCGCGTACGAGCCGGAGGCCAGCACGATGCTGCGGCCGGTGTAGCGCTTGCCGTCGACCTCGACCACGTTCTTGTCGACGAGCTTGCCGTGGCCCTCGACGATGGTGATCGACTTGTTGCCCTTCAACATGCCCTGGAGGCCCTTGTACAGGCGGGCGATCACGCCGTCCTTGTACGAGTTGACCCCCGCCATGTCGATACCGACCAGCTCGGCCTTCACACCGAACTGCTCCGACTCGCGGGTCTGGTCGGCGATCTCGGCCGCGTGCAGCAGTGCCTTCGTCGGGATGCAGCCGTTGTGCAGGCAGGTCCCGCCGAGCTTGCCCTTCTCGACCAGCGCGACCTTCAGGCCCAGCTGGACGGCGCGCAGCGCGGTCGCGTAGCCGCCGCTGCCACCTCCGAGGATGACAATGTCGAAGGTCGCTTCGTTCGGCTCGCTCACGTCCAACTCCCAGGTCGCGTCACTGCATCGGGGGTCACGGAGGTGTAACACGGACACACCCCACCTCGGTCATCTTGTCACCACTGGGCACAGGGTGCGTAGTGAGGTGCCCAACGACACGTCATCGACACGTACCCTTGGCACCGTTGTCGATGACGTCAGGTGGGGGAGAAGTCCGGTGGGGTTGTTCCGGCGTCGCAAACAGACGCGTGTGGCGAGCCACGACCGTGCGGCCGATCGTGGTGATCTGGCCCATCTGGAGAACTTCATCCGGAGCCGGCGAGGTGTCGAGGCGTTCATCGAGCCCCGGACGACGGTCACCGAGACCACCGTCATCCTGATCGCCGACGACGGGGAGTGGACCCGCCGGCGCATCGACGGTCCGGACGGCGCGCGTCGCTTCGCGTACCGGATGGGCATCCCGGTGTACGACGTCCGGCTGATGGGCTACCCGCAGCGGATGCGCGACTTCAACGAGCGCCGCAAGCGCCGCCCCGAGCAGCACATGTAAGGAAGGGCCCCCTGTTAGACGCTAGGCGTTAACAGGGGGCCCTTCCTTACACCTCAGCCGTTGGCGGCGACGTCCTCGACGAGCTGCACCAGGGTGCGGACCGGCACGCCGGTGCCGCCCTTGGTCCAGTAGCCGGTCGGCTCGCCCGAGTGGTAGCCCGGGCCGGCGATGTCGATGTGCGCCCACGCCACGTCGTCGGTCACGAACTCGCGCAGGAACACGCCACCCTGCAGCATGTGCCCGGCCCGGTCCATCCCCGCGTTGACCTGCGAGATGTCCGCCACGTCGGAGTCCATGCCCTTGCGTACGTCGTCCGGCAGCGGCATCGGCCAGGCCGGCTCGCCGACCGAGTCGCCGACCGTGCGGACCCGCTCGCACAGCTCGGGAGTACCCATGACGCCGGCGACCCGCTTACCCAACGCGATCACCTGACCGCCGGTCAGGGTGGACGTCTCGAACAGGTAGTCGGTGCCGTCGGCGCAGGCGCGGGCGATGGCGTCGGCCAGCACCATCCGGCCCTCGGCGTCGGTGTTGAGCACCTCCACCTTCTTGCCGCTGAACATGCTGATCACGTCGCCCGGCCGGTAGCTGGTGCCGGACGGCATGTTCTCGGCCATCGGCAGGTACGCGCTGACCGCCACGTTCGGCTTCAACGCGGCGATCGCCAGCATCGCCGCACCCACCGCGGCGGCGCCCGCCATGTCGGACTTCATCTCCCACATGCCCTGCGCCGGCTTGATCGAGATGCCGCCGGTGTCGAAGGTGATGCCCTTGCCGACCAGCGCGACCCGCTTGCCGTTGCCGGCGTCCTGCGGCGTGTAGGTGAGCTTCACCAGCCGCGGCGGGGCCTCCGAACCCTGCCCGACCGCGATGATGCCGCCGTACCCGCCGGCGGCCAGCGCCGCCTCGTCCAGCACCTCGACGCCGAGGCCGGCGTCCCGGGCGGCGGCGGCCACGGCGTCGGCGAACGACGGGGGACGCAGCTCGTTCGGGGCGGTGTTCACCCAGTCCCGGCTGGTCCGGACCGCGCCGGCGACCGCCTGCGCGCGGGTGATCTCCGCCTGGGCGCCCGTGTCGGCGGCGTCCGGAACAGCGATGAGCACCTCGGCCACCGGCTCCCGCCGGGCCGGCTGCGGCCGGGTCTTGTAACCGGCGAAGCGATAGCCGCCGAGCAGCGCGCCCTCGGCGACCGCGCGCAGCGCCGCCAGCGCGTCCGCGTCGTCGGGCAACGGCAGGCTGAGCGCCACCTTCGGCGCGCCCGCCAGGGCCCGCACCGCGGCGCCAGCCGCGCGGCGCAGCGTCTCCGGCGCCGGGGCGGCGCCCGTCGGCTCGGGGCCGAGCCCGACCGCGACGACCAGTGGGGCCGTGACGGTACCCAGTGTGGCCAGCTTGATCACCTCGCCCGGGCCACCGGTCGCGCCGAGCAGCGCCAGCGTCTCGGTCAGCTTGCCGTCGAACGCGACGGCGATGCTCTCCGCGCCGCTGCCGAGCAGCAGGGTGCCGGCGAGGCCGCTGGTGGCGTCCTGCTCTCCGGTCTGGCTGTGCACGCCGATCACGATCGCGTCGACGGCGAGCTCCGCCGGGTCGGTGTCGACCAGGCTCAGGGTGGTCGTGCGGGGGGTTGTCACTGAAGCTACTCCGGGCGGGCCGGGCCGGTCGCGTCGTCGCGTACCAGCGGTGAAGGTCTCCGGCGGAACCTACCCGCCGGACGTCAGGGCTGTCCCGTCGATCACGCAACGGGGTCCCGCCGATGCTAACCAGCGGCGTAACCCCCGGTAAGTTGCCACCCATGACCGACGTGACCTCCGCCGCCGCCGCGACCCGGCTGCGACGTTCCCCGCTGCACGAGCGGCACACCGCCGCCGGCGCCAAGTTCGCCCCCTTCGGGGGCTGGGAGATGCCGCTGGAGTACGCCGGCGGCGGGGTGCTCAAGGAGCACACGGCGGTGCGGACGGCGGTGGGGGTCTTCGACGTGTCGCACCTGGGCAAGGTCCGGGTGACCGGTCCCGGAGCGGCCGAGTTCGTCAACTCGTGCCTCAGCAACGACCTGGGCCGCATCGGGCCGGGCCGCGCCCAGTACACGCTGTGCTGCGACGACGCCACCGGCGGCGTGGTGGACGACATCATCGCCTACCTGTACGCCGACGACCACGTCTTCCTCATCCCGAACGCCGCGAACACCACCGAGGTCGTACGCCGGTTGCGCGCCGCCGCGCCGGAGCGGATCACCGTCACCGACGAGCACGAGGCGTACGCGGTGCTGGCCGTGCAGGGCCCCCGCTCCGCCGACCTGCTCGCCGCCCTCGATCTGCCCACCGAGCACGGCTACATGAGCTTCGACGCCGCCAGCCTCGCCGCCGTGGAGCTGACCGTCTGCCGTACCGGCTACACCGGCGAGCTGGGCTACGAGCTGGTGGTGCCGGCGGAGCAGGCGGTGACCGTGTGGGACGCGCTCTTCGCCGCCGGCGAGGCGTTCGAGCTGCGCGCCTGCGGCCTCGCCGCCCGGGACACCTTGCGCACCGAGATGGGGTACCCGCTGCACGGGCAGGACCTCTCGTTGGACATCACCCCGGTGCAGGCCCGCTCCGGTTGGGCCGTCGGCTGGGACAAGCCGGCGTTCTGGGGCCGTGACGCGCTGCGTGCCGAGAAGGCCGCCGGCCCTCGTCGTACGCTGCGTGGCCTGGTGGCCGTCGACCGCGCCATCCCGCGCCCCGGGATGACCCTGCACGTCGGCGACCAGCAGGTCGGCGTGGTGACGAGCGGCACCTTCAGCCCCACGAGGAAGCAGGGCATCGCCCTGGCCCTGGTCGACACGGACGCCAACCTCCCCGAAGGCGCCGAGGTCGAGATCGACATCCGCGGCCGCCGCGCCCCCCTGACCGTAACCAAACCCCCCTTCGTAACCCCCTCAACCCACTAACCCAAACCCCCACCCCCACCCCCACCCCACCGCGCTGCACGAGCCCCACCCGCACTCGTTGATCAAGAGGTTCGCGTCAAAATCCCGCCGAAAAATGACGCGAATCTCTTGATCAACGAGGTCGAGCGGGGGTGGGGTGGGGTGGGTGGGGTGGGTGGGCAGGGGGGTGGGGTTAGGGGGTTGGGGTGGGGGGTTCGCCGGAGTCCAGGACGGCTTGGGTCCAGCCTCCTTCGATGACCCCGGTCGCGTCCAGGACCGCCCAGTCGACGACGTCGGTGGACTCCACGACCACCGGGGCGCCGATCCGGACGCTCTCGTCGGTGTTCGCGTCGCTGGCGCTGACGCCGACGATCCGCTCCGGGGTCTCCCACGAGGTGACGCCCGCCCAGACGTACTCCGGGCCGTCGTCGCCCGGCAGGCCGTACTTCACGACGAGCTGCGACTCGGTCGGCAGCCGGCCGGCGACGAAGCGGGCCCGCGCGTCACCCAGCGCGGCGCGGGCGGTGGCCACCGCACGGCTCATGGCGTCACCGGAGCGGGCGTAGCGCACGTCCGGCTGGATGCCGGAGAACAGGGTCGCGCAGGCGGCGGCGTAGTAGCGACCGTCCGGGCCGGGGTGCCCGGCCGGTGGGCGCAGGCTCAGGAACGAGTCGGCCTCCGGGTCGGTCGCCGGGTCCAGCTCGAGGCGCAGCAGCACCGGGGCGGTCGCGCCGTGCTGCTCCGGGTTGCCGTACGCGACGGCGATGTCGTGCCCGGTGACCGTGGCGAGCACCGGTAGCTGCACGAAGGCGGGCACCTCCGCGCCGTTGAGGCCGTCGGTCCAGTCCCGCAGCAGCCGACGGGCCGCGCCGGTCATCACCGCGCCCCAGGCGCGGGTGAGGTGGTCGGGCACCCCCTGGGTCTGCAATTCCAGCAGCCCGAAGCGACGCAGCCCCTTCGTGGTGAACCACAACCCCTCGGCGTCCGACGAGTACGGCACCAGCACCCAGTCGACGAGCCGGATCCGGCCCTGCTCGTCGGGGAGGGAACGCAGCGCGGTCGCCGGGTCGAGGAACTGGAGGCCGAAGACGTCCACCACGTCGCCGTCGACGGACTCGGCGACCGCCGCCGCCACCGCCCGAGCCGCCCACTCGTGTGCCGGCGGCCAACCGGGTCGGTACTCGGCCTGCACCACCACCAGGTGCGTCGCCGCCGCCAGCCGGGCCAACTGTTCCGGCGTGGCGCCGAACGCGGTGAGCAGATCCGGCGGAAGCGCGGGGAACTCGGCGATCGGCCGGGTGTCCACGCTCATCAGCGGGCTGTCCAGCATCTGGGTGGCGAGCCCGTGCACCGGTTCGGCCAGCCGCCCGGCCAGTGACGCCACCGCCGTCTTCGCGCTGACCTTCGGCAGCCCCGCCATCGGCACCAGGTAGGTCGCGCTGAGCGACTCCGGCACCGGTACGGGCAGGAAGTCGTCCGTGATGAGCATGTGGGTTCCCCCGGTGGCCGTGCCGGTGCTGTCGAGCCGAACGCTACCCGGCCGCGCGCGCCGGCTTCAGCCGGACAGCACCACACCCAGGTAGACCAGCGTGGTGACCACCTCGACGGTCGCGCCGAGCACGTCGCCGGTGATCCCGCCGAGCCGGCGTACCACGTGGGTCAGCAGCGCCCCGGCGACGGCCAGCGCGGCGACGACGGCGAGTGGCCCCTGCCACGGGCGGCCCGGCACCGCGGGCGCCGCCAGCAGCACGACGGCGACCGCGCCCACGGTCAGGGCCGCCGGGCCGACCGTGCCGGCCACCAGCGCGCCCAGGCCGTCCGGCCGGGCGGCGGGCACACCCCGCCGGCACGCCACCGTGACGCCCAGTCGGCCGGCCGCCGTCGCCGCGACCACCGCCGCGAGGCACGCCGGCCACGACCGCCCGGCCAGGTCGGCGAGCGCCGCGGCCTGCACCAGGAGTACGACCACCAGCGCCACGACACCGAACGGTCCGACGTCCGGCTTCTTCATGATCTCCAGCGCGGCGGCGCCCCGGTGGTACGAGCCGAGCGCGTCCATCGTGTCGGCCAGCCCGTCCAGGTGCAGCCCCCGGGTGAGCAGGGCGGCGACCCCCACCGTCACGCCCGCCGCGACCAGCGGGGGTGCGAGCAGGCCGGCCAGGAGCAGGACACCCCCCAGGAGTACGCCGAGCAGCGCGCCGACGGCCGGGGCGAGCGCCATCGCCGTACCCGCCACCGGGCGGTCGATCCGTCCGGCGCGTACCGGCAGCGTGCTGAAGGTGGTGACGGCGAGCCGGACGCCCGCGACGAACCGCGACTCAGCCGGCACGCCAGCCCGACGCCGGCTGCTCGTCGCCGCCCGTGCGGGTGGGGCCCGGCCCGGCCGGCTCCGGCTCGACGAACTCCGGGTCGGTGTAGTCGGGCCCGGTGTAGGCCGGCTCGTCGTCGGCGTAGTCGGGCTCCGGCTCGTCGGTGCCGTCCGGGTCGGCGTCGCCGCCGAGCGACGGATGGACCGGCAGGGCGGCGGCCAGCGCCAGCACCGAGCGCAGCATCGGCAGCGCGACCAGGGCGTTCGCGCCCTCGCCGAGGTCCAGGCGGAGGTCGAGCAGGGGGGTGAGGCCGAGCACGTCGGCCGCCAGCCGCACCGCGGGGTGCTGGCCGTGGTCGGCCAGCAGGCACCAGTGCCGGGCCTGCCCGGCCAGGTCGCGGCTGATCATCCCGGCCGCCAGGCCGACCGGCCCGTCCAGCAGCACCGGCACCCGGCGGGCGGTCGCGCCCAGCAGCACGCCGGTGGCCACCGCCACGTCGCCGCCACCCAACTCGGCCAGCACGTCCTTGGCGGAGCGCGGCGAGCGGCGGGTGCGGTGCAGGGCGTCCCGCACGGCAGCGCAGCGGACCATCCAGGCCGCGTCGTCGATCTCACCGGAATCGGTGATCACCCGACCCAGCACCGACGGCGGTTCCGCGCCCGCGGTGGCCGCCAGCACGGCCGCCGCCGCCGCTTCGGTGCCGGCGCCGCAGGCGCCCAGGACCAGCAGTTGTACGCCCGCGTCGGCCGCCTGCTCGGCCAGCCGCCAGCCGTAGCGCAGCGCCGACTCGACCTGCTCGCCGGCCAGCGCCGGCTGGGTCTCCATCGGGGCGGCGGCCGGCGTGTCCACGACCTGGAGGCTCGCGCCCGCCTCGGCGGCCAGCCGGGCCAGCGCGCCCCGGCCGGCGCGGGCCTGCGCGGCGCGGCGTGCCGACTCGCCGGCGACGGTGCCGGCGGACGCGCCGCCCGCGTGGTCGCCGTTGAGCAGCAGCACCCGTACCGAACCCCAGGCGGACGGGGTCGACGTGCCCTGCGTGGCGGCCGCGAAGCCGACCACCCGGTCCAGGACGCCCAGCCCGGCGCCCGGCACGTCGAGGCTGGCCAGCCGGTCCACCGCCTGCGGGCCCGCGTACTCGTCGGGCATCGGCAGCTCCATGCCCGGCTGGATGACCAGTCCGGTGGCCACCATCGGCAGCGCCATCGTCGGCGCGGCCCAGGGGTTGCCGGGCTCCTGGTTCGGCGCGACCGGTGGGGTGTGGGTCAGCACCTCGGGGAGCTGCACCTCGGGCGTGGGCTCGGTGTCACCCAGGCTGGGAGTGGCCGGGCCCGGGGTGCCCAGCTCGCTGGCGACGGCGTGCCTCCCGGTCGCGGCCACCGGCGTGGACGGCGCCGAGGTGACGACCGCTGCCGGCTTCAACCAGGCGGGCTGGCCGGCGAGCACCAGCACCACGGCGTCGCAGGCGTCCGCGACCGCGCGGTTCGCCGCGCCGAGCGCGTCGGCGAACGCCCGCCCCAGCGGGGTCGTCGGCACCAGCGACAGTCCCACCTCGGGGCTGACCAGCACCACCCGCGCCGTGCAGGCCCGGATCGCCTCGGCCAGCTCGGCGATCGTGGCCACGTCGTCGGCGGGCTGGTGCTCCGGGTCGAGCAGCACGGTCACCCAGCCGCCCAGGTCGTCGACGAGCAGCGTCTCGTTCGGCTCGGCGGACGCGAGCACGTCCGCCAACCGTCGCGGCTCCCCGGCGGTCTCCTCGGTGGTCCAGCTACCCGGGCGTCGGGCGCGGTGCGTCGCCAGTCGGGTGGCCCACTCGGTGTCCTCCGGGTCGCCCTCGGGCGCGGTGGCGACGTAGCGGACCACCGGCGCGTCGGCGACCAGGGACTCGGCGAACTCGGACTTGCCGGACCGGATGCCGCCGAGCACCAGGACCGTGTTCCACCCGTCAACGGACATGCCCGTACCTTAAGGCCGCCCGGGGTCGCTCTGCCTGCCGGCCCGGCGCTCGCGCGACGGGTGAGGGGCCGTCGCGCGTCGGGCCGACTACGCTGGCGGGGGTTCGTCCCACCGGGACTTCAGCGGCGAGGGGAGACGCGGCATGGCGTGGAGCTGGCGGTACGAGGGCACGGACGGCCAGACGGTCGAGGGACCGGCGGAGTCGTTCGGCAGCCAGGCCGACGCCGAATCCTGGATCGGTCAGACCTGGCGTGAACTCGCGGCGTCCGGCGTCACCTCGGTCGCGCTCGTGGAGGACGACCGGGTGGAGTACCGGATGAGCCTGCTGCCCACGGCCGAGTGATGGCGTACGACCGGCCGGGCGACAAGCTGGTGCTCGGCGTGCCCAGCGCGGCGTTCCGGCCCAGCCCGGTCTTCCTCGGCCTGGTCGCGCTCTTCGTGGCCAGCGGGGCGCTGGCCTGGAACGGCTACGGCAGCGTCCGCTTCGACGTGTTCCTGTTCGTGGTCTCCGGCTGGCTGGTGTCGCTGTGCCTGCACGAGTACGCCCACGCGGTCGTCGCCTACCGGGCCGGTGACCGGGACATCGCCCACCGTGGCTACCTGACGCTCAACCCGTTCAAGTACACCCACCCGCTGCTGTCGATCGTGCTGCCGGTGGTGGTGGTGCTGCTCGGCGGCATCGGCCTGCCCGGCGGCGCGGTGTGGGTGGACCGGCACGCCATTCCGGGGCGGCTGCGGCACACTCTGGTGAGCCTCGCCGGCCCGGCGACAAACGTGCTGTTCACGTTGCTGCTGGTGCTCGCGGTACGACTCGGCGCGACCTCGGGCGGCCCGGTCGAGTTCTGGGCCGGGGTGGCGCTGCTGGCGTTCCTGCAACTCACCGCGAGCGTGCTCAACCTGCTGCCGGTGCCCGGCCTGGACGGCGGCAACATGATCCAGCCGTGGCTGAATCCACAGTGGCGCAGGATGTACGACCTGTTCGCCCCGTACGGCTTCATCCTGCTCTTCGCGCTGCTGTGGAACCCGCGCATCGGCGGCTGGTTCTTCGACGCGGTCTTCGCGGTCGGTGACCTGCTCGGCCTGCCGTCCTGGCTGTACGCCACCGGGCTCGACCTGATCCGTTTCTGGCAGAGCTGAGCTGTCCGGCCCGGCCCGAGGCGGCTGAGCTGACCCGGCCCGTGCGGCTGACCGGTCCGGTCGGCGCGAACCTGTCGCGCCGACCGGACCGGACCCACGTCAGGGCCGCTGTGCGGGAGACTCGGTCTTCGCCGCGTCTCGCTCCACGACCGGTTCGACGATGTCGTCGATGGCCTTGAGCAGCTCGGCGTCGAGCGTGACCCCAGCCGCCTTCACGTTGTCGTGCACCTGCTCGGGGCGGGACGCGCCGATGATCGCCGACGAGACGTTCGGGTTCTGCAGCACCCACGCCACGGCGAGCTGGGCCATGCTCAGCCCGGCCTGCTCGGCGAGCGGCTTGAGCTGCTGCACCCGGGTGAGCACGTCGTCGTTCATGAACCGGGCGATGAAGTTCGCGCCCGACTTCTCGTCCGTGGCGCGGGAGCCGGCGGGCGGCGGCTGCCCCGGCAGGTACTTGCCGGAGAGCACACCCTGCGCCATCGGCGACCAGACGATCTGACCGATGCCCAGCTCCTCGCTGGCCGGTACGACCTCGGCCTCGATGACCCGCCACAGCATCGAGTACTGGGGTTGGTTGGAGACCAGCGGAACGTGCAGCTCCCGGGCGAGCGGGTGGGCGGCGCGCAGCTGCTCGGCGGTCCACTCGGAGACGCCGATGTAGTGGGCCTTGCCGGAGTGCACGACGTCGGCGAACGCCTCCATCGTCTCCTCCAGCGGCGTGCTGTAGTCGTACCGGTGGGCCTGGTAGAGGTCCACGTAGTCGGTACGCAGCCGGCGCAGCGAGCCGTTGATCGACTCCATGATGTGCTTGCGGGACAGGCCACGGTCGTTGCGACCCGGCCCGGTCGGCCAGTAGACCTTGGTGAAGATCTCCAGGCCCTCGCGACGCTCGCTCTCCAGCGCCCGGCCGAGCACGTCCTCGGCCCGGGTGCCGGCGTACACGTCGGCGGTGTCGAAGGTGGTGATCCCCGCGTCGAGGGCGGCCCGCACACACGCGAACGCCGCGTCCTCCTCGACCTGAGAACCGTGGGTGATCCAGTTGCCGTACGAGATCTCGCTGACCATCAGGCCGGAACGGCCCAGGTGTCGGAATTCCATGTCCCGACCCTAACTCCGGTGGATCACGATCGCCGAGTGGCGGCTCAGAGCACGGGATTGGCGTCGGTCAACAGTCGGTCGATCTCCTCCAGCACCGCCCCGCGATCGGGATGCACCAGGTCGATCAGTGACGCGCCACGACGGTCCAGCGCGCCCCACCGACCGCCGCCGCTGACGAGGAACGCCACCGGGTGGATGACCACCACCGGGTACGACGGTGGCACCAGCACCGTGCCTGTGCGATCCACCACACCGCGCCGGCCGGCCACGTCGAAGACCGCGAGACCCTCCTCGGTGAAGCCGTCGACCGGCCCCGCGTCGGTCAACTCGGTGACGAAGGCGTGGTAGCGGGTCGGCACCACGATCCGTCCGGTCCGGTCGACCGCCCCCCAGCCCTCGCGCTTCACCGGGGCCAGTCCGCGGCGGAACGGTCGTACGTCGGCGAAGTTCGGCGGGACCTGCACCGCGCCCGTCGGGTCGATCGCCGTCCACCCGCCGTCGGTGACCACCCAGGCCAGACCGTCACTGAACGGACGCACCGCCCGGTACGACGGCGGGATCACCGTCGTACCCAACATGTTGATCAGCGACCACCGGTCGGTGTCCGGCCGCCGGACCCAGGCGAGCCCGTCGTGGAACGGCTGCGCCTCCGCGTACCGGGCGGGAACGGCAACGTTCCCGGCCTGGTCGGTGTAACCCCACAGCGGCCCGTCGCGGTCCGGCTGCGGGGGCCGGTCACGGTCGAGCACCTCGTCCCGACCCCGGGGGTACGGCCCGAAGCCGTCCGCCGCTCGCACGGTGACCGCGTCGAGGGCCACCCGCACCCGGTCCAGCAGTTCGGCGTCGGCCGCGCCGCGCAGATCGAGCGCCCGCTCGAAGTGGTGGCAGGCCTCCATCAGGCGGCCCTGGTCGTAACAACAGCGTCCGGCGTGCTCGTGCAGGGCGGCGCGCAACCGGTCGGGCAGCTCGACCGAGTTGGCCTCGGTGAAGAGCTGGTCGGCCTCGGCGAAGTCACCCCGCCACCGCAGCACGTGCGCCAGCCGCGCCTGTGCGAGCGCGGTCCGGCGCAGCTCACCGGTGGCCTCCGCGTACGTGAGGGCGAGGCGTCCGTCGGCCAACGCGTCGTCGAGGTCGCCGAGGATCCGCGAGGCCACCGCCCGGAGGCTGAGCAGCCGCGCGCGGGCCCGGTTGTCGATGGCCGTACCCAACTTCTCGGTCAGCCGCCGCCGGATGGCCCGCATGCCGTCCGGCTCGGTCAGCTCCTCGCGCAGGGTCACCGGGTCCAGCCGCCAGCGGTAGGCGGCCAGGACCTGCTCCGGGTCGCCCTCGTCGGACAGCGACGGACGCACCGGCCCGGTCGCCGTGCCCGGCGGCGCCGACACGGGCGCGTCTGCCTCGGACGGGTCACGCGGCCCGGGAATGACGACGGCCGGTACGGCAGACACGGCTTCTGCGGAGGCGGTTTCTGCGGGGGCGGCTTCTGCGGGGGCGATCTCTGCGGGGGCGGCTTCTGCGGTGACGGGTGGCGCGGGAGGGGGCGGGGACGCCGCTGGCGGCCCGGAGGCGGGCTCGGCGGCGGCCGGCGTGGTAACCGGTTCGGTGGCGTCGGGTGGCGCGGGCACGGGTTCCGCCGCAGCCGGTGGCGGGGGAGGGGGCTCGGGGGCGGCCGGTGCTGTGGTGGGTTCGGGGGCGGCGGGTGGTCCGGAGACGGGCTTGACGACGGCGGGCGGTGCGAAGGCTGGTTCGGGCGCGGGCGACGCGTAGGTGGGTTCCGGTGCGACATCGGATGTGGAGGGTGCCGTGGTGGCGCCCGCCACCATGCCGTCCGCCGTGCCCTCTGCCGTGCTCTCCGGCACGGGAACGGGTTCAGGCGCGGCGGCGGGTGGTGCGGAAGTGGGCGCCGCAAAGGCGGTCGTGGGTGTGGCCGGCGGTGCCGACACGGGCGTGGCCGGTGGTGCCGACACGGGTGTGGCCGGTGGTGCCGACACGGGTGTGGCCGGTGTGCTTGCCGCGACGGAGTCCGCGTCGACGGGCCACTTCGTTGCGGGCTCGGGTGTCGTGCGATCCGCCTCGGTCGACGGCGCGGGCTCCGCGTCGGTGCCCGGCGTGGCGGTCGACGGATCCGCGGCGTTCGGCCCGCGCGACGACGACGGCCGGTCCGACGATTCCCGGCCGGCGGCACCGTCGACGGGCGGCGTGCTTCTGCGGGCGGCCACCTCGTCGGGGTCGTCCGCGGTGGACTCGCTCTGCCACTCCGACGGCTCGCCGGAGACCGGGCGGCGATCCCTGGCGGCTGCGCCGTCGGTCGTCAGCGGCTCGCGGCTGCTGGTGTCGCCCAGGTCGTCCGACCAGGCGGGCGGCGCGACCGCAGTGGACTGCGCCGCCGGACCGGACACGGGGTCCATCCCGCTCGGGGTCGGCTCGGCAGCGGGCGTCGCGTCGTCGACCAGCTCGCCGGACCAGGATGGACGCCCGGCGTCGACCGGCCCGATCGGCGGCGCGGAGACGGGCCGCGCGGCGGCGGGCGGCGCGGAGACCGGCGGCACGGAGACCGGGAGCGCGGAGACCGGCGGCGCGGAGACCGGGAGCGCGGAGACCGACGCCGCGACGGCCTCGCCAGCGTCGGGTCGCTGGTCGGTGGCCGGGCGGTCGACCAGCGGTTCGGTCGACGCGATCGTGCCGTGCGGGTCCCCGGTCCCGGGTGGTGGCCCTGCCGGTACGTCGACGAGGGCCCGGTCCTCGGCCGTGGCGGCGGCCGTCGACGCCTTGTCGGTTGTCGGCGGCACGGCCTGATCGGGCTCGACCGGTTGGGTGCCGGGGCTGAACCAGGCATCGGGCCCCCGCACCGGTGCCGCCGCCGGCTCCGGGCTAACTGGCGCGGACGTCTCGGTGGGCGTCGGAGGCACGTAGCGACGCGGCACCCCCGGGGCGACCGGGAGTGACGGCTCGGCGTCGGGTGTGGAGGACCTCGGCGTCGCTGGGGTGGCGGGCGGTTCCGGTCGCCGCCAGGTCGGTGGCGGCGCGACCGGCGGGCGGCTGTCCGGGCCGGGGTAACGCGGCGCGGTGGTGGGCCGGGCGTCCGCGGTCGGCGCGGCTTCGGTAGGTCGCTGCTCGGGCCGGGGCGGCGACGCCGACTGTTCGTCCGCCGACGGGGGTTCCACCGGGGCGGGCAGGAACTCCACCCGGAGCCGCGCGGCCGGTGGACCGGAGATCGGAGCGTCCACAGCCGGCGAGACCGGCAGGCCCGACACCGGCCGGTCGTACTCCGGCCGGTTGTACTCCGGCCGGCCGGACGAGGTGGGCGGTCGCCGTTCGTGGTCGGCGGGCGCGGGGGAGACGGGCGTCGCCGACAGCGGTTCCTCCCACCCGGCGGCGGGGGAGACAGGCCGGTCCCGCCCGCGAGCGGCGGGGGACACAGGTGCGTCCCGTCCGGGGGCGGCGGGGGAGACGGGCGCGTCCCGTCCGGGGGCGGCGGGGGAGACGGGCCGGTCCGACGGCAGCCGGTCGGTGCCCGGCGCGGCCGGGGAGACGGGTGTGGGCGGGACCGGGGTGGCCCGACTGTAGGTGGGTGACGCGCTCGCGGCGGGGCGGACCGGCCGCTCGTCGTACCGGCCAGGCTCCGTCGCTGGCCGTGCGGGGGCGGTCGGCGGCCGCGACCCCACGCGCGGCTCGGTGTCGCGGTACGGCTCGGGCCGGTAGCCCGGCTCCCGGGTACGGTCCGGATGCACCGGGCCGGGCGCCGGCCAGGGCAGGCCGCCACCCGAGCGGGGCTCGCGGTAGGCCTCGTCGCGGCGGGTCTCTTCGCGGTACGGCTCCGGTCGGGCCGTCTCGCGCGGACGACGGTCCGGGTACGCCTCGGCGCGCGCTGCCGCCTCGCGGGGTTGCTGGCGGTGCGGTTCGACGTCGGGACGGCGGCGGTCGTCGTCGCGGCGGGGCTGCTGCTGCGGCGCGTCCGTTTCGGGGCGGCGTCGCCGTCCGCCCTCGGAGGTCTGGGGCGGCCCGTACATCTCGTCCGGGCGGCGCTGCCACTCGCCGGACCCGCCGGGGCCAGCCTCCACCCGGGACCGCTCGTCGGCACCGCCGCGCTCCGGCCGGCGGGCGTCGTCGGGCCGGCGCTCCGCACGGCGGACCTCGTCGTCCGGCCAGCGATCCGACCGGCGGGCTTCGTCGGGGCGACGGTCGGGCTGGCCGTCGGCCCGGTAGCGGTTGCGGCTGTCGATGGGCGCCCACTGGCCGGCGCCTTCGGCGGCCCAGCCGTCAGTCGGGCGGCTCTCGGGGTTCCGGGTCGGCCGGACGCCGTACCCGTCGCCGGGCTGCCGGTCGTGGGCGGCGGCCGGCCGCTCCGACGTGCCGCGTCGGCGCGGTGGCTCGTCGGGTTCGGACACCCATCCCGAGTCACCACGGGGGGCCGGGGAGTAGGGCCCGGGGGAGACCGGCGGTGACGTCGGGTACGCCCGGTCCCGGTCGGTCGGCTCGGGTCGGTGTCGGCGGTTGTCGTACCCATCGGAAGCGGGCTGCTCGCGGTGCCACGCGGCCTCCCGGCCGGGTGCCCGGTCGTCGCCGGGGCGTCGGTCGGACCAGGCGGTACGGCGGTCCGACTCGGGCGAGCGGCGCTCCTCGCGCCGGGGCGGCTCGGGGAGCGGCCGGCGGTACGGCTCATGGTCGTAGTACGCGGGCTCGGAGCGGCCGTGTCGCGACGAGTCGGGCGTCCGCTCGTCGCCGCGCGGCCAGCCGTAGGACTGGTCCGGCTCGTCGTCCGTCCGCCACCGGCCCTCGGGTTCGGCCGGAGGTTCGTCGGCCCAGGAGCGGCCGAGGTAGGTGCCGTCCGGGCGGGTCGGCGCGAGCGGGGGGACCTCGGCACGACCCACCGCGCTCGCCCGACCGCGCGGGGGCGGGGACTGGTGGGTGGCGCCGATGTCACCGGGGTAGCGCTGGCCGGGGAACTGGGGTTGCCATTCGGTGGTCGGTTCGACCACCCAGGACGGTTCGTTGGGATCCCGCCACCGGTCGGTGTACCGGCCGTTCATCCGTCGAGCCCGTCGCCACACCCGACCGTTCGGCCGCTCCCCGTCGACGGTGAGGTGGCGCTCCTGTCCCGCTGGCCGTTGGGCGTCCGGTCGCCGCCTGCCACGCTCCGGTGGCCGGCTCGCGTCCGCTCGCTCACGGCGTTGTCACCTCGTTGCACATTGTCGCGCTGGGGCCTCGCGTGCCGGTTGGGTCGCCCGGTTCCGGCAGGGCGTGGCTGCGGATGGAGGGTAACGGCGCGGGCTCGTTCACCGCCACTGTGGCAGCGCCCACGAGCGCAAACGTTATCCGATGGTTCCGGACATTTAGGTCGATAACCGAATCTGACCTTTGACGATACCCCACCCGCCGCCCCAACGGACCGGAGCGCCGGGTCAGGGATGCTCCATGACGAGGACGGCGAACGTCCCGGGGACCAGCGCCTCGTACCGGTGTGGCAGGTCGCCGGGGAACGTCGCGTAGTCGCCCGGGCCGAGGTCGACCACGTCGCTCTCGGGGCCCACCCGCAGCCGTCCGGCGGCCACCACCACATGCTCCACGCTGTGCGGCGTGTGTCCGTCCGCCTCCCGGACCGCTCCCGGCTCCAGCTCGATCAGGTAGATGTCCCGACGTACCCGCGACGTTCCGGCGCTGAGCAGCGTCCCGGTGAAGTCGGCCCGCTCGGAGCGGACCCGGGGGCCCTCGCCGGCACGAATCACCCGAAGGTTGTCGGCCACCGGCTCCACGAGCCGGCTGAACGGCACGCCCAGCGCCACGCCGATCGCCCACAGCGTCTCCACGCTCGGGTCACCGGTCCCCGACTCCAGCGCCGAGAGCGTGGACTCGGGCGTCCCCGCCCGCGCGGCCAGCTCGGTCAGCGAGACACCGGCCCGCTCGCGTTCGCGGCGCAGGGCGGCGGCGACGCTGGCCGATGGTTCTCCGGGCATGCGTGTTCGCTCCACTGGATCATCGTTCGCGGTCACGAACAACGGGGGCCTGTTCACCGTGCGGGACTACGCGCACGGTACAACGAACGGCAACCGCCCGACGTCCTTTGCCACCAACGCGGCCAGAGCGGGTGTCCCGGCGACGGGTCGCCGGGATCAGACCTTGTCGCCGAGCTTGACCGCGGGCGCCGGAGTGCGCATCCGCCGGAAGGTGATCGACCGCATCACGGCGTAGAGGTAGAGCGAGCCCATCCGCTGGTCGGTCTTCGGGAAACGCTGCCGGACCAACTTGCTGATCTTGCGGCAGATCAGCACCGAGTCGACGACCACGCCGAGGGCCAGGGCGCCCCAGAGCACGTTGGAGATCAACCGGACCACCGGCGGCATCGCGGCGTTCGAGCCGATCAGCACGATCAGCGCGCCGCCGAAGAACCAGGTGCCGACGGTACGACGGGAGTCGACCACGTTGCGCGCCAGCAGCCGCTCCGGGCCCCGGTCGCGCGGGCCACCCTCGCGGCGGAAGTCGGCGGCGGCCTCGGCGCGCAGTTGACGACGCCGTTCCCGCTCCTCCTCCTTGGTGAGGGGGCGGCTCGGGCCGGCCGGACGCCGGCCGACCGTGGGCCGCTTCGGCGTCTCCCGACCCTTGGCCGGGGTGTAGCCCCGGGAACGATCGGCGGTCTCCTCGGGGGTCACCGAGGTGACGGCCTCGTCGACGAGGTCGGTGGACTTGCGGCGAAAGAGCGACGGCACGCGGCAAGGGTAGCCAACGGTCCGTGCCCGGTGCACATCGCGGTGCAACGGGCCGACGGCTCCAGGTCGCAGCGCGACCTGGAGCCGTCGGGATCGAACGATTGGTGCGGGAGGTTACGGGCGCTCGGCGTGCGCGCCCAGGTCGGCGAGCTTCGCCTCGAAGTCCTCGTAGCCCCGGTTGATCAGGTCGACGCCGTACACCCGGGAGGTGCCTTCGGCCGCGAGCGCCGCGATCAGGTGGCTGAACCCGGCCCGCAGGTCCGGGATGACCAGGTCGGCGGCGTGCAGCTTGCTCGGCCCGGCGATCACCGCGGAGTGCTTGAAGTTGCGCCGGCCGAAGCGGCACGGGGTGCCGCCGAGGCAGTCCCGGTAGACCTGGATGTTGGCGCCCATCGAGTTCAGCGCCTCGGTGTAGCCGAGCCGCTGCTCGTAGACCGTCTCGTGCACGATCGACAGGCCACGGGCCTGGGTCAGCGCCACGACCAGCGGCTGCTGCCAGTCGGTCATGAAGCCCGGGTGCACGTCGGTCTCCAGCGCCACGGCGTTCAGCTCGCCGCCCGGGTGCCAGAAGCGGATGCCGCCCTCCTGGCCCGGGTCGCCCAGCTTCGGCGCGCGGGCGTCGGTGACCTCGTACTCGCCACCGACGGACCGGAAGATGTTCAGGAAGGTCATCATGTCGGCCTGCTGGGCACCGAGGACCTCGACGTGACCACGGGTGGCCAACGCGGCGGCGGCCCAGCTCGCGGCCTCGATCCGGTCCGGGATCGGCCGGTGGGTGTACCCGTGCAGCTTCGGCACGCCCTGGATCTCGATCACCCGGTCGGTGTGGACCTTGATGATCGCGCCCATCTTCTGCAGGATGCAGATCAGGTCGATGATCTCCGGCTCGACGGCGGCGTTGCGCAGCTCGGTGACGCCCTCGGCCATGACCGCGGTCAGCAGCACCTGCTCGGTGGCGCCGACGCTCGGGTACGGCAGGGCGAACTTGGTGCCGTGCAGCCCGTTCGGCGCGGACAGGTGCAGCCCCTCGGGCCGCTTGTCGACGGTCGCGCCGAACTCCCGCAGCGCCTGCAGGTGGAAGTCGATCGGACGCGGGCCGATGTGGCAGCCGCCCAGGTCCGGGATGAACGCGTGGCCGAGACGGTGCAGCAGCGGCCCGCAGAACAGGATCGGGATCCGGCTCGAACCGGCGTGCACGTTGATCTGGTCGGTGCTGGCGCTCTCCACGTTCGCGGGGTCGAAGACGAGTTCACCGTCCTCGGCGCCGTCGGTCACCTTGACGCCGTGCAGACCGAGCAGACCCCGGACCACCTCGACGTCGCGGATCTTCGGCACGTCGAACAGCCGGCTCGGGCTGTCGCCCAGCAGTGCGGCGACCATCGCCTTCGAAACCAGGTTCTTCGCGCCGCGCACGCGGATCCGCCCTTCGAGCGGAGTGCCTCCATGCACGACCAGGACGTCGTCGGTCAACGCAACCTCCAGCGCTTCGGTGCTGCTGTGTTGATGGTGGGGAGCGTGAACCTTGTCGCTACCCCGGATGCGGCCATATCGAAACGGCCCGCTCGCGTCGTCGCTCCGGCAGCATAGCCCTCGGTGACGAAAAAGGACTCGGTCAGACCGGCGTGTGTGGCATTAATCGGTGATCCGGCACTTTTGTGTACCAGGGACGTCACGGATCGTGGTCATGCGCCGGGCAGAGCGAGCATCTGGTCCAGCGCCACCCGCGCGTGGTGGGCGGTGTCGGCGTCCACCGTGATCTGGTTGACCACCCGGCCCGCGACCAGCTCCTCCAGCGCCCACACCAGGTGCGGCAGGTCGATCCGGTTCATCGTCGAGCAGTAGCAGACCGCCTTGTCGAGGAACATGATCTGCTTGTCCGGGTGGGCCAGGGCCAGCCGGCGGACCAGGTTCAGCTCGGTGCCCAGCGCCCACGCCGAGCCGGCCGGCGCCGCCTCGATGGTCTTGATGATGTACTCGGTCGAGCCGACGTGATCGGCGGCGGTGACCACCTCGTGCCGGCACTCCGGGTGGACCAGCACGTTGACGCCCGGCACCCGCCCCCGTACGTCGTTGACGCTGTCCAGCGTGAACCGGCCGTGCACCGAGCAGTGCCCCCGCCAGAGGATCATCTTGGCGTCGCGCAGCTGCTCCGGCGTGAGCCCGCCACCGGGCTTGTGCGGGTCGTAGAGCACGCAGTCGTCCAGCGACAGGCCCATCTCCAGCACCGCCGTGTTGCGGCCCAGGTGCTGGTCCGGAAGGAAGAGCACCTTCTGACCCTGCTCGAACGCCCAGTCCAGGGCGCGCTTGGCGTTGGACGAGGTGCAGACCACGCCGCCGTTGCGCCCCACGAAGCCCTTGATGTCCGCCGACGAGTTCATGTACGTCACCGGCACGGTGTCGCCCGCGATGCCCAGCTCGGTCAGCGTGTCCCAGGCGGCCTCGACCTGACCCAGCACGGCCATGTCCGCCATCGAGCAGCCGGCCGCCAGGTCGGGAAGGATCACCCGCTGGGTGCCGGTGGTGAGGATGTCGGCGCTCTCGGCCATGAAGTGCACGCCGCAGAAGACGATGTACTCCGCCTCCGGACGGGCCGCCGCCTCCCGGGCCAGCTTGAACGAGTCACCGGTCACGTCGGCGAACTGGATCACCTCGTCGCGCTGGTAGTGGTGCCCCAGCACGAAGACCTTGCTGCCCAGCTTCGCCTTCGCCGCCGTGGCGCGGGCCACCAGGTCGGGATCGCTGGGCGCCGGCAGGTCGCCCGGACACTCGACGCCGCGCTCGGTGTCGGGGTCGCTGCCCCGGCCGAGCAGCAGCAGAGCCGTCGCCGTGTTGGAGGGTTCCACCCAGGTCGAAGTCACGTAGCCCATGGTCCCACAGCACGAGCGCGCCGCAGCTCCGCTCGGTGTGTGCTGCCACACTGCTCGCCATGCGCGTGCTGCTCTGCCCGGACAAGTTCGCCGGCACCCTGTCCGCACCGGAGGTGGCCGCCGCGGTCGCCGCCGGTTGGCGCACCGTCACCGACACGGATGACCTGCTGATCCGGCCCCTCGCCGACGGCGGGCCGGGCTTCGTCCAGGTGCTCGCCGAAGCGCTCGGCGGCCGGCGGCTGCCGGTGTCGACGGTCGATCCGCTGGGCCGCCCGGCGGCGGGTGAGATCCTGCTCACCGCCGACGGCACGACCGCCTACCTGGAGAGCGCCCAGGCGTGCGGACTGCACCTGCTCGCCGCCGACGAGCGCGACCCGAAGGCCGCCACGTCGTACGGGCTGGGACTGCTGGTGGCCGCCGCCGTGGAGAGCGGGGCCCGGACGGTGGTGATCGGGCTGGGCGGCTCCGCCACCAACGATGCCGGCGCGGGCATGCTCGCCGCGCTGGGCGCGACTCCGCTGGACGGGACCGGCGCGGCGTTGCCGTACGGCGGAGCCGCGCTGGCCGCGGTCGACGCGCTGGACGGCGTACCCCGGTTGCGGGACGCCCTGCTGGTCGCCGCCACCGACGTGGACAACCCGCTGCTCGGCCTGCACGGCGCGAGCAACGTCTTCGGTCCGCAGAAGGGCGCCGACCGGGCCGACGTGCTGCTGCTCGACGCCGCCCTGGAACGCTTCGCGGCGGTGCTGGAACGGGACCTGCCCGGCTGCCCGGCGGGCCTGGGCGCACTGCCCGGCGGTGGGTCGGCCGGCGGCCTGGGCGCAGCCGTCCTCGCGCTCGGCGGCACCGTTGAGTCCGGTATCGGGCTGGTCACCCGCGCCAACCGGCTGGACGCCGCCCTGGACACCGTCGACCTGGTGATCACGGGGGAGGGGTCCTTCGACCACCAGTCGCTGCGCGGCAAGGTCGTCGCCGGGGTGGCCGGGGCCGCCCGGGACCGTGGGGTGCCCTGCGTGGTGGTCGCTGGCCAGGTCAGCACCGGTCGGCGGGAGGCCGCCTCGGCCGGGGTGACCGACGCCTACAGCCTGGTGGAGCACTTCGGCGGCGAGGAGACCGGCGGGCTCGCCGCAGCGCTGAGCCGCCCCGCCGACGGGCTGCGCGAACTGGGCGCCCGGCTGGCCCGGCAGTGGAGCCGCTGAGCGCGCGCCCCCGTCCCACCTGGGCCGGGTGCCCGCCACGCGGGTACGTCCGGCCGGGGCGGCGTACCATCGGAACCGGACCACAACCGGGAATCACTGGACGGCGTACGACGTTGGCCAGTGCGTCCGGACCCAAAACCGCGCAGGGAGACTTCCACGTGACCACGCCAGCGCAGACCGAGTCGACCGAGGCCCAGGCCCCTACTTCCGTCGTCCTCACCGACGTCGCGGCGCAGAAGGTCAAGGCCCTGATCGAGCAGGAGGGCCGCGACGACCTGCGGCTCCGGGTCGCGGTGCAGCCGGGCGGCTGCTCCGGCCTGCGGTACCAGCTCTTCTTCGACGAGCGGTCGCTCGACGGTGACGTCGTCACCGACTTCGGTGGCGTCGAGGTCGTCGTCGACCGGATGAGCGCCCCCTACCTGTCCGGCGCGACGATCGACTTCGCCGACCGGATCGACGCCCAGGGCTTCACCATCGACAACCCCAACGCGGGCAACTCCTGCGCCTGCGGCGACTCGTTCAACTGAGTCACGCACCACACCAGCGATGACGGGGCCGTCCCTTTCGGGGCGGCCCCTTCGTCGTGACGAGCTGGTTGCCGTCGCCCGACGGACCGGACACGCCCCGGTTACCGGGCCGGTAGGCTGACCGCGCCCCGCTCCCGACCCTGAGGTTGACATGAAGATCGCCGTGACCGGCTCGATCGCCACCGATCACCTGATGAGCTTCCCGGGTCGCTTCGCCGACCAGCTCATCGCCGATCAGCTGCACAAGGTTTCGCTCTCCTTCCTGGTGGACGACCTGGTGCTGCGCCGCGGTGGGGTGGCGGCGAACATCTCCTTCGGCATGGGGCAGCTCGGGCTGCGTCCGGTGCTGCTCGGGGCGGTCGGCGCGGACTTCGCCGACTACCGCTCCTGGCTGGAGCGGCACGGCGTGGACTGCGACTCCGTGCACGTCAGTGAGGTGGCGCACACCGCGCGGTTCGTCTGCACCACCGACACCGACATGTGCCAGATCGCCTCGTTCTACGCGGGCGCCATGAGCGAGGCGCGCAACATCGAACTGGCCCCGGTCGCCGACCGGCTCGGCGGGCTGGACCTGGTGCTGGTCAGCGCCAACGACCCGGAGGCGATGCTGCGGCACTCGGCCGAGTGCCGCACCCGCGGGTACGCGTTCGCCGCCGACCCCTCCCAGCAGCTCGCCCGGATGCCCGGCGAGGACGTGGTGGCGCTGATCGAGGGCGCCGAGTACCTCATGACCAACGACTACGAGAAGTCGCTGCTGCAGAGCAAGGCGCAGCTCAGCGACGAGCAGTTGCTGGACCTGGTGAAGGTGCGGGTCACCACGCTGGGCAAGGACGGCGTCGAGATCGCCGGTCGGGGCATCGACCCCATCCACGTACCCATCGCCCGGGAGATCCGGGCCGTCGACCCCACGGGTGTCGGCGACGGCTTCCGGGCCGGTTTCTTCACCGCGCTCTCCTGGGGTCTTGGCCTGGAGCGGGCCGCCCAGGTCGGCTCGCTGCTGGCCACGCTCGTCCTGGAGACGGTCGGGACCCAGGAGTACGACGTACGCCGCGACCTGTTCGTCAAGCGCCTCGCCGAGTCCTACGGCGACGTGGCGGCAGAAGAGATCCGCCCCCACCTCCTCCCGTAACCCTCACCCTCACCCTGACCCCGCGCCGATCTTGCACTTTGTGTCGCCGTTTCGCGGCTTGTGTCCGCTCTTGTCGGCACCGAAAGTGCAAGATCGCGGGGGAGGGGGTGGGGGTTAGTGGGTGCGGCGGATGTCGTAGGCGGGGCCTTCGGGGCCTGTTAGGGCGCCTAGGTACTCCTGGCCGCGCATGCGGCACCAGGCGGGGAGGTCGACCGCCGCCGCCGGGTCGTCGGCCAGCACCCGGACGACCGTGCCGACCGGCACCTGCGGCATCCGCCGGGCCGCCGCGATCACCGGCAGCGGGCAGCGCTGACCCCGGCAGTCGATCACCTCGTCCGGCATCGTCACAGCCCGACCACCCCGGCGTCGGCCCGCAGGCCGGCGACGATCCCGGGCAGCTCGGTGAGGAACCGCTCGACGTCCTCGTCGCTGGTGTCCAGGTGCAGACTGACCCGCACGTTGCCGTGCGAGAGCACCCCCATCGCCTCCAGCACGTGCGACGGCCGCAGCGTGGACGACGTGCAGGACGAACCGGACGACACCGCGAACCCCCGTCGGTCCAGCGCGTGCAGCAACGTCTCGCCGTCCACGTACAGGCAGGAGAACGTCACCAGGTGCGGCAGGCGCAGCACCGGGTCGCCGACCACCTCCACGTCGGGCACCTCCGCCGCGACCCGCGCCCGGATCCGATCCACCAGCGGGGACAGCCGGGCCGCCTCGGCGGCCGCGTCGGCCGCCGCCGCGCGCAGGCTCGCCGCCGCCGCCACCACCGCGGGCAGGTTCACCACCCCGGGGGTACGGCCACCCTCCCGCTCGTCGGCCGGCCATGGCGACTCCCAGCGGGTGCCCTTGCGCACCGCCAGCAACCCCACCCCGGGTGGCCCGCCCCACTTGTGGGCGCTGGCGCTGAGCACCGACCAGCCGGCCGGCAGCGGCACCCGTCCGACCGACTGCGCCGCGTCGACGTACAGCGGAACCCCGGCGTCCGCGCAGACGGCCGCCGCCTCGGCGACCGGCTGCACGGTGCCCACCTCGTGGCTGGCGCTGATCAGCGCCGCCAGCGCGACCCCGGGAGCGCCGACGGCGTCCGACCAGCCGGTCAGGTCCAGCCGGCCCATCCGGTCGACAGGTACGGCGGTGGCGGCGCCGCCGGCCGAGACGTGCCGCTCGGCGGCGTGCAGGACGGCGGAGTGCTCGATCGCCGAGTGCACCAGCGTCGCCCCGACCCGACGCCGTCCCGCGAGCGCGCCGAGCACCGCGCCGTGGGCTGCGGTCGTACCGCTGGGGGTGAAGGACAGCTCGTCGGCGCGGACGCCGAGCGTCTGCGCGGCGGCCTCGCGGGCGGCGTCGAGCAGTTGGCGCGCGCGGCGTGCCTGGCCGTAGAGCTTCCCCGGGTCGGCCCAGCCGTCCTCCAGGGCAGCCAGCAGCGCCTGCCGGGCGACCGGATGCAGCGGCGCGGCCGTCGCTGCGTCCAGGTACACCGAAGAGGCGCTCACGGCGCCGCCTTCTGCTCGCGACTGCGGGGCTCGCAACCCCGGCTCACTCCTCGCACTCACGGGTCCCCACGCTATCGCGACGTTATGCCCAGGATCCCCCCGATGGGGGCGGACAGTGACCCCACCACGGCCGAGTCCGTCATGGTCGAGTAATCTGCGACCGTCGGTGACGCCTTTGCCGCCGGTGCTGACGAACGACGCACCGCGGCGCGCTAGGGAGGCAGGACCAGGTGGTCGCAAGGAGTTCGGAGGTACGGCCGTCGGCCGTACGGCACGGTGCTGCCCCACGGGTCGGTGGACGCCGGGGACGTGGTGCCGGTCGGCTGGCCGGGCTCGGTCTCGGGGGCGTGGCGCTGCTGGTTCTGCTCACGGGCTGTGACGTCGGCAAGACGTTCGACGGCTTCGGTTGGCCCCAGGGCGGCATCACGCCCGAGTCGCACCGGATGTACGACCTGTGGATCGCCTCCTGCGTCGCCGCGCTCGCGGTCGGCGTCTTCGTGTGGGGCCTGATCTTCTGGTGTGTCGTGCGGTACCGCAAGCGTGGCAACGCGCTGCCGGTGCAGACCCGCTACAACCTGCCGATGGAGTTCCTCTACACCATCGCGCCGATCCTGATCGTCTCCGTGCTCTTCTACTACACGGCGATCGTGCAGACCGACGTCGACAAGCTGTCGAAGAACCCGGACGTCACGGTCGAGGTCGTCGCGTTCAAGTGGAACTGGCAGTTCAACTACCGCGACGGTCAGGGCACGGAGGCCAAGACCACCGCGTCGACGCTCGGCACCAGCGAGGTCATCCCGGTGCTCGTGCTGCCGACCAACCGGTCCATCCGGTTCGAGGAGACGAGCCGCGACGTCATCCACTCCTTCTGGGTGCCGGAGCTGCTGTTCAAGCGGGACGTCATGCCGGGCAAGATCCGTAACGTCTTCGAGGTCTCCAGCCTGGACGCGGAGGGCGCGTACGTCGGCCGCTGCGCCGAGCTGTGCGGCAGCTACCACGCGTTCATGAACTTCGAGCTGCGGGTCGTGTCGCCGGAGAAGTACGACCAGTTCCTCGCGGCCAAGCAGGGTGGCAAGTCCACCCAGGAGGCGCTGGCCCAGATCGGCGAGGAGCCGTACGCGCAGACCACGAAGCCGTTCGACACCCGACGGACGCAGAGCAACTTCAACCCGGACGACGCTCCGGCCGGCACGGGAAGCTGAGGCAGCCGCATGAAGACCGAGTGGCGTATCTTCCTGATCATCGCCGGGTTCCTCTTCGGCGCGACCATCCTCTACGGCGCCTGGACGCACGGTGAGTCCGGCAACATCGAGTGGGTGGGCACCGTCGCCCTGGCGCTGTCGTTCCTGCTCTGCTCGATGTGCGGTGGCTTCTTCTGGTTCGTCTCCCGCCGTATCGACCTGCGCCCCGAGGACCGGGCCGACGCCGAGATCGCCGACGGCGCCGGTGAGGTCGGCTTCTTCAGCCCGGGCAGCTACTGGCCGTTCGGTCTGGCGCTGGCCGCTGCGATCGCCGCGCTGGGCTTGGTGTTCTGGCAGTTCTGGCTGATCGGTCTCGGCCTGGTGGCGGTCGTCTTCGCCGCCTGCGGCCTGCTGTTCGAGTACTACAGCGGCACCCGGCGCACCGCCGAGCACTGATCGACGAGATCGCGTACCGCCACGGAGGCCCGCACCCCGACCGGGGGAGCGGGCCTTCGTCGTGAGGCGCGCTTGATCGACCCGGGTTCCCGGAATTCGGGGTGTCCGGGTGGCCCGAACACCCCGCCTTCAGTGATGTCGGGGTGGATCACCCGAGGCGGCGCGGTCCGGGGGCGGGCGCGGAGATTTGTCGGACCCGCGTGGGAAACTACAGGCGAGTAGTTCTTCGCTTCCGTTGTGCGTCGTTGTCACGTTCCGGGGGCGGGTCGCCTGGAGTGAGAGGAGACGCCCGATGTCGCACCGCGATCTCTACTGCGACGTCTGTGCGGGCGTGACGCCGTTCGAGGCGCCGCCCTGCGTCGACGGCCACGGCAGCGACTGTCCCGAGCTGGTCTGCGCCGGTTGCGGCGCGGCCGTGGTGATCACCACGTTCGTCGCGCCCGTCACTCGGCTGGCCGAGCGCCGACGCCGCCAGCCGTCGCGCCGCCACGCCGCCTGACGCACGGCACCGCCGCCTGACGCACGGCACCTGACGCCGCGCCGCCTGACGCACGGCACCGCCGCCGCGCCGCCTGACGCACGGCACCCGCCGCCGCGCCGCCTGACGCACGCCGCCCTCGGCCGCCCGGACATCGCGGCGACCGACGCGACGCCGTGCCCAGATCGCCGATGCGGCGGTGTCTCGCTGTGCTGTCGCCGCAGGTCGCCGATGTGGCGGTGTCTCGCCGTGCTGTCGCCGCCAGATCGCCGATGGGGCGGTATACCGCCGCGCCGACACCCCCGCGTCGCCGAGGTGGGAGCATTCCGTCGTACTGTCGCCCCCCACCTCCCCTACCTGGTCAGACGCGGCCGCGCGTGCCGGCCGATCCGGTGGGACGGGCGCGCGGATCAGGCGGTGGTCGCGGCCTCGGCCGTGGTGGTCGCGGTCTCGATCCAGCGCTCCAGGACGCCCGCCGCCGCGCCCGAGTCGATCGACTCGGCGGCGCGGTCCAGGCCGGCGCGCAGCGCCTCGGTCAGGTCGCCGTCGAGCGGCCCCTGCGTCGCGAGCGCCGCCGCCGCGTTGACCAGGACCGCGTCGCGCACCGGGCCGGTCTCACCGGCCAGCAGGCGACGGGCCACACCGGCGTTGTACGCGGCGTCACCGCCGCGCAGGTCACTCAGGGTGGCCCGGGGTACGCCCAGGTCGCTCGCGTCCAGCACGGCCTCTCGTACGGTGCCGTTCTGCGCCGCCCAGATCCGGGTCGGCGCGGCGGTGGTGAACTCGTCCAAGCCGTCCTCGCCGCGCATCACCAGCACCGAGTCGCCACGGGCGGCGAACACGCCGGCCATCACCGGGGCCATCCGCGCGTCGAAGCAGCCGACCGCGCCGGCGCGGGGTCGGGCCGGGTTGGTCAGCGGGCCGAGGAAGTTGAACACGGTGGGGACGCCCAGCTCCCGGCGGACCGGCCCGGTGTGCCGCATGCCCGGGTGGAAGCGGGCGGCGAAGCAGAACCCGATGCCCGCCTCGGTGACGCACCGCACGATGGCGTCGGGGTCGAGGTCGAGCGGGACGCCGAGGAACTCCAACAGGTCGGCGGTGCCGCAGGAGGAGGACGCGGCGCGGTTGCCGTGCTTGACCACCCGGACACCCGCGCCCGCGACGACAAGCGCGGCCATGGTGGAGATGTTGACCGTGTGGGCGAGGTCACCGCCCGTGCCCACGACGTCCAGCGCGGTGGAACGCAGCTCGTCGGGCAGGTCGACGGGGACGGCCCGGCTCAACATCGTCTCCACCAGGCCGGCCAGCTCGGCCGAGGTCTCACCCTTGGCCCGCAGCGCCACCGCGAAGCCGGCCACCTGGGCGGCACCCGCCGAGCCGGCCATGATCTCGCCCATGGCCCAGGCGGTGTCGCCGGTGGACAGCTCCTCGCCGCGCAGCAGCGAGTTGAGCAGGTGCGGCCAGGTCCGATCGCCCATGGCGGGCCTCCCGAGCGTACGAAGTGCGGGTGGGCTGGAACCGGCGCAGGCTCGGCCGGCGCCGTGTCGGTGCCGGGTGGCGCGGGGACGTCAGGCGGGTGCGTGCGTCCGCAGCAACTCGGCCACCGTGCTGCCGGTGGTCACCGGGTCGAGCGGGTGCACCAGCGTCGCGTCGACCTCGGCGTACGCGGCGAGCCATCGGTCCGCGGCGCGGGCGATCACGAGGCAGGTGGGAGGCGCGTCGTCCCGGTCGTCCTTGATCTGCCGGGCGATGCCGATGCCGCCGCCGGGGCTGGCCTCGCCGTCGAGCAGCAGCAGGTCGATCTCGTAGTCGTCGACCAGCCGGATGGTCTCGGCGTAGGTCGACGCGTCGACGAACTCGATCCGCAGGCCGGGCGCGGGCCGGGTGCCCACGGCGAGCCGCATCCGGTCACGGACCTGCGGGTCGTCGCTGTAGAGCAGGACGGTGCACAGACGCTCACTCATGCCGACACTCCGCTTCCAACCTCGTAGCTGCCCGCCGATCGTACCGGCCGACGTGACGTACCTGACACGCCGCCCGCTTCCCGCGCGTCGGGCGTGCCGTCTGCGCAGCTCAGGCCGTCGGGGCTTCGGCCGCGCGCTCGCGCGCCTCCTGGCGGTCCAGCTCGCGGTCGACGCGGCGGGCCTCCCGCTCGGACTGCTTGACCCACTGCACGACCAGCACCGCGAGCATGGTGACGCTGACGAACTCGCCGCCGGCCCAGAGGATGCCGCCGGCGACCACCTGGTCGGCCTTCGGGTCGGACCAGCTCAGGTTGAGCGAGGGGTACCAGTCGCCGCCGAAGAGCGTGGTGCTCTGCATGATGGTGAGCCCGAGCACGGTGTGGAACGGCACGGAGAGCAGCATCAGCAGCGCCCGCGCCGGATACGGCCAGCGGCCGGGCAGCGGGTCGAGGCCGAGCAGCGGCCAGAAGAACACGCAGCCGGTCATGATGAAGTGCGCGTGCACCAGCTCGTGCGCCCAGGCGTGCTCCAGCGTGAAGCGGTACAGGTCGCTGAAGTACAGCGCGAACGGGTTGACCACGAAGATGGCGAACGCCACCAGCGGGAAGCTGTAGACCCGGGCGATCCGGCTGTGCACGATCGCCAGGAGGCGTTTGCGCGGCCCGACCGGCAGGGTCCGCAGGGCCAGCGTCATCGGCGCGCCCAGTGCCAGGAAGATCGGCGACACCATGGAGAGCACCATGTGCTGGACCATGTGCACCGACAGCAGCGCGGTGTCGTAGGCGTGCAGCCCACTGACCGTGACGAGCGCGATGCCGCCGAGGCCGGGGCCGAGGAAGAAGACGGTACGGGCGACCGGCCAGCGGTCGCCCCGGATGCGCAGCCGGTGCACCCCGTACAGGTAGAGGCCGGCGGCGAGCACCAGGCCGAGGGCCAGCCAGCTGTCCAACCGGGTCTCGGTCAGCACCGCGCCGATGGTGAACGGTGGCGGGGTCGCCTCGGCCCCGGCGGCCAGCGTCGACGGGCCCGCCGAGGTGGCCGCGAGCACATCGGCCGGGAGGGCCGAGGTGGCGGCGAGGATGGGATCGACGTGCAGCACGCTTTTCAGGCTAGGCCAGGCGAACCGGACCCTGACGCCCGGGCCACGGAAGGCGCAGGTTTGCCACCCCGCTGATCGCCGGCCCCGGTCAGGGGCAATAATGACGGCGTGACTGCGGCCCCAGCCATTGACAAGAGCCGGATCCACTCTCTGACGCGACCCAACATGGTCAGCGTGGGGACGATCGTGTGGCTCTCCAGCGAACTCATGTTCTTCGCGGCGCTCTTCGCGATGTACTTCTCGATCCGCGCGGCTGCGCCGGAGCAGTGGGAGAAGCACACCGAGTCGCTGAACATCCCGTACGCGACCACCTTCACGGTGATCCTGGTGCTGTCCTCGGTGACCTGCCAGCTCGGCGTCTTCGCGGCGGAGAAGGGTGACGTGCACGCGCTGCGCCGCTGGTTCACCGTCACCTTCGTGATGGGCCTGATCTTCGTGCTCGGCCAGGTGAACGAGTACCGCCACCTGGTGGAGGACGGCGTCAGGATCAACGCCGACGGCTACGGCTCGATGTTCTACCTGACGACCGGTTTCCACGGCCTGCACGTGACCGGCGGTCTCATCGCCTTCATCATCTTCATGGTCCGCACGACCATGGGCCGGTTCACCCCGGCGCAGGCGACCTCGGCGATCGTCGTGTCGTACTACTGGCACTTCGTCGACGTCGTGTGGATCGGCCTGTACGCCATGATCTACTGGCTTCAGTGATCTTGGCGCGTCACGAACCGCGCCGCTGCTCCGTCCCCTGAGACAAGGTCCAACCGGTTAAGGACACAGCTCATGACTTCTGACAACGACCGCCGACGCGGCCTGCTCGCGCGGTTGCGCGGGCGGCCCGCCGCGCGCAGCAGGGGCCGCCGCCGGCTGGGCGCCGCGGTCCGGCTGATCGCGGCGCTGATGCTCGCCGGCGGCGCCTACACCGTCTTCGCGCCCGGTGCGCAGGCGCAGGACAATCCGCCGCTCACCGGCGCCGCAGCCGAGGGCAAGGCGCTGTTCGACGTGAGCTGTGTGACCTGCCACGGGCGCAACGCCCAGGGCGTCGAGGGCCGCGGGCCGAGCCTGATCGGCGTCGGCGCGGCCTCGGTCGAGTTCCAGGTCAGCTCGGGCCGGATGCCGCTGGCCCGCCAGGAGGCCCAGGCGCACCGCAAGCCCCCGGTCTTCACCGACGAGCAGACCCGGCAGCTCGCCCAGTACATCCAGGAACTCGGCGGCGGTCCGGTCGTCCCGGGCACCGAAGACGACCTGCACAAGAGCGGCAACGTCGCGGCCGGTGGCGAGCTGTTCCGGATCAACTGCTCGCAGTGCCACGCCTTCGGCGGTGGCGGCGGTGCGCTCTCCTCGGGCAAGTTCGCCCCGAGCCTGCACCCCGCGACCGACCGGCAGATCTACGCGGCGATGCTGAGCGGTCCGCAGAACATGCCGGTGTTCGGCGACAACCAGATCACTCCGGAGCAGAAGGCCGACATCATCGCCTACATCCAGGAGACGCTGAAGACCGACCAGGACCCGGGCGGGTTCAACCTCGGTCGGTACGGGCCGTCCACCGAGGGCCTGGCGATCTTCCTGGTTGGCATCGTGGCGCTCGTGTTCGCTAGCCTGTGGATTGCGGGTAAGTCGTGACCGAGCGGATCTTCAGTTCCACCGCCGTGGTGCCGCTCGGCGCCACCCGTAGCGAGGTGACGGCATGAGCACGCACACCGAGCACCAGGCCTCGCAGGGCCCGGAGCCGCTCGACGTGAACGACCCCAGGCTGAGCCGGTTCGACATCGTCCGCGAGGGCGCGCGTCGGGACGACATCGAGATCGTCCACTACGAGCCGCAGGTGCTGCCGGGCACCAAGGCGGAGCGTCGGCTCACCCGCGTGGTGGCCGGGTTCTTCCTGATCACCGGTCTGGCGGCGACCGCCTTCCTGGCCATCTACATCTGGTGGCCGTGGCAGTACGAGCCGGGGCGCGGCGGCGACAAGTTCTACACGCCGCTGCTGGGCGCCACCCTCGGCGTGGCCCTGCTCGCCGTCGGCTTCGGCATCCTGACCTGGGGCAAGAAGTTGCTGCCCAAGGAGGTCTCGATCCAGGACCGGCACGAGGGCCAGGTCGACTCCGAGGGTCGCACCATCACCGGCCAGACCATGCTCTACCTGGCCGACGAGATGGGCATCAAGCGTCGTCCGTTGCTCGGCATCTCGCTGCTGGCCGGTCTCGCGCCGGTCGCCGCGGTCGCGGCGGCGCCGCTGGTCGGCGGCCTGATCTCCCAGCCGCACAAGAACAACCAGATGTTCACCACCGGGTTCGCCCCGACGGAGAACGGGCAGAAGATCCGCCTGGTCCGCGAGGACGGCCGCCCGGTGCGCCCGGCGGACATCAGCGCCGGTGGTCAGCTGACCGTCTTCCCCGGCATCGAGCACGGCGTGAGCAACCGGCACGCCGACTCGCCGACGTTGCTGATCCACCTGCGCGACGCGGACGCCCAGAAGTCCCGCGAGGCCAACTCGCGCCCCGGCGAGACGCAGAAGCACCACAAGGACTACATGTGGGGCAACTACGCGGCGTTCTCCAAGATCTGCACGCACGCCGGCTGCCCCGCCAGCCTCTACGAGCAGCAGACCAACCGGCTGCTCTGCCCGTGCCACCAGTCCCAGTTCCTGATCACCGACAACGCCCGGCCCGTCTTCGGCCCGGCCAGCCGGTCGCTGCCGCAGCTGCCGATCGAGTTGGACTCCGAGGGCTTCTTCGTGGCGAAGTCCGACTACACCGAGACCGTCGGGCCTGATTTCTGGGAGCGGCCATGAAGCGTCGAAAGTTTGACCTGGCGGCCACGCCGGGCAAGGCCGCGGCGGGGGTGGACGACCGCTTCGCGGTGGCCACGCCGCTGCGCAAGCTGCTGAACAAGGTCTTCCCGGACCACTGGTCGTTCCTGCTGGGCGAGATCGCGCTGTTCTCGTTCATCGTGCTGTTGCTGACCGGTGTGTTCCTGACCTTCTTCTACGAGCCGGCGATGACCGAGGTGGTCTACGACGGCAGCTACGCGCCGTTGCAGGGCACCCCGATGTCCGCCGCGTACGCCTCCAGCCTGGACCTGTCGTTCGACGTCCGGGGTGGTCTGGTGATGCGGCAGATGCACCACTGGGCGGCGCTGCTGTTCATGGCCGCGATCGTCGTGCACATGCTGCGGGTGTTCTTCACCGGCGCCTTCCGCAAGCCGCGCGAGACCAACTGGATCATCGGCTCGCTGCTGTTCTGGGTCGGCTTCCTGGCCGGCTTCACCGGCTACTCGCTGCCGGACGACGGCCTGTCCGGCACCGGTCTGCGGATCGCCTCCGCGATCATGCTGTCCATCCCGGTGGTGGGCTCGTGGGTGACGTCATCGGTCTTCGGTGGCGAGTTCCCCGGCACGATCATCATCAGCCGGTTCTTCATCGCCCACGTCCTGTTGATCCCGGGCCTGCTGCTCGCGCTGATCAGCGCCCACCTGGGTCTGGTCTTCAAGCAGAAGCACACCCAGTGGCCCGGCCCCGGCCGGACCAACAACAACGTGGTCGGCGAGCGGATGTTCCCCCGCTACGCGCTGAAGCAGGGCGGCTTCTTCATGGTCGTCTTCGGCGTCATCGCGCTGCTGGGCGGTCTGTTCCAGATCAACCCGATCTGGCTGTTCGGGCCGTACGAGGCGTGGGTGGTCTCGGCCGCCAGCCAGCCCGACTGGTACGTCATGTTCCTCGACGGCTCGACGCGACTCATGCCGGCATGGCAGATCAACATCCCGATCGGCGACGGGTACGTCATCCCGCCGCTGTTCTGGCCCACTGTCGTGCTGCCCGGCATCCTGGTCGGCCTGTCGACGATGTACCCGTTCCTGGAGGCCCGGCACCTCAAGGACCGCAAGAGCCACAACCTGCTCCAGCGGCCCCGTGACGTTCCGGCCCGTACGGCCGTGGGCGCCATGGCCGTCGCCTTCTACATCGTGCTGACGCTTTCGGGCGCCAACGACGTGATCGCCGACAAGTTCCAGATCAGCCTGAACGCGATGACCTGGGCGGGCCGGGTCGGTCTGCTCGTGGTTCCGCCGCTGGCGTACTACGTCACCTACCGGCTCTGCCTGGGTCTGCAGCAGCACGACCGGGAGGTGCTCGCGCACGGCGTCGAGACCGGCATCATCCGGCGTCTGCCGGACGGTCGGTTCATCGAGGTCCACCAGCCGCTCAGCGCGTCGAACGGGCACGCGGACGGCCACGGTGAGCTGGAGTACGTCGGCTGGGTGGTACCGAAGAAGATGAACCGGCTCGGGGCCCTCGGCCCGGCGGTCCGGGGCTTCTTCTACCCGATCGAGAAGCCGGTCGAGGCGCCGGTCTCGCCGGGTCACCCGCCGGTCGAGCCCCGGGGAGATCGTGCGGAGATCGGCAGCGGCGAGAGCCGCCGCTGACCTCCCGACAGCACCGTCACGTGACGCCCGCCGGACTTCCGGCGGGCGTCACGCCGTTTCCGGTGTCCGGTCGCCCAACCGAGCAGGAGTCGGACGGGCACGGCGGGACCGGTCGACCCCGCGCGCCGGGCGATCGCAGGAATAACCCCCGTGAGCCGGGTATCCGTGCGATCCAACGTCTCTAGGGGGGGAAGCATGTTGGGTCTCAAACGCCTCGGCCTGTTGGCCGCGCTGGTGCTGGTGGGTGTCGCGCCGGCAGCAGCCGCCCAGGCGGCGGCACAGCCGTCGACGCAGGACACCCAGTACCTGCAGGCGGTGCACCAGGTGAACCTTTTCGAGATCACCGCCGGTGACCTGGCTCAGCAGAAGGGCCAGAACCAGGGGGTCAAGGACCTGGGCGCGATGTTCAAGACCGACCACACCCAGCTGGACCAGACGGTGCAGCAGACCGCGTCGCAGCTCAACGTCCAGCTGCCGAACGAGCCCACGACCGATCAGCAGGCGGTCATCGACAAGCTGAACAACGTCAGTGGGACGGAGTTCGACCGGCTCTGGGTGACCAGTGAGCTGGCCGGTCACGTCCAGGCCATCCAGGCCACCCAGACGGAGATCTCACAGGGCTCCGAGCAGTCGGTGGTCCAGTTGGCCCAGACCGCCCTGCCGACGCTGCAGGCGCACTACGACGAGCTGGTCCAGCTGGCCAACCAGTTGGGCATCCCGGTCCCGCAGACCAGCGCCAGCGGCACGCCCAGCCCGGGCACCTCGTCGCCGGCTCCGGGTGGCGTCACCGAGTCGCCGGCTCCGAGTGGTGGGATCACCGAGTCGCCGGAACCGGGCCTCGGCACCACCGAGCGGCCCGCTCCCAGCGAGAGCTGATCTCGCGGTAGCGCGACGGCCGGTCCACCCCACGCGGGGTGGACCGGCCGCGGCGCATGCGGGCTGCGGGTCAGTCGGCGTCCGCGAGGCCGATCGCGAACGTCTCCTCAAGGTCGAGCTTCGAGTACGCCCGGAACGCGATGTGCGACTCCGTGTTCAGCACACCCGGCACCTTGGAGATGCTGCCCGCGATGACCTGCGCGATCTGGTCGAACTCGCGGACCCGGACGATGGCGATGAGGTCGACGTGCCCCGCCACCGAGTAGACCTCGCTGACGCCGGGGACGTTGGCCAGGGCATCGGCCACCTCGGGGATCGCGTCGGTGGCGCAGTCGATCAGCACGATCGCGGTGATCACGGGGCACTTCTCCGTTCGTCGGCGTCGTCGCCCATGCTAGACCTGCACCGTCCCGCCGTCGCCGAAGCGGATCACGTTCCGCAGACGCTCGTCCGCTCGCACGGTCGCGCCCGGCCAGATCACGCTGCGTCGCACGTCGCCGTCGACCCGGGCGTGGGCGCCGACCACCGATTCGACGCAGTTCCCGGGCACCGTGGCGGACTCGTCGACGAGCACGCCGCCGGCCGCCGCGTGCAGGTTGGCCGCCAGGTAGTCGGCCGGCGTCCCGGTGTCGTAGAAGGTGCCCGCGTACGGCACCACGTCGAGCGCCCCGGCCGCCTCCGCCGGCCGCCACACCGCGCGCACCAGGTCGGACATGACCACCGGCAGGTCGCGGACCAGTCGCCACGGCAGCAGCGAGAAACCGGTGAAGCAGTGCCCGGCGAAGGTACCCGGCGCGTGCGGGTCGGCGGCGGGCTGCCCGAGCAGGCGTACGGAGTCCCGGTCCCAACCGTCGAGCAGCGCGGCCACGTCGGGGCCCGGCGCGGTGGCCGGCTCGGCCAGGTACGCGTCGGCGTTGCCGACCAGGACTCCTCGGCCGTCGATCCAGTCCCGCAGGTTCGCCACCCCGCCCGCCGTGCCGAGCGGGTCGCCGGGCTCCACCGACAGGTGGGCGCGGTCGCCGACGTGCGCGACCACCTGGTCGGCGAGGTAGCAGGCGTTCACCGCGACCCGGGCCGGACTCCTCAGGCCCAGACCGGCCAACCGATCCAGGGCCCGGTCCAGGAGCGGCACGTTACCGACCGGGCAGAGCGCCTTGGGCACCCGTTCGGTGAGCGGACGCAGCCGGGTGCCCTCGCCCGCGGCGAGCACGACCGCGCAGACGTCCCTCGGCCAGCTCGCCCTGGTCATGGCGCGGTGTCGGGCACCGGCGGCGGGAACTGCCCGGCCAGCGGCCCGATGTCGTAGTAGGCGAGCAACCGCGCGGTCGGCCAGGTGAGCTTGGGCAGGTCGTCCAACCGATGCCAGGCGGCCTCGAAGACCTCCCCGCCGTCCACCACCAGTTCGGTGCTGGACGCCGGCACCTCCGCCTCGAAGACCATGTCCACCCAGCCCTTGGCGTGCACGATCGCGTTCGGCACGGCGGGGCGCAGCCGGGACGGCGGCAGCCGGACGCCGGACTCCTCGAACAGTTCGCGGGCCGCGCCCACGACCGGGGGCTCACCCCGGTTCAGCAGGCCGGCGGGGAGCGACCAGCCCTTGTTGCCGGGAGGCTGGCGCAGCATCAGCAACCGACCCGCGCCGCTCGCCTCGGTGTCGCGGACCAACGTGACCGCGCCGACGATGTACTTCGGTACGGCGAGTCGGACCAGACGCCGGCGCACCGGCAGCGGCAGCCGGTAGAAGGCCTGGTAGAAGACGGCCCGACCGGTGGCGCGGGAACGGGGGATCATGACCCCAGGCTAGTGGTCACGAATGTCCCTCGGACGCGCTGGGGCACGCCCGAGTCACTGTCGATGGTCGACCAGGTCGATGAGCTGGCGTACCACGGCGTCCGGTTCGATCACCCGGTCGAAGACCGCGACGAGCAGGGTCTCCAGGTCGGGGTAGCCCAACTCCTCGGAGAGCCGCAGCAGCGGCAGGTCGCTGGCGAGGCCCCGGTTGTGCTGGCGCAGGGCGAGACCGATGGTGGCCCGACCGAGGCGTACCTTGTCGCTGATCGTGATGCCCGGCTCGGTGTGTTCGGCGAACCACCTGTTGATCTGCATCTGCGCGTGCGGCGACTTGACGAAGCCCAGCCACTCCTTGCGGGGGCCGCGCGGGGCGGCGGCGGCCTCGAAGCCGTTGTCGGCGTCGTTCTCGGTGAAGATCTCCACCACGTCGCCCTCGTCCAGTTCCGAGCTCAGCGGCGCGAGCCGGCCGTTGATGCGGGCCGCGAGGCAGTGGTCACCGCGATGATTGCCCAGCTCGTACGCCAGGTCGACGGGTGTGGCGCCGGCCGGCAGCACCACCTGACGGCCGTCGGCGAAGACCTGGATCTGGCCCTCGGCGAGGTCGCAGCGCAGCGACTCGTAGAACTGCGCCGGGTCGGCGGCCTCCGGCTCCCAGTCGAGCACGCGGCGCAGCCAGTCCAACTGCTCGGCCCGGGCCGCCGCGCTGCCGCTGCCCGAGCGCGGGAAGCGGAAGTCGGCGGCGATGCCGTACTCGGCCGCGCGGTGCATCTCCTGGGTGCGGATCAGCACCTCCACCGTACGGTCCTGCGGGCCGCAGACGCTGGTGTGCAGCGAGCGGTAGAGGTTGTTCTTCGGCGAGGCGATGAAGTCCTTGAAACGGCCCGCTACCGGCCGCCACGTGCCGTGGATCGCGCCCAGCGCCGCGTAACAGTCGGTGGCCGGGCCGTCGACCACCACCGAGATGCGGGGCAGGTCGTACGGCGCGGTGTGGCCGCCGGCGACGGTGTCCTTCCAGATCGAGTAGAGATGCCGGGGACGGGGGCTCACCTCGGCGTCGACCCGGCTGCGCTTGAGCGCGGCCCGGGCGCGGTTGACCACGGCGTCGAGGTAGGCCTCCCAGCCGGGCCGGTCGTGCACGTGCCGGGCCAGCCGGGCGTGCTCGTCGGGCTCCAGGTGCAGCAGCACCACGTCGTCCAGCTCACGCTTGAGGGTCTGGATGCCCAACCGGTCGCAGAGCGGGACCAGGACCTCCTGCGTCTTGCGGGCGATCCGCTCCCGGGACGCCGCCGAGCGCACCCCGAGCGTACGCATGTTGTGCAGCCGGTCGGCCAGCTTGATGATCAGCACCCGGACGTCCTTGGCGGCGGCGACGATCATCTTGCGGACCGTCTCCGCCTCGGCGGCCTTGCCGTAGAACGCCTTGTCGAACTTGGTCACCCCGTCGACCAGGTGGGCCACCTCGTGGCCGAAGTCCTCCGCGAGCGCCTGGAGCGTGTAGCGGGTGTCCTCGACCGTGTCGTGCAGCAGCGCCGCGACCAGGGTGGTGGTGTCCATGCCCAGCTCGGCGCAGATCTGCGCCACCGCGAGAGGATGGGTGATGTACGGCTCGCCGCTCTTGCGGAACTGCCCGCGGTGCATATTTTCCGCGATCGTGTACGCCCGGCGCAGCACCGCCGGATCGGTGCCGGCGTGGATGCCCCGATGGGTGCGGACCAGGTGGGTGACCGGGTCGGAGTCGGTGGTCGGCCAGGTGAGCAACGACCGCAGTCGGCGGGTCAGGGGCAGCTCGCCCGACTGGGTTGGCAGGGCGCCCCCCAGGGCGGCGCCGTGTCCGGCGTCGACGTCCACGAGGGACACCTCCTCACCCCGGCTCCGCGGTCACCGGACCCGGTGAACGGAGCAGGCCCACGAAACGGGCAGGACTGCACTTCCTTAACAGCCTAAGCGAGTCGACGTAGTCCGATCGGTCAGTTGGTCATGAGCGTTCGGTCGAGAGTTGGTGCGACGCCCCGCTCTCGGCCTTCGCCAGCAGGTCACGGAAGCGGCCCGCGCCGCCCGCCGGTGAGGACCAACCGGACGACATCTCGACCAACCGGGTCTCCGGCCGCTCCAACCAGGACAGGATGCGCTCGGACTCCTCGGCGGTGGCCGACGGCACCGGCCCGTGCCCACCCGACACCGTCTCGGCGGTGGCCCGGATGGCGTTCAGCGTGGGTCTCGGGTGGACGCCCGGCGGGGACACCCCGGCGCCGGCCAGCCGACCGTGGCGTACCAGGGCCAGCTCCCAGCCGCCGCGGGCGGCCGGTCGGGCCGCCGCCAGCTCGGCGATCCCGGTCAGCGCCGCCAACCGCTGCATCCGCACCGTGGCGCGCAGCACCGCGGCCAGCCGGTACCGCACCACGGCGGCCTCCTCGTAGCGCTGGTCGGCCGCGAGCACGTCGATCCGGGCCAGCAGCGCGTCCACCACCGGCCGCGGGTCGCTCATGGTGGCCGTCCGGAATGGCTCGACGGCTCTGTCGTCGTACTCCTCGGGGGTGATCCGGTGCTCGCAGGGCGCCGGGCAGCGACCCAGCTCGGCCAGCGCGCAGGCCGGCGTGACGGTGCGCAGCGAGAGCCGGTGCGTGCACTGGCGCAGCGGGACCGCGTCGTGGAAGGCGGCGGCGGCCAGCTCCGCGGCCCGCCGGGAGGTGAACGGCCCGAGGTAGGCGGTGTCGGTGGGGGAGATGTCGCGCACGATCGACAACCGGGGGTACGGCCCGTCGGTCAGCTTGAGCCAGACCATCCGCTCCGGGTACTTCGACCGCCTGTTGTACGGAGGCGCGTGCGCGGCGATCAGCCGCAGCTCGCGGACCTCCGCCTCCAACGAGTGCGCGCACTCCACCGCCTCGACCCGCTCGGCCGCGGCCAGCATCTCGGAGATCCGGGCGCGCTTCTCGCCGGCGGTGAAGTAGCTGCGCACCCGGGTGGCGATGTCGCCCGAGGTGCCGACGTAGAGCGGCCGGTCGTCGGCGGCCCGGAAGATGTAGACCCCCGGGACCCGGGGCAGCCCCTCGGCCAGATGCCGCTTGCGGCGCTGCGTCGGGGTGACCGCGCGGGCGAACTCGATGGCGTCGCCGACGGTGTCGACGCGGTGCCCGCCGAGGCGACCGATCAGACCGTGCAGCACGTCGACGGTGGCCTTGGCGTCGTCCAACGCCCGGTGGGTGGGCTGGGTGGCGGTGCGGAAGTACGCCGCCAGGGTGCCGAGCTTGCGGTTGGGCACCTCGTCGCGGGTCAGCACCCGCCGGGCCAGCGCCGCCGTGTCCAGCACGCGGGGGTTGGGCCAGCGGTAGCCGTGCCGGGCGCAGGCGGCCTTGAGGAAACCCACGTCGTACGGGGCGTTGTGGGCCACCAGCACGGCGTCGGCGATGAACTCCAGGAAGCTGGGCAGCACCTCCTCGATCGGCGGGGCCGGCAGCAGCATGGCCTGGGTGATCCCGGTCAGCACGGTGATGAACGGCGGGATCGGCTGCCCCGGGTTGACCAGGGTGGCCAGCACCCCCAGCTCCTCGCCGCCGCGCACCTTGACCGCGCCGATCTCGGTGATCCCGCCGCCGTCCGGCGCGCCGCCGGTGGTCTCCAGGTCGACCACCACGAAGGTCGTCGCGTACAGCGGCAGGGCCGGGTCCACCCCGCCCACCGCCGGGTCGAGACCGGCCAGTGACTCCTGGACGTACTCCGCCTGTGCCATCGGCGGCACGCTAGCGCCCCGGTCCGACACTCCCGTCGCAGAGGTCCCAGCAGTCACCATGGGGCTAGGATGAGAGATCGGCTCACTCACCAGGCGGTGGGCCCGCCAGCGGTGGGAGACTTGCCACATGCCCCTCGCCGAGCCGCACGACGACCACCTCCCGCAGGAGGATCCGGTCGCCCGCGACGGCGCGGTGAGCGATCCGGACGCCAGTGACACTCCCGCCGATTCGGGCGGTGATCCGACGATCGAGCCGGAGCCGACGCTGCCCGAGCCGGTCCGGCAACGGATCGTGGCGCTGACCGCCGCCGTGCTACCCAGCCTCCCCGGCGACGAGGTGCCGGTGCCGTTGCGGCGGGTGGCCAAGTTCGCCCCCAACCGGCGCGCCCGTCTCGGCGCTCCGGCCATCGCCGCCCAGCTCACCGCCGACCCGCTGTTCCGGCAGCGGGTCACCGCCCGGGTGCTGGCCGATGCCGGTGACCTCGGGGCGGCCGTGGTCGAGGGCACCGCGCCGGCCGCCGCCGACCCGGTCGAGGTGGCCGCACTGGCGTATCTGGTCCGGCCGCGCGGCTGGCGGGAGCTGATCGACGCCAGCGGCGCGGCGGTCCGCGCCGAGGCGGACAGCGCCGTCGTCGCCGAACTGGTCCGCGAGGCCGAGCAGCGGGCCACCCGCGCCGAACACGACCGGGCGGTGGCCCGGGTCGAGGCCGACAAGCTCCGCGACGAGCTGGCCCGGGTCCGCGAGGAACTCGGCCAGCTCCGTGAGGAGTCCCGTCAGCTGGCCCGTACCCTTCGCGAGACGCAGGCCCGCGAGCGCAAGGCCAGCGAACTTCTCGCCACCGAACGCGGCCGGGCCGCGCGCGCCAGCGCGGACGTCGACGCCGAGCTGCGCCGCGCCCGCGCCCGGCTCGCCGAGGCGGAGGCCGCCGCCGGCGTGGCCCGGGCCAGCGCCAAGGAGGCCCGCTCGGTCGACGACGCCCGCCTCTGGCTGCTGCTGGAGACCATCGGTCAGGCCGCCGTCGGGCTGCGCCGGGAGTTGGCGCTCGACCCGGTCGACAAGCTCCCCGCCGACTTCGTCGCCGACGCGTTCGCCGAGCAGCCCGGTACCGCCCCGGCGGGCCCGGCCGCGCGCGCCCGCGACACCGACGACCCGGCCCGGCTCGACCAGCTGCTCGCCCTGCCCCGGGCGCACCTCGTCGTGGACGGCTACAACGTCACCAAGCGCGGCTTCGGCGAGATGTCGCTGGAGCAGCAGCGCAAGCGCCTCATCACCGGGCTGGGCGGTATCGCCGCGCAGACCGGCGACGAGGTCACCGTCGTGTTCGACGGCGCCGAGCGGATGCACGGGCTGCCGCCCGCCCCGCGCGGCGTACGGGTGCTCTTCTCCCGCAAGGGCGAGACCGCCGACGAGCTGATCCGACGCCTGGTCCGCGCCGAGCCGGCGGGCCGTCCGGTCGTCGTGGTCTCGTCCGACCGCGAGGTCGCCGACGGGGTACGCCGGCACGGCGCGTACCCGCTGGGGGCCGACTCGCTGCTGCGCCGCCTCGCCCGCTCCTGACCGCACGTCCGGGCAGGCTGTCGGGGCGGGCAAGAATTTGGCGAGGTTCCGGCAGGTCCGGTCGGCGACGGTGTCCGCATCCGCCCGGCACCGCCGGGCACCGGACGAAGGCAGGCGAACGACATGGGAAAGAGACTGCTGGGCACCATCCTCGGCACGGTGGTCACACTGGCGGCGCTCCTGGTCGCCCCGGCAGCGGCCCAGGCGGCCTCGGGTGGCGGCTGCACCGGGGCCTACCCGATCAGCTCGTGCATCTCGTACCAGGGCTCCAACCAGACCGTGGTGGGTGACTTCTACATGAACGCCACCCCGGACGGGTCCCGGTGCACGGCGTACCTCCAGTTGCGGACCAGCAACAACGGCAACACCTCCTGGATCTACTACGACCTCAACCGGACCGGCCGGTTCGGGCCGATCAGCCGCAACGTCAACGTGATGAACAACTTCAAGGGCTCCGCCGTGGCGGTGGTCGAGGTCTACACGTGCAGCGGAGCGTTTCACGGCACCTACACCAGCCCTCGGGTCTACTACCCGTGACGTACGGATCCGGCCGTTGGCGCGTCAGCGCCAGCGGCCGGATCGGCGTGTCAGACGCAGCGGGAGACGGCGGGGTTCGGGTCGTGGCCGGTGTACATGTAGTCACCGGCGAGCATGCCGCTCGCGTTGCCGTAGAAGGCGTTGTACCAGACGGTGTCGCCGTTGACCGACGATCCGGTCGCCCAGCAGTTCAGGTAGACCGACTGGCCCTTCGGGATCGTCAGGATGACCGAGCACTGCGAATTGTTCAGCCACTGGCAGTAGCGCAGGTTCAGGTCCGTCTTCGTCGTGAAGTAACCACCGGCGAACGCCGGGTTGGCGACCAGGCCGACCGATGCGGTCACCGCGACCGCGCAGGCGGCCAGGAGACGTCGTGGATTCATGTCGTCAACCTCCGGTGAGCGGGTCAGTAGGAGCAGTACGGGGAGTCCATGATGTCGATGGCGACCGCGTAGCCGTACGGCTCGAGGTAGGCCAGTTCGCCCGGGGAGACGCAGACCCAGTCGTTGTTGGAGTAGAAGATCTTCGCGCCGTCGTCGTTGCGGCTGTTGTAGACCCAGTCCGCGCCCTTACTGCGGGACCCGAGGGTCTGGTAGTAGGTGTCCTGGAACGACGCGGTCGGCGGCGCGCCGTCGTACGGGTTGCCGCTCACCCAGAAGCAGACGCGGGGGTAGTTGCAGCCGAGTGCCGAGGTGGCCTGCGCCGGCGTGGCGACGAGCCCGCCCGCGGCCGTCGTGACGCCCGCGAGGAGCGCGACGGCGGTGAGCCGGGAGCGTGTGGTCGAAGATGGTCCGCGCATGTCGAAGCCTCCGTTGAGTCAGGGTGGTGCGACCCGTTCCGTTCGGCCCGGACCGACGGCCAGGGCTGGGGCCTCGCCCGGCGTGGCCCGGACGTAGCACCACGATCGCAGTGACCTGGATCGACGAAACAGGCGCTTGACCGGCAGTTGACCGGCGATTCGACGGGGTGCGCCCGCGCGAGGTCGGCGATGTCGGGCTGTCCGGCCGTTCGGGATACCCCGATTTCGCTGATCTGGAGTCGATCTAGCCCTCAACGGGCGGTTCTGTCGTACCCGGTGGATAACGTCGATGTGACCGACGGTGCTCGGGTGGCGACGACAGGGTGTCGGCCGCGCATCGCGAGCGATCAGGAGGCGTGATGCTCATCGACTGCGACGGGTGCGCGAAGCGGGCCGACGGCTGCTCCGGCTGCCCGCTGACCGCCCTGTTCGACGACACGTCCCCGGCGGCCGGGCTGGTCGCCGCCGAGGTTGAGGCGATCGAGGTGTTCGCCCGGGCCGGCTTCGACGTCGAGGTGCTGGCCGCGCCCGCCCGGCCCGACGCGCCCGCCCGGCCCGGCGCTGGCGCGCGTCGGGTCCGCCGGGTGGCCTGAGCCCTCGCCCCGGGGCCGGCCGGATGGCCGTCGACGAGCCGTGCGGGCGCTGAGCACAGCCGTGCGGGGGCCGCGTCGGCGAAGTGCGTCACCGCACCCGAAGCGGGCTTTTCGCGGGCCATAGGATGGGCGGTCACGGCGGGAGGAGCGGCGGGATGAGCGGGGTACGACGCGAGCACGACGGGCCCGTCGGTGCCCCGCGCGCCGGTGCCGTGTGGCGGTGGCGCGGCCACGCGCGGCGGCCCGACGCCGCCGCGTGCCGGGGTGATCGTGACCGGGCCTTGAGCGTGGTGGCCACGGCGGTGCGCCGGTGAGCCCGCGCGGCTGGGCGTTGTTGACGTTGGCCGGGTTGACGGTGGCCCTGCTGGTGACCGTCGCCGTGTTCGTGCCCTGGCACCGGCCCCCGGCCCCCCGTGCCGACCAGCTCGCCGCTCTGCGGGATCTCCCGGCCGACCAGGTGGCCAGGGGGCGGGAGTTCCGCGCCGCGCTGCGCCCCGGCGGCTACGCCGCGCTCGCCGTGGGGCTGCTGATCGCCGTCGCGCTGGGGCTCACCCCGCTGGGCGGTCGCCTGGTCGAGCTGGTGGGCCGGCCCTTCGGTGGGCACTGGATCGCCCAGGCGGTGCTCGGCGGCCTCGCCGTGGTGCTCGTCGCCGACCTGCTCACCCTCCCGTTCTCCGCCTGGCGGCAGACCGTCCTGACCCGCTACGGGCTCAGCACCAACTCCTGGAGTGGCTGGGCCGTCGACCTGCTCAAGTCGTACGCGGTGAGCGCCGTCATCGGTGCGGTGGCGCTGTTCGGCTTCTACCTGGTCATCCGGCTCGCGCCGCGCTGGTGGTGGGCGCTCGGCGCGGCGGGCGCGGCCCTGCTGGTGGTGCTGCTGTCGTTCGTGCTGCCGGTGCTCGTGGAGCCGGTGTTCAACAAGTTCACCCCGATGGAGCAGGGTGCGCTGCGCACCGAGCTGATGAGCATGGCCGCCCGCGACGGGGTGCCGGTGCGCGACGTGCTCGTCGCCGACGCCTCCCGGCGGACCACGGCGGTCAACGCGTACGTCTCCGGCCTCGGCCCGACCCGCCGGGTGGTCGTCTATGACACGCTGCTGCGCGAGGCCGACCCCGCCGAGGTGACGGCCGTGGTGGCGCACGAGCTGGGCCACGCGAAGGACTCCGACGTGGCGGTGGGCACGCTGACCGGGGCGCTGGGAGTCGCCGCCGCGGTGGTGGCCCTCTACCTGCTCGGCTCGTGGGGGCTGCTGCTGCGGTTGGCCGGCGTCGACTCGATCGCCCATCCACGCGCGTTTCCACTGGTAATTGCCCTGGTCACGGTGGCTGGTCTGGTCGCCACCCCGGTGCAGGCGCTGGTGTCGCGGCGGGTGGAGGCGCGGGCCGACGCGCACGCGCTCGCGCTCACCGGCGACCCGGCGGCCTTCGAGTCGATGCAGCGCCGTCTCGGCACGGTCAACCTGGGCGACCCCGACCCGCCGCGGTGGGAATACCTCTACTCGGCCTCGCATCCGTCCACCGTGGAGCGGATGGCCGCCGCCCGCGCGTACGCCCGGGAGGCACGCCGATGAGCCGCACGTTGCTGATCACGAACGACTTTCCGCCCCGCCCGGGGGGCATCCAGTCCTTCGTGCACAACCTCGCTGTGCGTCAGCCGGCGGGGTCGGTGGTCGTCTACGCGTCGAGCTGGCGTGGTGCGGAGAAGTTCGACGCCGACCAGCCGTTCGAGGTGATCCGGGAACGCACCCGGGTGCTCCTGCCCACCCCGCTGATCGCCCGGCGCGCGGCCCGGCTCGCCCGCACGTACGACTGCGACACGGTGTGGTTCGGCGCGGCGGCCCCGCTGGGGTTGCTCGCGGCCGGTCTGCGCAGGCGCGCGGGCGTACGCCGGGTGGTGGCGCAGACCCACGGCCACGAGGTCGGCTGGGCGGCGCTGCCGGCCGCGCGGCCGGCGCTGCGGCGCATCGGGCGTGGCGTCGACGTGACCACCTACCTCGGCGAGTACACGCGCGCCCGGCTCGCCCGGGTGCTGGCCGGGGTGACCGACCTGCGGCGGCTCGCGCCGGGCGTGGACGTGGACGCCTACCACCCGTCGGTGGACGGCGAGCCGGTCCGGGCCCGGTTGGGGCTGACCGACCGGCCGGTGGTGGTCTGCGTGTCGCGTCTCGTGCCGCGCAAGGGCCAGGACATGCTGATCCGGGCACTGCCGGAGATCCGCCGCCGGGTGCCCGACGCGGCGCTGCTGATCGTCGGCGGCGGGCCGTACCGGGCCACTCTGGAGAAGCTGGCCCGCCAGACCGGCGTCGAGCGGGACGTGGTCTTCACCGGCTCGGTGCCGGCGGCCGACCTGCCCGCGCACTACGCGGCCGGCGACGTCTACGCCATGCCCTGCCGTACCCGCAACCGTGGCCTGGACGTGGAGGGGCTGGGCATCGTCTACCTGGAGGCGTCCGCGACCGGCCTGCCGGTGGTGGCCGGCGACTCCGGCGGCGCGCCCGACGCGGTCCGGGAGGGCGAGACCGGGTACGTGGTCCGTGGCCGGGACGTCGCCCAGCTCGCCGACCGGGTCGCCCGGCTGCTCGGCGACCGGGACCTGGCCCGCCAACTCGGGGCGGCCGGCCGGGCGTGGGTGGAGCGGGAGTGGCGCTGGGAGGCGCAGGCGCAGCGGATGGCGGCTCTGCTGGCCGGCTGACCGCCGCCGCCGCTCAGGCGCGGGGTTGCCGGGGCGGGGCGTAGCGGGGGACGTACTCCTGGTCGGTGAGCCCTTGGATCGCGGCCATCACCTCGTCCGTGATGGCCCGGATGTCGCGCGGCCCGGTGATGCGGTCGGCGACCGGGATCGCCGGGCCGAAGCGCAGGGCGACCGGGTGTCGGCGGGGGATTCGCGCGTCGACCGGCAACACCTCGGCGGTGCCGAGTACGCCGACCGGGATGATCGGGACCTCGGCGTCGCGGGCCAACCGGGTCATTCCGGTGCGGCCGCGGTAGAGCCGCCCGTCGGGGGACCGGGTGCCCTCCGGGAAGATGGCGACGAGACCGCCGGCGCGCAACACCGGCACGGCCGCGTCGAAGGCCGTGAGGGCGGCCCGGCCGCCGGCGCGCTCGACGCGGATGGCGCCCATGCCGGCCACGACGTGCCGGCTGAGCCAGCTGCCGGTGAAGTACTCGGCCTTGGCCCAGAACGTCACGTGTCGGGGTGTCAGGCAGGCGAGGACCACCTGGTCGGCGACGGACAGGTGGTTGCTGGCGAGGATCGCTCCGCCTCGGCGGGGCAGGTGCTCCAGGCCTTGGACGCGGGGTCGCCAGCCCAGTCGCAGGGCTGAGCCGACGGTCAGTTTGCTGAGGTCGTACAGCAGGGGCACGTCTTCTCCCGTTCAGTTCCGCGCGGGGCCGAGGTACGCGTCGAGCGCGGCCCGCAGCACGGTGTCGTCGTCGCGGTCGCCGGTGGCCAGCGGCAGGCTGCCCCAGGCCCAGAGCTGGGCGATGCCGTGCAGGTTGGCCCAGAGCGCGCCGGCCACCACCGGCGCGGGCGGGGCGGTCGGCTGGCGTGTCTGGGCAACCAGGTCGGTCAGGAGGGTGAACAGCGGCAGGCTCGTCTCGCGCAGCCGTAGACGACTGCTGGCCAGCAGGTCGTGGCGGAACATCAGCTCGAACATGCCGCGGTGCCCGGCGGCGAAGTCCAGGTACGTCCGGGCCAGCGCGACCAGTCGGGTACGCGGCTCCGTACCGGCCGCGTGGATCGTCCGCTCCACCCGGGCGGTGAGGTCGGCGAAGCCCTCCCGGGCGATGGCCGAGAGCAGGTCGACGTGGGTGGGGAAGTAGCGGCGCGGGGCGCCGTGCGACACGCCCGCCCGACGGGCGATCTCCCGCAGGGACACGGCGGACTGGCCCTCACGCAACACGAGGTCGACTCCGGCCGCCACCAGCCGGGCCCGGACTCCGGCCTCCTCCACGGTCATAGACACTGTCTACCAGTTCGCCGTAGACGTTGTCTACGGCCGTGGGCGACGGTGCGGGTGCCCGTGCCGGCTCAGCGGATGCGGGCCAGGATGCGGTCGGCAGGGGCCGGGCGGCCGAAGTGCCAGCCCTGGGCGGCGTCGCAGCCGATCGCCCGCAGCCGCTCGGCCTGCCCGGCGGTCTCCACCCCCTCGGCGGTCACCGTGAGGTCGAGGGCGTGCGCCAGCGACACCAGCGAGGCGAGGATCCGCTCGTCGGTACGCCCCACCGTCGGCGACCGCAGGCCAGCCACGAACTCGCCGGCCACCTTCAGCTCGGTGACGGGCAGATCCCGCAGGTACGCCAGGTTGCTGTAGCCGGTGCCGAAGTCGTCGATGGCGATCCGTACGCCCAGGTCGGCCAGCAGCCGCAGCGCCCGGACGGGCTCCTTGGCGCTGCTCATCATCGTGCTCTCGGTGATCTCCAACTGGAGTCGTTCGGGCGGCAGGCCGGTCTGGCGCAGCAGCGTACGGACCTCCCGCACCAGACCGGGCCGGTGCACCTGCCGGACGGCCAGGTTGACGCTCACGAACGGCGCCTGCGCGCCATCCGTCGACCACGCCTCCGCCTCCCGGCACGCCTCGGCGAGCACCCACCCGCCCAGTTGCACGATCAGACCGGTCTCCTCGGCCAGCGCGATGAAGCTGTCCGGCCGCAGGACGCCCAGCTCCGGGTGTCGCCAGCGGACCAGCGCCTCCACACCGAGCAGTCGGCCGTCGCGCAGCGAGGTCAGGGGCTGGTAGTCGAGATAGAACTCGCCCCGCTCCAGCGCGGCCGGGATGGCCGCCGACAGGGCGTACCGGGCCAGCTCGCGACGGTTGCGCTCGGCGTCGTAGAGCGCCCAGCGCGCCCCTCCGGCCGACTTCGCCCAGTGCAGGGTGCTGTCGGCGGCCCGCATCAGGTCACTCGGGTTGGAGCCGGCCACCTGCCGCTCGACGATGCCGATGCTCGCCGTGACCTGGAGCTCGTGCCCGTCGACCACCGCGGGTGTCCGGACCGCGGCCAGAGCGCTCTCGGCGACCTCCACGACCGCGTCGGTGCCGCCCGCGCCCTCCACCAGGATGACGAACTCGTCCCCACCGAGGCGGGCCACCAGATGCTCACCGAGGCACTGGCGCAGCCGGTCGGCCACCGTGGTCAGCAACCGGTCGCCGACCTGGTGTCCCAGCGTGTCGTTGACCACCTTGAAGCGGTCCAGGTCGAGGAAGCACACCCCGACGCGTTGGGCGCCCCGGCCCGGCTCGTTGAGCGCGGCGGTGAGCCGCTCGGTGAACAGCGTCCGGTTGGGCAGACCGGTGAGCGGGTCGTGGGTGGCCTGGTGGCGGAACCGCGCCTCGCTGGCCCGCAGCGCCCGTTCGGCCTGGGTGCGCGCCATCATGGCGGCCCGGCGGATGGACTCCTGCTCATCGAGCGTGCGGTCCCGCAGCGCGCGGGCGTAACCGGTCGCCACGGCGGCCAGGAGTCGGGCCATCCGGTCCTCGACGTCCTCGGCCACCAGTCCCAGGTCCCGCACGAGCCGAAGCTGGATCACCTCGACGGTACGGCCCAGTCCCTCGGCGGACGCGATGTGCGCGGCGACCAACTCCGCACCGACCCGGTGCCCGGCCCGCAGGTCGAACGGCTCGGCGAGCAGCGCCTGGGCCAACTGGCCGGCGAGCCTCTGCAACAGGGCCTCGAGCTGGGCCTGTGTCATCGGTAGGTAGCTCGTACCGGAGACCGCCTTGGCCCAGGCGCGGGCGAAGGTGCCGGGGCGGGTGACCGCCGAGGGCGACTCAGTCACCGAGTCGCCCGACGCCGCCCATGAAGACCGCCCGCTCGGCGTCCTCCGCGCTCTCGGGGGTGTCCGGTCGCCACTGTGGCACCCAGACGACGCCCGGATCGACCAGCTCGAACCCGTCGAAGAGGGCGGTCACCTCGGCCCGGTTGCGAATCGTGAGCGGGCTGTCGGTACGCCGGTAGACGCGTTCGGCCTCGGCGCGCTCCTCCCCGGCGCGGCCGTCGTCGCTGGCCTGCGACAACACCAGGTAGCTGCCGGGCGCCACCGCGTCCCGAAGCGTCGCCAGCAACTCCGCCGGCCGGTCGTCGTCGGGGACGAAGTGCAGGACCGCCACGATCATCACCGCCACCGGCTGGCCGAGGTCGAGCAGCCGGCGCGTGTCGGGGTGCGCCAGGATCTCCTCCGGGTGCCGCAGGTCCTCCTGGACGATCGTCGCCCGGTCGTTGTCGGCCAGGATCTCCCGGCTGTGCGCCACCGCGACCGGGTCGACGTCCACGTAGACCACCCGCGACGCCGGGTCGATCCGCTGGGCGATCTCGTGCACGTTGCCGACCGTGGGGATGCCCGAGCCGATGTCCAGGAACTGGCGGACGCCGGCCTCGGCGAGGTGGTGGACCGCCCGGCGCAGGAACGCGCGGTTGGCCTGCGCGGCCAGCGGCGCCTCCGGTACGGCCGCCACCATCGCCTGCGCGGCGGCCCGGTCGGCGGCGAAGTTGTGCGATCCGCCGAGGTAGTAGTCGTACATCCGGGCGACGCTCGGGCGCTCGATGTCGATGGTGTCGGGCGCCCAGTCCGGCCGCTGCATGCGCTCACCCCTTGAGTCCACGACGCGGACGTCATCGCCCGCGCGGGTATTCTGCCCCCGCGGTACCCGCCAGACCATAGCGTGCCCGTCCACCCGTCGCGGACGTCGGTCGATACGCGAAGGTCCGCGACGGCGGCGAGCCGGCGCGGACCTTCGGTTACGGAATTACGCTCGACGAACGGGCGCGGGTCAGAACTTCGGCGCGTCCGGCGCTTCGAGCAGGCCGAGTCGCAGCGCGGTCATCAGGGCCTGTGCCCGGTTGGCGGCGCCGAGCTTCTCGTAGAGCTTGGAGATGTGCGTCTTCGCCGTGGACTCGCTGACGAACAGCTGCTTGGCGATGCCCGCCACGCTCATCCCGTCGGCGAGCAGCCGCAGCACCTGCCCCTCGCGGGGGGAGAGCTGCGGGCCGGAGGGGGCGAGCCGACGCTTCATCGCCTCGGCCAGGTCGGCGGCGGTGAACGCGCTCGGGGACGAGGCGGCGTGCCGCGCGGCGGCCACGACCTCGTCGGCCGGGGCGGTCTTGGGCACGAAGGCGCTCGCCCCGGCCTCCAGGGCGCCGAAGAGCTGGTCGTCGCCGGCGTACATGGTCAGCACCACGATGCCCATCGACGCGCTGGACTTGCGCAGCGCGCGGGTGGCCTCCAGGCCGCTGCCGTCGGGCAGCCGCAGATCCATGATCACCACGTCCGGCTGGAGGGCGCCGGCCTGGCGTACCCCCTCTGCCGCGGTCGCGGCCTCGCCGACGACCTCGAACTGACGGTCGCGCTCGAAGGCGTGCCGCAGGCCCTTACGAATCAGGTCATGATCGTCAACAAGGAGGACCTTGGTGCGGGTGGCCGGTGTCGGACTTGTGGTCATCCTCGGGTTACTCCCCTTCTGGTGCTGCGCTGTCACGCACGTTATCGCGCCGGGACGAGGTGCCGAGAACCACCGCCACGGTCGTGCCGCTGGGTTGCCGCGGCCTGATCTCCAACCGGCCCCGGATACGTTCCGCCCTCTCGGCCATGATCGCAAGACCGTACCGCCCGTCGGGGCGCTGGTCAGCCATCCCCTGACCGTCATCCGACACTTCTATTTGCGCGTACGGGGGGTCGACCTCACACGTGACCCACAAATTGGACGCTCCGGCGTGCTTGCGGGCGTTGGTCACGGCCTCCTGCGCGATGCGCAGCAACTCGGCCTCGGTGGCCGCCGGCAGGCGGGCCGTGGACTCGTCCAGCGACAGGTGCACCCGCAACCCGCCCGACGCGCCGACGGTGCGGGCGTACTCGGCGATCGCCGCGGCCAGGCCGCCCTGCCGGTCCACCTCGCTGCGCAGCTCGAAGAGGCTCAGCCGCAGCTCCTGGATCACCCGGGTCACCTCGGCGCGCAGCGTCCGCAAGGCCTCGGCCGTCTCGTCCGCGTCGTCGAAGACGGTGGCCAGGGCGTTGTCGATGCCGTAGCCGACCATCACCAGCTCCTGCGCCACCCCGTCGTGGATCTCCCGGGCCAGCCGCTGGCGCTCCTCGTTGGTGGCCAGCGACCGGACCTCGTCGAACAGCAGCGCCGCCTCCAGCCGCAGCGCGGCGGGCCGGGTCAGCCCGGTCACCCGGGACACCACCGGCGGCGGGTACGCCTGCGCGACATCGGCCTCCAGCACCACCAGCCCCACCGTGCGTACCCCCGCGACCAGCGGGACGATCAGCGCGGACACGTCCGGACCCCGGTGCGAGCGGGACTGCGAGCGGGCGGCGGTGGTGGCCTGCTGACTGGCCCAGGCGTCGGCGATGGCCGAGTCCGCGTCCAGCGTCGTCTCCCAGTCCACGCGGTCCGCCCCGGCCTGGGCGAGGACCACGAGCCGGCCGCCGCCGCTGGCGGACAGCACCGCGCCGCGGTCCGCCCGGGCCACCGTGCGCAGCTCGTCGATCAGGTGCTCGGAGATGCCCCCCGGGTCCAGGGTCGCCCCGGGCAGCTGCCGGGCCACCGTCCGCAGTTGGGTCAACAGCCGGGTGGCCTCGGCGTACGGCTGGGGCTTGCTGTCGGCGCGTACGGCCATCACCCGGTGCAGGGTGCCGGCGGCGTAGAGCCCGAGCGCGGCCAGGATCAACCACTGCGCGCAGACCGCGAGGTAGCCCACCTGGCCGAGTTGACGTTCCCCGTCGACCTCGGTCAGCGCCCCGCTGACCAGCAGCGTGCCGGCGGTCACCGCGAGCAGCGCCGCGCCCTCGCGGAAGCGGCGGCGCAGCGCGGTGACGGTCACCGGCACCGCCAGGTAGGGCAGCACGGCGGAGGCGCCGAGCCCGTCGACCGTGCCGCCGATCGACGCGACCGCGGCGACCTGGCTCGCGGCCAGCCCCAGCACCACCACCTCGGCGACCCGGCTCAGCGGCCCGACCAGCCGGTGCTGCGGCGCGAGCAGGGAGGGCAGCCCGGCGACCGCCAGCAGCGCGATCCACCACAGCTGGGTGACGTCGCGGGTGGCGAACAGGGTCAGGATCGCGACCAGCGCCAGCATCACCACGCGGGCGGCCGCGGCGAGAGGATGCGGGTGTGGGACGGCGGTTGTGGATGCGGGCACGTGACGGATCGTAGTCAGCCGCGGTAGATGTCGGCGATCTCCGCCGCGTACGTCTTGTGGACGACCTGGCGTTTGACCTTGAGCGACGGGGTCAGCTCGCCGGTGACCTCGGTGAAGTCGCGGGGCAGGATCCGGAAGACCTTGATCGCCTCGGCCTTCGACACGGCCTGGTTCGCGGCGTCGATGGCGGACTGCACCTCGGCGCGCAGGCCCTCGTGCTCGCGCAGCGTCTCGACCGAGGTCTCCGGTGGGAGCCCGGCGTTCGCCAGGAAGGTCGGCAGCGCCTCCTCGTCGATGGTGACCAGCGCCGCGATGAACGGCTTCGCGTCTCCGACGACGACGCACTGACTGATCAACGGGTGCGCCCGGACCTGGTCCTCCAGCACCGCCGGGGCGACGTTCTTGCCGCCGGCGGTCACGATCAGCTCCTTCTTGCGGCCGGTGATGCTCAGGTAGCCGTCGGCGTCGAGCTGGCCCAGGTCACCGGTGCGGAACCAGCCGTCGGGGCTGAGCGCCTCCGTGGTCGCCGCCTCGTTGTGCCAGTAACCCTGGAAGACCAGCTCGCCGGAGATCAGGATCTCGCCGTCGTCCTCGATCCGGACGGTCACGCCGGGCAGCGGCCGGCCGACGGTCCCGATCCGGGTGCCGGTGGGCAGGTTCGCGGCGGCGGCGGGGGACGTCTCGGTCAGCCCGTACCCCTCCAGGACCGTCACGCCGACGCCGCGGAAGAAGTGGCCGAGCCGCGCGCCCAGGGGCGCGCCGCCGGAGATGGCGTCGCGGCACCGCCCGCCGAGCGCGGCGCGCAGCTTGCGGTAGACGAGCCGGTCGAAGACCGCGTGCTGCGCGCGCAGCGCCAGGCCCGGCCCGCGCGAGGTCTCCAGCGCCTCGCTGTACGAGATGGCGACCTGCTCGGCGCGGGCGAAGACGCCGCCCTTGCCGTCGGCCTCGGCCTTCTGCTTGGCCGCGTTGTAGACCTTCTCGAACACCCGGGGTACGGACAGCACGAAGGTCGGCCGGAACTCCTGCAACTCGCCGACCAGGTTCTTGGTGTCCGCGCAGTGGGCGAGGGTGGCCCGTGCCTGCACCACGCCGATCTGGATGAGCCGGGCGAACGCGTGCGCCAGCGGCAGGAAGAGCAGGGTGCTCGCGCCAGCGTTGAACAGGTTCGGCAGCACGGGCACCGCGTTGGCGATGTCGGCGTACATGTTGCGGTGGGTCAGCACGCAGCCCTTGGGGCGGCCGGTGGTGCCGCTGGTGTAGATGATGGTGGCCAGGTCGTCGGCGCGGACCGCCTTGCGCCGCTGCTCCACCTGGGCCAGCTCGACCGTCGCGCCGACGGCGACCAGCTCGTCGACCGCGCCCCGGTCGATCTGCCAGACGTTCGTCAGCTCGGGGAGGCGGTCGCGGACACCGGCGATCAGCTCGGCGTGGGCGCCCGTTTCGACAAGCGCGGCGACCGCGCCGGAGTCGGCGATGATCCAGGCGGCCTGCTCGGCGCTGGAGGTCTCGTAGATCGGTACGGTGACCCCGCCGGCCGCCCAGATGGCGTAGTCGAGCAGGGTCCACTCGTAGCGCGTCCGGCTCATCAGGGCGACCCGCGCGCCCGGCTGGACGCCGGCGGCGATCAGCCCCCGGGCGACGGCCGCCACCTCGTCGCGGAACTGCAGGCAGGTCACTTCGGCCCAGGTGGTGGTGTCGCCGCCGTCGGCGGAGCGGGTGGCGCGGGCGAACTGCACGGTGTCCGGCGCGATCTCGGCGTTGTCCCAGACCGGATCGGTGAGGTTGGCCGCCTCGCCAACGGTGACGATCGGTGGAACGGAGAACTCGCGCACTTGCACTCCTTCGTGCTCGCACTGGCCTGGGCCGGACTCTGCCCGAGAGCATCGGCTCTGTCGAAACCTACCCGGCGGGCGGTTCGGGTGGGGTAGGCAGGGCGCGGCGGGGGCGGCGGGGGGTGTGGGCGGCGTCAGCCGGGTAGCCTCCCCCCATGGCGGACTCCTCCACCCAGTCGATCATCATCGGCGCGTCACCCGACCGGGTGGCGACGGTCATCTGCGACTTCCCGAGTTACCCCGAGTGGACCGAGGCGGTCCGCCGTGCCGAGGTGATCGAGGAGTACGAGGACGGCTACGCCAGCCAGGTGCGGTTCACCATCGACGCCGGGGTGATGGCCGACGAGTACGTGCTCGCCTACGAGTACGCCGAGGACCTGTCCCGCGTCGAGTGGCATCTGGTCGCCCCCTCGAAGATGCAGAAGAGCCAGCGTGGCTCGTACGACCTGGTGGGCAACCCGGACGGGACCACCACGGTGACGTACACGCTGGAGGTCGAGCTGTCCGTGGGGATGCTCGGCATGTTTCGGCGCAAGGCCGAGAAAATGATCATGGATACGGCGTTGAAGCAGCTCAAGCGCCGGGTAGAAGCACCCGGTGTGGCGCAGTGACGCGTCCGGCAGTGGGGTAGAGGAGCCGAGGGTGGGCGGAACGGACCCGGGTTCGGCCCGGGAAGAGGCGGAGCGTCTGGTGGCGGCCCTGCTCGCGGGGGCGCGGCTGGCCTCCAGCGGGTCGACGGGCGGCGCGTTCGGCCCGTTGGGCGGGATGTTGGCCGGTGTCCTCGGTCACAGTGCCGCTCCGGGCGGCGGCGATCGCGCCCGTGGTGGTTTCGCCACCGGTTCGGCCGAATGCTGCGTCTGCCCGGTCTGTCGTGGCATCGCCGCGTTGCGCGATCCGAGTCCGGAATTCGCCGAACGCCTCGCCACCGGCGCGGGCGACCTCGCCGCCGGCGTGGCCAGCCTGCTCCGCGCGTTCGCGCCGCCGGAGCCGTCCCCGACGACCGGGCCGGAGTGGGCCGCGTCGTCGCAGGCGGCGGCCGGTGCGGGCGGCGACGGCGAGCCGGCGCGGCCGGCCTCGACCGCGCGGTCGGCCGAGGCCTTCGACGAGCACGTGTGGCGCGATGCCACCCGCACCGGGCATGATTCCCAACCGGCGCCGGAGCGGGATGTCTGGTCGGTCGCCACCCGGTCGGCGGACACACCCGCCCCGGCCACCGCGGCACCCGTCGACGACGCCGGGGCGGTGGCCGCGCCGGTGCCGACCAGCCGACCCGTGGTGCCCGCTTCGCGGGCGTCCGACGACACCGGCGCGGACGCGCCGGGCGGCGGCGCCTGAGCGCGGGACATCGCGATCCGGACCGGCGTGCCCCGCGGCGCGCGCGAGCCGGACAGCACAGCAGAGGGGAGCGGCGGCGGTGACGCTGACCATCGGAGTCGACGTGGGTGGCACGAAGGTGGCCGGCGGTGTCGTGGACGACACCGGCACGGTCCTCGTGCAGAGCCGACGGGACACCCCCGCCGACGACGTCGCCAAGACCCGCGACGTCATCATCGAGCTGGTCGACGAGCTGGCCGCCGGGCGAACGATCGAGGCGGTCGGCGTCGGCGCGGCCGGCTGGATCGACGCCACCCGCTCGACCGTGCTCTTCGCCCCCAACCTGGCCTGGCGCGACGAGCCGCTGCGCGAGTACGTGAGCGCCGCCGTCGGCCTGCCGGTGATCGTGGAGAACGACGCCAACGTGGCCGCGTGGGCCGAGTTCCGCTACGGCGCGGCCCGCGCCGCCGACGACTCAATGATCATGTTCACGATCGGCACCGGCGTCGGCGGCGGCATCGTCCTCGGCGGCGAGCTGATGCGCGGCGCGCACGGCATCGCCGCGGAGCTGGGCCACATGCTGGCCGTGCCGGACGGGCACCAGTGCGGCTGCGGGCGGCTCGGCTGCATCGAGCAGTACGCCAGCGGCAGCGCCCTGGTCCGCTTCGCCCGTGCCGGCGCTCGACAGGAGCCGCAGCGGGCCACCGCCCTGCTGGAGCTTGCCGGCGGCGAGCCCGAGGCGATCACCGGTCACATGGTGACCGCCGCCGCGCAGGGCGGCGACCCGGTCTCCGCCGAGGCGTTCGCGCAGATCGGCCGGTGGCTGGGCACCAGCCTCGCCGACATGGCGCAGATCCTCGACCCGCAGGCCCTGGTCGTCGGCGGCGGCGTGATCGACGCCGGTGACCTGCTGCTCGGCCCGACGCGTCGCTCGTACCTCGACGCGCTGGCCCAGCGGGGACGCCTGCCGGTGGCCGAGGTCCTCCCCGCCGAGCTGGGCAACAGCGCCGGGGTGATCGGCGCGGCCGACCTGGCCCGCCGGATCTGAGGGCGGCCAGGAGATGGGCGTACCGCTGCGCGTGGTGTCGTACAACATCCACAGCCAGCGCGACGACACCGCCGCGCTGGCGGCGGTCGTCCGGGCCGCGAAGCCGGACGTCGTGATCGTGCAGGAGGGTCCGCGCCGGTTCCGGTGGCGGCAGAAGTCGGCCACGCTGGCCGAGTCGTTCGGCCTGGTGGTGGCCGCCGGAGGGCTGCCCGCCCTGGGCAACCTGCTGCTGACCAGCCTGCGGGTGCAGGTGCGCGGCGCCCGGTGCCAGCGGTTCCCGCTGACCCCGGGCCGGCACCTGCGCGGCGCGGCGTACGCCGACTGCCGGGTCGGCGACGCCCGCTTCACCCTCGCCGGCTCGCACCTGTCCACCGACCCGGCGGAGCGGCCCGCGCAGGCCGCCGAGTTCCGACGCGGCCTGGACGCCGCGAATGCTCCGGTGGTGGCGGGCGCCGACCTGAACGAGGGCCCGGACGGGCCGGCCTGGGCGATGGTGGCGCGCGGCCTGACCGACGCGGCGGTCGCGGCCGACCGCGCGGAACGGCTCACCTACTCGTGCGCCGACCCGCGCCGGCGCATCGACGCGCTCTTCGTCGACCCCCGGATCACCGTGGTCGACTACGACGTGGTGGACACTCCGCAGACCCGCCGGGCCAGTGACCACTTCCCGGTGCTCGTCGACCTGCTGCTGCCCGCCACGGCCTGACCCCCACCGGTCCGGACCCGCCGATCGGTCCGCGCCGGGGCTGGACATCCGGCTCCGATGTGGAGAGGATTTCGCGGCGAACCGGCACCCGTGCCGCACAAAAGGAGATGTCCCGGTGTCCACCTCCACCGACCAGGGCCGGCCCGACCCGGATGCGATCCCGTCCGCGCAGAGCCGCGACGGCCGCTCGCTCTCCGACCGGGGCGACACGGTCTGCGTCATCGGCGCCGGGGCCAGCGGCCTGACGGCCATCAAGAACCTGCGCGAGCACGGGTTCGGGGTGGACTGCTACGAACGCGAGACCGGCGTCGGCGGGGCCTGGAACTGGCGGCACGACCGCAGCCCGGTGTACGCCAGCACCCACCTGATCTCGTCGAAGCCGTTCACCCAGTTCCCCGACTTCCCGATGCCGGACTCCTGGCCGGACTACCCCCACCACGGCCAGCTCCTGTCGTACTTCGAGCGGTACGCCGACCACTTCGACCTGCGCTCGCACATCTGGTTCGGCACCGAGGTCGTCCGGGTCGAGCCCGCGCCGGGGGAGCGGTGGGACGTGACGACCCGCTCCACCGGCGGGTACGGCCCGGAGCGCACCTCCCGCTACGCCGCCGTGGTGATCGCCAACGGGCACAACTGGTCGCCGAAGCTGCCCCGCTACGAGGGCCTGGAGGAGTTCCGGGGCGAGATCATGCACGCGTCGTCCTACAAGGACCCGGCGCAGTTGCGCGGCAAGCGGGTGCTCGTGGTCGGTGCCGGCAACACCGGTTGTGACATCGCCGTCGAGGCCGCCCAGCAGGCGTCGCGCTGCTGGCACTCCACCCGGCGTGGCTACTGGTACGCCCCGAAGTACGTGCTGGGCCGACCGGCCGACCAGATCAACGACGCGCTGCTGTCACTGCGGGTGCCGCTGCGGGTCCGCCAGTGGCTCTACCACTGGACGATGCGGTTGACCGTCGGCAACCTGACCCGCTTCGGGCTGCCCAAGCCCGACCACCGGGTGTACGAGACGCACCCGATCGCCAACAGCCAGCTCGTCTACTACGTGGGCCACGGCGGGATCGGCCCGGTGCCCGACATCGCCCGGTTCCAGCCGTACGCCGTGGAGCTGGCCGACGGCCGCGAGATCGACCCCGAGCTGGTCATCTTCGCCACCGGCTACCTGCCGCGCTTCGAGTTCCTCGACGCGTCGGTGTTCGGCGACAGCGCCGGCACCGGCCGTCCCACGCTCTGGCTCAACGCCTTCACGCCGGGGCACCCCACGCTGGCCGTCGCCGGCCTGGTGCAGCCGGACTCCGGCCTGTTCACCCTGTCCCACTGGCAGACGGTGCTCTTCGCGCGGCTGCTGCTGGCCCGACGGGACCGACCCGAGCGGGCCGCCGCGTTCGCGCAGCGGGTCCGGGACCGGGCCGGGGAGCGCTACGCGGGCCAGGTCAAGGACAGCAGCCGGCACTGGTTCGAGGTCGGGCACGCCGACTACCTGCGCGCCGTCCAGCGCGCCCTGCACGACCTGGAGGGCAAGTGAGCGCGAGGAGTGAGCTCGCGAGCCCCGCAGTCGCGAACGAAAGGCTGGATCAGTGACCGAGGTGCGGATCATGCGGGGCCGGGAGTGGGCTCGTCCGGTCCGGCCGGCGCGCCGTGAGGTGCTCAGCGCCGTACCCGAGTTGGAACAGGGGCGTCCGCCGCTGCTGTTCGTACCCGGGTTCGGGCACGGGGCGTGGGCGTTCGCCGAGCACTGGCTGGGCCATGCCGCGTCGCGGGGCTTCCCGGCGTACGCGCTGAGCCTGCGGGGGCACGGCGGCAGCGAGCCGGCGCCGGAGGCGACGCTGCGCGCGTACACCCATGATGTGACCCAGGTGGCCGCGAGCCTGCCGCGCCAGGCGGTCCTGGTGGGGCACGGCGCCGGGGCGCTCGTGGTGGCCCACGCGATGGCGCGCTATCCGGCGCGCGGCGCGGTGCTGGTAGCGCCGGTCTTCGGCGGCTGGGGCGTCTTCGGTACGGCGGTGCGCCGCAACCCGGCCGGGACGCTGCCGGCGGTGTTCGGCGGACCGCTGCGGCTCAGCCGCGCGCAGCTGTTCAGCCGGGAGTTGCCCGACGAGGACGCCCGACGGTACGTGGCGCGGCTGGGCCGGGCCGGTCGGCGCGCGCAGTGGGCGCTGCTGGGCGAACCGCAGGCCGAGGCGGCCGTGGGCGAGCCCCCGGTCCTGGTGCTGGGCAGCCCGGACGACCGGGTGGTGCCGGCGGCGACGTTGACGCGGGTCGCCCGCCGGTACGGGTCGGCGCCGCTGTTGTTCCCCGGCATGGGGCACGACCTGATGCTCGACGCGCGCTGGGCCGAGCCGATCGACGCGATCCTGGACTGGTTGGAGAAGGAGCCCGCCGGCCGCTGATCACGCGGCCCGGTCAGCCGCCGGCGTGCTGGGTCGCCCGGGTCGCCGGCCGTGGCACCCGGGCGGTGCTGTCGGTGCTGGTGAGGCGGCTGACCAGCGCGCCCGTCTCGTCGAGGGCGCTCAGGTAGGAGCGGGCCCAGGCCCGGATGTCGTGCTCGTGCAGGTGGGCGCGCATCGCCCGCATGCGGGCGATGACGTCGGCGGGGTCGGCCCGCAGCGCCGTGCGCAGCGCCTGCTTGAGCCCTTCCAGGTCGTGCGGGTTCACCAGGTACGCCTGGGACAGCTCCGCGGCGGTGCCGGCGAACTCGCTGAGCAGCAACGTTCCGGTGTCGTCCACCCGGGCGGCGACGTACTCCTTGGCGACCAGGTTCATCCCGTCGCGCAGCGGGGTCACCGCCATCACGTCGGCGACCCGGTAAAGCGCCGCCAGCTCGGCCCGGTCGAAGGGCTGGGTGAGGTAGTGGATGGCGGGCTCGCCGACCCGCCCGAACTCGCCGTTGATCCGGCCCACCTCGCGCTCGATGCGTTCGCGCAGGATCTGGTACTGACCGACGCGTTCCCGGCTCGGCATGGCGACCTGGACGAGCACCGTGTCGCGGACCTTGACGTCGCCGCTGGCCAGCAGCTCGCTGTACGCCTTGAGTCGCTGTTCGATGCCCTTGGTGTAGTCCATCCGGTCCACGCTGAGGATGACCTGCCGGGGATCGCCGAGATCCTGCCGCAGGCGGCGGGCCCGGGCGGCCACGTCGGGGCGGGCGGCGAGGGCGGCCATCTCGGCCGTGTCGATCGAGACGGGGAACGCGCCGATGCGGACCACCCGGTCGTCGATCCCGATCCGACGGTCGGTGGCCGGCAGCTCCAGCACCCGGGTCACCAGCTGGGCGAAGTTGTGTGCCGCCTGCGCCCGCTGGAAGCCCACCAGGTCGGCCCCGAGCATGCCGCGCAGCAGCTCGGCGCGGCGCGGCAACTGCATGAACAGCTCCGGCGGCGGGAACGGCACGTGCAGGAAGAAGCCGATGCGCAGGTCGGGGCGGAGCGCGCGCAACAGCCCGGGTACGAGTTGCAGGTGGTAGTCCTGTATCCAGACCACGCCACCCGGCTCGGCCACCTCGGCGGTCGCCTCCGCGAACCGCTGGTTGACCCGCTGGTACGCCTCCCACCAGCGCCGGTGGTGCTCGGGTTGCTCGACGGCGTCGTGGTAGAGCGGCCAGAGGGTCGCGTTGGCGAAGCCTTCGTAGTGATCGCGCAGGTCCTCGTGGCTGAGAGCGACGGTGTGCATGTGGACGCCGTCCACGTCCGGCAGGGCGGGTGCCGGGCCGGTGCCGCCGGCCCAGCCCACCCAGATCGCCGGGGTGTGTCGCAGCAGCGGGTGTAGCGCGCTGACCAGCCCTCCGGGGCTGCGTCGCCACTCGCAGGCGCCGTCCGGGGCCTGGCTGTCGTCGATGGGGAGGCGGTTGGCCACCACCACGAGGGAACTCTGTCGCATCTCGGGCATTCCGATCAGCAGAGGACTGACCGCCACGAGCAAGGGAAAACCGGTCAGTCAGCGGGGGAAGTGACGTACAGCGGTATTCCTACTGACAGTAAGTTACACCACTGTTACGCCCCGAGTGAGGGCGGTCGTGTCCCGCGATGCGGGCCGGGTAGGGCCAGCTTCATAAGGGCGGCCGGCCAGTTTCTTGCTGATGAAACAGGCGCTAGACGACGGCGCCGTTGTCCGGGTCGTCGTCCTCCTCGTCACCGGGGCGCAGCCGCCAGATCAGCGTGACGAAGCCGGCCAGGATGCCCGTGAACCCGAACAGGGTGACCGCCGAGCGGTCGATCGGGAGCAGCGACGGGAAGAGGAAGAGCACGAACCCGACGACCACGGCGAGCGCGCCGACCACCGCGTACTTGGAGACGCGGGGCAGCGGCGGCGGCGGGGGCGGGTGGTAGGTGTCCTCGTCGTCGTCCGGCAGGTCGGCGCCGAAGGTGTCCAGACCGTCCAGCAGTGAGGGCTCATCGTCCCGGCTGTTGCGGCCGACCGAGATCCCGGAGAAGTCGGTCGCCGACGGCAGTCGACGGACGTCGGTCGCGGTGGGCCCGGCCTCGTCGACGCCGGAGCGGGCGAGCGGACCGGCCGTCGGCTCGTCCCGGGTGTCCCGGTCGTCACGTTCGTCCACGTCCTCCGCAGCCGGCCAGGGCCGCTCGTCGGTGGTCGAGGGGGTGCTGTGGAAGCCGGCCACGATCCGGGCCCACTCCGCGTCGATGTCCGGCTCGTCGCGGGCCGGGGGCTGCTCCGGGGCGCTCTCGTCGGCGAGCTGCGTCAGGTAGTCACGGGCGGTCCGCAGGTGCGAACGGTCGACGTAGAGCCGGTCGACCGGACGGGCCGGGACGGTGGTGGTACGGGTGACCGGATTGAGGTCGGCCGACGGTTGCAGGTAGGCGGCGATCCCGCCGGCGGCCAGCACGTCGAGCAGGTGCTCGCCGACGCGCGGATCGACATCGCCGACGACGGCGTACTCGCTCGCGTCGAGCCCGTTGTCCCGCCGTCCCCGGCGGGCCCCACCCGCTGACACCCGGACATCCTCCTCAACGCGCCCTGCGGCGCGGCCACCGCTGCCCCCTCGACGCCCGTGCGCACGTCGTGCTCTGAATCGTGACACGTCAGGGGCCGGTTCCGGGAGTGCGTTGTGTCGCGTCTTGGAAAGTCGGGGCTGCCGTCGCAGGTCGCGGCGGGGGTTCTTTGTCCGTTCTTGCGCGAGACGTGCGATCTCGGTGATCGTTGACGCCAGGGCGACCCGCGGTCCCGAACACCGCCCTGCGACCTGCCACCGACCGGGAACGAGAGGCGCACGTGGCTACTGACGACCACGAGGAGCTGAACATCCCGCCGCACCTTCAGACCTTCGCGCAGCGTCATCACCTTGACTACCGGCAGACGCCGCCCGGGATCGCGCTCTACCTGGGCCTGGGTTCGGCCCTGCTGGGGTTGCTGTTCAGCACCGCCCCGAAGGTCACCGGCGACCGGGCCCTCGGCTATCTGATGCTGGGCAGCGGTGTCGTGCTCCTCGTCGTCTCGCGGGTGCTGCACCGGCGCACGCGACGTCGGGAGGAGCAGCTGTACCAGGAGTTCCTGCAGTGGAAGACGGAGCGCGGCGAGTAGAGGTCGACATGGATCCGGCCTTGGAGACCGTCGTGGGGGAGCGCGTCCGCCGCGTCGTGGTGGTGAGCGTCCGTCCGTTGTGGTGAGAGCGCTCGCTTCGTAGGCTCCACGGGGATGACGGCCAGCGCTGTCGCGCCCCCCTCGGAAAGGACGCCGGTGCTCTACTGGCTGTTGAAGCACGTGATCCTCGGTCCGCTGCTCAAGTTGATCTTCCGCCCGCGGGTGGAGGGGCTGCGCCACGTGCCGGCGACCGGCCCGGTGATCCTGGCCAGCAATCACCTCTCCTTCTTCGACTCGATCTTCATCCCGTTGATCGTCTCGCGGAGGGTCACCTTCGTGGCCAAGGCCGAGTACTTCACCGGCAAGGGGATCAAGGGCTGGTTGACGAAGATGTTCTTCGTCGGCACCGGCACCATCCCGGTGGACCGCTCCGGCGGCCAAGCCGCCCGCGCCGCGCTGGACACCCAGTTGCGGGTGCTGCGCGCCCAGGGAGTGGCCGGCATCTACCCCGAGGGCACCCGCTCCCCGGACGGGCGGCTCTATCGGGGAAAGACCGGGGTGGCCCGGCTGGCCCTGGAGAGCGGCGCGGTGGTGGTCCCGGTGGCGATGCTCAACGCCGACGAGCTCCAGCCGCCCGGCCGGTTGCTGCCCCGGATCGGCCAGGTGCGGGTCCGCTTCGGCGCGCCCCTGGACTTCTCCCGCTACGCGGGCCTGGCCGGCGACCGGTTCGTCGAGCGCGCGGTCACCGACGAGATCATGTACGAGGTGATGGAGCTCTCCGGCCGCGAGTACGTCGACATCTACGCGCAGAAGCTCAAGACGCCGGTGGCCGCCTGACTCTCAGCAGGCGACCGCCGGTCCGGTCGGGCTGATCGGCCGGCCGGTCAGCGCCAGCAGGCCCGGCGCGTCGTTGCGTAGGGCGAAGGTGCGCACCTCGGCGCGGGGCGCCCGCGCGCCGGCCGGGTCACCCGCCCGGGTCAGCTCCGCGGCCGCCAGCGCCAGCGCCAGCACCCGGTCGCTCGCGTCCGGGATCCGCCCGTACGTCTCGGCGGCGGCCAGGTGCAGCTCGGCCGCGCGCCGGTGGTCGCCGTCGGCCGCCGCCACCGCCGCCGTCACCGTCCGCAACGCCGCCTCCGACCACGGCGTCCGATGTCCGACCCGGTCCAGCATCGCCCGGACCCGCACCGCGGCGTCCCGGCCGGCCAGGGCGCCGGCGTACGCGGCCGCGGCGATCCACTCCCCGCTGGCCAGCGCCGGCACCGCCGACCAGGACCGTTCCAGCTCGTCGATCAGCTCCGCAGCCTCGGCGTGGCGCTCCTGCAACGCCCGACACAGCGCGGCCATGCCCAGCATCGTCCAGCGCAGCCGGTGGAAGCCGCTGCGCCGGGCGGTGGCCAGCGCCTGCCCCAGGTCGGCCGGGTCCTCGTCGTCGCGCAGCACGAGCAGGCAGCACCGCAGCCCCCGCACCTGCATGTCCCAGCTACCGGTCGGCGTGTCCACGAACGCCTCCGCCGCGGCCAGCAGCCGGCCGAAGTCACCCTCGAACCAGGCCCGCATCGCCTCGGCCGAATAGCTGGTGGTCAGCGTCTGCCCGCTGGCCGTACGCGCCGGAGCGGCCGAGAGCAGGGCGTTCGAGCGCAGCCAGTCGCCCTCCTCGCGGATGGCCCAGGCCAGGTTCTGGGTGGCCCGGGGCAGCGCGAGCAGCTGACCGGCCCGGCTGAACTCGACGATGGCGTGCAACTCGTCCAGGCCGATCCGGTCGCCGGCCTGGTAGCGGGCGGTGGCCGCGGTGATCCGCGCGTTGGTCCGCGCCTCGGTCAGGCCCAGCCGCTCCGCGATCTCCGCCGCGGTGTCCGCCGCGGACACCGCCGGGTCGCGCTCGTAGTTGAGCATGTGCAGGCGGCCCAGCTCGGCGTACGCGTCGGCCTTCTGCGGGCTGTCCGGTAGCTGTTCGAACAGTTGGACCGCGCGATCCAGGCAGGCCAACGCCTCACCCCGGTCGGCGCGCAGCCACGCCGCCTGGCCGAGCAGCGTCCACGCCCGCGCGGCGCACGCGTCGTCACCGTGCGCCGCCAGCCGGTCGGCCAGCGCGTGCACCTGCTCCGGCCCGCCGCCGGAGAGGAACGCGTTGCCGTCCCGGTAGAACGAGATCTCCGTGCTCAGCAGCTCCAGTTGCAGCCGGCCCACCGGGTCGCTGTCGTCGGCCAGGCCGAGCGCCCGGCCGGCGTGGCTCGCCGCCGCCTCCAGCCCGTGCAGGGCGTACGCCCGGCGGGCCGCCCGGTGCAGCGCCTGTCGCGCGGGCCCCGCGTACCGCTGCATCTGCATGCCGAGGGACCGCGCGATCTCGTGGGCCGCCCAGCGGTGGTGGGCGAGGACCTCGGCCAGGTCGGTGTCGCGGCTCTGCGACAGCGCGTCGAGCCAGTCCGCGGCCCGCTCGTGCCGTGCCACCCGCTCGGTTCGGGGCAGCCGCTGGTAGCAGACGTCGCGTACCAGCACGTGCCGGAACCGGAACTCGGCCTGCCCGGCCATTGTCGACGCGGCCTGCTCGTGCACGAAGTCGCGCTGTTCGAGGCGGCGCAACGCGCGCTCGACCGACTCGACCGGCTGCCCCAGCGCGGCGGCCACCGCGCCCGGCCAGAACTGCACCCCGACCACCGAGGCGGCGAGCAGCACCGCCCGGTCCTTGGCGTCCAGCAGGTCCACCCGGTTGGCGATGACCGAGTGCACGCTCTCCGGCATGGTCAGTTCGAGCTGCTTGTCCAGCGACCAGCCCCGCCCCGACTGGCGCAGCGCGCCCTGCTCGATCAGCATCCGGACGTACTCGTGCGCGTAGAGGGGGTTGCCGCCGGCCACCTCGATGAGCGGCGTCAGCATCTCGGCGGAGAACGCCGCCTGGCCGAAGAGGTGCGCGTACAGGGCGGCGATGCCGGTGTCGCGCAGCGGCGGCAGGGTGATGGTCACCGAACCCGTGATCGTCCCGGCCCAGCTCGGGTCCCGGTCGACCAGCTCCGGACGGGCGGTGCACAGCAGCAGGAGGGGCACCTCACGAGCCGCCGCCCCGAGCAGTTCCACGAAGCGCAGCATCGCGTCGTCGGCCCAGTGCAGGTCCTCGAAGACCAGCACGGTGGGGCGGCGGGCCGCCAACGCCAGCAGGAACCGCCGCCACGCCGACTCCGCCTCCTCCGCCGGCAGCGGCGTGCCGGGCAGTCCGACCAGCGGACGCAGCGCGTCGACGACCCGGTCGCGCTCACCCGGCCCGATCAGCTCCCCGACCGCGGTGCCCAGCCGCTGGGCCGCGCTGGCGGCCGGGTCGGTGTCCAGGATGCCGGCCTCGGACTTGACGATGTCGGCGAGCGCGGCGAACGTGACGTTCTCGCCGAACGGCGGGCAGCGTCCCGTCCGCCACGTCAGCGGCTCGTCCACCAGCCGGCCGGTGTGCCGGTACAGCTCGCGCAGCAGCCGGCTCTTGCCGATTCCGGCCCGGCCGAAGATCGTCACCACCTGGGGCAGCCGGTCGCGCAGCGACCGGTGCAGGGCGTTGACCAGCATCCCCAGCTCGTGCTCGCGGTCCACCAGGGGCGTGGTGTCCGGCTCCCGGTCGGTGGGCTGACGGCGCAGCGGGGACAGGGCGAGCCACACCTCGGTGGGTGAGGAGCGCCCGCGCAGGGTGACCGGGGGCTGCTCCTCGTAGCGGATCGCGTCCTTGGTCAGGGCGTGCGTGGTGCCGCAGACCAGCACCCCGCCGGGCGGCGCGACCGACTGCATCCGCGAGGCGGTGTTCACCACGTCACCGGCCACGATGGCCTGCCCACCGTCGCGGGCGGCGGCCACGTCGACGAGGGCCTCACCGGTGGCCACCCCCACCCGGAAGCGCATCTCGGTGCTGCCCGTCGGCGCGAACCGGGTGAGCACCCGTTGCAGCTCCAGCCCCGCCCGTACGCAGCGCAGCGCGTCGGTCTCGGTGGCGATCGGCGCGCCGAAGAGCGCCATCACGGCGTCACCGATGTACTTCTCCACCACCCCGCCGTACTGGCCGACCACCCGGCGGGCCGCCGAGAAGAAGCCCGTCTGCATGCCGCGGACCTGCTCCGGATCGGCGCGCTCGACGTACGGGGTGAAGTCGATGAGGTCGACGAAGAGCACGCTCACCCGCCGGCGGTCCTCCTGCGGGGTGACCGTGGCGGTCCGGTCGGTGCCCGGCCGGGGCGACCCGCACGAGGTGCAGAACGCGACGTCCGAGGCGAGCGGACGAAGGCAGTGCGGGCAGACAGCACCCAGCTCGGCGCCGCAGCCACCGCAGAAGCGGTCACCGTCGGCGGCCGTGCGTCCACAGCGCCCACACTGCGCGGCGATGACACACCCTCCACTGGCGATACCGGCCACGCCCCCAGCGCCGCCGCCCGCAAGGAGTATCGCTGCCGAAAGGGCTGTCGGGTACCGGCCTGTTGGTTTGTGGACAGTCCACCAACGGCTTGAGCGACTACATTCAGTCCGCCACATCTTCGATCAGCGACCAGAGGGGGACAGGTCAATGGTGTACGTAAAGCTGGAGAGTGACTGGACCGACGGCAAGGGCGTCAGTCACTCGGCGGGCGAGTCCGTGGACGTCGACGCCGCCACGCTCGCCACGCTGCAGGCCGAGGGGATCGTCAGCGAGCAGTCCACCGGCTCGGGCGGCGACAGCAAGGGCCCGAACAAGTGGGCCGGCCCGGGCAGCCCCGGAGTCTGAACCGCCCTTCGGTGACACAGCGCAACGGCCGGGCCGCCCACGGGCGGCCCGGCCGTTGCGGATGTACGACCCCGCGTTCGGGGGCGGTGGGGCAGCTCAGCGGTCGTTCATGCCCGCCCGGCGGCGCAGCGCGGCGACGTCGGTGACGACGATCCGGCGCCCCTCGGTCCGCAGCCAGCCGCGGCTGGCGAAGGAACCGATGGCCTGGTTGACGCTCTGCCGGGAACCGCCGGCCATCTCGGCCAACTGGCTCTGGTTCAACTCGATGGTGATCATCGGGGCCTGGCTCTCGCCGGCCAACCGGACCAGTGTCTTGGCGACCCGACCCGGCAGGTCGAGGAAGACGTGGTCGGCGTTCTGCTCGGTGAGTCGGCGGATCAACCCGCCCAGCGACCGCATCACCGCGTCCAGGATGCGTGGGTTGGAGTGCACCAGCTCCATGAACGCGCCCCGGGAGAGCGCGAGCGCCGCGCAGTCCTCGATGGCCTCGGCCGACGCGGAGCGCGTGGAGGCGTCCAGCAGGGAGACCTCGCCCAGCACGTCCGGCGGACGGATCACCGACAGCACCGCCCGCTCGCCGGTCGGCGCGGTGCGGAACACGGCGACCGCGCCCCGGCGCAGCACGATGAGCGACTCGCCCGGGTCGTTCTCGACGAACAGCAGCTGACCCTTGCGGTAGGTGCGCGGAACGGCGGCCGCGATGACCCGCTGCCGCACCTCGGGCTCCAGGCCAGCGAACATCTCGACACCCGTGAGCGCGTCACCCGGCTCCGGCAGGCGCATCTCCACGGCCCAACCCCTCCCCGGTCATGGACCACACAATCGCTCACCGGGTGAACCTGATGGCCCTGACGAGGTGAACTGACACCGGTTCGGCATCCGGTAGCGGTACACATCAGATCATGACGGTCCGGTCGCTTGCTGTACACCCCTCGAAGCACTTCCGTGACCGTCGCGAGCTGCGGCGTACCCCCTGGGGCGTCGCCGGAGCGGCGTCGGCGGCCCGGGTCGCGGCCGGCCCACGGCGGGCCGGCCGGGCTCGGACCCGGCCCCGCCGCGCGCCGACGGACGGCGGTGGGTGAGGATGTCCGGAATGGTCTACCGCTACTTCTACGACTGCGAGTTCATCGAGGACGGCCGGATCGTCGACCTCGTCTCGATCGGTGTCGTCGACGAGAACGGCCGCGAGTTCTACGCGGTCTCCACCGAGTTCGACGACTCCCGAGCCGTGCCCTGGGTCCGACGTAACGTGCTGGACCGGCTGCCGTCGCCGGCCGACCGGGCCTGGCGCTCGCGGGAGCGCATCCGCGACGACCTGTACGACTTCCTCATGGAGCCCGTCCGGGACCGGCCGGCCGAGCAGTTGGAGCTGTGGGCCTGGTACGCGGCGTACGACCATGTGGTCCTCGCCCAGCTCTGGGGTGCGATGCCGGCGCTGCCCCGGGAGATTCCCCGGTTCACGAAGGATCTGCGGCAGCTCTGGGACGACCGGGGCCGGCCGGCCCTGCCGGACGCGGACGCGGCCCGGCACGACGCCCTGGTCGACGCCCGGCACAACCTGGCCCGTTGGCGGGCGATGACGGCGCGCTGAGCGATGGTCATACGTCTGTAGGTTTGACCGGTTCTGTCCCGGGCAACGGTTCGTCAGCCGAGCCGAGGGAGATTGCCATGAGCAACGATCCGACCAGCGTCGCCGACGCCCGGGCGCGGGTCACCGAACTGATCCGCGCCGCACGGATCTGCATGCTCACCACCATCGCGCTGGACGGGCGGCAGGTGAGCCGGCCGATGGGGCTGCAGGAGGCCGAGTTCGACGGGGACCTCTGGTTCTTCGCCTACACCGACTCGGCCAAACTGCGCCAGATCCGGGTGAATCCGGAGGTCAACGTCGCCTTCTCCGACCAGAGGCACAACTCCTGGGTCTCGGTCTCGGGGACGGCCAGTGAGAGTTCCGACACCGAGCGCGCGAAGCGGCTCTGGAACCCGCTGCTCAAGACCTGGTTCCCGGACGGGCTGGACACTCCCGGCCTGACCCTGATCAAGGTGCACGCCAGCTCCGCCGAGTACTGGGACTCGCCGAGCAGCACCGTGGTCAACCTCCTCGGCTTCGCCAAGGCCGCCGTCACCGGCCGTCCGCCGTCACCCGGCGAGAACCGTGAGGTGACCTACTGAGCCGCCGCCCCCGGGGCGCGCTGTCGTCGCGCGCGCAGGCCGACTACAGTGCGCAGTGACGGCCCGCCCCGGGCCGGCAACGGCGCCGATGGTCTGACCTGACACATACCCTGGGGCATATCGGGCTTTACCTGATGCTCCAGGAGGATGAGCGGATCATGCGTATCGGCGTGCTCACCGGCGGCGGCGACTGCCCGGGTCTCAACGCGGTCATCCGGGCGGTGGTCCGCAAGGGCGTCGCCACTTACAGTCACGAGTTCGTGGGCTTCCGGGACGGCTGGAAGGGCCCGCTGGAGGGTCTGTCCCGCCCGCTGGGCATCGCCGACGTGCGCGGCATCCTGCCCCGAGGCGGCACCATCCTCGGCTCGTCCCGGACCAACCCGTTCAAGATCGAGAACGGCGTCGAGCGGATCAAGGACAACCTCGCCGAGCAGGGCGTGGACGCGCTGATCGCGATCGGCGGCGAGGACACCCTCGGCGTGGCCACCAAGCTGCACGAGCTGGGCGTGAACGTCATCGGCGTGCCGAAGACGATCGACAACGACCTCGGCGCCACCGACTACACCTTCGGCTTCGACACCGCGGTCAACATCGCGATGGAGGCCATCGACCGCCTGCACACCACCGCGGAGAGCCACCACCGCACCCTGGTCGTCGAGGTCATGGGCCGGCACGCCGGCTGGATCGCCCTGCACGCCGGCCTGGCCGGTGGCGCCAACGTGATCCTGCTGCCCGAGCGGCAGTTCGACGTCGACCAGGTGGCCGGCTACGTCGAGAAGCGCTTCCAGCACCAGTACGCCCCGATCGTCGTGGTCGCCGAGGGCGCCCAGCCGCTCGACGGCCAGATGGTGCTCGCCAACCAGGAGCTCGACTCGTTCGGCCACGTCCGCCTCGGCGGCATCGGCCAGTGGCTCGCCGAGCAGCTGGAGGCCAAGACCGGCAAGGAGGCCCGCACCGTGGTGCTGGGTCACATCCAGCGCGGTGGCACCCCGACCGCCTTCGACCGGGTCCTCGCCACCCGCCTCGGCCTGCAGGCCATCGACGCCGCCAACGACGGCGACTGGGGCAAGATGGTCGCGATGCAGAGCACCGACATCGTCCGGGTGCCCCTCGCCGAGGCCACCCGCGAGCTGAAGACCGTGCCGCTGGAGCGGTACCAGGAGGCCGAGGTCTTCTTCGGCAGCTGAGGTGTAAGGAAGGGCCCCCTCTTAACGCGTGGCGTATAGCAGGGGGCCCTTGCTAACAGTCGACCCCTAGCAGTCGACCGACGAGGAGGCGTGGTGAGCGGGCACACGGTTGCGGTGATCGGCGCGGGCAAGATCGGCGAGCTGATGCTCTCCGGGCTGCTGCGCTCCGGATGGCCGGTGGAGCGGCTGCTCGCCACGGCGCGCCGACCGGACCGCGCGCAGGAGCTGTCCGACCGCTACGGCGTCCGGGTGGTGGACAACCTCACCGCGGTGGAAGAGGCCGACGTGCTCGCCGTCTCGGTCAAGCCCCAGGACGCCGCAGCGCTGCTGGACGAGATCGGCCCGAAGGTGCCCGCCGACAAGCTGGTCATCTCGCTCTGCGCCGGGCTGCCCACCAGCTTCTTCAACCGTCGGCTGCCCGACGGCACCCCCGTGGTCCGGGTCATGACCAACACGCCGGCGCTGGTCGACCAGGCGATGACGGCCATCTCCGCCGGCGCGTACGCCACCGGGGCGCATCTGAGCCTCGCCGAGGAGATGTTCAAGCCTCTGGGTCAGACCATCCGGGTGCCCGAGTCGCAGCAGGACGCGGTCACCGCGCTCTCCGGCTCCGGACCGGCCTACTTCTACCTGCTGGTGGAAGCCATGATCGACGCCGGGATCCTGCTCGGTCTGCCGCGCCAGGTGGCGCACGAGCTGATCGTGCAGACCGCCATCGGGTCCGCCGTGATGCTGCGCGACTCCGGCGAGCACCCGGTCAAGCTGCGTGAGGCGGTCACCTCGCCCGCCGGCACCACCATCTCGGCGATCCGTGAGCTGGAGAAGCACGGGGTCCGCGCGGCGCTGCTCGCCGCGCTGGAGGCGGCCCGGGACCGCGCCCGCGAGCTGGCCGCCCAGTCGGAGCGTAGCTGAGCTTCCGTTCACTCCATGCCCGACGAAATGGCTCTTGCGCTCGGGCAGGATTTCTCGGAGTGACGAAGTTGACCCCCAAGTCCTGACGCGCCCCGTCCGTGTCTCACTAGCCGACCCGCCGACGCGAGTGTTGGACGGTCCACTGGGCGCTGCGCACTCGATCCGCTGCGGTATACGCCATTTCCGTCAGCCAGCCTGGCGGATTTGCCATGAGAGGTCCGGGCGGGTCGAGGATCCACCCTTCTGAGCCGAGCTCGTCGAACGTGGCAAGTCCAGAACCCTGCATGACGCGGTCTCCCAAACGGGTTTGGAAAACGCAGACAGGATCTATCCTCTCCCCGCCGAAAAACTGCGGATAAACCGTGAGCAGCTTGCCGTACTCCCATCGCTCCATCTGGGCAGTTTCGCCATCACCGACTGCCCTGCGGGGCCAAGTGTCGCGTCACCGACAGACATGAGCGACTCACACGTGTGGGCAAGCAGGCAAAATGATGGATCGACCTTCTGTGAAGGCCGAACCTCAGTCGACCTCAAGAGAAGCCGGCCACGGAGGCGGCATTGTGTCTCCGAGAATGGCTTCGATGGCGGCGTTGAATCTGAATCTTCCAGCTAATGGAGACCTCAGTGACGAGCGAAGAGCAGGCAAATCAAGTTGGGGATGGGCTGCTGCTGCCCCGCCCAGGGCTTGACGGCGGGTCGCCGGCGGTACCCGGCCAGCCACTAGCGGACGACGTCGGTCTCAGGTCTGGCGGCCCTGTCCATATGAGCGTCGAAGCCAGCGGCTCTGCCCAGGTGGTGCAAGCTTTCCGTGATGCCTACGTCACCTTCGGCAAGGATCGGACCGAGGCGCAGGCGCTGATGGGAATGCCGGCGCAGGCGGCAGCAGAGGCGCTCTTGGCCATGGACGACGCCGAGGCGGCAGCGATCGTCGCCGAGATGGATGAGTCGGCGGCAGTGCGTCGCCTTGAGTTGCTGCCCGCCGCCCGGGCCGCCCGTCTGCTGGTGTCGATGGACGAGCGGCTCTCCGCTAGGCGGCTTTCCAAATTGTCCGTCGACCACGGAGCGTCTGTGCTCGCCTGCATCCCCGCCACGCACGTCGGCGGCATGCTCGCCGAGATCCCCCAGTCCCACCTGGCGATGCTGGTCACGGCGATGCCGTTGCGGCTGGCGGCGGCTCAGTTCACCGCCTTACCGGCGGCTAACTCCTCTGCCGTGTTGGCGATTCTGCCCGTGTCACGGGCCGCAGATCTGTTGCTGGCCGTGCCCGGTGAGACCGCAGCCGCAATGCTGACTGCGCTTCCGGCACACCACGCAGCCCAGATCCTGGAGTCCGTGGGCGACGTCGGTGCACTCGTTGGCCTGACGGCAATTGTGCCGAACAGCATGCTCGTCGCTGTCCTCGGCCGACTTCGCCCTGATCGCGCAGTCGCCATCTTTTCCGTGCTGCCGGACTCCACGGTGCGTTCGTTGCTGGCCGCTCTGCCGGGTCGGCGCTGCGCTGAACTCCTGGCGCCGTTGCCGATTCAGCGAGTGATGTCGCTCCTGAGCGAGGCGCAAGTTATCGAGGTGGCACCGCTATCACCGGTGGCACGCGCTGTGGAGATGGTGACCCGGCTGCCAAAGAGTTCGCTGATTCAGGCGACCGCGGTGTTGTCGGGCGAGACCGCCGCTGGGGTGCTGGCAGACCTTCCGGCCGCGACAGTCTCGCGGGCCCTCGACGCCATGTCCGACGAAATGGTGATCGAGACTGTGACCCATCTGCCCATCACCCTCGTCTGTGATGTGTTGGGCAGCCTGCCGGTGGATCTTCTCGGCACCGCTGTTGGTCGGATGCCGATCCGGAAAGCATCGCGGGTCCTGTCGCGGATCTCGCTTGACCTTGCGGCGGTCGTGGCGGAGGCGATGCCGGCCCGCCAGGCCGCCGACGCTCTTGAAGTGATGCAACCTTACGGCAGGTCGGCTGAGGTGATGCGCCGGATGACAGCCGAGAGCCGTCGGGGCGTCCGAGCTTGCATGCGCTGAAGCGCAATGATCTGGACGCGGCCTCAGCGGACGTACATGATCGGGGAGAGTGAATGGACGAGCAGTTGTTCGAATTGGCAACAACTGCGGGTAACGCCGTAGTCACCCTGCTGGCGACCGACGCGTGGCAGACGGCAAAGTCGGCCATGGTGTCGCTCTGGGGTGTTGCTCACCCACAGCGGGTCGAGGTGATCTCCGGTGAGCTCGACGATGCGCGCGCCGCGCTCCTGGCGGGCCGACGGTCAGATGGTCCGACTGTCGAGGAAGAGTTGGCCGGAGAGTGGAGGGGGCGTCTGCGACGGTTGCTCGCCGCTGATCCTGGTTTGGCGGACGAGCTCAAGCGGCTCCTGGACGAGCAGCTTGTGCCGGCAGCGCGCAACGCCGGAGTGGCCACGGTAAACCAGCGAGCCCGCGCAGAGGGTAATGCCCGCATATACATGTCGGGACGGGATCTGAGCGTTAACGAACGCTGAAGGCTGGTTGCCCGGAGGGCTCTTTGACTCCCGTCGATCAACCCGACGAGCGAATCATCGGTACGCCAAGGGACTGTACGCCTCCGGCTGCCAGTCGCCCACGATTCCATGCGGATGCCCACTTTTCCCACCGTCGCCATGATCGGGTCCGGGCCGAACAGGCTGACTTGCGCAGTGCGTAGGACGGACATCGGCCGGCGTGATCTCTGGGACGTGATCATGGTCGATCGGTCGGCGATACGCCGTCCAACTGATGGTCGAACCACGGGCAGCTCGACGGGGCCGCCGTGGCGCATACTGGCGGCGTGTTCACTCTCGCCCAGGCCCGGCACCTGGTGGCCACCCTGCAGCCGCGTGTCGACGAGCTGATCCGTGTCCGCGCCGACCTGGCCGAGCTGCGCGTCGACCTGGCCGACCACGGCGTCAGCGCGCTCGGCGGGCTGGCCGAGGTCAAGGGGCTGGAGGCCCGGCTGCACGGCATCGTCGACGAGCTGCACCAGCACGAGATCCAGGTCAAGGGCATCGCGCCGGTGCTGCTCGACTTCCCGGGCGAGCGCGAGGGCCGCGCCGTGCTCTGGTGCTGGCTGGAGGGCGACTCGGACGTGCGGTGGTACCACCGCGCCGAGTGCGGCTTCGCCGGCCGTCGCCCGCTCTGACCGGGCCGTCGTCCGCTCCGAGCTGGCCGTTGCCCGCTCTGACCCGGCCGTCGTCCGCTTTGACCGGGCTGGTCACCCGTCGAGGACCGCGAACACCACCACGTTGTCCCGGTAGTGCCCACGCCGCCGGTCGAAGTCGCCCCCGCAGGTGACGAGGCGCAGCTCGGGCCCGGGTGTCGGACCGTAGACCGTGGCCGTCGGGAACTGGTCCTTGCGGGTGCGCAGCGACCCGGTCACCCGGAACGACAGCCACTGCCCGTCGCGCCACACCTGAACGCGGTCGCCGGAGCGCAGCTCGTCGAGCCGGGCGAAGACCGCCGGGCCGCGGCGCGAGTCCAGGTGCCCGGCGAGCACGGCCGGACCGGTGTCGCCGGGGGCGGGGCCGCCCCCGTACCAGCCGGCCGTGTCGAAGTCGGCCGGCGGGACGAGCGCGCCGGCGCGGTCCAGGCCCAGCACCGTGAGCGCCGAGTCGACGCCGATGCGCGGCACCCGTACCCGGGTGGGTGGACCCTGTGGTCGCGGCGACGCGGCCACCGACGGGCAGCCGTCGGCGCAGCCGGGGTGCCAGGTCGCGACCGGCGGCGGCCCGGTCGTCGCGAGCCCGACGCCGCTGCCGGCGGCCAGGCAGACCGCCGCGCCGGCCGCGACCAGCGCGGCCAGCGGCGCCCGACGGTCGCGGTGCCGTCGGATGGCGGGCCCGATGCTCACCAGGTGGTGCGCCGCCGCCGACGCCAGAGCAGCAGGCTCGCCACCACGGCCGCCGCGGCCACCGCGCCGGCCATCAGGGGGTACGCCCCGAGCCCGCGCCCGGCCGTGCCACCCGCGCCGGTCTCCACTCCACCCGCCGGTACGACGGTGCCGCCCTCGGCGTCCTGACGCAGTTCGGCGCTGAGCCCACCCTGCTTGTCGTCGAGGACCAGCAGCGAGTAGACCGCGCCGCCGGCGAGCCGTACCTCGGTGTCGGTGCTCGGACCGCCCGCGCCGGTCAGCCGCAGCTTCCAGGTGCCCGGCTCGACCTGTTGGTAGTCGGTGGTGGTGGCGAACTGCACGCCGTCGGCGATCCTCGGGCCGTCGGGGTCGGCCACGTCGAGGACGGGCGTGCGCACCGACGCCTGCACGACGCGCACCTTGGCCCGGCCCTGCGTGGGAGCGCTCAGGTCGTCGGTGAGCACCCGCAGCCCCAGGTCGGCGTGCCGCCCGACACCGGCCACCGTGTACGCGCCGCCACTTTGCACCGCGACCTCGGTGGTGAGCACCGGCGGCTCGCTGGCGGGCGTGCCGGCCTCGCGCATCGCCACCGCGTACCGGCCCGGAGGCAACTGGAGATAGTCGGAGACCACGCCGTAGCCGACGCCGGGAAAGACCCTCGGCTTCGCGGCGTCGGGGGCGGCGAGGTAGACGTCCACCGCCGGTGTGTCGGGGGAGAGGTGGGCCAGTCGGACGTACCCGACGCTGGCCGCGCCGGCCGACGCCGGGATCGCGGCAGCGAGGGAGGTGCCGAGCAGGAGCGCGCCGGCACCGGCCAGCAGCCGGCGGGACGCGGTACGAAGCGTGTGCATGTCGCCTCCGAGGCACGTTCGGTGAGCGGGCGGCAACCCACCGACAGAGTCCCGTGCGTGAGACTCGCGCGCAAGTTGTACACGCGATGTTTCTCCCCGCCGCGTCGTCGGCTGCGGCCCGTGCCGGATGCTGCCCGTGCTGCGGGCCGTGCTGTGGGCCGCAAGATCGTGCTCGATCCAGGATGTAGTGGCCCCGGCGTCGGGAGGATGCCACTGGATCCATGATCGAGCGCGATCTTGCCGCTCGGCGAGGGGTCTGCGAGCGAGGCGGGTGCTGCTAGCGCACCGCTAGGAAGCCGAACAGGTCCGGTACGCCGCCGGGACCCGACTCCGCGAATCGAACCGGTCGGAGGCCGGCGGACAGGGTCGCGTTGAGGAGATCGGCGAGCGGAACGTGCCACGCCCCGACCCGCGCCCGGACGCCGCTGGTGTTCCAACTGTCGAAGCTGCGGGCCCGATCCGCGTAGCGCTCGTCCACCACGACGGCCGGGTGCCCACCCCGGTCGGCGAACGCGCCCACGAAGCAGGGGTGCACACCCACGTGCACGAACCGTCCGCCCGGCCGCAGCACGCGCGCGACCTCGCGCAGCACGAGCGAGTAGTCGGGCACATCGGTGCTGGCCAGGACGCACATCGCCGCCGGCAGCGACGCGTCGGCGATCGGCAGTGCGGTTGCGTCGCCCCGGGCTGCCGGCAACCTGTCGCGCGCGTGCCGCAACTGCCCACCGGACAGGTCCACACCCAGTGGCGTCCAACCCAGGGCGGCGGGCACGGACGCGTGCGCGCCGGTGCCACAGCAGATGTCGAGGCAGGGTCCGTCGCCCGGGCCGAGCAGGTCCGCCACGCTGGCGTGCACCCGCTGGCGATAGTCACGGCCGCCGGAGATGAAGTCCTCGTACCACTCCGCGTGAGTGTCGTACGCCGGTGTGCTCGTCGCTCCCATCCGCCGATGCTATGGACGAGGGTCTGCCGCGCGGCCCCAGATCTTCCGAGGGCAGAAGCGGCCGAGCTTCGCGGCAGGCTACTCCGATTCGGCGACGAAAACGCCCTGTCCCTGTTGGCCGTAGACCAGGTTCCGCTGGTGCAGTTCGCGCACGGCTCGGTAGGCGGTCGACCGTGCCACGTTGTAGATCTCGCCGAGGTCCGAGACCGACGGCAGTTGATGGCCGGGCGGGTACTCCCCGGACTTGATTCTGCGCGCGATGTCGTCGGCGACGCGGAGGTAGTGCGGTGGCCTGGTAGGCATGATCGGCTCTCCTGGACTTCAGCGCAGATCATGGTTCCAGTCGGGACCGGGGCAGGACAAGTGACGACGCGACTCGACTGAACACAGTGAGAACTTGACTACACTGAGACAGTGGATACAGTGAGACAGCGGTCGGATGCTTCTGGACTTCAGCACCCCGAGGTTTTCGATCCACCCACCCTGGAGGGCGCGACGCATGGCCTCCGCCCTCCAGGGTGTGCAGCTCGTGACCTTGGAAAGGTGCGGACGATGGCGATCGACGAGCCGGTGTCCAGGGCGACCGAACTCTTTATGGCAAAGCGGGTCCTCGACGCTCACTGGGGCCGAGGGCCAGATCGACCCTGGCAGCCGGGCGGCTGCCTGGAGTGTCAGGGCATCACGATTGTCCGCAGTTGGATTGGGCTCTCGAGATCGTGGCGGACGTTGCGTCTGTGCTCTTTCAGAAGTAGTGCCTTCGCCCGCCGATCGGGTCCGTGCTCGTCAGCGTCTGGGTCGGCGGGGTCGTCGCTCGTCTCGCGTCCGCCTATTCTCGGGCGATGCGGGATCGACGCGTGGCGTTGGTGTGGGCGGCGTTCGTCGTCGTCGCGACGGTGTCCTGTGTGCTCGTGTCGACCCGCGATGACCGACTCTCCGACCTGCACATCTACTACGGCGCACTGTCCGATCTGCACGCCGGCCGGCCGTTGTACGAGTACCGCGCCACCAACGGCGGGCCGTTCACCTACCCGCCGTTCGCCGCTCTCGTGCTGGGGCCGATCACTCTCGTGGGTGAGGGCGTACTCCAGGGGATCTGGCTGGTCGCGACGTGCGCGGCGGTCGTCGCCGTCGCCGCGATGGTCGGTGTCGCGCTGAGCGCCGATCGGTCCCGCCGCCCGTTGGTCGTCGCGGTGGCCGCCACGGTTTTGATGCTCTCGGCGCCGGTGCAGAGCAACCTGCGGTTCGGGCAGGTCAGCATCTTCGTCGTGCTGTTGGCGCTGCTGGACGGCATGGGCGTCGTTCCGCCACGGCTGCGGGGAGTGCTCGTCGGGGTGGCGGCGGCGATCAAGCTGACGCCGCTGCTGTTCGTCGTCTACTTCCTCGCCACCGGGCGCTACCGCGACGCCGGGCGTGCCGCGGCGACCTTCGTGGCATGCGCCGGGCTGGCGGCGCTCGTGCTGCCCGGCGAGAGTTGGATCTACTGGACCGAGGCCGTCCGGCAGACCTCACGGATCGGCAACCTGGCCTCGCTGGGCAACCAGTCGGTGCACGGGATGCTGTTACGCCTCGGGGTAGACGAGGCGACCCTGCCCGTGCTGTGGGCCGCTCTGGTCGCGGTGATCTGCGGGGTGGCGCTCCTTCGCGCCCGCCAGTTGGCGGCGGGGGCCCGCCCTGGCCACGCCGCCGTGCTCGTGGGCTGCGCCACGGTGGCCGCGTCCCCGGTGTCCTGGACCCACCACCAGGTGTGGCCGGTGCTCGCCGCGATGCTGCTGGTCGGCGCGTCCGGCATCACCCAGCGGGTGGCCGGCGCGGCGCTGCTCGCCGCCATGGTCGTCTCGCTGGGGGCGGTTCTCGGACCGGTGTCGGCGCGTCCGGGCGTGCAGTTCCTGTTCGAGAACGCCCGCACCGTCGGCACGTGCCTGCTGTGCCTGGCCGGCTTCGGCGGTGTCGCGGTCGCCGCCGCCCGGGGCAGCCGTCGCCCCGCCGCACGGCGGGCCTGGCTGCGGGTGGGCGTCACGACCGGCGTGGCTCTCGCCTTCTTCGCCGTACAACCGCTGCCCGCCGGGGCGGACCCGACATTCAAGGCGTACGCCCTCGACGACGTGGCCAACCCGCGATACTTCTTCGTCTGCCGGGGTCCGGCCGAGTGTGCGGCCTACGCCACCGACGCGCCGGTCACGTTCGGCACCCGGGCGGAGAAGACCAAGGTACGGGTCAACGGCGTGGTCTCCCCTCGGGTGGCCCGACTGGAGTACTACTCCGCCCCGGGCGGCGCACCCCGCAGCATCCCCCTACTGGCGGCCTACCCCGGTACCCGGACGTTCTCGTTCCGGTCGGCCAGCATGGCGCAGGGTCGGCTGGTGGCGTACGACGTCGACGGTCAGCCGGTCGCCAGTTACGACGACGAACTGGCCGTCGCCCTCCGGAGGGCCACCCGGTAGGCGGTCACCGGAGGGCGACGGGTGCTCAGCGGGTGGCGGCGGCCAAGGCCGTGCGCAGCTTCTCGGCGTCGCCCGGCGCCGGGTGCTCCCAGTCGGTGGGGGTGGCGGAGTAGAGCGTGCCGTACGCCGGGGTGTCCGGCTGGTAGCGCCAGCCCTCCGCGAGCGGGCCGACGTCGACCGCGTCGTACCCGATCCGGTCGAGGAAGGCCGTGACCTCGGCCTTCGCGGCAGCGTCGTCGCCGGCGATGGCGAGAGCGCTGCGGTCGGCGGCCCCGGACGGCCGGGCGAGCGCGGCCAGGCCCGTGAAGTAGATGTTGTTGAAGACCTTGACCACCCGCGACTCCGGCAGGTGCCGCTGCAGGAGTTCGCTGCTGGTGGTCTCGCCCGAGTCCAGCTCAGGGAAGTTCCCGTCCCGCTGCGGGTAATAGTTGTTGGTGTCGATGACGACCTTGCCGGCCAGTGGCTGGACGGGCACCGCCCGGTACGCCTTGAGCGGCACCGTGACCACCACCAGGTCGGCGACCTGCGCCGCGTCCTGCGACGTGCCGGCGCTGGCCCGCTCGCCCAGCTCGTCGACCAGATCGGTGAGCGTCTCCGGCCCGCGCGAGTTGCTCAGCACCACGTCGTAGCCGGCGGCCACGGCCAGCCGGGCCACGGTGCCGCCGATGTTGCCACTGCCGATCAGTCCCACAGTTGTCATGTTTCTTCCCAACTCCGTCCACCCACGACGCATTCCGGCCGATGCGCGGAGTTATCCCGGTTACGGCACAACGTACTGCGGACGGTCGTCGCCCGATCGGCTCCCACCCACGTACCACCCTCCGGTGGCCGCGCTGCCTCGGTAGCCGCGCTGCCCCGTGGCCGCGCCGCCTCGGTGGCCGCGCTGCCCCGGGTGGCCGCGCTGCCCCGGGTGGCCGCGCTGCCCCGGGTGGCCGCGCTGCCCCGGGTGGCCGCGCTGCCCCGGTGATCAAGAGATTCGCGTCACCGATCGGCCGATTCCTGACGCGAACCTCTTGATCACCGGGGCCGGAGCCGGGCGGGACCCGGGCGGGAGCCGGGCGGGACCGGGCGGGATCCGGGTGGGACCCGGGCGGGACCCGGGCGGGACCCGGGTGGGAGCAAGCCCTTAGGCGGGGAGGATCTTTTCGATGGGGGTGCGGAGGTCGTCGGGCTCGACCGTCGGGGCGAAGCGGCCGGCGACCGTGCCGTCCGGTGCCACCAGGAACTTCTCGAAGTTCCAGCGGACGTCCCCGCTGTGCCCGTCGGCGTCCGGGGTGTCCACCAGCGCCGCGTAGAGCGGGTGCCGGTCGGGCCCGTTGACGTCGACCTTCTCGGTGAGCGGGAACGTCACGCCGTAGTTGACCTGGCAGAAGTCGCTGATCTCGGCGGCGCTGCCCGGCTCCTGCCCGGCGAACTGGTTGCACGGCACGCCCAGCACGACGAGGCCGCGCTCGGCGTACGTGTCGGCGAGGCGCTGGAGGTCGGCGTACTGCGGGGTGAGGCCGCAGCGGGAGGCGACGTTGACGACCAGCAGCGCCTTTCCGCGGTAGCGGGCGAGGTCCGCGGGGCCGCCGTTGAGGGCGCCGATCTGGATGTCGAAGACGGTCATGGCCCGAGGCTACGCGCCGGGTGTGGGGTTGCCCGGGTAGGGCGTGGCCGGCCCGTTCCGCGCACCAGGGGAAATCGAAACATGGACATCTTGACGGAGCGATGACGGTGTGAGTACCGTCTCACCATCTCTTTTGGAAAGTTTCCTAACAGTGCGGGAGACGCCTCATGAAAAGATCGCTCCGCCGGGCCCTCTGGGCCGGCGCCGTGGTCGCCGTGACCGTCGCGGCGGTGCCGATGACGACCGCGTTCGGCGCCGGCACGGTCACCACCACGTTCGCCAAGGCGCAGGACTGGGGGACCGGTCACGAGACGAAGGTGACCGTGACCAACGGCACCAGCGCCACGGTCGCCACCTGGCGCATCGAGTTCGACCTGCCGTCGGGCACCACAATCAGCAGCGCGTGGGACGCCGACGTCACCAGCAGCGGCAACCACTACGTCGCGGTCAAGAAGAGCTGGGCCGGCGGGCTCGCGCCCGGCGCCTCGTTCAGCTGGGGCTACAACGGCACCGGCGCGTACAAGGCGCCACTGAACTGCACCGTCAACGGCGCTCCCTGCGGCGGCGGCACCCCGACGACCCCGCCGACCACGACCGCGCCGCCGACCACGGCACCCCCGACCACCGCGCCGCCGACCACGGCGCCGCCGACCACCGCGCCGCCGACCACCACCCCGCCGCCCAACACGGGCGGTAAGAAGGTCGTCGGCTACTTCGCCGAGTGGGGCGTCTACGGGCGCAACTACCACGTCAAGAACATCCAGACCAGCGGCTCGGCCGCCAAGCTGACCCACATCCTGTACGCCTTCGGCAACACCACCGGCGGTCGCTGCACCATCGGCGACCCGTACGCCGACTATGACAAGGCGTACACGGCGGCGGAGAGCGTGGACGGCGTCGCCGACACCTGGGACCAGCCGCTGCGTGGCAGCTTCAACCAGCTGCGCAAGCTCAAGGCGCTCAACCCGCACCTCAAGGTGATCTGGTCGTTCGGTGGCTGGACGTGGTCCGGCGGCTTCACCCAGGCCGCGCAGAACCCGGCCGCGTTCGCCGAGAGCTGCTACAACCTGGTCGAGGACCCGCGCTGGGCGGACGTGTTCGACGGCATCGACGTGGACTGGGAGTACCCCAACGCCTGCGGTCTGAGCTGTGACACCAGCGGTCCGAACGCGTTCAAGAACGTGATCGGCGCGCTGCGGTCGAAGTTTGGGTCCAACGCCCTGGTCACGGCCGCCATCACCGCGGACGGCAGCAACGGCGGCAAGATCGACGCCACCGACTACGCCGGCGCGATCGGCAACCTCAACTGGCTCATGCCGATGACGTACGACTACTTCGGCGCGTTCAACGCCCAGGGCCCCACCGCCCCGCACTCGCCGCTGACGTCGTACACCGGGATCCCGCAGCAGGGCTTCAACTCCGACGCGGCCATCCAGAAGCTCAAGAGCAAGGGCGTCCCGTCCAACAAGCTGCTGCTCGGCATCGGCTTCTATGGCCGGGGCTGGACGGGCGTCACCCAGGCCGCGCCGGGCGGCAGCGCCACCGGTGCCGCGCCGGGCACCTACGAGGCGGGCATCGAGGACTACAAGGTCCTCAAGAACACCTGCCCGGCTACCGGCACGATCGCCGGCACCGCGTACGCCAAGTGCGGCAGCAACTGGTGGAGCTACGACACCCCGTCGACCATCAACGGCAAGATGACGTACGCGAAGAACCAGGGCCTCGGTGGCGCGTTCTTCTGGGAACTCTCCGGCGACACCAGCAACGGTGAGCTCATCGGCGCCATCAAGGGCGGTCTCGGCTGAGCCGAGGGCCGACGCACCACCCACACGGCGGGAAGGGGCCCGCACCGCCCCTTCCCGCCCGTGCCGTAGCGGCCCGGTCGACGCCACGCGTCGGCCGGGCCGCCGGCCTTGGGCGGGTCGGGTCCGATATGGCAGACTCGCGGCTCGGCAGGTCCCGATTTCCCGTTCGACGGAGGTGGTCATGCGCGCGACCCACCGTGGGCTGGCGATGACCGCCGCCGCGTTCGTGCTGCTCCCGGCCGCCCTTGCCGGCTGCGGGAGCGGCGGCGACGACGCCGACAAGCAGACCGCCGCGCCCCAGCGGGCGCCCGCCGAGGAGGCCGCCAACCGGTCCCGCGAGCGCGTGCAGGCGTACCTCGACGCGATGACCGCCAAGGACGTCGCCGCCGGCCGCAGCCAGCTCTGCGCGGTGTTGCAGGCCGGGTTCGACGCCGCGGCCACGGGTCCCAACGGCGACTTCGCCGACCACTTCAAGGTGCCCCAGGCGACCATCACCGACGTCCGGTCCGGTCAGCGCGGCCAGGAGGTCAGCGTCTCGGTCTCGGTCACCGCCGGCAAGAGCAAGGTCACCCGCCCGCTGGTGTTCACCGTCACGCGGGACGGCGGCGACTGGTGCATCGCGAGTGAGGCGCCGGGCGGCAACCCGGCCACCAGCCCTTCACCCGCGTCTCCCTCACCCGCGTCCTGACCGAGGTGGGTGGGATCGACCTCCCACTTGCCGGAACCGTCACCCTCGCCGCCCGGTCACACGCACGGTCGCCGTACGCTTTCTCTCATGCGCCATGAGTGGCATCAGCTGAGCCATCCCGCGGTGGGTAGCCCGGGCCTGCAGACCAGCCGTCCGACCGTCGACTCCGCCGAGGACGCCGCCCTCGGCCTGGACCGCTGGCGGGAGCTGCCCCGCGAGCAGGTCCCACCGTGGTCCGACCCGGCCGCCGTCGCCGAGGTCTGCAAGGTGCTCGACACCGTGCCGTCGGTCGTCGCGCCCTACGAGGTGGACCAGCTCCGGCAGAAGCTGGCGCTGGTCTGCGAGGGCAAGGCGTTCCTGCTCCAGGGCGGTGACTGCGCCGAGACCTTCGCCGACAACACCGAGAGCCACCTGCTGGCCAACGCCCGCACCCTGTTGCAGATGGCGATCGTACTCACCTACGGCGCGTCGCTGCCGGTGGTCAAGGTCGCCCGGGTCGCCGGCCAGTACACCAAGCCCCGCTCACTTCCGACCGACGCGCGGGGTCTGCCCGCGTACCGCGGCGACATGATCAACTCGCTGGAGGCCGATCCGGCCGCCCGCGTGGCCGACCCGCAGCGCATGATCCGGGCGTACGCCAACTCGGCCGCCGCGATGAACATGCTGCGGGCGTACCTAGCCGGTGGGCTCGCCGACCTGCACGCCGTGCACGACTGGAACAAGGGCTTCGTCCGGACCTCCCCGGCGGGGGAGCGCTACGAGGCGATCGCCCGGGAGATCGACCGGGCGTTGGCCTTCATCCGGGCCTGCGGGATGACCGACGACGAAGCGCTGCGGACCGTCACCCTCTACTGCTCCCACGAGGCCCTGGCCCTGGAGTACGACCGGGCGCTCACCCGGGTCTCCGACCGCCGGGCGTACGGGCTGTCCGGGCACTTCCTCTGGGTCGGCGAACGCACCCGGCAGATCACCGGCGCGCACATCGACTTCATCTCCCGGATCGCCAACCCGATCGGCGTCAAGCTCGGCCCGACGACCTCACCGGACGAGGCGATCGAGCTGTGCGAGAAGCTCAACCCGGACAATGTCCCCGGCCGGCTCACGCTGATCAGCCGGATGGGCAACCACCGGGTCCGCGACGCCCTGCCGCCGATCGTGTCCAAGGTCACCGCCTCCGGCGCCAAGGTGGTCTGGCAGTGCGACCCGATGCACGGCAACACCCACGAGTCGTCCAACGGCTACAAGACCCGGCACTTCGACCGGATCGTCGACGAGGTGCTCGGCTACTTCGAGGTGCACCGGAGCCTGGACACCCACCCCGGTGGCATCCACGTGGAGTTGACCGGTGAGGACGTCACCGAGTGCCTCGGCGGCGCGCAGGGCATCGAGGACCTCGACCTGCCCGACCGGTACGAGACCGCCTGCGACCCGCGGCTGAACACCCAGCAGTCGCTGGAGCTGGCCTTCCTCGTGGCGGAGATGCTCCGAGGCTGAGGCCGCGAGCCCCGCGGTCGGCAGCCGAAAGGCCGGCTCCGAGGCTGTCGCTCTCTGTCGAACAGGAATGACCGTGGCCAGGTGTGCGCGACCCGCGACCGGCCGCCGAAAGGATGACTGTGGCTGAGCTTGTTGACCTGCGTTCCGACACGGTGACCCGGCCGACCGCCGGGATGCGCGAGGCGATGGCCGCCGCCGAGGTCGGTGACGACGTCTACGGCGAGGACCCCACCGTCAACGCGCTGGAGGCCGAGGTCGCCGCGCTGTTCGGCCACGAGGCGGCGCTGTTCGCGCCGAGCGGGACGATGGCCAACCAGATCGCCCTGCAACTGCTCGTGCCGCCCGGCGAGGAGTTGTTGTGCGACGCGGACGCGCACGTCGTCACGTACGAGATCGGGGCCGCCGCCGCGTACGGCGGAATCTCCTCGCGGACCTGGCCGACCGTCGGCGCGGACATCGACCCGGAGGTGGTCGCCCGGATGATCCGTCCGGACGGCTTCTTCGCCGTGCCCACCCGTGCGATCGCCGTCGAGCAGACCCACAACCGGGGTGGCGGCGGAGTGATCCCGCTGGACACCCTGCGAGAGCTGCGCGGCGTCGCCGACGACGCGGGGGTGGCGCTGCACTGCGACGGCGCCCGGATCTGGCACGCGCACGTCGCCGACGGGGTGTCGCTGAGCGAGTACGGCGGGCTGTTCGACACGCTGTCCGTCTGCCTCTCCAAGGGGCTCGGCGCGCCGGTCGGCTCGCTGGTGGTGGGCAGCGCGGAGAGGATCGCTCAGGCCCGGATGATCCGCAAGCGGATGGGTGGCGGCATGCGTCAGGCCGGCATCCTCGCCGCCGCCGGCCGGTACGCGCTCGCGCACCACGTCGACCGGCTCGCCGAGGACCACGCGAGGGCGGCCCGGCTCGCCGAGGCGGTCGCGCCGTTCGGGGTGCTTGCCACCACGGTCCGCACCAACCTCGTTCCGCTGGACCTGACCAAGCACGCGCTGGACGCCCGCGCCCTGGCCGCCGCCGCGCGCCAGGAGGGCGTACTGATCTCGGTGCTCGGCCCCCGGACCGCTCGCCTGGTCACCCACCTGGGCCTGGACGACGAGGGCCTGGACCGCGCGCTGCGGGCCCTACCCCGCATCCTGGCAGCAGCCTGAGGCCGTGATCGAGAGGTCCGGAGTCTCACCGACCGTCACGAGCGTAACGGATAACTAATCCGCTTATGCTACGTTGGAGCGGATGACCCATCCACTTCAGGGGGCTCCGCATGCGCGACAGCATCACGGTGAACGGCACCCGGCGGACGTACGAGATCATCGGGTCCGCGGACGGCAACCCCGGACGCAGTCTCGTGCTCGTCTTCCACGGATCGAAACAGACCGGGGCCAAGCACCGGAAGTTCATCGGCCGGGCCTACGACGCGCTCGCCGAGACCGGCGCGGCGGTGGTGATCTACCTCGACGGCCACAAGGGCAACTGGAACGACGCCCGGCGGGAGAGCTCCTTCCCGGCCCGCGCCGACAACAGCGACGACGTCGGTTTTGTTCGGGCGCTGATCGAGAAGGTGGCCCTCAGCCACGACATCGACCCGGCGCGGGTGTACGCGATCGGCTACTCCAACGGCGGCCAGATGGTGATCCGCCTGGCCCACGAAACTCCGGTGCTGATCGCCGGTGCGGCGGTGATCGCCGCGACCATGCCGGCACCCGAGAACTTCCTGCTCGGCGACGCGTCACCCGCGCCCATGCCGGTCCTGCTGATCAACGGCACGAAGGACCGGATCGTCCCGTACGCCGGTGGTGCGTACAGCTGGTGGGCGCGCTTGGCCTTCAAGGTCGGCGGCCGCAACCTGTCCGCGCCCGAGTCCGCAGCCTATTTCGCCGCCCATAACGGCATCACCGCACAACCCACCAGCACGAAACTGCCGGCCGCGAACGCCGCGACCTCGATCGAACGCACCGAGTACCGGCAGCCCGGGCACCCGTCGGTGGCCCTCTACACCGTGCGCGGTGGCGGACACACCATCCCAGGGCCGGCCAAAGCGCCTGCCGTGCTGGGCAGGACCAACCAGGACGTGCAGACGGCCCGGCTCATCGACGAGTTCTTCGCCATCACCACACCGGCGCACGGCTGATGGCGACCGGCCGTACCCGTGGGTGAACCTCAGGAAGGATGACGGGCCAGGCGGCTGAGGATGGCGATGTCGGCCGCGTGGCCCAGCTGCTTCTCGCTCGGGGTCTCCACCACCACGGGGACGCCGACGGTGGCCGGATGGGCCATCAGCTCGGCGAACGCCGGCTCGCCGATGGTGCCCTTGCCGATGTTCTCGTGCCGGTCCCGGGTGGAACCGCACAGATCCTTGGAATCGTTGGCGTGCACCAGCCGCAGCCGGTCGGCTCCCACGGTGGCCACCAGCGTGTCGAGGGTCGCGGTCATACCGCCCTCGGCGGCCAGATCGTGCCCCGCCGCCCAGGCGTGGCAGGTGTCGAAGCAGACGCCGAGCATCGGATGCCGGTCCACCGCGTCGAGGTAGGGCCCGAGGTGCTCAACCCGCGAGGCGAGGGAACGGCCGCCACCGGCGCTCGGCTCGACCAGCAGCATCGGTCCGCCGGCCTCGGCCGTCCAGTCGAGCAGGGGCAGCAGCTCCCGACGGACCTGCCGCATCGCCTCCTCGGCGTACCCCTCGTCGACCGCGCTGCCGGCATGGAACACCACCGCCCGCGCGCCGATGGCCACGCCCCGGCGTAGCGCGTGCGCCAGTGTCAGCGCCGACTTCTCGACGGTTGCCGGGGTGGGTGAGCCGAGGTTGACCAGCAGCGAGGCGTGGATGAACGCCGGGATGCCCCGCTCGGCGCAGCCGTCGCGGAACAGCGCGTCCTGCGCCGGGTCACCCGGTGGCAGCGCCCAGCCCCGCGAGTTCGAGACGTACACCTGCACGGCCGCGGCGCCGGTCGCGTCCAGGTACGGCAGAGCCGCCCTGGCCAGCCCGCCGGAGGTCGGGGTGTGCGCGCCCACCGGCCGCGCCGAGATCGACGTCATCAGAAGCACGTGATGACGACCGGGGTGCCCGGAGGCACCTGCGAATTCTCCCCGGGTGCCTGGATGCGGGCCACGGCGTTCGGGTTGACGGCGACCGTCACCGGGAAGCCCTGGCTCTCCAGCACCTGCTTGGCCTGCTGGCAGGGCAGGTCGATCACCCGGGGCACCACGACCAGCGGCGGACCCTTGCTGATCTCCAGCTTGACCTCGGTGCCCTTTTCCACGCCCCCACCGTCGGCCGGGCTCTGCCCGAGGATCTCGTCCTTGGGCTTGTCGGAGTCCTTGAAACTCTCCACGGGGACCAGGCCGAGCTGGCCCAGTTTGGTGCGCGCCTCGGTCAGGCTCTTGCCCACCAGGTTCGGCACCGTCACCGGCGCCCGGCCACGGCTCAGGATCAGCGTGATCTTCGTGCCCGGCTTGACCTCGGCGCCCACCTTCGGATTGCTGTCCAGGACGACGCCGGCCGGCAGGGTGTCGTCATAGCGGGCGGTGCCCTTGGCGACCACCAGCTGGGCGTTGACCAGATCCGCCTCGGCCAGCTCGTACTCCTTGCCGATCACGTCCGGCACGGGGAAGCGCTCCGGGCCCAGCGAGAGGGTCAGGGTGATCGTGCCGCCCTTGACGATCTTGCTCGACGACGCCGGGCTCTGCCCCAGCACGCTGTCCTTCGGGGCCTTCTCGTCGAAGCGGGGCTCCCCGTACGCCAGGGTCAGGCCCGCGCGCTCGGCCTGGGCCTGTGCCTCGGCCTTGTTCAGGCTGACCAGTTGCGGGGCGGACGTGTAGCGGCCGACGCCGAACCACCAGCCACCCAGCGCGGCCACCAGGCCCAGCGCCACGACCACGGCCGCGAACGCCAGGCGACCCTGGGACGTGCCCAGGATCCTGGTGCGCAGCTCAGTGAACCGCGCGGCCAGACCCTCGGCGGGCTCCGGGGCGGCCCGCCGACGACCCGGGCCCGGCGCGCCGCCCTCGGGCAGCCGCGCCCAGGTCGGCCGTTGCGCCGGGCGGATCGCGGCGACCATCATCGTCGGCTGGGAGGCCGGCGGCTCGTCGGTGATCCGCCGCAGGACGGCGGTGCTGGTGCTGTTGACGTTGCCCAACTGGTCCCGGGCCACCTGGACCTCGGCCAGCAGCGCGCCGGCGTCGGCGGGCCGGGCGGACGGGTCACGCCGGGTGGCGCGCTGCACCAGGGTGTCGAGGGCCGGCGGCAGGCCGGGCACCAGCGTCGAGGGCGCCGGCACGTCCCGGTCGACGTGCTGCCAGGCGACGTCCACGGGACGGCCCCCGTCGTACGGCACCCGACCGGTGAGCATCTCGAACAGCACGATGCCGGCGGAGTAGACGTCGGTACGCGGATCGGCCCGACCCTCGGTGACCAGCTCCGGGGCGACGTACGCCACGGTGGCCATCAGTTGGTTGCCCTGCTCGTCGTCGGCGCTGGCCTCGACCGCGCGGGCGAGCCCGAAGTCGGCCACCTTGACGACGCTGTCCACCAGGTTGGCGACACCGCCGGTGGGCGCTTCGGCGACCAGGACGTTCTCGGGCTTGACGTCGCGGTGCACGAGGCCGGCCCGGTGCGCGGCGGCGATCGCGGCGAGCATCTGCTCGGCGATGGCCAGCGCCTCGTCCGGGTTGAGTCGGCGTCGTTCGGCCAGCACGTCGCGCAGCGTGCGGCCACGCACGTACTCCATCACCAGGTACGGCAGGCCGGCGTGGGTGCCCTGGTCGTAGACCGCGACCACGTTCGGGTGGGTCAGCCGGGCGATGGTCTTGGCCTCGTCGGTGAACCGGGCCACGAAGTTGGCGACCCGGGCCCGCGCCTCGGGCGCCTGGGTCGGGTGAATGATCTTGACTGCGACGGTGCGCTCGAGGCGCTCGTCGGTGGCGGTGTACACGGTCGCCATGCCACCACGGGCCACGCGACCGCGAATGCGGTAGCGCCCGTCGATCAGCGAGCCCAGCAACGTGTCGGCGACCTGTGTGTCCATCGGCAGGGAGTCTATGTGTCCAGGGGGTGAGAGTTGAACAGGATGCTACAGCCCGGAGACGCACCTGGTCCGTCCCGTCGTGACCGCCCGCCCTGAGCTGCTGCTCACCGGTGGTGCCCGCCCCGCGGACCCGGACCGGTCGTGCGGGGTGCCGATGGCTCCCGCCGCCGACGGCGTGGCAGGGTGATCGGGTGACCGAATCCGTACCCGACCCCGAGCTCGCCGGCCCCACCGACCCGTCCGGCTGGCTCACCCTGCCCGACGTCGCCGAGCGGCTCGACGTGTCGATCAGCAAGGTCCACCAGATGATCCGCGACCGGGAGCTGTTGGCGGTCCGCCGCGACGGCGTACGCCGGATACCCGCGGACCTGGTGGCCAACGCGACAGCCCTCAAACACCTGCCCGGTGTGCTCAACCTGCTGGCCGACAACGGCTACGACGACGAGGCGGCGCTGCGCTGGCTCTACGAGCGGGACGACACGCTCCCCGGCGACACTCCCGCCGCGGCCCTCTCCGGCGACCAGGCCCGCGAGATCAAACGCCGCGCCCAAGCCCTGGGCTTCTGACCGACCCGCGTGGTGTGGGGAAGCCCCCAGGCCCACGCTGCGCCGATCTTGCACTTTGTGTTGCCGTGATGGGCTGGTCTGCCCCTTATGTCGCCACCGAAAGTGCAAGATCGACGCAGCGTGGGACGGGGACGGGGACAGGCAGGGGGTTAGTCGGCTCGGCGGGTGGCGGCTATGGCCAGGTCCACCAGGGCTTGGCGGGCTTCGGTGTCCAGGTCTACGGCACTCAGGGCGGCCAGGGCCGTGTCGGTGAGCGTCACGATGCGCTGCTCGGTGCGGGTCAGGGCCCCGCTCGCGTGGATCAGCTCGCGCAGACGGGCCACACCCTGCTCGTCCAGGTCCGGGTTGCCGAGCTGACCGAGCAGCAGCTCCCGGCCCGCGTCGTCGGTGGTCTCCACGGCCGCCGCCACCAGATACGTGCGCTTACCCTCGCGCAGGTCGTCCCCGGCAGGTTTGCCGGTCTGCGCCGGGTCGCCGAAGACCCCCAGCACGTCGTCGCGGAGCTGGAACGCCTCACCCAACGGCAACCCGTACGCCGAGTAGGTCGTCCGGATCTCCTCGCCCGCGTCGGCCAGCGCGGCGCCGAGCAGCAGCGGACGCTCGACGGTGTACTTCGCCGACTTGTACCGGGCCACCTTGCCGGCCCGCTCCAGTGAGGTGTCCCCGGTGGCCTGGGTCAGCACGTCGAGGTACTGCCCGACGGTGACCTCGGTGCGCATCTCGTCGAAGACCGGCCGGGCCCGGGCCAGCGCCCGCAGGTCCAGGCCGGCGGAGTGCAGCAGCTCGTCGGACCACACCAGGCACAGGTCGCCGAGCAGGATCGCGGCGGCGTCGCCGAACCCGTCCGCGTCGCCACCCCAGCCGGCCGCCCGGTGCCGACTGGCGAACCGCCGGTGCACCGCCGGTTCGCCCCGCCGGGTGTCGGAACGGTCCATCAGGTCGTCGTGGATGAGGGCGCTGGCCTGCACGAACTCCAGCGCGGCGAGCGCGGTGAGCACCTCGTCGCCGTCCACCCCGCCGGCGCCTCGGAATCCCCAGTACGCGAACGCCGGACGCAGGCGCTTGCCGCCACCGAGCACGAACGCCTCGATCGCCTCCGCCACCGGAACGAGGGCCTGGTCAACTCGGGTCAACCGGGCCCGCTGGCCGGCCAGGAACTCGGTGAGCGCCTCGTCGACCCGCTGCCGCAGGCCGGCGCGGTCGACGGGGGACACGGGAGCAGCATGGGTCACGCCACGACGCTAGCGGTTCGCCACGTCCCGCGCCCCACCGCCACGCGTAGTCCCGCCGGCCCGGCCCGGCCCGGTCCGCCCGCCCGGCCGCGCACCGGCCGCGCCGTGTCGGCCCGACCCGGCCGTCGTGGGCGGCCCGGTCCGCCGGGCGCGCACGGCCGCCTCGGTGAGCACCCCCGCCGGTACGTCCAGCACGACGGCAAGCCAGCCGAGCCAAAATTCACCGGGTACGCGTCGCTGCCGTTCCCACCGGGACACCTCGTTCCGACTCAACGTCGGCACACCTGCGGCGGCGCACAACTCGGCGGCGGCGCGCCGCTGACTCCACCCCCGGGCCAGCCGATGCCGGACCAGCAGTGGCCCGAGCTGCGTGCGGTACGGCGGTGGAGACGAGGTCACGGGCCCTCCCAGCGGGACGTCGACGCGGTGCCACCCCGCCGCTCGACGGCCGGGCGCACCTCGGCTGTGTGACCCCCACGCCGGAACCGGCCGCCCCCGCCGCCTCTTCCGCGCCCCTCATTCCTACCCCTGGGGTACGACGACTCTGCCCGCCCGGCCGCGCCGCGTTCGGGACCGGTCGACTCGTGCGCACGGTGGGAAGCTTCTGGGTCACGGTGGCGCCGCCCGCTAGAGTCGGGTCGTGGCGCTCGGTCTTCCCTCGGTACTCCCCAATCCGCAGCCGGCGATCGGGGCGCTCATCCGTGACCGTCAGCCGACGTTCTCGTTCGAGTTCTTCCCGCCCAAGACCGAGGCGGGGGAGCGGCTGCTCTGGCAGGCGATCCGCGAGCTGGAGTCGCTGCGTCCGTCGTTCGTGTCGATCACCTACGGCGCGGGCGGTTCGACCAGGGACACCACCGTGGCGGTGACCGAGCGGATCGCCACCGACACCACCCTGCTGCCGATGGCCCACCTGACCGCCGTCAACCACTCCGTGGCCGAGCTGCGACACGTCATCGGGCGGCTCGCCGGGGTGGGGGTGCGCAACGTCCTGGCCGTACGCGGTGACCCGCCCGGCAACCCCGGCGGCGAGTGGGTCCGGCACCCCGAGGGCGTCGACTACGCCGAGGACCTGGTCCGGCTGGTCCGTGACTCCGGCGACTTCAGCGTCGGGGTGGCGGCCTTCCCGTACAAGCACCCCCGTTCACCCGACGTGGCCAGCGACACCGCGCAGTTCGTCCGCAAGTGCCGGGCCGGCGCCGAGTTCGCGATCACCCAGATGTTCTTCGAGGCCGACGACTACCTGCGCCTGCGTGACCGGGTGGCCGCCGCCGGCTGCGCCACCCCGATCCTGGCCGGGGTGATGCCGGTGACCCAGATCGGCACCATCGAGCGGTCCGTGCAGCTCTCCGGGGCGCCCTTCCCGCCCGCGCTGGCGGCGCGTTTCGAGCGGGTGGCCGACGATCCGGAGGCGGTGCGCCAGCTCGGCATCGAGCAGGCCAGCGAGATGTGCCGCCGGCTGCTGGACGAGGGCGTCCCCGGAATCCACTTCATCACCCTCAATCGGTCCACCGCCACGCGGGAGGTCTGGCAGAACCTCAAGGCCGGCGCGCGGGTGTGAACGCGGAGTCGGCGACACCTGATGCCCGGCACGACGGTTGATCCCCAGGTGGGCACACAGCTGAACTGGGACCAGTACGCCACGGCGTGGGCGCGGCTGCACGGCGGGTTCGACCCACGGGTCGCCGCGCCGGTGGTACGCGCCTGGCTGCGGTTCGCCTACCACGTCGGGTACGTGCTGGGCCGGCTTCGGGTCGGCCCCACCCCGGTCACCGTCGTCGGGGTGCTGCTCTGCTTCTGCGTACCGTTGCTGGCGACCCGGCCGGGCGACGGCCCGTTCCTCGGCGCGTTGTTCGTGCTGCTCGCCGCCGTGGCCGACAGTGTGGACGGCGCCGTGGCCGTCGCCACCGACCGCACCACCCGGCTCGGCTACGTCTACGACTCGCTGGCCGACCGGCTCGGCGAGGTGGCCTGGCTGCTGGCGTTCTGGCTGGTCGGCGCGCCCGGCGCGCTGGTCGTCGCGGCCGGTGCGCTGTCCTGGCTGCACGAGTACGTCCGGGCCCGCGCGGCCCTGGCCGGCATGCGTGAGATCGGCGCGGTGACCGTCGGCGAACGACCGACCCGGGTCTCGGTCGCGCTGGCGGGTCTGGTGGTCGCCGGGCTGGCCGGTCTGATCGAGCCGGACCTGGCCGCCGGCACTATCACCATGGCGACCGCGGTCTGGGTGCTGCTCGCCGGCTTCGGGCTGGGGCAGTTGCTGTCCACCGTCCGCCGCGCGCTCCTCGACGCCGGCTGATCTCCCGCAGCGTTAGCCGGCTGATCTCCCGCAGCGTTAGCAAGGGGCCCTTCCTATACCGCAGGCGTTAATAAGGTGCCCTTCCTTACGACCTACCAGGCGGGGCCGATCTCGTCGGCGACGATCTGCGCGGAGAGGGTCACCATCGGCAGCCCGCCGCCGGGGTGGCTGGAGCCACCCACCAGCCACAGCCCGTGCGCCGGGCCCCGGTTGGCCGGGCGGAGCAGACCGCCGGCGGTGCCGTAGATCGTGCCGCCCGGCGCCCCGGTCGCGGTGTCCAGGTCGGCTGGGGTGCGGACCTCACGGAACAGCAGCCGGTCCCGCACGTCCACGCCGCGCTCGGCCAGCACGTCCAGGATCCGGTCGGCGTACGCGTCGGCGAGCCCCGGGCGTCGCCAGTCGACCGCCCCACCGGTGGTGCCGTGCCGGGCGGCGTTGACCAGCACGAACCACGCCTCGTGCCCGGCCGGGCGGGCCATCGGGTCGTCGGCCACGGTGACGAACACCGTCGGGTCGACAGCCGGCCGGGCCCGTACGCCTCGACCCGGGTCGCCGAAGACCGCGTCGAACTCGGCGTCGTAGTCGCGCGGGAAGAAGACGTTGTGGTGGGCCAGCCCGGTGTCGCCGGAGACGCCGAGCAGCAGCACGAAACCGGCGAGGCTGCGGTCGGCCAGGCCGGCCAGCCGGCGCGGGTGCGGCAACAGGTCACGGTAGACGGTGAGGGCGTCCACGTTGGCCACCACCACGTCGGCGGGGACCGGAGCGGCGACGCCCGCGAGGCGTACCCCGTGTACCCGGCCGCCGGTCGCGTCGATCCGGGTGACCCGGGTGTCGGTCTGCACGACCACGCCGAGGTCCAGGCAGCGGGTCAGCAGCGCGTCGGCGAGCGTGCCCAGCCCGCCGCGCAGGTACCAACCGCCGAAGGCCAGCTCGGCGTAGGGGACCGCGACCAGCGCCGCCGGGGCCCGGCGTGGGTCGGCGCCGGTGTAGGTGGCGTACCGGTCCAGCAGCATTCGCAGCCGCGGGTCGGACAGGTGCCGGCGGCCCAGGCCGCGCAGGCTGCGGCCCGGCGCGATGGCGGCCAGGTCGCCCAGCCGCCAGGCCAGCGACGCGAGGTCGCGGGGGGAGTCGACGGTGCGGCGCAGGATGTCCCGCTCGGAGGCGCGCCACACCCGTTCGGCACGGCCCCACAGCCGCTGCCAGTCGGCCGCCGCCCGGTCACCGAAGGCGGCCCCGATCCGCGCGGCGAACTCCGCCGGGTCGGCGCACGAGTCAAGGGTCGGGCCGCCGCCGGGAAAGACGTGCCGGACGATCGGGTCCAGCGGGACCAGGTCCAGGTACTCGTCGAGCTTCGCCCCGGTCGCCTCGAACAGGTCGTGGAACACCTCGGGGAGGGTGAGCAGGCTCGGCCCGGTGTCGAAGTGGAACGTCCCGGCCGGGGTGTCGTGCGCGTACCGGCCGAGCTTGCCGCCGACCGCGTCGGCCGCCTCGAAGACGGTCACCTGATGTCCGGTGGCGGCCAGCCGGGCGGCGGTGGCGAGGCCACCCATCCCGGCGCCGACGACCACGATCCGCGCCATGCCGTGCCCTCCCTAGCTGACCGGACGGCCCCGCCAGGTGAGGCGGCGTCGCTTGCGCAGATGGTACGACCGCAGGGTCAACCAGCCGAGGACCACGACCGACACGGGGTGTGCGAGCGCGTCGGGCCACCACCGGCCCCCGGTCGCGCGGGCGGTGAGCGCCCGCCCGGTGACTCCGAGCAGGTAGCCGGCCAGGCCCACGGCGGCCACCCCTGGCGCGCCGGCCACCAGCCCTCCCAGCGCGACCAGCGGCGGGGCGGTGTAGAGCAGCAGCAGCGCCGCCACCACGGCCGCCGCCGCGCCCGGGTGCCCGAACGACGCCCAGAGCGACTTCGAGTACCCGTCGCGCAGTTGCGGCCAGTCGTCGTACATCCGGCAGGTGGCCAGCCGCGACCCGTCGGCCAGGGCGATCCGACCGCCGGCCCGCTTGACCGCGCGGGCCAGCTCGACGTCCTCCAGGATCTTGTCGGCGACCGCGGCGTGCCCGCCGGCGGCGGTGTAGCCGGCCCGGTCCACCACCAGGAACTGGCCGCCCGCCGCGGCCAGCGACGGCCGCGGCGAGCGTTCCATCGCCCGCAGCGGCAGGAAGGTCAGCCAGAGCCACTGCAACAACGGCTGGACCAGCCGGTCGGCCGCCGTCGCCACCACGATCCGGGGGTACGGCGACAGCAACGTCGCGCCGGCGGCGCGTAACTCGGTGACGGCCGCCGCGACGGCGTGCGGGGCGAGCACCACGTCGGCGTCGACGAAGACCAGCGCGGTGGCCTCCGGGGCGGCCCGGGTGGCGAGCTGCCAGCAGGCGTGCGGTTTGCCCAGCCAGCCCGGTGGCGGGGCGACCCCGGTGAGCACGGTGACCCGGGGGTCGTCGCCGGCCACCGCGCGGACCACGTCGGCGGTGCCGTCGGTGGACCCGTCGTCCAGGACCACGATGCGCAGCCCGGGTACGCCCCGTTGGGCGAGCAGGGCGCGCAGGCAGGGCGTGACGCGGGTGGCCTCGTCGCGCAGCGGCAGCAGGACGGCCACCGACTCGCCGACCACGTCCGGTGCGTCGGTGGGCCGGCGCAGCCAGCGGGCCGCGTTGACCCAGGTGTGCGCGGTCAACGCGGCGACGGCGACCAGCAGGACGGACAGCAGGGCGGACAGGACGGTCATCGGGTCGCGTCGACGCCGGTACGGTCCGGCCGGTGATCCTCCTGGCGGGTCTCGCCGTCCCGGCGGGCACGCAGCAGCGTCACCGTCAGCGGCACGGCGGTGACCGCCATGCCGGCGGCGCCCCAGAGCGCCGAGGCGGGCAGGTCCAGAAAGACGGCGTGGGCCAGGATGCTGGAGAAGTACGTCCACAGGTAGAGCGCGACCATCGGGTGGTCCCGCCGGTCGGTGCGTTCGGCGGTCGGACCGGCCAGCGGGCGCAGCGCGCTCATCAGCAGCACCGCGAAGAGCAGCCAACCCAGGTAGTTGCTGACCGGGATGCCGGTCAGGCCGGGCAGCGCGGGGGTGGCGTCACGCCAGACCCAGTAGCCCTCGGCGACCATCTGCGGGTCGAGGAAGAGGTCCCACGCCGCCAGCCCCAGCGCGGCCAGCGCGATCCTGCCCACCCACCGCCCGGCCGTCGTGCCACCACCTGCCGTGCCGCCGCCGGTCAGGCGGACCGCGGCCAGCCAGGCCGGCCAGGCCATCCAGGTCCAGGCCAGCGGGATGATCAGCGGTACGCCGGCCAGCTTGGGACCCAGCTCGCCCGAGTAGTCGTAGCTGCCGAACGGCACACCGGTGGCCACCCCGATCGCCTCGATCGCGAACCCACCGCCGGTGGCCACCGCGACCAACGCCGCCGCCACCCGGGGGCCCCGACTGAGCAGCGCGTGACCGACCGAGAGCAGCCAGCCGAGCACGACGGTGGCCACGGTCAGCCCGGCCCGGGTCGCGCCGGTGGTCAGCGGGTAGCAGATCTGGGCGAACACCAGGACGCCGAGCAGCGTCCAGGAGATCCGCCGGGTCATGACGCCGGGGGATCGAGCGGCAGGTCCCGACCGAGTACGCCGAACGGCCGCTCGTCACCCGGAAAGTGGAAGTCGCGCAGCACGTCGACGAAGCCGAAGCGCCGGTACAGCCGCCAGGCCCGCGAGGTCTGCTCCTCCGCCTCCGGGGTGGACAGCAGCGTGGTGTCGCCCTCGGCCATCGTGAGCAGCGCCCGCAACTGGCCGGCGCCCAGGCCGTGCCCCTGCGCGGGCGGGCGGACGTGCAGCTCGACCACCTCGAAGCAGTGGGTGAGCCAGCGCTTGCGGGTCGGGCCGTCCAGCGCCCGGTGCACCTGGTCGTGCCACCACTGGCCGGCGCTGCCCAGATAGCCGTACCCGAAGCCGGCGAGGTGACCCTCGCTGGTCAGGCTGGCCACGGCCCGGAACCCCGGCCGGCGGACGTGGGTGGCGATGTAGCCGCGCCGGGCCTCCAACAGGTCGGTGCGGTACCCCATCGCCTCGCCGTAGACGGCCACCACATCGTCCAGTCGTCGGACGAGGTCGTCCGGCGTCCAGCGCACCAACCTCATGCCCGTCCACCCTTCCCTGTCGCCTGGTCGCCGTCGTCGGCGACCCACCCGAGGACCGTCCGGTCGCCGACCACGTCACGTACCTCGAACCGGGCGAACAGCTCCTCGGCGTACCAACCCGCGGTGGGGGTTCGCATGATCGCCGCCCGATGCTCCGGGTGACGGTACGCGAACGCCACCAGGTCCGTCGGGTCGCGCCACACGCTGACCGTGCCCTGCCAGCCCAACGGGGCCTCGCCCACGCCGAACCGGGCGAGCAACCCCGGCGCGTCGCGCAGGGCCGCCGCCACCGGCGGGATCGCCCGCCAGAAGGTGGCCGCCCGACGTGCCCGCAACCGGGCCCGCGTCAACGCCAACACCGGCCCGGCCACCCGACCGCCCGGTGGTTCGCCGAACGGCCGCTCGCCCGACCACTCGCCACGGCTGCTCAGCGGACGCAGGTCGACCCGGACCTGCGCCTGGGCGATGCGCGCCCAGGCCCGCCCGACCGGCGAGTCGTCGAAGCCGGCCGCCGCGGTGGGGGAGTCCCAGACGGTCAGCGTCGCCCACCTGGTGAGGTCGGCGTCACCCGGGCCGAAGCCGGTGCCCGTCCCGGTGCCCAGCAGCTTGCCGAACCGGACGCCCGGCAGGGCGCGCAGCCGACGCGGATCCACCGCCATCCTCATCAGCGCCCGGGGCAGCGCGCTCCGGGCGGTCCGCCACACGTGCAGGGTGACCAGCTCCGGTACGGCGCTGCTGGGCCGGCTGGTTCGCTCGCTCACGCCACCGCTTCGCGGCGGCGCGAGCGCATCGCTGCTGTGCCGGCTGGTTCGCTCGCTTCGCTCGCTCACGCCACCTCGGCCGGGATGCCGGCGGTGACGCGCAGCAGTTCGGCGTAGGTGGTCGGGAAGACCGCCTGCGGCACGCCGCCCGCCGCCCAGATCTGTGGGTACGTCGCCAGCGCCGTGTCCACCAGGGTGCGCAGCGCCCGAGGGTGCCCGAGCGGGGCGACCCCGCCGATCGGCTGGCCGGTGTGCTCGCGGACGAACTCCGGGGTGGCCCGGCGCAGCCGGGTGACGCCGATGGACGCGGCCAGACCGGCGGTGTCCACCCGGTGCGCGCCGGAGGTGAGCACGAGCAGCGGCGCGTCGTCCGCGTCGAAGATCAGCGAGTTGGCGATCTGGCCCACCTCGACGCCGAGCGTCTCGGCGGCGGCTACCGCGGTGTGCACCGCGTCGGGCAGGAGTCGGACCGTGCTGGGCTGACCGGCGTCGTCGAGCGCGCCGGCGCCGTCCAGCGCGTCCTGCACCGCCCGTACGTTCGGGTGTGGCTGCATCCCGTCATTCTTCCCGGTCTGTGTGCGCCGGTTCACGTCGGCACACGTCACGGCGAGTCCTGGCGCGTCACACGTTGCATTTTCGTCGGAGGGGAGGTGTACTGTCAGCAGCAGTTAGAACGAGTGTTCGATTGTCTCGAACGCTCGTTCCAACCAGCCGGAGCGCGGTGTTTCGCGGCGCCAGTTCCGGCCGGTGCGGCTCCGCGGGCCGCACCTGGGTTTCCGGGCAGTCGCGAGCCCGGTCCCATCAGGCAGGAGCGTCGCCCGCCGCCCACGACCCCCGGGCGGCGGGCGACGAACCCGCCGGTACGCCGGCCGGGTGTGGTGTGGGGAAGCATCCACACCCGGCCGGCCACCCCTGGTGCGTCTTCCTCCGCACCCACCCGACCTCGGCGTCTCGTCGGCGGCACCACCGCCCCGACCGACACCCCGGCCACGTGGAGGAGACAGTCCATGCCGACCAACCCGGCTCAGGCACCGACGGTGCCGGCGCACGTGCTGCCGCACCGCACCCCTGCCCAGCTCCTCACCCTGGCCCGCCGTGGGCTGGTCGAGGCCGGCCAGACCCGACCCGACGGCCTGCGCTACGCGGCCGCCCACCTGGCGGCGCTGCGCGCGGCGGCCGCCCTGCTCGCCGCCCGGGCCCGTCCCGCCCCGAGCCGGCGCAACCGGATCACCAGCGTCTGGGTCCTGCTCTGCGCCGTCGCCCCCGAGCTCGACGAGTGGGCCCGGTTCTTCGCGGCCGGGGCCAGCAAGCGAGCCGCCGCCGAAGCCGGCATCCCCCGGGTGGTCAGCGCCCGGGAGGCCGATGACCTGCTCCGCGCCGCCGAACAGTTCGTCACGGTGGTGGAGACCGCGCTCGGCGTGGCACACCAACCAGCCCTGGACGGCCTCGCGGCGTGAGACCGCCGTGACGCCGGCCGCCTGGAAGGGAAGCCGGGCGGCCGGCGTCACGGTGCGGCCTGATCTGTTCCACAGCAACGACGGGGGGTTGGTCCAATGGCGGGCCGCATGGTGGTGGGTTCCGCCGCGCTGGCCGATCTGGTACGCCCAGCGAGCGCGCCCGATCCGGTGGGCGGCCACCGCGTGCTACCGGTGACGCCTGAGCTGACCGGCCTGTTGCCCAACCGGGGTCTACGCCGGGGCAGCACGATCGCTGTCGCTGCCGGTCAGCCCCGCCGCAGTGGGGGTACCTCGCTGGTGCTCGCACTGCTGGCCGAGGCGTCCCGGGCCGGCTCGTGGTGTGCGGTGGTCGGGGTGCCGACGTTCGGCGCGGGTGCGGCGGCCGAGCTGGGCATCTCCCTGGACCGGCTCGCCCTGGTGCCGAATCCGGGTCCCGAGTGGGCCACCGTGGTCGCCGCGTTGATCGACGGGGTGGACGTCGTGGTCACCGCCGTACCGGCCGCGGTCTCCGCCTCGGTCGCCACCCGGCTGGCCGCCCGGGCCCGGCAGCGCGGCAGCGTGCTCGTCCCGTACGGCCGGTGGGACGGCGCGGACGTGACGCTGCAGGTGGTCCGCGGGGTCTGGGAAGGGCTCGGTCAGGGTCGGGGGCGGCTGCGCCGCCGGGAGGTCACCGTGTCGGCGCGCGGGCGGGGAGCAGCCGCCCGCCCCAAGGAGATCAAGGTCTGGCTCCCCGACGCCGAGCTCACCCGCGTCATTCCCCGGACGGTGCGATCGACCGTGGGCCGACCGTCCGGGCCGCTCGCCCTGGTCGGGTCGGGGTGACCGGCTCGCCGACCCGGACCCTGCTGCTGTGGTGCCCGGACTGGCCGGTGCTCGCCGCCGAGATCGTCGACGGGATACCAGCCACCGGCCCGGTCGCCGTCCTGCACGCCAACCGGGTGGTCGCGTGCTCCGAGCGGGCCCGCGCCGAAGGCGTACGCCGAGGGCTGCGCAAGCGGGAGGCGCAGGGTCGTTGCCCGCAGCTCACCGTCGTGGACTACGACCCTGGCCGGGACGCCCGGGCGTTCGAGCCGGTGGTCGCCGCGTTGGAGGAACTGGTGGCCGGTGTCGAGGTGGTCCGGCCGGGCGCCTGTGCGGTTGCCGCCCGGGGCCCGAGTCGCTACCTCGGCGGTGAGGAGGCGGCCGCCGAACGGCTCATCGAGCACGTCGCCCAGTCGTGTCTGGTGGAGAGCCAGGTGGGCATCGCCGACGGGGTGTTCGCCGCGGGGCTGGCCGCCCGCACCGGCCGGGTGGTGGCGCCGGGTGGGACGCCGGCGTTCCTGGCCGGGATGCCGGTCGAGGCGCTCGGTCGGTCCGCGCTGGCTGACCTGCTGCGCCGGCTGGGGGTGCGGACCCTCGGTGACTTCGCCGCGCTACCGGCCGGCGACGTGCTGGCCCGCTTCGGGTTCGACGGCGCGCTGGCCCACCGGCTGGCCGCCGGCCGGGACCACCGCCCGCTCGCCGTCCGGCAGCCGCCGGCCGACCTGACGGTGACCGCCGGGTACGACGATCCGATCGACCGGGTCGACGCGGCGGCGTTCGCCGCCCGTGCCCTGGCCGAGCAGTTGCACGCCCGGCTCGCCGGGCACGGGCTGGCCTGCACCCGACTCGGCATCGAGGCGGTTACCGAGCACGGGCAGGAGCTGCACCGGGTGTGGCGGCACGACGGTCTGCTCACCGCCGCCGCCATCGCCGACCGGGTGCGTTGGCAGCTCGACGGCTGGCTCTCCGGCAGCAGCGGTCGCGCCGGCGCCCGCCCGGCCCGCCCGACGTCCGGGATCATCCGACTGCGGCTGATCCCGGACGGGGTGGTCGCCCAGGCCGGCCTGCAGACCGGCCTCTGGGGGGAGACCGGCGAGGAGCGGGAGCGGGCGCACCGGGCATTGAGCCGCGTACAGGGCATCCTCGGCCCGGAGGCGGTGGTCACGGCGGTGCTCGGTGGCGGGCGTTCTCCGGCCGACCAGGTGCGCCTCGTGCCGTGGGGCGACGAGCGGCTCCCGACCCGACCCGGCCCACCGGCCGTCGCCGGCGTGGGCATGGGTGCTGGTGCCGGTGCTGGTCCCGCGGCTGGCCGGGGTGGGGGTATTCCGCCGTGGCCGGGTCGGTTGCCGCCGCCCGCGCCCGCCGTGGTGCTGCCCAGCCCACTCGCCGCGACCGTGCACGACGCCGCCGGCGAGCCTGTGGTGATCAGCGCGCGGTTGGCGGTGAGCGCCCCACCGGCCCGACTGGTGGTCGGCGCCGGTCAGCCGGCGGAGATCGTGGGTTGGGCCGGGCCGTGGCCGGTGGACGAGCGCTGGTGGGCGCCGGCCGAGGCCCACCGCCGGGCCCGGTTCCAGGTCAGCCTCGCCGACGGTGCCGCTCTGCTGCTCGCCGTGGAGTCGGGGCAGTGGCTGGTGGAGGCGATCTATGACTGAGTCAGATCGGCCCCTGACCGGTGTCGCCTGGCGCGGCGTCGCCTGGCGCGGCGTCGGCGGGCTCGGTGTCGGCGAGTCCGGTGTTGGTCGGCCCGGCGCTGGTCGGCCCGGCGCTGGCCGGAGAGCAGATGTCCTCATGAGCGTGATGACTCACCGGCATCTTGATGCCTGTGAGTCATCACGCTCATCGCACCTCTCGCCGCGGGCGGGGAGCGCCAACGCCAACGCCAGCGACGCCTGGAACGTCTCGGCCAGCGTCGGACGGACCAGCGCCGCCAGCGCCGCCAGCGTGGCCGGGGTGGCCGGATGAGTTTTCACAACCCGAAGATGCCCTGGTCGGAGCTGGAGAGCGTGCTCTCCGGCCGGGCCGGCGGCGGACGGCGGCGCGCCGAGCGGCACCTGCACGTGGTGGATCCGCTCGCCGTGGACGCCGACGGCGGTGACTCGCCGGCCTGGAGTCGCCACCGCGAGCGGTACGAGCCGCCGGAGCTGGCCCGTCCCGACGGCGTGGTGCCCTACGCCGAGCTGCACGCGCACACCAACTTCAGTTTCCTCGACGGCGCGAGCCACCCCGAGGAGTTGGCCGAGGAGGCGGCCCGGTTGGGGCTCACCGCGTTGGCCGTCACCGACCACGACGGCTTCTACGGGGTGGTCCGGTTCGCCGAGGCGGCCCGTACGCTGGGCCTGCCGACCATCTTCGGCGCGGAGCTGTCCCTCGGGCTACCGGGCCCGCAGAACGGCGAACCCGACCCGCACGGCGCGCACCTGCTGGTGCTGGCGCACGGCCATGAGGGGTACGCCCGGCTGGCCACCACCATCGCCCGCGCCCAGCTACGCGGCGGGGAGAAGGGCCGCCCGGTCTACGGGGAGCTGGAGGAGGTCGCCGCCGAGCTGCGCGACCACGTGCTGGTGCTGACCGGCTGCCGCAAGGGGCACGTGCCGGGCGCGCTGCTCACCGAGGGGGTGGACGCGGCGGCCCGCGAGCTGGACCGGTTGACCGCGCTCTTCGGCGCGGAGACGGTGGCGGTGGAGTTGACCGACCACGGTCATCCGGTCGACGCCGACCGCAACGACGCGCTCGCCGAGCTGGCCGCCGCGGCCGGGCTGCCGACGGTGGCCAGCAACAACGTGCACTACGCCAGTCCCGGCCGGAGGCGGTTGGCCACCACGGTCGCCGCGGTGCGGGCCCGGCGCAGCCTGGACGAGATCGACGGTTGGTTGCCCGCGGCGGCCACCGCCCACCTGCGCAGCGGCGCGGAGATGGCGGCGCGGTTCGCCGCGTACCCGGGCGCGGTGGCGCGGGCCGCCGAGTTCGGCGCCGAACTGGCCTTCGACCTCCAACTCGTCGCGCCGCAGCTGCCGGCGTACCCGGTGCCGCCGGGGCACACCGAGATGAGCTGGCTGCGCAAGCTGACCGCCGACGGCGCCCGGGAGCGCTACGGTCCGCCGCAGGCGCACCCCGCGGCGTACGCGCAGCTCGACCACGAGCTGAACATGATCGAGGAGTTGGGCTTCCCCGGCTACTTCCTGGTGGTCTACGACATCGTCTCGTTCTGCCGCGAGAAGGACATCTACTGCCAGGGCCGGGGCTCGGCGGCCAACTCGGCGGTCTGCTACGCGCTGCGGATCACCAACGTGGACGCCGTCCGGCACCGGCTGCTCTTCGAGCGGTTCCTCGCCCCGGAGCGGGACGGCCCGCCGGACATCGACGTGGACATCGAGTCCGACCGGCGGGAGGAGGTGATCCAGCACGTCTACACCCGCTACGGCCGGGAGCACGCCGCCCAGGTCGCCAACGTCATCTCCTACCGGCCCCGGTCCGCGGTGCGGGACGTGGCCAAGGCGTTCGGCTTCTCACCCGGTCAGCAGGACGCCTGGAGCAAGCAGATCGACAGGTGGGGTTCGGTCGCCACGGTCGACGTCGAGGGCATCCCGGAGCAGGTGGTGGAGTACGCCAACGAGTTGCAGACGTTCCCCCGGCACCTGGGTATCCACTCGGGCGGGATGGTGATCTGTGACCGTCCGGTGATCGAGGTCTGCCCGGTGGAGTGGGGGCGGATGCCCGGACGCAGCGTCCTGCAGTGGGACAAGGACGACTGCGCCGCCGTGGGCCTGGTGAAGTTCGACCTGCTCGGCCTGGGCATGCTCTCCGCCCTGCACTACGGCTACGACATGATCGGGTCCCGGCTGGATCTCGGCGACATGACGCTTGACGATCCCGAGGTCTACGACATGCTCTGCCGGGCGGACTCGGTCGGGGTGTTCCAGGTGGAGAGCCGCGCCCAGATGGCCACCCTGCCGCGGCTCAAGCCCCGCGAGTTCTACGACCTGGTGGTCGAGGTGGCGCTGATCCGTCCCGGCCCGATCCAGGGCGGTTCGGTGCACCCGTTCATCCGGCGTAAGAACGGTCAGGAGCCGGTGACCTTCGCCCACCCGTTGATGCGTAACGCGCTGGAGAAGACCCTGGGGGTGCCGCTGTTCCAGGAGCAGTTGATGCAGCTCGCCATCGACCTGGCCGGTTTCGACGCGGCCGAGGCCGACCAGTTGCGCCGGGCGATGGGCGCGAAACGGTCGGTCGAGCGGATGACCCGCATCGCCGACCGGCTCTACGCCGGGATGGCCGAGCGGGGCATCACCGGCGAGCTGGCCGACGACGTCTACCGCAAGCTCACCGCGTTCGCCAGCTACGGCTTCCCGGAGAGCCACGCGATGAGCTTCGCCTACCTGGTGTACGCCAGCTCGTGGCTCAAGCGCTACCACCCGGCCCCGTTCCTGGCGGCGCTGCTCAACGCCCAGCCGATGGGCTTCTACTCGCCGCAGACCCTGGTCGACGACGCCCGCCGGCACGGGGTGGAGGTCCGCCGCCCGGACATCAACGCCAGCGGTGCTCTGGCGGTGCTCGAGTCCACCCCGGACACCCGGTGGGGCAGCGAGCCGGGGGAGCCGCCGCACGCCTGGGGGCTGGGCGGTCCGGCCGTCCGACTGGGGCTGTCCAGCGTACGTACCCTCGGATCGGACGTGGCCGAGCGGATCGAGGCCGAGCGGACGGCCGGTGGGGCGTACCGTGACATGCCGGATCTGGCCCGGCGGGTCGGACTGACCGCCGCGCAGCTGGAGGCGCTGGCCACCGCGGACGCCTTCGCCTGTTTCGGGCTGACCCGGCGGGAGGCGCTGTGGGCCGCCGGCGCGGCGGCCCAGGACCGACCGGGCCGGCTGCCCGGCACGGTGACCGGCGCGACGGCGCCCACGCTGCCCGGCATGGAGGCCGTGGATCGGCTGGTAGCGGACGTGTGGGCCACCGGGTTGTCGCCGGAGAGCCATCCGGCCCGGTTCATCCGGGGGCAGCTCGACGTGCTGGGGGCGGTGCCGATCGCCCGGCTCGGCCGGGTGGAGCCGGGCCAGCGGATCCGGGTCGGTGGCATCGTCACCCATCGACAGCGCCCGGCGACCGCTGGTGGGGTGACCTTCCTCAACCTGGAGGACGAGACCGGGATGTTGAACGTGACCTGTTCGCCGGGTCTGTGGCAGCGTTATCGGCGGGTGGCCCGCACCAGCGCCGCGCTGGTGGTCCGGGGACGACTGCAACGCCACGAGGGAGTGACCAACCTGGTCGCCGACCGGTTGGACGCCATCGAGCCGCCGGTCAGTCCCGCCTCCCGCGACTTCCGCTGAACAGTGATCCACATTACGGTTTCTGTCGCCGCGGAGCGGGAGACTCGTCCTGAGCGGGCAGAGCGGCCCGTGATCCGTGAGGGGGACTGACAAGTGATGGGAAACCACGCGTACACCGGTGGCGGAATCGCCAACGTCCGGCGGACCCGGCTGGGTGCCGGCTGGATGCCGTCGCACCTCACCGACCCCCGCGAGTACGAGGTGACAAACGGTCCGGTCGCCAACGAGCGTCGATCCCGGGCTGAGGACGCGGTCGAGGGCACCCAGTCCTGACCACTAGGCTCGACCGGGTGGAGCAGACCCGAGGCCGGTTCGCCGCGCCGCCGCTGACCCCCCGTACCGCCGTGATCTGGTCGGTGCTGCGCGCCGAGCTGGACCGGCGCGGCGACGCCGAGCTGACCGTGCTGGACATCGGCGGGGGCACCGGCGGTTTCGCCGTCCCGCTGGCCCGGGCCGGGCACCGCGTCACCGTGGTCGACGCCAGCCCCGACGCGCTCGCCGCGCTCACCCGCCGGGCCGCCGAGGCCGGGGTCGCCGATCGGGTCGTCGCCGTGCAGGGCGACGGCGACGCCCTCGCCGGGCTGGTCGAGCCGGCCGGGGTCGACCTGGTGCTCTGCCACGCAGTCCTGGAGGTCGTCGACGACCCGACGCCGGTGGTCGCCGCGCTGGCCACCGCGCTGCGCCCCGGCGGCGCGGCAAGCGTGCTGGTAGCCGGCCGTGCGGCGGCCGTGCTGGGCCGCGCCATGAACGGGCATCTGGACGTCGCGGCGTCGGTGGCCGCCGACCCGGCCGGCAGCGCCGGGCCGCGCGACACCCTGCGCCGCCGCTACGACGCCCCCGAGGCCGTCGCGCTGCTCACCGCCGCCGGGCTGGAGGTCGAGGACATCCACGGGGTACGCGTGCTTGCCGACCTGCTGCCGGCCGCCGTCTCCGACGGGCAGCCCGCGGCCCTGGTCGAGCTGGAACTGGCCCTGGCCGCTCAGCCCCCCTACCGGGATCTGGCCGCCCAACTGCACCTGTTCGCCCGCCGACCGGCATGACCCGTCCGGTCCGGCCCGTCGACGGGGGTACGTCGGCCGGCTCGTCCGGCCCCGAGCTGACCGCCGACGGGCGTACACCGGCTGCCAGCGGTCCGGTGACCGGCCTCGACCCGCCGCTGGCGGTCCTCGCACCCGATCGAACCGGCGGACGGATCGCCGACGTGCTGCCCAGCGCGCTCGCCGTACTGGGCGTGCCCGGCTCGCCCGACCCGCTCGGCCTGACGCCCGCGCTGGCCGGGGTACGCCGGATCGCCGTCCTGCTCGTCGACGGGCTCGGCTGGTACCAGGTGCCGACCGCCGCCCCGTACGCGCCGACGCTCGCCGGGCTAGCCGCGACGGTGGGTCGGCCCCTCGTCGCCGGCTTCCCGTCCACCACCCCGACGAGCCTCGTGACGCTGGGCACCGGCGTCGCGCCCGGCGCGCACGGGGTGCTCGGCTTCACGGTGCGGGTGCCCGGCACCGACCGGGTACTCACCCACACCGACTGGGCCGCCGACCCGTCGCCGCTGCGCTGGCAGCCGGTGCCCACCCAGCTTCAACGGGCCCGGGCCGCCGGGGTGGCGACGACGGTGGTGAGCCGGCCGGAGTACGGCGGCAGCGGGTTGACCCTGGCCGCCAACCGGGGCGGCGACTTCCGGGGCGCCGCCGGCGCGGACCAGCTGGCCACCGCCATGCGCGCCGCGCTGTCCGCCGGCGACGGACCAACCCTGGTCTTCGGCTACCACCCCGACCTCGACCGGCAGGGGCACCTCAGCGGGGTCGACTCGGCGCCGTGGCGAAGCGCCGCCGCAGAGGTGGACCTGCTGCTCGCCCGGCTGGTCGACGGGCTACCGCCGGACGCGGCGCTGCTGGTCACGGCCGACCACGGGCAACTCGACATCCCCGTCGCGCACCGCTTCGACCTGGACACCGATCCACGGCTGCGCGACGGCCTGCGGGTGGTTGCCGGCGAGGCCCGGGTGCGCTACCTGCACACCGAGCCGGGAGCGGTGGACGACGTGGTGGCCGCCTGGTCGGCGGTGCTCGGCGACGCGGCCCGGGTGCGTACCCGCGCGGAGGTGGTCGCCACCGGCTGGTTCGGGCCGGTGCCCGAGGAGCACCTGGGCCGGATCGGTGACGTCGTGGTGACCTGCAACGACACGTACGCCGTCCTGGCCAGCCGCACCGAACCGCCGAAGGTGTCGAAGCTGGTCGCGTACCACGGGGCGGACACCGCCGCCGAGCTGACCGTGCCGCTGCTGGTCGTGCGGGGTTGACCGGGGCGCGGTCCGGCCAGCCGGCCGGTGCTGGTGTCGTACCTCGGGGATAACCTGCACCGATGGGCCGCAGTCAGTCGTTGCCCCGAGGCGGTGATCCGCGCTTCGGGCCGGACGCCGACGACTCCGCCAGCGGCATCCTGCACGTCGACATGGACGCGTTCTTCGCCTCGGTGGAGGTGCGCGCCCGACCCGAGCTGCGCGGCCGCGCGGTCGTGGTGGGTGGCGTGGGCTCGCGTGGCGTGGTCAGCTCGGCCAGCTACGAGGCTCGCCGCTACGGCGTGCGCAGCGCCATGCCGACCTCCCGGGCCCGAGCCCTCTGCCCGCACGCCGTCTACCTGCCGCCGAACTTCGCCGCGTACTCGGCCGCCTCGCGGGCGGTCATGCAGATCTTCCGGGACGTCACCCCGCTGGTCGAGCCGCTCTCCCTCGACGAGGCGTTCCTCGACGTCAGGGGCGCCCGCAAGCTGTTCGGCCCGCCGGCCACCATCGCCCGGCTGATCCGCCAGCGGGTCGCCGACGAGCAGGGACTGACGTGTTCGGTCGGGGTGGCGCCGAGCAAGTTCGTGGCCAAGCTCGGCTCCACCCGGGCCAAGCCCGACGGCCTGCTGGTCGTACCCGCCGGGCAGGTCCTCGACTTCCTGCACCCGCTCCCGGTGGACGCGCTGTGGGGGGTGGGGGAGCGGGCCGCCGAGACGCTGCGTCGGCTGGGTCTGGCCACCGTGGGGGACCTCGCCGAGGCCCCGGTGGGCATGCTGCGCCGAGCGGTGGGCGCGGCGTCCGCGGCGCACCTGCACGAGCTGGCGTGGGGGCGTGACCCGCGCCGGGTCAGTCCCGAACACGTCGACAAGTCGATCGGCGCCGAGGTGACCTTCGACGCCGACGTGGCGGACCCGACGGAGATCCGCCGTACCCTGCTCGCGCTCAGCGCGAAGGTCGGCGTCCGGCTGCGCAGCGCCGGCCACGTCGGGCGCACGATCACCCTGAAGGTACGACTGGCCGACTTTCGCACCGTCAACCGCTCCCGCACCCTCGACGTACCCACCGACACGGCCCGGGAGATGTTCGACACGGTCTGGGCGCTCTACACCGCGCTGGACCCGGCTGAGCGGATCCGCCTCGTCGGTGTCCGGGTGGAGGGGCTCACCTCGGCGCAGGGCGCGCCCCGACAGCTCACCCTCGGCGCGCCCGAGCGTGGTTGGCGGGAGGCGGAAGCCGCCGCGGACGCCGCCGCTGCCCGATTCGGGCGGTCCGTCATAGGTCCGGCCAGTCTGTTAGCCGACCGTGACGCTCATCGAAAGGAAAATCCACCCCACCCGTAGGTCGTCCCGCTTTCCGACGCGCGACCCCCCTCGTAGACTTGCGGGTAAGCAGCCGGTTGGCTGCCACGGTCTGTCGGCCCGAGTGGGCCGACCAACGTGACCGGGGAGGAGTGCCGTGCCGCTCTCGGAGCACGAGCAGCGGCTGTTCGAGCAGATCGAGCGGTCGCTTGCCGAGGACCCCAAATTCGCCTCGGCCGTGCGCGCCAGCGATCCGCGCTTCCACGCGCGGCGTCGCCTGCTCGTCGCAGCCGGCGTGATCATCGCTGGCTTGGCCCTACTGGTCTACGGCGCGGTGATCAAGACTCCACCGCTGGCGGTGGCGGGCTTCGTCGTCATGCTGGCGTCGGCCGCGTTCGCGGTGCAGTCGCACCGGCGGGCGCAGTCACCCGACCTGCACGTGGTGGGTGGCACGACGAGTCGTCGTCCCCGCGGTGGCCGGTCCGGTCGCCGACGGTCGATCCTGGACCGGATGGAAGACCGATGGCGGCAGCGCCCGGAGGGGCACCGCTGAGCGCGTCCCGCCGCTGAGGCGGGCCGACCACCGCGACGAGCGGGCCATCGGGACACCCCCGATGGCCGCCGTCGCTCCGTCATGCCCCGAACATCGCGCCCCGCGCCCCGCGCCGCCGTGCTCGCGCGCCCCGCGCCGCCGCGCCCCGCGCCGCCGCGCCCCGCGCCCCGCGCCCCGCGCCGCGCGTCCCTCCGAGATCGCGCCGATCTTGCAGTTTCTGTCGTCCGTATGAGTGGGATACCCCTTATGTCGCGACAGAAAGTGCAAGATCGCTGGGGCTGGGGCTGGGGCTGGGGCTGGGGCTGGGGCTGGGGCTGGGGCTGGGGCTGGGGCTGGGGCTGGGACCTGCTACTGGGACCTGCTACTGGGGCGGCGCCCCGGCGTTAGGCCGGGGCGCCGCCGCAGCGCGCTGGCGGGCGTCGGTCAGCGGGCGGCTCGATCGGCCAGCAACCGGCGCGGGTTCCAGCGCAGCAGCCGGTAGCGCATCCGCGTGGTCACCGCCACCAGGCGGCCGGAGGAGTCCGCCAGTGCGATCCGCCAGCGCAGCAGCACCGAGGGCGGCAACACGGCGGCGAGCAGCCGGGTCCGTCGATCCGCACGGGACGAGAGCGCCCCACGGACCGCGCGGAGCGCCGACGGCAACGGTTCACCGGTCAGCGGAGCCCGCGCGTACCGGGCCCGCTCCTCGGCACGGCCGAGCAGCCGCGCCGCCCCGACGGCCTCGGCGTCGTCGGGGAGAGCGTCCCGGACCAGCCGGTCCGCGGTCGCCCGGGGCGTCTCGGTCAGGTCCACCCGTACCTTGTAGTCGACGAGCGTGTCGAGCAACTCGGCCCAGGCGGCGTGGGCGTCGGCGCGAGCGCGACCCGGGTCCGCCTCGACCACCATCACCCGCGTGTCGTCGGTCGGCGGCCCGTCGCCCACAGCGGTGGTGGCAGCCGCGACGTCCGCCCGGCCGGCCCGCCGCCGACGCAGCGCCCGCCGACGAAGCGCCGGCACCGCCAGCAGCGCCACCAGCGCGAGTACGGCCGCCAGCCACCACGGCCACACCGGCGCCCGCTCAGTCGGCCGCGAATCCCCCAGCGAGAGCCCGGAGTCGGTGTCCCGGTCGGCGTTGTCCGGGCCGGTCGGCTCGGCCGACGAGTCCGCGCCGCTCGGGCTGTCCGTGGCGCCGGCCTCCGGAGTGGACGGCTCGGGGGCGTCCGTGTCCGGCGCCCAGGCCGATCGGGTGGAGCCGGGAACGCCGGACGCCGGGGTGGCGTCGAACGGCACCCAGCCGATCCCGTCGAAGAAGACCTCGGTCCAGGCGTGCAGGTTGAGGTTCGTCAGCGTGTACGTGTCGCCGTCGCGCCTGCTGCCGTTGGTGAACCCGAACGCGACCCGCGCCGGGATGCCGGCCGACCGGACCAGCCAGGCCATCGCGGCGGCGTACTGCTGGCAGTAACCGACCTTGTTGGTCAGGAAGTTCACGATGTCCTGGCCGCTGCTGCCGCTCGCGGTGCTCAACCGGTACGTGAACCCGTTGTTCGCGGAGAAGTGCTGGTAGATGGCCAGCACCCGGTCGTAGTCGGTCCGCTTGCCCTGGATCAGCCCTCGGACCAGCTCCTCCACCTCGGGCACCGGCCCGGGGGTGGCGGTCTGCTGCCGGCGGAGCGGGTGTTCGGCCGGCAGCGACTTCGCGGCCCGCAGGGTCGCCGGGGTGTACGTCGAGCGGATGTAGTCGAACGAGTACTTACGCCCCCGCGAGCTCTCCCGGTTGGAGAACACGATCTGCTGGTTGGGGTCGTACAGCCAGTTGCTGTTCAGGTCCTGGGTGCGCACCGGCTCGGCGTACACCGGCATCAGGGACATGCTGAGGCTCTTGGTCACCTCGACGGTCGCCCGGTACTCGGCCTGCTGCACCCCCGGCCCGACCCGCTCGCCCGGGTCGGGCAGATCGCGGTTGGCTGGCCGGCCACTCGCGGCGCGGGCCTGGAAACCGTTCGGGCGCAGCTCGTCGGCGACCGCGTAGCGCAGGTAGAACGGGGTCTGCTCCGACGTGGTCACCTTGACCAGGTCCACCACCTCGGACTGGTTGAGCTGGCCGGCGAGCGACGCGAACAGGTCGATCCGGCCGGACGAGCCACCCACCCCCCGACCGTTGCCGGTGCCGTTACCCGTGCCCTCGGTGATCCGGTCGAGCAGCCCACCGCTCAGGCCGGGCACCGCCAGCGGCAGCACCACGGCCAGCACCACGCCGACCACGGCGAGCCGACGTCCGGCGGACGCCAGCGGCGACGCCTCCCACACGTCCACGTCCCGGCCGTCGCCGGTGAACCGCCGCCCGAACCGACGCACCCGGTCGATGTTGTCGGTCACCAGCAGCCACAGGTAACCGGCGGCGCCCACCACGAACGGCAGTGGGGGAACGCTGTCCACGTAGACGGCGACCGGCACCGAGTAGATCGCGAGCATCGGCAGCCCGGCCAGCGCCGGCCGGCGAAGTCCCACGGCCAGTACGTCCACCAGCACGGCCACCCCGCCGACGCCGAGCACGGTGATGAACAGCAGCGGATCGGTGTCCGGGACCTCGACGCCGTACGAGCGCATGTCCTGCGCCGAACCGGCGAGCAGATCGGCGAAGTGCCCGATCGTGCTTGGCGTGGGCAGGAGGGCCAGCAGCTCGCTGCCGCTCGGGAACAGCCAGGTCAGCGCGAGCAGCAGGGCGGCCAGCATGCCGAGCACCTGGCCCCAGAGCGGCGCGCGGACGAGCCGGGTCAGCGCGGCGACCCCGGCCACCACGGCGACCGCTATCGCGCACTGGATCAGCCACGTCCAGGTCTGGAAGATGGCCGACAGCGGCGCGGCGGCGAGCAGCGTCGCGGCGGCCGCGACCAGACCGGTGTTCCGGCTGGCGATCATGAGGGGGACCTTCCGTTCATCGCACGCGGCCAGCGACCGTCTCGGCCAGCGCGGCCCGCAGGGCGAAGCCCTGGGAACCGCGGCCCGCCTGCGGCCACAGCGCCGGCAGTCGGCTGCCGTGGTCGGCGCCGACCACGCGCCAGCCGCTGCGCACCATGGTGAGCACGGCGGCGCCGTGCGCGTGCTCCGCCTCGGCGCGAGCCTTCTCGGGGAGGCTGAGCCAGGTGGAGCTGTCCAACAGGAAACCCACACACGTCGCGCCGTTGCCGCGCAGCCCGGCCAGCAGCTCGGCCTCGGCGACGCTCACCGCGCCGAACAGCCCGATGATCAGCCCGCCGTCGGCGCGCTGCCGCACCCGCTGCACCAGCCCGGTGACGTCGGCCCGCTGGTCCAACCGCACCTCGGCCAGATGGTCGAGCAGCACGCCGTCGCCACCGCCCTCCGAGGCGTCCACGTCGACCCCCGAGCCGGTGACCAGGCGCAGCTTGTAGCCGGCCTGGCGCAGGTGTACGGCGATGCTCGCGGCGGCCGAGACCGCCCACTCGAAGCTCGCTGTAGGCCCGTCACCCCGGTGGCCGTACGCCCGGGTGTCCAGCACGACGGTGGCGCGGCTCTCCCAGGGCTGCTCCTCCCGGCGCACCATCAGCTCGCCGGTGCGCGCCGTGGACTTCCAGTGCACCCGACGCAGGTCGTCGCCCCGGCGGTACTCCCGGGTCGCCGCGTCGTCCTCGCCGTGGACCGCCACCGAACGAGCCCGGCTGTCGCCGCTGCCCGCGTACTCCCCGGGGAGCCGGACCGACGGCAGGGGGGTGACCTGCGGGATGACCGTGAGGTGGTCGGTGCTGGGGAAGGAGCGGGTGAGCTCGCAGAGACCGAACGGGTCGGTCATCCGGACCACCAGTGGACCCACGTCGTAGCGACCGCGCACGTCCGCGCGGACCGTGTACGCCACGGAGCTGGCCTGTTGCGCGCCGAGCCGTTCCAGCACGACGCGGGGCCGGCTGCCCAGCGCGTAGGGCAGCCGGTCCTCCAGCAGCAGGGTGCCGGTGGGCAGCCGGGAGAGGTTCTGCAGGCGCAGCACGATCCTCGAGTTGGCCCCGACCGGGACCCGGTGCGGGTCCAGCGAGCGGTTGCAGGCCAGCTTGTAGCGGCTGCGACCCACGTAGGCGGCGGCCAGCAGCGGCAGGATGGCCAACAGCAGGGCCACCCGGAGCAGGTCCTTCTCGCCCAGGATGACGGCCGAGACCGCCGCGGCGACCGCGGCGGCCAGGAACGAGCGCCCGCGGGTGGTCAGCCCGCGCAGCCCGGCACGCACGTCACGGCCTCCGCGGCTCGTAGGGCGCGCGGCCGTTGCCGGTGGCGGGCCGGGTGTCGTACGGGTTGCGCTGACGGTCGTGCGGCAGGGGCAGCCGGTGCACCAGCTCGGAGACGATCGCGTCGGTGGTCCGCCGGGCGAGCTGCGCGTCGGCCGTCGGGATGATCCGGTGCGCCAGCACCGGCACCGCCAGGGCCTGCAGGTCGTCGGGCAGGACGTAGTCGCGGCCCTCCAGCGCGGCGACCGCCCGGGCCGTGCGCAGCAGTTGCAGCGTCGCCCGGGGGGACGCGCCGAGGCGCAGGTCGTGGGCCTCACGGGTGGCGGTGACCAGGTCGACCGCGTACTGCTTGACCGCGTCCGCTACGTGCACCTGCCGGACGGTGGCGATGAGCTGCCGGACCATGTCGGCGTCGGAGACCGGACGCAGCTCGTGCAGCGGGTCGGTGGCGCCGTGGCCGTCGAGCATCGCCAGCTCCGCGCCGGCGTCCGGGTAACCCATCGCGATCCGGGCGGTGAACCGGTCGCGCTGCGCCTCCGGCAGCGGGTACGTCCCCTCCATCTCGATCGGGTTCTGGGTGGCGATGACCATGAACGGGGTCTGGAGCTGGTAGGTCACGCCGTCGACGGTGACCTGCCGTTCCTCCATGCACTCCAGCAACGCGGACTGGGTCTTCGGCGAGGCCCGGTTGATCTCGTCGCCGACCACCAGGTTGGCGAAGACCGCGCCCGGCCGGAACTCGAAGTCGTGGGTCTCCTGGTTGTAGACGCTGACGCCGGTGACATCGCTGGGCAGCAGGTCGGGGGTGAACTGGATCCGGCGGACCGTGCAGTCGATGGACCGAGCGAGGGCCTTGGCCAGCTTGGTCTTGCCGACGCCGGGGACGTCTTCGATGAGGAGGTGGCCCTCGGCGAGCAGCACAGCCAGGGCCAGCCGCACGGTGGCGGTCTTTCCCTCGATGACCTGCTCGATGTTGGCCACGATGGCCTCGCTGGCGGCGCGGAACTCGTCGTGCGGCAACAGGCCGCCCACCTCGTCCCAGGTCTGTTGTGTCACGGGCCTCCTCCTCGTCGCCGTCACGGCAGCTCTGTCGAGAGCACCTGGACCCGCCGTTGGGTATGCGACGCCGAGCCTCGTTTGCCGCAGGGAGCTCACTGGCCTCTCAGGCTAACCATGTTTGTCGTTATCGCCGACCCCCGCAGGTAGTCCGTCGGTTACGGATGGATATTCGCCGAGTCGGGGGATCGGTGCGGGCGCGCTGACGGACGCATTAATGCCGCAGGTGAGGGGGTAGACTGCCGGATATGGCCGGAGTCTTCCTGCTTCTTATCGGGCCGTGCTGATGCGCTGAGCGCGCGACAGCACGGCGGCCCCCTCCTGTGCGAGGGGCTTTTTTTGTGCCCGCCGCCGGTCCGGCCCGGCGGTGCCGAGACGAAGCGAAGCGAAGCGAGGAGAGACGATGAGCAAGGCAGCCGCACCGGCGGGCGACATCCCCCCGTTCCGGTATACCGCGGCCATGGCCGACGAGATCGAGACTCGTTGGCAGGACACCTGGGCACGCGAGGGCACCTTCCACGCGCCCAACCCGACCGGTCCGCTGGCCGATCCGAGCCACCCGCGCTTCGACGCGCAGAAGCTGTACGTGCTGGACATGTTCCCGTACCCGTCGGGTGCCGGCCTGCACGTCGGCCACCCGCTGGGCTACATCGGCACCGACTGCTACGCCCGTTACCAGCGGATGGCCGGGCACAACGTGCTGCACGCGATGGGGTTCGACGCGTTCGGGTTGCCCGCGGAGCAGTACGCCGTGCAGACCGGCACCCACCCCAGGACCACTACCGAGCAAAACATTCAGCGGTACAAGGCGCAGATGCGCCGCCTGGGGCTGGCGCACGACGAGCGGCGCTCGGTGTCGACCATCGACACCGACTTCTACCGCTGGACGCAGTGGATCTTCCTGCAGATCTTCAACTCCTGGTACGACCGGGACGCCGGCCGGGCCCGTCCGATCGCCGAGCTGATCGCCGAGTTCGAGGGCGGCAACCGGGCGACCCCGGACGGCCGGTCCTGGGCCGAGCTGAGCGTCGCCGAGCGTCGCCAGGTCGTCGACGACCACCGGCTGGCGTACGTCTCGGAGGCGCCGGTGAACTGGTGCCCGGGGCTGGGCACCGTGTTGGCCAACGAGGAGGTCACCGCCGACGGCCGCTCCGACCGGGGCAACTTCCCGGTCTTCAAGCGCAACCTCAAGCAGTGGATGATGCGGATCACCGCGTACGGTGACCGGCTGCTGGACGACCTGGACAGCCTGGACTGGCCCGAGCCGATCAAGCTGATGCAGCGCAACTGGATCGGCCGGTCGCAGGGCGCGCACATCGACTTCGCCACGGCGGAGGCGCCGATCCGGGTGTTCACCACCCGTCCGGACACCATCTTCGGGGCCACCTACGTGGTGCTGGCGCCCGAGCACGAGCTGGTCGACGCCCTGGTGCCGGCGGCCTGGCCGCAGGGCACCCGGGACGCCTGGACCGGCGGGCACGCCAGCCCCGCCGAGGCCGTCGAGGCGTACCGCAGGGCCGCGGCCGCGAAGACCGACGTCGAGCGGCAGTCCGACTCCAAGGAGAAGACCGGCGTCTTCGTCGGCGCGTACGCCACGAACCCGGTCACCGGCGGGCAGATCCCGATCTTCGTCGCGGACTATGTGCTGGCCGGCTACGGGACCGGCGCGATCATGGCGGTGCCGGCGCAGGACGAGCGGGACTGGGCGTTCGCCGAGGTCTTCGAGCTGCCCATCGTGCGGACCGTGCAGCCGGCGGAGGGCTTCGACGGCAAGGCGTACACCGGCGACGGCCCGGCCATCAACAGCGCCGCGCCCGAGCGCGGCCTGGACCTGAATGGCCTGGGGGTCGTCGACGCCAAGGCGGCGATCATCGCGTGGCTGGAGGCCAACGGACACGGTACCGGCGCGGTGACCTACCGGCTGCGGGACTGGCTGTTCTCCCGGCAGCGCTACTGGGGTGAGCCCTTCCCGATCGTGTACGACTCCACCGGCGCGGCCATCGCCCTGCCGGAGGAGATGCTGCCGGTCGAGCTGCCCGAGGTGGACGACTTCTCCCCGAAGACGTTCGACCCGGACGACGCCGACTCCAACCCGGAGACCCCGCTGTCACGTCGCCGCGACTGGGTCGAAGTCGAGCTGGACCTGGGTGACGGGCCGCAGCGCTACACCCGCGAGACCAACGTGATGCCGCAGTGGGCCGGCTCCTGCTGGTACGAGCTGCGCTACCTGGACCCCACCAACACCGAGCGGTTCGTCAGCGCCGAGAACGAGCGGTACTGGATGGGCCCGCGCGGCGAGGGCGACTGCGGCGGCACCGACCTGTACGTCGGTGGCGCCGAGCACGCCGTGCTGCACCTGCTGTACGCGCGGTTCTGGCACAAGGTGCTGTTCGACCTGGGTCACGTGTCGTCGTTCGAGCCGTTCCGCAAGCTGTTCAACCAGGGCATGATCCAGGCGTACGCGTACACCGACTCGCGGGGCAGCTACGTGCAGGCCGAGGACGTCGTCGAGCGCGACGGCGCGTACTACCTGGAAGACCTGGTGGTCAACCGCGAGTACGGCAAGATGGGCAAGTCGCTGAAGAACGTGGTGACCCCCGACGACATGTGCGCGGCGTACGGCGCGGACACCTTCCGGGTGTACGAGATGTCGATGGGCCCGCTGGAGGTGTCCCGCCCGTGGGAGACCCGGGCGGTCATCGGCTCGTACCGGTTCCTGCAGCGGGTCTGGCGGGCGGTCGTCGACGAGCAGACCGGCGAGGTGCGCGTCACCGACGACCCGGCTGACGAGACGACCCGCCGGCTGCTGCACACGGTGATCGACGGGGTCCGTGGCGACATGGAGGGCATCCGGTTCAACACTGCGATCGCCAAGCTGATCCAGTTGACCAACGGGCTGACCGGGTTGTCGGCGACGCCCCGCGAGGTGGCCGAGCCGCTGGTGCTGATGGTGGCGCCGTTCGCCCCGCACCTGGCCGAGGAGCTGTGGCGCAAGCTGGGCCACGACACCTCGCTGACGTACGCGGACTTCCCGGTGGCCGATCCGGCGCTGCTGGTGGCCGACACGGTGACCTACCCGGTGCAGGTCAACGGCAAGGTCCGGGGACGCGTCGAGGTGCCCGCCGACGCCGCCGACGAGACCGTCCGCGCGGCGGCCCTGGAGGCGGTGGCCGCGACGCTGGCCGGCAGGGAACCCCGCAAGGTCATCGTGGTCAAGGGCCGGATGGTCTCGGTCGTCGCCTGACCCCCACCCCACCCTGTCGCCCCGCTCCGCCCCGTCGATCTTGCAGTTTCGGTCGACATTCCGCCCCTTTATGCGACGGTTTGTCGGGACAGAAAGTGCAAGATCGGCGGGCGCGGGCGCGGGCGCGGGCGCGGGCGCGGGCGGGGCGCGGGGGTCAGGTTGGGGTGGAGCGGCGGTGGCGGTTGGCGCGCCACCACTGGTGTACGAGGACGAGGCTGGCGATCAGGCCGAGGCTGGCGGGAGCGGCGGCGTACCAGTTGACGTGACCGGGTGAGCTGACCGCCGCGCCGATCGCCGCGTAGCCGAACGCGGTCGGCGCGGAGGCGATCACGCTGCCGGCCAGGAACGGCAACACCCGCGTGCCGGTCGTGCCGTAGCCGTAGCTGACCAGGCCGAACCCCGCGATCGGCAGCAGCCGGACGGTGACCACGCCGAACACGCTCTGCCGGGCGAACCAACCGTCGAGGCGGGCCAATCGACCGCGTACCCGTTCGGCGACGAACTCCCGGCCGAGCAGCCGGCCGACGGTGAACCCGATCGCCGCGGCCACCAACGCCGCGCCCAGGGCGTACGCGGCGCCCTCCAGCGGGCCGAAGATCGCGCCCGCGGCGAGCGTCACGAAGGTGCGGGGGACCAGCGCGACCAGGAGCAGCGCGCCGCCGAGGATCGCCGCCACCGGGGCGAGGTCGCCCAGCTGGTCGGCGAGCGCCGGTAGCCGCGCCGGGTCCGGGCGGGGCGCCAGGAGCAGCAGCAGCCCGCAGCCGCCGATGAGCGCGACCAGCAGGGCGAACCGGGCGGCCGACGGCTGCCGGAGCAGCCGCCGGACAGCGTGGATCATGCCCGGGCGGCGGCCACCGCTGAACGGCGCTCGGTGCGGAGCCGGTCGGGCCAGGTGTCGTCCAGCGGCGGGAGCTGGTGTGCCCCGGTGGCCCAGCGCAGCAGCAGGTCGGCCAGGGCCGGGTTGCGCGCCAGCGCGGGACCGTGCGAGTAGGTGCCGAGCAGCTTGCCGCGCCAGGCGCCCTCGGTGGCGCCGTCGTTGCCGATCCCGGCGGTGACCCGGGCCAGGGGGGCGACCTCCGGGCCGAGGTGGGTACGGCCACCGTGGTTCTCGAAACCGGTCAGTGGCGGCAGGCCCAGCCGAGGGTCGATCTCGCCGGCCAGCTCGCCGACGGCCCGGCTCTCGCCCCGGTCGGACCGCAGGTCCAGCAGTTCCAGGCCGCGGCACTGCACGCCCTTGGCGAAGAAGGACGTCCCGAGCAGCTGGTAACCGGCGCAGACACCGAAGACCACCGAGCCCTGTGCGACCGCCCGGTGCAGACCGCCGTCCGCGATGAGCCGCTGCGCGCCCAGCGCCTGCGGGCCGTCCTCGCCGCCGCCGACGAGGTAGATGTCGGCCGTCGACGGCAGTTGCTGGTCGGAGCGGACCTCCAGCACCTCGACCGGCATGCCGCGCTGGCGGGCCCGCCGGGCCAGGATCAGCGCGTTGCCCCGGTCACCGTAGGTGGACAGCAGATCGGGGTAGATCCAGACGATACGCAGGCTCTCAGTTGACACGGTCCAACTCCGCTCGGATGTCCTGGAACGCGGTGTAGTTCGCGATGACCTCGAGCCGGCCGGGCGGTACCGCCCGGACGGCGTCGTCGAACGTGCGGACGTGCTGGAAGGGCACGTCGTTGACGTCCAGCCGAACCGCCAGGTCGTATGCCCGGTCACCGGTGATCAACACCTGCCGGCCGCGGAGCGGGGCGAAGTCGACGTCGAACAGCCAGGAGGTGTCCAACCCGTCGGGGTCACGCGCGTTGATGGAGAGCAGGGTGGGCGCCTCGTCGGCCATGTCGAAGGCCTCCAGCCAGCTGGCCGGGTTCTTCGCCAGCAGCAGCCGGATGTTGCGGCCGTCCCGGTCGACCTGCGCGTACCGGCCGGCGACCGAGGTCACGATGCCGAGACGGCTCACCGCGTCGACGGGGCGTACGCCGAACTCGGCCGCCACCGCCAGCGCGGTCGCCGCGTTGCCCAGGTTGACCTTGCCGGGTAGCTGGAGGGAGACCTTGTGCCAGGCCCCGGTGGGGTCGAGCACGCCCTCGTCCTCGACGACCCAGTGCGGCTCCGGGCGGCGCAGCGCACAGCCGGTGCACCACCACTGCTCGCCGGAGCGGGCGATGGTGGAGCCGCACTCCGGGCAGACCCAGGAGTCGTCGTGCCAGCGCTGGCCGGCGCTGAACCAGGTCACGTGCGGTGGGTTGATGCCGCGGGCCGGGTCGGCCGGCGGGGTGGCCGCCCACACCACCATCGGGTCGTCGGCGTTGGCCACCACCCGTACGTCGGTGTGCCGGACCAGGGCCGCGCGCCAGAGCTGCGCCATCATGGCGACCTCCTTGGCGCGGTCGAGCTGGTCGCGGGAGAGGTTGAGCAGCGCGACCACGTGCGGCTCGGTCGACTCGAGCACCTGGGCGAGGTAGTGCTCGTCGACCTCCAGCACCGCGTACGGGGTGCTGCCGGCCTTGGCCAGCGCCGAGGTGTGCCCGCTGGGCATGTTGGCGCCGAACGAGTTGGTGGCGACCCGCCCGAGCACGCCGACCGCGGCGGCGGTCAACCGGGTGGTGGTCGTCTTGCCGTTGGTGCCGGAGACCAGCGCGATGGCGCGGCCGGCCGACAGGTGCGCCAGCAGGTCCGGGTCGATCTTCAACCCGATCCACCCGCCGATCACCGAACCGTCGCCACGGCCGGCGGCCCGGGAGAGCGCCGCGGCGGTCCGTGACACGGAGCTGGCCACCTTGGCCCGTAGGGGCATTTTCGCGTCCGTCACGCGAGCGAGGTTACCGGACCGCCCACCTCGCCAGATCGCCGCCGACGGTGAACCGTTCGGCCGTGGCATCCCGGCGGGCGGTCGGCGCGCGCTCGGCCGGACGGAGTCGATCAATGTCGGAAAGCGGACCACACGGGGCGGGCGCGCCGGCCCTCCACTCCGCTCCACCCCCTGTGACGTGCGGTTTCACGCGCGGATCGGACGCGCCACGCGGGCGAATCTGGTTGCAGGTGGAGGGAAGTGGAGTAGAGTGGGGCCCAATGGTGAGGCCGGGAGGGCTCACCGGCCCGGGGGGTCAGCGGCGCCGCGAACGCCGCTCAAGGGCGAGGGGGTTGGGCCGATGTTCCTCGGCACCCATACCCCGCGCCTGGACGAGAAGGGCCGGTTGATCCTTCCGGCCAAGTTCCGGGATGAGCTGGCGGGGGGTGTCGTGGTCACCAAAGGGCAGGATCGCTGCCTCTATGTCTTTCCGACACCCGAGTTCCAACGGATCGCGGAGCAGTTGCGCGCGCAGCCGATGACGCACAAGGCGGCCCGGGCCTACAGCCGGGTCTTCTTCGCCAGCGCGCACGACGAGGTGCCGGACAAGCAGGGCCGCGTGACGATCCCCGCGCATCTTCGTGAGTACGCGGCGCTCGACCGGGACCTGGTGGTCATCGGCGCGAGCACCCGGGTCGAGATCTGGGACAGGGTCGCCTGGGAGACCTACCTCGCCGAGAGCGAAGACGACTTCGCCGACATCGAGGAGGGGGTGCTGCCCGGCGGTCTGTAGGGCGGAACGGCGTCCGACGTACTGCGAGATCTCCAGCCGCTTTCGAGTTCCTGGCATCACTTCCCCGGTGCCAGGCGCACGATCCAGTAATCCGGCGGAAGTCGGTGTCCGGCGGGAGCGGATGGGGATCTGGCGGTACGACGGGAGCGCCGTCTCCAACGGCAGGCGCGCGAGAAGAACGGACGTTTCAACCAGTGGGGGTCATCATGGGGGAGTTGCGCGGCACGCACGTGCCGGTGCTGCTCGAGCGGTGTCTCGAGCTGCTGGCCCCCGCGCTGGGTCGAGGCGGCCGGACGGTGCACGTCGACGCGACGCTCGGCCTGGCCGGGCACGCGGAGGCGGTGCTCGAAGCGCATCCGGAGACCGTCCTGATCGGGCTCGACCGGGACACCGAGGCGCTCGCCCACGCACGGGTGCGGTTGGCGCGGTTCGCCGACCGGGTGCACCTGGAGCACGCCGTCTACGACGAGCTGCCCGACGTGCTCCAGCGGCTGGGTTATCCGGGCATCGACGGGATCCTGTTCGACCTGGGTGTCTCGTCGCTGCAACTGGACGCGCCCGACCGCGGGTTCGCGTACGCGCAGGACGCGCCGCTGGACATGCGGATGGACCAGACGCGGGGGACGACCGCCGAAGAGGTGGTCAACACGTACGCCCATCCGGATCTGGCCCGGGTGCTGCGGGTGTACGGCGAGGAGAAGTTCGCCGGGCGGATCGCCTCGGCGATCATCCGGGAGCGCGAACGGGCCCGGATCACCTCGTCGGCCCGGCTGGCCGAGCTGGTCCGGGAGTCGATTCCGGCACCAGCCCGACGAACGGGCGGGCACCCGGCAAAGAGAACGTTTCAGGCTTTACGGATCGAGGTAAACAGAGAGCTGGCAGCGCTGGAGACAGCGCTGCCGTCCGCGCTCGACGCACTGACCGTGGGCGGTCGCATGGTGGTCCTGTCCTACCACTCGCTGGAGGACCGGCTCACCAAGGCGGCGCTCGCGGACCGGGTCCGCAGTAAGGGCCCGATCGACCTCCCGGTCGAACTGCCCGGGTCCGGTCCGACGTTCCGGCTGCTCAGCCGGGGCGCCGAACTGCCCGGGGAGACGGAGGTCGCCGCGAACCCGCGCGCCGCTTCGGTGCGGCTGCGGGCCGCGGAGCGACTCGACCCGAACGCGACAGAGCAGGGGCGGACCGACCGCGAACGGTCTCGCCGACGGGTGAAGGGAATGCACCAACCGGGCACGGGGTCCGCCTGATCCGTGGGGGGTCAGGGGCGCCGCGACCGGCGAGGGACGGACGTTGAGGGGGAGGGACATGAGCATTGACAAGCGCGACCGCCGGGACGTCACCGGCGGCGGGCAGCGCGCACCGCGGTCGGGGGGCCGGACCGCGGCGGAGCGAGCTCCGCGCGTGGAAAACGGTACGCCACGCATCGATCGAGTGAGTCGGCAGGGGGAGACTCGCGCCCGGGGGGCGCGCGAGTTCCCGACCCAGGGCAGTGCCGCGCTGCGTCCGGCCGAGAAGGCAGCCGCCACGGCGGCAGCCCGCTCGCCGCGGCTGCGGGTGGCGCCTCCGCCGCCGGTGTCCGTTCCGCGCGCGCCGTTCGCGGCGCTGATCGTGGTGCTGGTGGTCGGCGGGGTGTTCGGCATCCTGGCGGTCAACACCAAGATCAATGAGAACGCGTTCCGGTTGGAGAAGCTGCAGCAGCAGCAGGCCCGACTGGACCTGGAGAAGCAGCAGCTCGACAAGCAGATCGCCGACGCCAAGGCGCCGGGGAACCTGACCGCCGAGGCACGTCGGCTGGGTCTGGTGGACGCCGGTGAGCCGGCGTACATCCGGATGCCGGACGGCAAGCCGATCGGCGTGCCCAAGCCGGCGACCGGCGAGCCGTCGGTCACCAGCCAGGGCGCGGGAGGCTGACCGGTGCCACCGAAGTCGGACGAGCCGCGCCGGGACCCCACGGGGTCCCGGCGCGGTTCTCGCCGGGACGCCGCCGACTCCGAGTCCCGCACGGGTGAGCCGGGGATCGGTGGCATCTCCGGCGCTCGGGCGTACACCCCGAGGGGGCGGACAGTCCGCGAGGAGCGCGGCACGCCCGCGCGCGGCGGGAACGCCGAGCAGCGGCGTACCCCTCGGGGCAGCACGCGGTCCGGCGACCCGTTCCGGCCGGCGTTGCAGGTGCTCGACGGCGGCCGGGCCGCCGCCCGCGCCGGCCGGCGTGACGCTCCGGCGGCCGGCCGCAGCGGCGTCGTGCGCACCGTCGCGCCCCGGACCCCGCGCGGCGCCCCCGGTGACGTCCCGCCGCCGCGTCGCCGCACCACGCCCCGCGCGCCCGGTCGCGGCGACCGTCCGACGGCCCGCCGGCCGTCCCGCAAACCGCCTCGCCCGCCGAAGCTCGCCGACCCGCGGCTGCGGCTGCGCCTGGGCACCGTGCTCACCCTGGCGCTCTTCGTCGCCATCGGGGTGCGGTTGATCTTCCTGCAGGCGGTCGACACCCCCGCCTACGCCGGTGGTGGCGTCGCCGACCGGACGCGCACCGTGGAGCTGCCCGCGCCGCGCGGCGCGATCTACGACTTCCGGGGCGAGCCGCTGGCGCACAGCGTCGAGGCGCGGTACGTGTTCGCCGATCCGACGCTGATCGAAGACCGGTCCAGCCCCGGGTGGATCGGGGCGGAGGCCACCGCCAAGGCGCTCTCCCCGTTGCTCGGCATTCCCGCGTCGAAGCTGACCGAGCTGATGAAGCCCCGCAAACTGGAGAACGGCAACGCGTCGCGTTTCGAGTACCTGGCCCGGGGGGTGGAGATCCCGACGGCCAAGCAGGTGCTGGACCTGGACCTGCCCGGCATCGGCGTGCACCGCGACGAGCGCCGGGAGGTGCCCGGCGGCGACCTGGCGGCCAACCTGATCGGCTTCACCAGCCAGGACATGGACGGCCTGGAGGGGTTGGAGGCCCGCTACGACGACCTGCTCTCCGGGCAGGATGGCCGGCGGGTGTACGAGGCCGGCCTCGGCGACCTCGCCGCGCCGATCCCCGGCGGCTACAGCAAGACGACTCCGGCGAAGCCGGGCAGCTCGCTGACCCTCACCATCGACCGGGACCTGCAGTTCCGTTGCCAGCAGATCCTCAGCGCGGGGATGGCGGGGCAGAAGGGCGCGACCGCCGCAGCCGTGATCATCGACGTCGCCACCGGGGAGGTGCGGGCCCAGGCCAGCGACCCCACCTACAACGCCGCCAAGCCGACCCCGAGCGACCCGGTCGCCCGGGAGGACGCCGCGACCAGCTTCGTGGTCGAGCCGGGCTCGGTGCACAAGGCCATCACCTACGCCGCCGCGCTCCAGGAGGGGGTGATCACCCCGGACACCACGCTGCCGATCGCGAACAGCATCAAGATGGGCGACACCTGGTTCTCGGACACGCACCCCGCCAACGGTAAGAAGATGAGCATTCCGGGAATGCTGGCCTTCTCGTCGAACGTCGGGGCCATCACCGTCGGCGACAAGCTCGGCAAGGACCGGCTGATCGACTACCAGAAGCGGTTCGGGCTGGGGCAGCCCACCCGCGAGGGCCTGCCCGGCGAGGCCAGCGGCCGGCTGCTGCCGGCCGACGAGTGGAGCGACTCGTCGTACGGCTCGGTGCCGATCGGGCACAGCGTCGACGCCACGCCGTTGCAGATGGCCGCCGCGTACGCCGCGATCGCCAACGACGGCACGTACGTGCAGCCGCACCTGGTCAAGGAGACGATCGGCCCGGACGGCAAGCGGACCCCCGCACCCCCGCCGGTCACCCGCTCCGTGCTCAGCCCGCAGAACGCGGCGGCGCTGCGCACCATGCTGGAGGCGGTCACCACCGTCGAGGGCGCCACCGGCACCACGGCCGCGGTCTCCGGCTACCGGGTCGCCGGCAAGACCGGCACCGGGTGGCGTCGGGTCGACGGCAAGAGGCAGCCGGGCGAGGTGTCCTCGTTCATCGGCATGGCCCCCGCCGAGAAGCCCCGGTACGTGATCGCGGTCTTCGTGTACGCCCCCGGTGGTGGTGGCGCGGCGATCGCCAACCCGGCGTTCCGGAAGATGATGCAGTTCACGCTGCGTCACTACCGGGTGCCGCCGTCCCCGAGTGGTTCCGCACCGAAGTTCGTGGTCTATCCGCGCTGAGCGGCGTGGGCGCGACATCATCGGTGAGTGCCGACGAACCACCGGGGCGGCTGTGCGGCCGGAACCGGACGACCGGGTAGGGTCTGACGCCGTGCCCGGCAATCCACGTCCACGTACCGTGACCGGCGTCCGGCTCGGTGATCTCGCCGCCCGGCTCGCCGTCGACCTGCCGGCGGACGCCGCCGACGTGCTCGTCACGGGTGCCACCCACGCGAGCCAGGAGGTCCGCCCCGGCGACCTGTACGCGGCCCTGCCCGGTGCCCGCCGCCACGGCGCGGAGTTCGCCGTCGGCGCGGCCGAGGCCGGCGCGGTGGCCCTGCTGACCGACCCGGCCGGCGCGGAGCTGGCGGCGGCGAGCGGCCTGCCCGCCCTGGTGGTCCCCGACCCGCGCGCGGTGCTGGGCGAACTGGCGTCGGCCGTGTACGGCGACCCGACCGCCGACCTGACCGTCATCGGCATCACCGGCACGGCCGGAAAGACGTCCACGGCCTATCTGGTGGAGTCGGGGCTGCGCGCCGCCGGACACACCACCGGACTGATCGGCACCGTGGAGACCCGCCTCGGCGATCTCGTGATCGACAGCGTACGGACCACCCCGGAGGCGACCGACCTGCACGCGATGCTGGCCACCGCCCGCGAGCGGGGGGTCACCGCCGTCGTCATGGAGGTCTCCAGCCACGCCCTGGCCATGGGCCGGGTCGGTGGGGTGCGCTTCGCCGTGGGTGGCTACACGAACTTCGGCTCCGACCACCTGGACTTCCACGCCGACAGCGCCGACTACTTCGCCGCCAAGGCGCAGCTCTTCGACGGCCGGTGCGCGGTCGAGGTGCTCAACCGCGACGATCCGGCCCTCACGCCGCTCTACCAGCCGGCGACGGTCAGCTACTCGGCGGCCGGCGACCCCACCGCGACGTGGTGGGCCGACGGCGTCGACGGCGAGGGGTACGCGCAGCGGTTCACCGCCCACGGCCCGGACGGCGTGGTCGTGTCCGCCGGGGTGGCGCTGCCCGGCCGACACAACGTGGCAAACGCGTTGCTGGCCATCGCCGCGCTGGTGGGCGCCGGGGTGGACCCGCGGACCGCCGCCGACGGGGTGGCCGCCTGCGGTGGCGTGCCCGGTCGCCTGCAACTCGTCGACGTCGCCGGGCCGGTGCGTGGGGTCGTCGACTACGCGCACAAGGCGGACGCGATCGTGGCGGCGCTGGCCGCGCTGCGGGAGCTGAGCGTCGGACGCCTGATCTGCGTGATCGGCGCCGGTGGGGACCGTGACCGGGGCAAGCGGCCGGTGATGGGCGCCGCCGCCGCCGAGGGGGCCGACGTGGTGCTGGTGACCGACGACAACCCGCGCACCGAGGACCCGGCCGAGATCCGCGCCGAGGTGCTCGCCGGGGCGTACCGGGCCGACACCGCCGCCCGGATCATCGAGGTGGCCGGTCGGCGGGACGCGATTGACGAGGCGGTCCGACTGGCCGAGCCGGGCGACGTGATCGCTCTGCTCGGCAAGGGCCACGAGCGGGGCCAGGAGGTGGCGGGCGAGGTGTTCCCGTTCGACGACAGCACCGAGCTGGCCGACGCGCTGCGGGCCCGCTTCGCGGACCGGGCGGGTCAGCGGTGATCGCCCTGACCCTGGCCGAGGTGGCCACGGCCGTCGACGGGCGGCTCGTCGCCGCCGATCCGGCCGCCACCGTCACCGGTTCGGTCGAGTTCGACTCGCGCAAGGTCGGACCCGGTTCGCTCTTCGTGGCGTTCCCGGGGGAGAAGGTCGACGGGCACGACTACGCGGCGACGGCCATCGAGGCCGGCGCGGTGGCGGTGCTCGGCACCCGTGCGGTTCCCGGGGTGCCGATGGTGCTGGTCGACGACGCCCTGAGCGCGATGGGTCGGCTGGCCCGCGCGGCGGTGGACCGGCTGCCCGAGCTGACCGTGGTCGGGGTGACCGGCTCGTCCGGCAAGACCACCACGAAGGACCTGATCGGTCAGCTCACCGCCCGGCTCGGCGCCACGGTCGCGCCGCCCGGCTCGTTCAACAACGAGCTGGGTCACCCGTACACGGCGCTGCTGGCCGGGCCGGACACCCGCTACCTGGTCATGGAGAAGGGCGCGCGGGGCATCGGGCACGTGCGCTACCTGTGTGAGCTGGTGCCGCCGCGGATCTCGGTGGTGCTCAACGTCGGCACGTCGCACATCGGTGAGTTCGGCTCACAGGAGGCGATCGCCCAGGCCAAGGGCGAGCTGGTCGAGGCGCTGCCGGCCGACGGGCTGGCCGTGCTGAACGCCGACGACCCCCGGGTGGACGCCATGGCGAGCCGTACGCGGGCCCGGGTGGTCCGCTACGGCGAGGCGCCGGACGCCGACCTGCGCGCCGAGGACGTCACGCTCGACGAGCGGGGGCACCCGTCGTACACCCTGGTCACGCCGGAGGGGCGCGCGGCCGTGCGGCTCGCGCTGACCGGCCGCCACCAGGTCGGCAACACGCTCGCCGCCGCCGCGGTCGCCCGGGAGCTGGGCATGCCGCTGGCCGAGCTGGCCACGGCGCTCGGCGAGCTGGGGCTGAAGTCCACCCGGCGGATGGACGTCTTCGACCGGCCCGACGGGGTGACGGTCATTGACGACTCGTACAACGCCAACCCGGCCTCGATGGCGGTCGCGCTCCGGGCGCTTGGCAGCCTCGGACGCGAGAGGCGTACCGTCGCGGTGCTCGGTTACATGGCCGAGCTGGGCCCGTTCGAGCGCGACGGCCACGCCGAGGTCGGCCGGCTGGCGGCCGAGCTGGGTGTCGACCGGCTGCTCGTGGTGGGCGAGCCGGCCGCGCCGATCCACGAAGGCGCGACAGCGGTAGCGAACTGGGGAGGAGAGTCGGTGCTGCTCACCGATCAGGCGGCGGCCGTCGAGGTGCTGCGGGGCGAGCTACGGCCGGGCGATGTCGTCCTGGTCAAGGGCTCCCGGTACCGGACCTGGGAGGTGGCTGACGCCCTGCGCGCCGACGCCGCCGAGGAGGCCACTCGATGAGGGCCATCATCGTCGCCATCGGGGTGGCCTTCGTCGTCTCGCTGTTCTGCACCCCGATCGCGATCAAGGTGTTCACCCGGCTCAAGGCCGGCCAGCCGATCCGGTCCGACGGCCCGGCCATGCACCAGGGCAAGAAGGGCACGCCGACGATGGGCGGCGTGGTCTTCATCCTGGCCACGGTGATCGCGTACGTGGCCGGCCACCTGGCCCTGACCACGCTGCCGGACGCGCAGATCGCGCAGGTGGAGCCGACCATCACGGCGCTGGTGCTGCTGGGGCTGATGGTGTTCTCCGGCGCGGTGGGCTTCCTCGACGACTTCCTCAAGGTGCGCAAGCGCAACAGCGCCGGCCTCAACAAGCGCGGCAAGCTGCTCGGTCAGATCCTGGTCGGCGCGGTCTTCGGCGTGATCGCGCTGTGGTTCCCGAGCACGATGACCGACGCGACGGGCCGGGCCACCAACACCCAGACCGTGGGCAGCACCACGCTGAGCTTCATCCGGGACATCGACTTCCTGGAGGTCAGCAAGGTCGGCGCGGTGATCATCTTCATCTTCGTGGTGATGGCCGCGACGAACGGCGTCAACCTCACGGACGGCCTGGACGGTCTGGCGACCGGCGCTTCGGTGATGGTGCTCGCCGCGTACGCGCTGATCGCGTTCTGGCAGTACCGCCACTGGTGCGCCGACCCGAGCTACCGCCAGCCGTACTGCTACGAGGTCCGTGACCCGTTGGAGATCGCGCTGATAGCCGGGGCCGCCGCCGGGGCGTGTGTGGGCTTCCTGTGGTGGAACACGTCCCCGGCGCGGATCTTCATGGGCGACACCGGGGCGCTGGGGCTGGGCGGCCTGATCGCCGGCATGGCCATGTCCACCCGGACGATCCTGCTGCTGCCGATCATCGGCGGGCTCTTCGTGATCATCACGATGTCCGTGGTGATCCAGATCATCTCCTTCCGAACCACCGGTAAACGTGTGTTCCGGATGTCCCCGTTGCAGCACCACTTCGAGTTGGCCGGCTGGAGCGAGGTCAACATCGTGGTCCGGTTCTGGATCATCGCCGGCATCGGCGTGGCCATCGCCCTGGGCCTGTTCTACAGCGAGTTCCTCGCCAACATGACCTAACCCCCCCCGGGGGGGCCTGCCCTGCCCCGCCGATCTTGCACCTTCTGTCGGTGGAATGTCCCGCTCTACGGCTTAGGTCGGGACAGAAAGTGCAAGATCGGCGGGGAGTGGGCTCGACACGCCCGGGGTGGCGTTCTGGAGCCGTCGGGGGTGTCGAGCGGTGATGATGTCGGGGTGGGGGAGGACATCGGCACTGAGGACAGAGCTGACGGCCGGCGGCGTCGGTCACCGAGCGCGGCGCGTACCGCGGTGACCGGTGGCGCTCGCGGGCCCGACGGCGCGCGTGGGCCGGAGCCGGGGGCGGCTCCGCGGGAGAGCGGCGCGGCGCGGGAGAGCAGTGCGGCGGAGAGCGCCGCCGGGGCGTCGGCGTCGCTGCGCGGGCTGGACGCGGCCGGTGGACTGGCCGCGCTGCGGGGCCTGCTGGACCGGCCGCTGGCCTCTTACTACCTGCTGCTGTCCAGCGCCGGCCTGCTGCTGCTCATCGGGTTGACCATGGTCTTCTCGGCGACCAGCGTGAAGGACTACGCCGAGGACGGCAACGCGTCGGCCTCGTTGACCAAGCAGGCCATCTTCGCGGTGATCGGCATCGGGGCGTTCTGGGTGTGTCAGCGGCTGCCCGCCAGCACCTACCGCTCGCTCGGCCGGCCGCTGCTGTTCACCGCGGTGGCACTGCTGCTGGTGCTCAACCTGCTGGTCGCGTACGGCCGGCTCGCCCACCTGAAGTCGGTTTCGTTCGGGCCGATCGAGGCGCGGCTGAACTGGCTGTTCGTCGGCGGGATCCAGCTCCAGCCCTCCGAGTTGGCCAAGTTCGCGCTGGTCCTCTGGGGCGCGCACGTGATCGCCCGCAAGGGGGCCGCGCTGGGCTGGTTGCGGGAGCTGGCCACCCCGCTCTTCCCGGTGATGGGCCTGCTCTTCGTGCTGGTCGGCTACAACGACACCGGCACGATGCTCTGCCTGTTGGCCCTCGTGGTCGGCCTGCTCTGGGCCGCCGGCGTGCGGATGCGGGTCTTCGGCGCGCTGACCGTGGCCGGTCTGCTCGGCGTCGGCCTGCTCATCGCGGTCGCCTCGCTGGGCGCCGGTTCCGGCGAGCGCGGCGCGGACAACTACCGGCTGGCGCGGCTGACGTCGTTCATCAACCCGCCCGACCCGCAGGAGTGCAAGCTCGACGGCTGCCTCCAGCTCTATCAGGGTCGGCTGGCCATCGAGCACGGTGGCTGGTTCGGAGTCGGGCTGGGCAAGGGCAGCGTCAAGTGGGACTGGCTGCCCGAGGCCCACAACGACTTCATCTTCGCGATCATCGCCGAGGAGTTGGGCGTGATCGGCTGCGCCGTGCTGCTCGCCCTGTTCGCCGTGCTCGCGTACACCGGTCTGCGGATCGCCCGGCGGGTCGACGACCCGTTCCGCAGGCTCGCGGCCGCCGCCGTCACGACCTGGCTGGTGAGCCAGGCGGTGATCAACATCGGCGGCGTGGTCGGGCTGCTGCCGATCACCGGTCTGCCGCTGCCGTTCATCTCCGACGGCGGAAGTGCCCTGGTCGTGACGTTGGCGGCGATCGGGATGCTGGCGTCCTTCGCCCGCGCCGAACCCGATGCGGCCAGAGCACTGCATGCCCGTCCGCCGGCCCGGTGGGTCCGACTACTCTGGGCCCCGTTGCCGCCGCTTCCCGGCCGGCGTCGCCGACCGGCGACGCCACCGGCGGCCCGAGGGCCAGTGCCCCGGGCGCGGGAGCGGCGGAAGGACGACCAGGCCGTACCGCGCGGTGTCCGGCAGGGCCGGAGCCGTCAGGGTACGGCGAGCGAGAGGAGACGCTGATGGGTCCGCTGCGTTCGGTGGTGCTCGCGGGAGGTGGCACCGGGGGGCACATCTACCCGCTGCTCGCCTTCGCCGACTGCCTGCGCCGACACGACCCGGGCGTCCGGATCACCTGTCTCGGCACACCCAAGGGCATGGAGAACGAGCTGATCCCACCGCACGGCTACGACCTGCGGCAGATCCCGGCGTACCAGCTACCCCGGTCGGTCAACATGAACCTGGTGCGTACCCCGGGCCGGATGTGGACCGCGGCCCGCGCGGCGGGCAAGGTGATCGACGAGGTGCGCGCCGACGCGGTGGTCGGCTTCGGCGGGTACGTCTCGGTGCCGGCCTACCTCGCCGCGTGGCGGCGTGAGCTGCCGATGGTGATCCACGAGGTGAACGTGCCGCCGGGCGTCGCGAACCGCCTCGGCATGAAGTTCACCAAGAACGTGGCGGTCGGTTTCCCGCACCAGCCGAGTCAGGCCGAGTCGCTGCGGGACGCCACCGTGGTGGGTGTGCCGCTGCGCCGCAGCATCGCCGCGCTGGACCGGTACGCGATGCGCAACGCCGCCCGCGCCCGGTTCGGCCTCCGCCCGGATCTGCCGGTGCTCTTCGTGGCCGGCGGGTCGTCCGGCGCCCGCTCGGTCAACCTGGCGGTCTCCGGCGCGGCCAAGGAGCTGGCCCGCAACGGCGTGCAGGTGCTGCACGTGATGGGCGCCCGCAACGAGCCGGTGCCGATCCCCACCGACCTGCCGGTTCCGTACGTGACGCTGCCGTACCTGTCCGAGATGGAGCTGGGCTACGCCGCCGCCGACCTGATGCTGGCCCGGGGCGGGGCGATGACCGTCGCCGAGGTGGCCGCGATCGGCCTGCCGACGATCTTCGTGCCGTATCCGCACAGCAACCAGGAGCAGCGGCGCAACGCCCTGCCCGTGGTGGAGGCCGGCGGCGGTCTGCTGGTCGACGACGCGGAGCTGACTCCGGACTGGCTGGAGCGTGCGGTCATCCCGCTGATCCGTGACCCGCAGCGGCTGTACGCGATGGGCGCGGCGGCGTCCGCGTACGGGCGGCGCGACGGTGACGAGGCGCTGCGCTCGTTCGTCCTCGAGGCGGTGGCCCGATGACCGCGCAGTTCACCCCGGCCGGCACGCTGACCGCCGAGGACCTGGGCGCGGTGCACCTGATCGGCGTGGGCGGGGTGGGCATGCTCGGAGTGGCCCGGCTGCTGCTCACGAGGGGCATCCAGGTCTCCGGTAGCGACCTGCGCGAATGGCCGTCGCTGGCAGGCCTGCGGGCGCTCGGCGGCACCATCTACCTCAGCCACGAGGCGTCCAACCTGGACGGGGTGGACACGGTCGTCTACTCCTCGGCCATTCCGAAGGACCACCTGGAGTTGGTCGAGGCCCGTCGCCGTGGCCTGCGGGTGCTGCACCGCTCGGAGGCCCTCGCGGCGGCGATGACCGGCCGCCGGGCGATCGCGGTCGCCGGTACGCACGGCAAGACCACCACCACGTCGATGGTGACGATGGTGCTCCAGCAGGCCGGTGTGGACCCGTCCTTCGTGATCGGTGGGGAGATCTCCGAGGTCGGCTCGGGCGCCCACCACGGCACCGGCGAGCACTTCGTGGTCGAGGCCGACGAGAGCGACCGCTCGTTCCTCATCTACCGCCCGTACGTCTCGGTCATCACCAACGTCGAGCCGGACCACCTGAACACCTACGGCGACCTCGCGACGCTGGAGGCGGCGTTCGCGGAGTTCGCGCGGCTCACCGACCCGAGCGGGTTCATCATCACCTGCGCCGACGACCCGGGCGGTCGGCGGCTGGCCGAGACCCTGCGCGCCGAGGGGCGGCGGGTGTTCACCTACGGCGCGGCCGAGGACGCCGACCTGCGGCTGACCGACATCGCCTCCTCCGCGCGCGGCGTGCGCTACCTGGCCGCGATCGACGGACGGTCGCTGGGCGAGTTCCGGCTGCCGGTGCCCGGGCGGCACATGGGGCTCAACAGCGCCGCGGCGGTGCTGACGGCGTACCTTCTCGAACTGCCCCTGGAGGCGGCGGAGGCCGCGCTCGCGGTCTTCCCCGGGGTGCGGCGGCGCTTCGAGCGCAAGGGCGTCGCGGACGGCGTGCTGGTCTACGACGAGTACGCCTACCACCCGACCTCGATCAGGCTGGCGTTGCAGACGCTGCGCGAGGTGGCCGGGGACGGGCGGCTGATCGTCGTCTTCCAGCCGTACCGGCTGTACCGCACCCGCGACAACCAGGCGGAGATCGCCGAGGCGCTGGCCATCGCCGACGAGGTGGTGCTGCTGGAGGTCTTCGGGCCGGGCGAGCTGCGCCAGCCCGGCGAGGGCTCGGCGGCGCTGATCGCGGCGGTGGACCTGCCAGCCGACCGCAAGGTGTTCGTCGACTCGTGGGAGGCTGTGCCGGGCGAGGTGGCCCGGCGGGCCGGTACGGGCGACGTCGTGGTCACCATGGGCGCCCCACCGATCTCGCTGATGGGTGACGAGCTGCTGGCGGCGCTGGGGGCGCGTACCGCCGGCTCCTCGGCGGCCGCGGCCGTTGATCCGCTGGCGACGACCCCGGCGATCGGCCAGCCGGTGCCGGGCGGGTCCACGGCGGGTGGCGACGGGGCGGCCCTCGGCGCCGCCGCACCGGACGGCGCGACGCCCACGGCCGGATGAGCCCCGGCCCCGCCCGCGGGCGGACCAGCCCTCCCGACGGCGGCTCTGCGCGGCGCGGTCCGGTCCGGCGTTGGCAGCTGGTCCGGGCCGGCAGCGACGCGGTGCCGGCGTCGACCCGCCGGTTCATGGCCCGCGCCCGCCAGCGCCGGATGCGGGCGGCGATGCCGTGGGCGGTGGCTGCCGGCGTGCTGGCGCTGCTCGGGCTGATCGCCTGGACGGTGCTCGGCACCGGACTGTTCGGTGTCCGGTCGGTCAGCGTCCAGGGCGCCAAGCTGGTCACGGACGTGCAGGTACGCGACGCGGTGGGGGTTGCCGACGGGGTGCCGCTGGCGCGGGTGGACCTCGCGGCCGCCGCGCGTCGGGTCGGTGGGTTGGCGCCGGTGGAGCGGGCCACGGTGTCGCGGGACTGGCCGGGCACGCTGGTGGTGAAGGTTACCGAGCGGACGCCGGTGGCGGTGGTGCCGCAGGCGGACGCGTTCGCCGTGATCGACGGCAGCGGTGTGGCGTTCCAGACGGTGGACCGCCGCCCGGCCGGGCTGCCGCTGGTGCGGGTGGTCCGACCCGCCGCGGCCGACCCGGACACCCGGGCCGCGCTGGAGGTGCTCGGCGCGCTGACCCCGCAGTTGCGTGCCGAGTTGGTGGACGTGAGCGTGGCGGGTCTGGCCCGGATCAGCCTGCGGCTGCGGGGGAACCGCACGGTGGTCTGGGGAGACGCCACGCGGAGCGCGGACAAGGCCCGGGTGGCCACCGCGCTGCTCGGGGAGGAGAGCGAGCGGATCGACGTGAGCGCGCCGGACGTGGTGACCTTCCGCTGACCGACTGAGCGGGCCGTGGACGTGACGAGTCGCGCTCCGGCCGGCGACACGCCGACCGGGTCCTTGGCTCATGGCGCGGCGGCGCTTACGTTGCCCCGAAGAGGTTCAGTGGTTGACATAACTGTAAGCCTCTAGTAGAGGGTGAGGGTTCACCTCTGATCCTCGCTGGTGGCGCTGTCGTCGGCCGCTGGGCTGGCCACGCCGTACCCGGTCGGCCGAAGCCAATCTCGAAGGGAAAGGACCGGAGATGACACCTCCGCACAACTACCTGGCGGTCATCAAGGTCGTCGGCATCGGGGGTGGCGGCGTCAACGCCGTCAACCGGATGATCGAGGTTGGGCTCAAGGGCGTCGAGTTCATCGCGATCAACACCGATGCCCAGGCGCTGCTGATGAGTGACGCCGACGTCAAGCTCGACGTCGGCCGCGAGCTGACCCGCGGGCTGGGCGCGGGCGCCAACCCGGACGTCGGCAAGAACGCCGCCGAGGACCACCGCGACGAGATCGAGGAGGTGCTCAAGGGCGCCGACATGGTCTTCGTGACCTGCGGCGAGGGCGGCGGCACCGGCACCGGCGGCGCGCCCGTGGTGGCGAACATCGCCCGCAAGCTCGGCGCGCTGACCATCGGCGTGGTGACCCGGCCGTTCTCGTTCGAAGGCAAGCGCCGGCAGGTGCAGGCCGAGTCCGGGATAGACGAACTGCGTAACCAGTGCGACACCCTGATCGTCATCCCGAATGACCGGCTGCTGGCGCTCGGCGACCGCAACATCAGCATGATGGACGCGTTCCGCACCGCCGACCAGGTGCTGCTCTCCGGTGTGCAGGGCATCACCGACCTGATCACGACCCCGGGTCTGATCAACCTGGACTTCGCCGACGTCAAGAGCGTGATGAGCGGCGCGGGCAGCGCGTTGATGGGCATCGGTAGCGCCCGCGGGGAGAACCGCGCGGTCGAGGCGGCCGAGGCGGCCATCTCGAGCCCGCTGCTGGAGCAGAGCATGGACGGCGCGCGCGGCGTGCTGCTCTCCATCGCCGGCGGCTCCGACCTGGGCCTCTTCGAGATCAACGACGCGGCGCAGCTGGTCACCGACGCGGCCCACCCGGACGCCAACATCATCTTCGGCGCGGTCATCGACGACGCGCTCGGTGACGAGGTGCGGGTGACGGTCATCGCGGCGGGCTTCGACGGCGGCACGCCGGCCTACAAGGCGGCCGAGCCGTCCCGCAAGACCAACACCAACCAGCCGGCGCCGCAGACCACCCCGGTGCCGCCGCCGGCCACCCTGCCGGCCCCGACGCAGTCGCCCCGCCGGGTGCTCTTCGACGACGTGGACGTGCCCGACTTCCTCAAGAACGGCTCCTGAGCGCCGCCGATGACCGACAGCTCAGCCACGGTACGACCGGACCGGAGCGCCGAACTCGCGGCCGGTCTGGCGACGGTACGGGCCCGGATCGCCGAAGCCTGCGCCGAGGCGGCCCGGGATCCCGCCGACGTCACCATGATCGCCGTGACCAAGACCTACCCGGCCGGGGACGTGCTGGCGTTGGCCGGGCTCGGGGTGACCGACATGGGGGAGAACCGCGACCAGGAGGCCGCCGGTAAGGCGGCCGAGGTGGCCGCCGCGGGGATACGTCCACGCTGGCACTTCATCGGGCAGTTGCAGCGCAACAAGGCCCGTTCGGTGGTCCGTTACGCCGACGTCGTGCACTCGGTGAACAGCGTACGGCTGGCCCGGGCACTGGATGGCGCGGCGGCGCAGCGGGAACGGCCGTTGGACGCCCTGGTGCAGGTGAGCATCGACGGTGACCCGGCGCGGGGCGGCGCTCTGCCCGGGTCGGCCGACCCGGAGTCCGGCCTGGACACGGTCGCCGCGGCGGTCGCCGAGTCGCCGGCGCTGCGCCTGGCCGGCCTCATGGCGGTCGCGCCGCTGGGCTGGCCGCCGGATCGCGCCTTCGCCCGGCTGGCCGAGATCGCCGAGGCGTTCCGATCGGTCCATCCGGGAGCGACAGCGTTGTCGGCGGGGATGAGCGGCGATCTGGAAATCGCGATCCGTTACGGCGCGACACATGTCCGCGTCGGTAGCGCGTTGCTCGGAATGCGTCCCACGCTGCGGTAGCCTGACCGCGAGACAGGCAAATTACATCAGTGTTGTTTCAGGGACGGCTGATCCTGTGGGGGTCGTGACACGCGACGCGAATCGCATGTCACGGGATTGCCGTCCCGGTCCGATGGGCATGGTTGTCCACTCGCGACGGGCGACATGGCACGGGGGCGAGTGCCGCACGGCGGACGGAAGGGCGCGGGATGGGTGCACTGCGCAAGGCGGGGGTCTGGCTCGGTCTCGTCGAGGAAGACGACGAGCGGGCCTACGACGACGGTGACTACGACAAGGGTGGTTACCGTGACTCGCGCTACCGGCAGAGCCGGTACGCCGAGGAGTTCGCCGACGAGGACGACGACGACACCGAGGAGCCGCCGGCTCCCCGGACGCGCGCGAGCGAGCGGGGCCGGCTCTCCGAGCGGTCGGCCGGGCGGCTCGCCGACTCCGACCGTGGCGACTCCGACCGGGCTGAGCGAGCCGAGCGGGCTGAGCGCTCCGAGCGGGCTGAGCGCTCCAGCGTACGGTCGATCACGCGGTCCTCGGCGAGCGAGACGTCGGGCGCGCTGACCTACCACACCCGCGACAACCTGGCCCTCGCGCCGCAGGCCGTGACGCGGGAGCGCGTGGTCGTGCCCGAGGAGGAGCAGCGCTACCAGATCACCACCCTGCACCCGACCACCTACCGGGAGGCGCGCACCATCGGTGAGCACTTCCGCGACGGCGTACCGGTGATCATCAACCTCACCGAGATGGACGAGGCCGACGCCCGCCGTCTGGTTGACTTCGCGGCCGGTCTGGCGTTCGGGCTGCGCGGTACGATCGAGCGCGTGACCAATCGGGTGTTCCTGCTCTCACCGGCCAATGTCCAGGTCACCGCTGAGGACAAGGCCAAGATCGCTGAGGGCGGTTTTTTCAGCCTGAGTTGACCCCGCCCGACCCGAGGGACGTCGCTGACCGTGTTGTCGATCTTGCTGCAAGTGTTGTACCTGGTCCTTTATGTCTTCCTGCTTCTTCTTCTGTCCCGGTTCGTGTTGAGCGCCGTCCTGCAGTACGGCCGCCGGTGGCAGCCGGGGCGCGGAGCGGCGGCAGGACTGGAATCCGTGTGGAGCGTCACTGATCCCCCTCTCAACGCGTTGAGGCGTGTGATCCCTCCGCTGCGAATTGGTACCGTGAGCATCGACCTGGCCTCCCTTGTGCTCCTGGTTATCCTGTTCGTGCTGATGGAGTTCGTGTTAGGGCCGTCGATCAGGGCATCTGCCTGATGACCGACGCGCTTTCGCGGCCGCAACTGACCCGAGGAGTTTCGATGCCGCTGACCCCGGCCGACGTACACAACGTCGCCTTCAAAAAGCCGCCGATCGGCAAGCGGGGGTATGACGAGGAGGAGGTCGACGCCTTCCTGGACGAGGTCGAGCGCGAGCTCGCCCGTCTCATCGAGGAGAACAACGAGCTGCGCGCCCAGGTGGAGCGCGGCGGCCGTGGCGGTGCCCCCGCCGGCCCCGGCGGCGACGCCCGACTGGCGGCGGAGCTCAACGACGTCAAGGCCCAGCTCGACCGGGTCCAGCGCGACAAGTCCGCCGCCGAGCAGGCCGCCCGCGCCATGCAGGCCGAGCTGGAGCAGGTCCGCGCGACCGGCGGCCCGGCCGGCGTCACCGGTGACGGTGAGCAGCAGGCGCTGCGGGTGCTGATGATGGCCCAGCGCACCGCCGACGACCACGTGTCCGACGCGCGCCGCGAGGCCGACTCGCTGCTGTCCGAGGCGCGGAGCAAGGCCGAGGAGGTGACCCGCGAGGCTCGCGCGAAGGCCGACGCCCTGGAGCGGGACGCCCGCCAGCGGCACCAGGAGGCCATGGGCGGCCTGGACGCCAAGCGCACGGCCCTGCAGAAGCACATCGAGGAGCTCAAGCAGTTCGAGCGCGAGTACCGCACCCGGCTCAAGGCGTACCTGGAGAGCCAGCTGCGGGACCTCGACGGTCGCGGCCAGGGCCTCGAAGCCGAGATGACCCGCTCCGAGGCGGGCCGGGTCGCCGGCGGCAACGGGCTGGCCGCGGCGGGCCTCGCCGGTTCGTACGGCGGCGGGCGCTCCGGCGCCCTCGAAGCCGGACGCTGAGCACCGGCCGGCGATCGCTCTCCGCAGATGGTGACGGTCGCCGGCCCCGCCTGGACGGTACGACGCGGCAGGGGTGAGCCGTGATAGTCGCGAGTCTCCTGCTCATCCTCGTCGCCGTGGTGCTGCTGGTGTTCGGCCTGGCCGGTGGCTCCAGCACTCTGTTGACCATCTCCATCGCGGCCAGCCTGCTGGCCGCCGTGGCGCTGGTGGTGGGCGCCCGCCAGGCAGCCGCCAACCGCGCCTCGGCGGATCCCGGCCGGGCCGGCCCGCGGGACCGCGGGGCATTCCGCACGGCCAGCCGGGCCGAGCCGGGTGCCGCGTACGGGCCACCGCTGGCCGAGCCGGATGTGCCGGTCCAGCACGTACCTTCGACGGTCGGCGACGGCGGCACCGGGTGGCGGCAACCACCCGAGCCGCCGTCCGACCCCGAGCCGGCGTATGACGTGGCCTCGCCGTACGAGCCCGACGCGGCGGCCGACGGCGGTGCACGCACCTCGCCCGTCAGCCCGGCGTCCCCGTTCGTGGCCCGCGCCGACGAGGCGTACCGGGCCGACGCCGTGACCGCCGACCCGCTGGCCGACGAGCCCGCGGAGCAACCGGTCACCCCCGCCGAGGCGGCCCGGATCTCCCGGCTGCCCGACTCCGTCGAGGTGGTGGACGGACGGCCCCGCTACCACCTGGCCGCGTGCCCGCACCTGATCGGCCGGACCCCGGAGACGCTTCCCGTCGCCGAGGCGGTCGAGCTGGGCTTCACGCCGTGCGCGGCGTGCGCGCCGGCCACCGCCCTGCTCATCGACGCCCGGCCGTTCTGAAAAGCGGTGCCGGTGCCCCCGCAGGACGCGCTCACCGTTGCGGTACGGGTGAAGCCGGGCGCCTCCCGCGATGCCGTCGGTGGTCGCTTCGACGGCCCGCACGGCCCCTCCCTGGTGATCGCCGTCCACGCTCCGGCGGTGGACGGTCGGGCGACCGAGGCGGCCCGCCGCGCCCTCGCCGCCGCGCTCGGCGTCCGGCCGGCGGCGGTGTCGCTGCGGACCGGCGCGACCAGCCGGGACAAGCTCTTCCTCGTCGACCGGCCCACCCCCGAGCTGCCCGACGTGCTGCGCCGACTGCGCGACGGAGCCGCGGGGTGAGGATCGCCCGGGCCCGGCGACCGTGACGCCCGGCCTGGACATCGCGCTGTTGCTCGGCGCGGCCGTGCTGCTGGTGGCGGTTGGCGCGGTCCGGCTCTCGACCCGCCTCGGGGTGCCCAGCCTGTTGGTCTACCTGGCGCTCGGCGTGGCCATCGGCGAGGCCGGGCTCGGTATCCGCTTCGACGACGTCGACCTGACCCGGACCCTCGGATTCTGCGCGCTGATCGTGATCATCGCCGAGGGCGGCCTCACCGCACGGTGGAGCACGCTGCGTCCGGTGCTCGCGCTGGCGTCCGCGCTCTCCACGGTCGGCGTGGTCGTGAGCATCGTGGTGGTCGGCGTCGCCGTACACCTGCTGCTGGGCCTGGACTGGCGGTTGGCGCTGCTCTACGGCGCGGTGCTCTCCTCCACCGACGCGGCGGCGGTGTTCGCCACCCTGCGGCGGCTGCGGTTGCCACCCCGGCTGGTGGCCACCCTCGAGGCCGAGTCGGGCATGAACGACGCCCCGGTGGTGCTGCTGGTGGTGCTGTTGTCCCACGAGGGTTGGGCGCACCCGTGGTGGTACGAGGTCGCGCTGGTCTGTTACGAGCTGGGCGTCGGCGCGGCCGTCGGTGTGGGCGCTGGCCTCGCCGGCACCTGGGCGCTGCGCCGGGCGGCGCTGCCCTCGGCCGGCCTGTACCCGATCGCGGCGGTGGGGATCACCGTCCTGGCGTACGCCGCCGGCGCCGTGCTGCACGCCTCGGGCTTCCTCGCCGTATATGTGGCGGGGGTGCTGCTGGGCAACGCCCGCCTGCCGCACCGACAGGCGATCCTCGGCTTCGCCGACGGGCTGGCCTGGCTCGCGCAGATCGGCCTGTTCGTGCTGCTCGGCCTGCTGGTCGCGCCCGGCCGGTTGGACGCCGCGGTGCTGCCGGCGGTGGTCGCCGGTCTGGCGCTGGTGCTGCTGGCCCGGCCGCTGTCGGTGGCGGTCTCGGCGTTGCCGTTCCGGGTCGGCCTTCGGGAGCAGGCGTTCCTGTCCTGGGCCGGACTGCGCGGGGCGGTGCCGATCGTGCTGGCCACCATCCCGCTCTCGCAACGGGTGCCGGGCGCGGAACGCCTCTTCGACGCGGTCTTCGTGCTGGTGGTGATCTTCACGCTGGTGCAGACCGGCACGCTCGGTCCGCTCGCCCGCCGGCTGGGGACCACCGCGCCGGCGGAGGCCGCCGAGATCCACGTGGAGACGGCGCCGCTCGAGCGGATGCGCGCCGACCTGTTGCAACTGGAGGTGCCGCCGGGCTCCCGGCTGGCCGGCGTGCACGTCGACGAGCTGCGGTTGCCGCTGGGCGCCTCGGTGACCCTGGTGCTGCGCGACGGGGTGGGTTTCGTGCCCGGCCCGGACACCCGGCTGAAGACCGGCGACAGCCTGCTGATCGTCGCCGCCGGTGGGGTACGCGACGCCGCCGAACGGCGGCTGCGGGCCGTCAGCCGACGGGGTCGGCTGGCCCGATGGTTTGGCGAGTACGGAGATGAAGCGGTCGGTTGATCTGCTAGCGTTCCCTTTGCCCCAGTTAGGCAGGGCTAGGGGCAGTTGAGCGGTGCGACGGTGCGCCACGTTGTCGGACGCCTGTACGTTCCGTATTCTTGCCAACCTCGGGAGTGCGCGGCCATTGTCGCCGTGCGCCCCTTTTCGTACTCAGGGGACGCCTTCGTCGGCGCCCCCTGACCAGGTGCCGCGACCGCGCGGCTCCCCGGCCGAGGGAGCGACCCATGGCGAAGCCAGCCGACACCAGGACCGCCGGCCGCAAGCCGGTGGCCAAGGCCACCCGCAGCGCGGCGGAGACCGAGAAGATCCGGGCGGCGCTGGCGGCGCGCCGGGACGAGCTTCGCGCCGAGTACGATCAGACGCTGAGCGAGATCACCGAGCTGCAGCGCGAGCGGTTGACGGACTCGGCCGGGGACGACCAGGCCGACACCGGCACCAAGACCTTCGAGCGGGAGCAGGAGATCTCTCTCGCCAACAGCATTCTGGAACGGATCACGCAGGTCGAGCGCGCCCTGGAGCGCCTCGACGAGGGTGGTTACGGCTGGTGCGAGCGGTGCGGCAACCCGATCCCGGTCGAGCGCCTCGCCGCCTTCCCGTCGGCCACCCTGTGTGTGACGTGCAAGCAGTTGGAGGAGCGGCGCTGAAAGCCCGGTCCCCGTCTGCGACGAGACGGTGAGCGATCACCGCCGAGACACCTCGATGGGGAGCGCATGACCGCAGCACCGCCCGCCGAACCCGGCCGCACCGACCCGGACGGCGGCAAGGCCCGTCCCCGGGCTGTCGCGATCCTCGCCGCAGTGGCCCTGGTGGCCCTGCTGGCCGACCTGGTGACCAAACACCTCGCCCTGGCCGGCCTCACCGACCGCGAGCCGGTCCGGATCCTGGGCGGGCTGGTCTACCTGAGCCTGACCCGCAACAGCGGCGCCGCGTGGAGCATCGGGGCGGACTACACCTGGGTGTTCCCGCTGATCACCATCGGCGTGGTCGGCTGGATCGTCTGGATGGCGCTGCGGCTGCGCTCGCTGCCGTGGGCGATCTCCCTCGGCCTGGTGCTCGGCGGCGCGCTGGGCAACCTCATGGACCGGATCTTCCGGGCGCCCGCGCCCTTCCACGGGCACGTGGTCGACATGATCAGCGTCTTCGGGCCGTACGGCGAGTACTTTCCGGTGTTCAACCTGGCGGACAGCTCGCTCGTCTGTGGCGTGGTGCTGGCCGTGCTGCTCGAGCTGACCGGTCGGCAGCGCGACGGCCGGCGGGCCGGCGGTGACGGCGCCAGCGGCGACGCGAACGCCACCGCCGATGCCGAGCAGCGGGAGCGGGCATGACCTCCGCCTTCGCCGCCGGCGGCGACCACCGTTCCCTGCCCGTACCCGACGGTCTCGACGGCATGCGCCTGGACCAGGCGGTGTCCCGGCTCTTCGGTCTCTCCCGGACCGCCGCGGCGGCCCTCGTCGACGCGGGCGACGCCCTCGTCGACGGCGCCGCCCGACCCAACTCCCACAAGGTCAAGGCCGGCTCCTGGCTGGACGTCACGCTGCCCGCTCCGGTCGCGCCGCCGACCGTGGTGCCGCAGGCGGTGCCGGGCCTGCGCGTCGTGTACGCCGACGACGACATCGTCGTGGTGGACAAGCCCGTCGGGGTGGCCGCGCATCCCAGCCCGGGATGGACCGGCCCGACGGTGATCGGCGCGCTCGCCGCGATCGGCCACCGCATCTCCACCAGCGGCGCCGCCGAGCGCCAGGGCGTGGTGCACCGCCTCGACGTGGGCACCACCGGGATCATGGTGGTGGCCAAGAGCGAGCAGGCGTACACCGCGTTGAAGCGGGCCTTCAAGTACCGCGAGGTCGACAAGGGCTACCACGCCGTGGTGCAGGGCCACCTGGACCCGTTGCGGGGCACCGTCGACGCGCCGATCGACCGGCACCCCACCCACGACTACCGCTGGGCCGTGGTGTCCGGCGGTAAGCCGAGCATCACCCACTACGACACTCTCGAGGCGTTCCCGGCCGCCAGCCTGGTCGACGTCCGGTTGGAGACCGGCCGGACCCACCAGATCCGGGTGCACTTCTCCACCCTGCGGCACCCCTGCGTGGGTGACCTCACGTACGGCGCCGACCCCACCCTCTCGGCCCGTCTCGGCCTGGCCCGTCAGTGGCTGCACGCCCGCGAACTGAGCTTTTTGCATCCCCGTTCGGGGGACGAGGTCCGGTTCGTCAGCGACTACCCTGACGATCTGGAACGTGCGCTTGAGATCCTGCGTGACTGAGCGGCGACCACCCGACATCGATCCGACGAGGGGATCCCGCCCGTGCGCGCCGGCGACCTGCTGCGGCAGCTGGACCAACGGCTGCTGCCGCCGTTGACCCGGGCGGTGGCCCGTCTCGGTGACACCCCGACGCGGTCCGGCGTGCTCAGCTGGGCCGCGGTGCTCTCCGCGGCGGCGGTGCTGGGCACGGCCGTCTGGGCCGTCGACGACGCACCGGTCAGCGACCCGACGGTGGGCGAGGTGACCCGCGTCGGGGTGGCCGACGGCGACTCCGTGCCGGGCTACCTCAGCTCCGCGGCGGCCGACCTGGCCGCGTTGGGTCCGACCGCGCCGGCCACCGGGGACGGGACGTACGCGTTGGTCACGCTCGGCACGTACCTGCCGCCACAGCGCCTGGCCACGGTCCTCGGCGACGTGTCGGTCTCGGCCGTCTTCGGGCGGGTCCCGTTGCCCGGTCGGCAGACCGAGATCGTCCGCATCCCGGCCCTGCGGGTGCCCGACGACGTGGTCGCCCAGATGGAACGCGTGGCCGCCCGCAAGGACGGCGAGGCCGCCGACTACCGGGCGCGGGCCGCCGCGGTGCGCGGCGACGGCGTCGCCGAGCGCGAGCTGCGGGAGCGGTACGCCGTCGACGCGGACGTGGCCGGCGCCGAGGCTCGGGCGTACCGGGCCGGCTGCGCCTGCGTCTACGCGGCGGTGGTGCGGGCCGCGCCGGAGGCGCTGCGCCGGGTGGCCGCCCGCCCGGACGTGCGGGCCGTCGATCCGGCGCCCGAGGTGTACCGGCTCGACCGTACGGTCTTCACGCCGCCGCTGCCCGAGCAGCGCGACGTGGTCCGCCCGCCGGCCGACACCGGGCCGAGTCCGTCGTCGACGCCGCGCCCGAGCGCCGGGTCGACGTCGAGCACGCCGATGCCGCCGGTGCCGATGGGCGAATCGTCGGAACCCGCACCGCTCGTAACGATTGCGTCACCCGAGCCGACCCCGGCGCAGTCCACCGCGCCTGCCCCGCCGGCGCTCACCACCTCCCCGGACGCGACCGACGCCGGGTTGCTGGCAACCTCCCCGCCGTGATCTACGCCGGGCGGCGTGCGCCCACAGGAGTGGTCCGAATAGGGTTTGGTTCGTAGCCTGTCAGGCAGAGATCGATGGCGCTGGGAGGGCGGGCCGTGGAGGGCAGTGAGACCGGCTGGGGCCGGCCGGCCGAACCAGCGCCGAGGTGGCGGGCGTTGCTCGACCGTGCCCGGCTGGGCGGTCGGGCGGCGGAGCAGCCCGAGTCCGAGCGCCGTGCCGACGAGGCGGCCCCGGACCCACTGCCGCGACGCGCGGCCCCCAACGGCTACGCGGGGCGCGCGTCGGCCATCGGGCATCCGGCCGATCTGTCGTACGGCCAGGAGCCCGGTTACCGGGCCGAGGGGACGTACCGGGTCGACCCCGCCTACCGGGCCGAACCGGGATACCGCTCGGAGCCGGATTACCGTGCCGAGCCGGCGTACCGCTCGGAGCCGGACTACCGCGCCGAGCCGGCGTACCGGTCCGAGCCGGACTACCGTGCCGAGCCCGCGTACCGCGCGGAGCCCGGGTACCGGTCCGAGCCGGACTACCGTGCCGATCCGACGTACCGCGCCGAGCCCGGCTACCGGGCCGAGCCGACCTACCGGGCCGAGCCGGGCTATCAGGTGGAGCCGGGTTACCAGGCGGAGCCCGAGCCGCCGCGCCGCGCCGAGCCGGAGTCGCGCTACGCCATCCTGGACAACGGCTACCGGCCGGGCAATCCCGTCGGCGAGTCCCGCTACGCGCTGCTGGAGACCGGTTACCAGCCGGAGACCGGCTACCCGGCGCCCGCGCCGCCGGTGACACCCGCCCCCCCGATCGCGCCACCGCCGGTCGTTCCACCCCCCGCCCCGCCGGTCGCGCCGCCGCCGGTCGCGGTGGTCACCCCGCCCGGCTCGGCCCTCGCCGAGCGCGGCTACCCGGCCCGGGTCGAGTGGCGCCCGCAGGGCGTCGACCAGGAGTCCGAGCGCGCCACCGGGGTGCTCCGCCGCGACCTGGGCACGCCCCGGGTGTTCGCGTTCGCCAACCCCAAGGGCGGGGTGCACAAGACCACCGCCACCGTGCTCGCCGCCGCCACCGTCGGCAGCGTGCGGGGGCGGGGCGTACTGGCCTGGGACGACAACGAACTGCGGGGCACCCTCGGGTTGCGGGCCGGCAGCGCCCGGCACGCCCGCACCATCCGACACCTGGTCAGCGACCTCGCCCAGATCGAGATCCTGGAGGGCGCGACCCTGCTGGAGCGGCTGGACGACTACCTGCGACACGCCTCCGACGGCTCGTACGACGTGCTGGCCGGCGAGGAGAGCCCCCGTTTCGCCCAGCGGCTCGACCAGTTCACCGTCAAGCGGGTGCTCGAGCTGCTGCGGCGTACGCACGACGTGATCTGCGTGGACACCGGCAACAACGTGGAGAGCCCCAACTGGCGCACCGTGATGCACGCCGCCGACCAACTGGTGGTCACCACCGTGCCCCGCGAGGACGCGGCGTTCAGCGCCGACTGGATGCTCGACCTGTTGCACGAGGAGGGGATGGGCGAGCTGGCCGACAACGCGATCACCCTCATCTCCTGCCCCACCCCCGGGCGCTCGGCACTACAGGACGACCTGGAACGGCACTTCGCCACGCGTACCCGCGCGGTGGCCGTGGTGCCGTACGACCCGGCGTTGGAGACCGGCTCGTCGATCGAGTATCACCAGCTCCAGCCGGAGACCCGCCAGGCGTGGCTGCGCGCCGCCGCGGCCATGGCGGAGCCGTTCGCCCGGTGAGCTGGTTCGCCGCCACCGGCGCCCCGGCCCGTCGCGCGGCCTGAGAGGATCATCGGGTGAGCCCGGACAACCCCGACCCTGAGCGGCACGCGGACATCTCCGACGACCGCCCCGCGCCACCCCGACCGTCGGCCGTGCCGCCGCCGAGCGAGTCCGCCCCGCCCGCCGGGTCGGCGTTCGGGTCGGTTCCCGACGGGAGTGCCGCCGTGACGGCGTACCCGAGCGGGGTGGAGCTGACCCCCGACGAGCCGCGCCGGCCGGTGCGGGCGGTGGCGACGGTGCTCGGCGCGGCGCTCGCCCTGGCCGTGCTGGGTGCGCCGCTCGGGCTGCTCTGGGCGGCGTTCGCGCCGGACACCCCGGTGCTCAAGACCGCCGAGGGGGCGATCTACGCCGAGCCCCAGCCGGAGCAGCCGATCGCCGCCGACGGCTGGTTCAGCCTGCTCGGGCTGGCGTTCGGCGTGCTCGCCGCGCTGGCCCTGTGGTTCCTGCTGCGTCGGCGACGCGGCCCGGTCGGACTGCTCGGCGCGGTGCTGGGCGCCCTCGCCGCGGCCCCGGTGGCCTGGCAGGTGGGGCGTCGGGTCGGGCTGGCGACGTTCGACCGGCTGTTGGCGAGCGCCCCGGCGGGGCAGGCCTTCACCAAACCCGCCGACCTGCGGGCCGGCGGGATCGACTGGCTCGGGCACGTGCTGCCGGTGCCGCACGGCAACCTGCTGCTGCCGGCCTTCGGTGCCGCCGTCACGTACACCCTGCTGGCCGGCTGGTCGCGGTGGCCGTCGCTGCGCCCGGAGCCCGACCCGGCGTCGTTCAGTTGGGTGTCGGCGGGGACGCCAGCTCCGACAACGACACCGGAACCGCCCGCACCTGGCGCAGCAGAGCCGCCTCGCGGTTGAGCAGCCGCAGCTCGGCGCGCAGCCGGGCGGCGGTGTCGTCGATGGCGAGCAGCCGCTGCCGGTCGTCGACGGTCAGGGCGGCGGTGGCCGCCACCAGGTGCGACAACACCGTCGGATCCTCCGGAAGCTGCTCGGAGATCTCCTCCGGGTCGGGCCGGATCAGGCTCAGGTACTGCCGGAACACCGCGATCACGCGGGCGGCCAGCAGGTCGGCCACCTCGTCCGGCCCGCTGGCCTCGGGCAGCCATTCCACCGCGGCCGTCAGGTACGGCGCGGTGTCGTCGTCGACGTCGGCGATCCGGAATCGACGTCGGCCGACCGTGACGATGTCGAAGCCGCCGTCGGCCAGCTCGGTGACCTGGCGCAGCTCGGCGGTGCAGCCCACCTCGTGCAGGGTGACGTCGCCGACCCCGTTGCCGGCGCGGGCGCCGGGCCCGGTGGGGGCCACCTCCCAGCCGGCCTGGATGGCCACCACGCCGAACTCGCGCGGCGCGCCCTCGGGCAGGTCGACGAGGTGCCGGACCAGGGCCCGGTAGCGCTCCTCGAAGATGTGCAGTGGCAGCACCAACCCGGGAAAGAGCACCGTTGCGAGCGGGAACACCGGCAGCCGTGCGGTCACGCCGTCGAGCCTAACCAATCCCGTCCGCGACGGCGTGGCCCGGCTCACCGTCCCGCCGACCGGACGGCCCGGGTGGGCGACGGGCGGGCCGCCTAGACTCGCAAGGGTGCTGAATCGGATCGACCTGCGCGACGGTCTCGGTGACCCGCGCCGTCTGCTGCCCCGTGCCCAGCTCGACGTGTCCGTTGCCGTCGAGCGGATCCGCCCGCTGGTGGAGGCGGTCCGCAAGCATGGGTACCCGGCGATCCGGGAGGCCAGCGAGCGGTTCGACGGCATCTCGCCGGAGGTGCTGCGGGTGCCCGTCGAGGCGATCGCCGAGGCCGAGGGGGTGCTCGACCCGGCGGTGCGCGAGGCGCTGCTGGAGTCGATCAGTCGGGCCCGCAGGGTGCACGCCGACCAGCGGCGTACCGACCACGTCACCCAGGTGGTGCCCGGCGGCACGGTCACCGAACGGTGGCTGCCCGTCGACCGGGTCGGCCTCTACGTCCCCGGCGGCCTGGCCATGTACCCGTCGACGGTGGTGATGAACGTGGTGCCGGCCCAGGCGGCCGGAGTGCGTTCGCTGGTGGTGGTCAGCCCGCCGCAGAAGGACAACGGCGGCCTGCCCGACGCCCGGGTGCTCGCCGCGTGCGCGCTGCTCGGCGTCGACGAGGTGTACGCGGTCGGCGGCGCCCAGGCGGTCGCGATGCTGGCGTACGGCTCCGCCGTCGACCCGGCTGGTGAGCTGCGCTGCGAGCCCGTCGACCTGGTCACCGGCCCCGGCAACATCTGGGTGACGGCCGCCAAGCGGCTGCTGCGCGGTGTGGTCGGCATCGACGCCGAGGCCGGTCCGACCGAGATCGCCATCCTGGCCGACGACACCGCCGACCCGGCGCACGTCGCCGCCGACCTGATCAGCCAGGCCGAGCACGACCCGCTCGCGGCGAGCGTGCTCGTCACCCCGTCGCTGGCGCTCGTCGACGCGGTCGAGGCCGAGCTGGCCCGGCAGGTACCGGCCACCAAGCACGCCGAGCGGGTGACCACGGCGTTGACCGGCGAGCAGAGCGGCGTGGTCCTGGTCGACGACCTTGAGGCGGGGCTGCGGGTGGTCGACGCGTACGCGGCCGAGCACCTGGAGATCCAGACGGTCGACGCGCGGGAGTGGGCGCTGCGCGTCCGCAACGCCGGGGCGATCTTCGTGGGCGCGTGGTCGCCGGTGTCACTCGGCGACTACTGCGCCGGCTCCAACCACGTGCTGCCCACCGGCGGCTGCGCCCGGCACTCCTCGGGACTGTCGGTGCAGTCCTTCCTGCGCGGGGTGCACCTGATCGAGTACACCGAGGCCGCGCTGCGTGACGTGGCGCCGCACGTGGTGACCCTGGCGACCGTGGAGGACCTGCCGGCGCACGGCCAGGCCGTCCAGGCCCGGTTTCCGCAGGAGTCGGCGTGAGCGGCCTCGACGATCTGCCGATCCGCGACGACCTGCGTGGCCTGTCGCCGTACGGGGCACCCCAGCTCGACGTGGCGGTGCGGCTCAACACCAATGAGAACTCCTACCCGGTGCCCGAGTCGGTGGTGGACGCCATCGGCAAGGCGCTCGCCGCCGAGCTGCGTGACCTGAACCGCTACCCGGACCGGGACGCGGTGGCGCTGCGCGCCGACCTGGCCGAATACCTGGGGCACGGGCTCACCGTCGAGCACGTCTGGGCGGCGAACGGCTCCAACGAGATCCAGCAGCAGATCCTTCAGGCGTTCGGTGGGCCGGGGCGCAGCGCGCTGGGCTTCGTCCCGTCGTACTCGATGCACCCGCTGCTGTCCCTCGGCACCGGCACCCGGTGGGTGCCGGCGCGGCGCGGCGTCGACTTCGGGTTGACCGCCGACGAGGCGGCCGCCCAGGTCCGCGAGCACCGGCCCGACGTGGTCTTCCTCTGCTCACCCAACAACCCGACCGGCACCGCTCTCGACCCGGCGGTCGTCGCGGCCGTGCTCGACGTCGCGCCCGGCATGGTGGTCGTCGACGAGGCGTACGCCGAGTTCGCCCGGCCCGGCAGGGTCAGCGCCCTCGCGGTGCTGCCCGGCCACCCGCGGCTCGTGGTGACCCGCACGATGAGCAAGGCCTTCGGCTTCGCCGGGGGCCGGCTGGGTTACCTGGCCGCCGACCCGGCCGTGGTGCAGGCGGTGCAGCTCGTCCGCCTGCCCTACCACCTGTCCGCGCTGACCCAGGCCGCCGCCCGCGCGGCGCTGACCCACCGCGACGCCCTGCTCGGTACGGTGGCCGCCGTGATGGCACAGCGGGACCGGATCGTGGCGACGCTGCGCGCTCGCGGGCTGCGGGTGGCCGACAGTGACGCCAACTTCGTGCTGTTCGAGGTCGGCGGCGACCAGGCCACCGTCTGGCACGCCCTGCTGGAGCAGGGGGTGCTGGTCCGTGACGTCGGCCTGCCCGGCTGGCTACGGGTGACCGCCGGCACGCCGGCCGAGACCGATGCTTTTCTGACTGCGATGGAGACCCTGTGATGAGCCGGACCGCCCGGGTGGAGCGGATCACCAAGGAGACCAAGGTCCTCGTCGAGATCGACCTCGACGGCACCGGCGCCGCCGAGATCAGCACCGGCGTGGGCTTCTACGACCACATGCTCCACCAGATCGCCCGGCACGGCGGCTACGACCTGACCGTCCGCACGGTGGGCGACCTGGAGATCGACGCGCACCACACGATGGAGGACACAGCTCTCGCGCTGGGCGCCGCGTTCGATCAGGCGCTGGGCGACAAGGCCGGCATCCGGCGGTACGGGTCGGCGACCGTCCCGATGGACGAGGTGCTGGTCCGGGCCGCGGTGGACCTGTCCGGCCGCCCGTACGTGGTGCACGACGAGCCGCTGCTCGCGCCGTACATCGGGCCGGTCTACGCGACGAGCATGACCCGGCACATCTGGGAGTCGTTCGGCCAGGCGGCCCGGGTGACCCTGCACGTCGACGTGCTGCGGGCGGCGCGTCCCGGTGGGCACCCGGACGCGCACCACGTGGTGGAGGCCCAGTTCAAGGCGGTCTCCCGGGCGCTGCGCGAGGCCACCGCGATCGACCCGCGGGCGGCGGGCGCGATCCCGAGCACGAAGGGTGCTCTCTGATGAGCGCGAGGAGCGCAGCGCAGCGGAGCCCCGCAGTCGCGAATGGAAGGTGGCTCTGATGGGTGCCGCGTTGCCGACGTTGCTGTTGATTCTCGCCGGAGTGCTGGTGGGTGGGGCGTGGTCGCTGCACCGGCAGGGCGCTCCGCGCGGCGCCGTCGTGGTGACCGCGCTGCTGGCGCTGCTCGCCACGGCCGCCGGGGTGCTGCGGCTGATCCCGGAGTCGGGGTCGTGACCGCCGACGTGGTGGTGCTCGACTACGGCTCGGGCAACCTGCGCTCGGCGGAGCGGGCCCTCGAAGCGGCCGGCGCGAGCGTCCGGGTGACCGACGACCTGGCCGCGGCGGCTGCCGCCGATGGTCTCGTGGTGCCGGGGGTGGGCGCGTACGCCGCGTGCATGGCGGGTATCGAGGCGCTCGGCGCGGGCCCGGTGATCGCGGAGCGGGTGGCGGCGGGCCGGCCGGTGCTCGGCATCTGCGTGGGCATGCAGGTGCTCTTCGAGTACGGCGAGGAGCACGGGGTCGTGACGAAGGGCCTCGGGCTGCTGCCCGGCGGGGTGACCCGGTTGGCGGCGCACCGCCTGCCGCACATGGGCTGGAACACGGTCCGCGCGCCCCGCGGCTCGGTGCTGTTCGCCGGGTTGCCGGCGCAGAGCCGCTTCTACTTCGTGCACTCGTACGCGATGGGCGAGCCGGCGGCGTTGGCGGGCGCGGGCGCGCTGGTGACCACGGCCCACCACGACACCGACTTCGTGGCGGCGGTGGAGCGTGGGCCGCTGTCGGCGGCGCAGTTCCACCCGGAGAAGTCCGCCGACACCGGTGCCGCGCTGCTGCGCAACTGGCTCGCCACGCTGCCCGCCGGTGACTGAGCGTCGACGCCGCCCGGCGTTCGCCCAGCGGGCGTCGCGGTGAGCCGCGAGCGGGCCCGCCGGCGGGCGGAACGTGAGGCGGAGCAGGCGCGGGAGCGGGCGGTCCGGCAGCGCCGGGTGGCCCGTCGGCAGCGCCGCCGCGCGGTTCTGCGCCGGTTGACGCCACAGGTCCGGCGGGGTCGTTCGGGCCGACTGGCCCGGCACTCGCGGGGTGAGCGCGCGGCGATCGTGCTGCTCACCGGGGCGGCGATGATTCTGATCTGGACGTTCGTCGACGATCTGGCGCTGCGGGTCGCGTTGATCGTGCTGTTGCTACTCGTACTGCCGGCGATCGTGGTGATCGCCCTGGACCGTCGTACCTGATCGAGGAGAAGACGTTGAGCCTCACCCTTTTACCCGCCGTGGACGTCGCCGACGGCCGGGCCGTCCGGCTCGTGCAGGGCGCCGCCGGCAGCGAGAGCGTCTACGGCGACCCGCTGGACGCGGCGCTGGCGTGGCAGCGCGACGGCGCCCAGTGGATCCACCTGGTCGACCTGGACGCGGCGTTCGGTCGGGGCAGCAACGCGCACCTGCTCGCCGAGGTGGTGCGCCAGATGGACGTGCAGGTCGAGTTGTCGGGCGGGATCCGCGACGACGAGTCGCTGCGGGCCGCGCTGGGCACCGGGGCGGCCCGGGTGAACATCGGCACCGCCGCGCTGGAGAACCCGGAGTGGTGCGACCGGGTGGTGGGGGAGTACGGCGACCGGGTCGCCATCGGGCTGGACGTCCGGGGTCAGACGCTGTCCGCGCGGGGGTGGACCCGCGACGGCGGTGACCTGTACGAGGTGCTGGAGCGCCTGGACAAGGCGGGCGCCACCCGGTATGTCGTCACCGACATCACCAAGGACGGCACGATGCGCGGGCCGAACCTGGACCTGTTGCGGGACGTGTGCGCCCGTACCGACCGGCCGGTGATCGCCTCCGGCGGCGTGTCCACCCTGGATGACCTGCGGGCGCTGGCCACGCTGGAGCCGCTGGGTGTGGAGGGCGTGATCGCCGGTAAGGCGCTGTACGCGGGCGCGTTCACGGTGTCCGAGGCGCTGCGCACCCTGGCCGAGGCGTGACGGTCACCCGGCTGGGCTCGGGCGGGCCGTGGGAGCAGAGTTACGGCTACTCCCGGGTGGTCCGCGCCGGTGACCTGGCTCTGACGGCCGGTTGTACGGCCACCGTGGACGGTCGGGTGGCGCACGTCGGGGACGCGGCCGCGCAGACCGCGCAGGCGTTACGGATCGGGTTGGCCGCGCTCGCCGAGGTGGGCGCGGAGCCGGGTGACGTGGTCCGGACCCGGATGTACGTGACCGACCGGCTGCACGCCGACGAGGTGGGCCGGGCGCACAACGCGGTCTTCGGCGCGGTCCGGCCGGTGGCGACGCTCGTGGTGGTGGCCGGTCTGCTCGATCCGGAGCACCTCGTCGAGGTGGAGTTGGAGGCGTACGTCGGCGACCGCTGACCGCTTCGGTGGCGGTCGTCACGGCCGCATTCCGCGCCGATAAGTTGTGCACAACTTAATTGCGGGCTACGGTTCACCGGTGACCGATGACCTGGTGCTGCGCCGGCAGGTGTGCTTCGCGCTCTACGCCGCGTCGCGCGCCCTCACCGACGTGTACCGGCCGATCCTCGACGAGGTCGGGCTGACCTACCCGCAGTACCTGGTGCTGCTGGTCCTCTGGGAACGCCCCGACGACCCGCCCGCCGTGTCCGAGCTGGGCGCCGAGCTGCGGCTCGACTCCGGCACCCTCTCCCCGCTGCTCAAACGGCTGGAGAGCGGCGGCCTGGTGGTACGCCGACGCGCGGCGCGCGACGAACGGCGGGTCGAGGTGAGCCTCACCGAGCGGGGTCGGGCGCTGCGCGAGCGGCTCTGCGACGTTCCGCTGCGGATCGCGCAGGCCACCGGCCTGGGCATCGACGAGCTCGTCGCGTTGCGCGACACGCTCACCCGGGTCACCGAGACCGTCCATCGACAGAAGGAGCAGTGACCATCATGAAGGTTCTCTACACCGCGTCCGCGACCGCCACCGGTGACGGCCGGGACGGCCACGTCGAGACCTCCGACGGCACCTTCGCCATGGACCTGGCGTCGCCGAAGGAACTGGGCGGCGAGGGTGGCGCCACCAACCCCGAACAGCTCTTCGCCGCCGGCTACGCCGCCTGCTTCCACAGCGCCCTGCGCATCGTCGGCCGCCGCGCCAAGGCCGACGTGACCGGCTCCGTCGTCTCCGCCGAGGTCGGCATCGGCCCCAACGGCAGCGGTGGCTTCGGGCTCACCGCCCAGCTCATCGTGGACCTGCCCGCCGTTGCGCGGGAGACCGCCGAGCAGCTCGTCGAGCAGGCCCACCAGGTCTGCCCGTACTCGAACGCCACCCGCGGCAACATCGACGTCGCGCTGACCGTCCGCGAGACCCTGGCCGCCTGACCGTCGCGGCCCCGGACCCCACCCGCGTACGAGAGGACGACCCCCCGATGACCAGCAACCGCGAGATCCACCTGGCCCGCCGCCCCGACGGCTGGCCCACCGAGGACACCTTCCGGCTCGTCGAGACCGACGTCCCGACGCCCGGACCGGGCCAGATCGTGGTCCGCAACCAGTACGTCTCCGTCGACCCGTACATGCGGGGACGGATGAACGACGTCAAGTCGTACGTGCCGCCGTTCGCGCTCGACGCCCCCCTCGACGGGGCCGCCGTCGGCGAGGTGGTGGCCAGCGAGTCACCCGACATCGCCGTGGGCGACACCGTCCTGCACGGGCTCGGCTGGCGGGAGTACGCGCTGCTCGACGCCGGCCGCGCCCGCACCGTCGACGCGAGCATCGCCCCGGCCAGCGCGTACCTGAGCGTGCTCGGCATGCCCGGACTCACCGCGTACGCCGGTCTGCTGGAGGTCGCCGCGATGCGGCCCGGCGAGACGGTCTTCGTCTCCGCCGCGGCCGGCTCGGTCGGCAGCCTGGTGGGCCAGATCGCCAAGCTCAAGGGCGCGGGCCGGGTCATCGGCAGCGCCGGGTCGGCCGCCAAGGTCGAGCGGCTCCGGGCACTCGGCTTCGACGCCGCGTTCGACTACCACGACGGGCCGGTCCGCGACTCGTTGCGCGCCGCCGCCCCGGACGGCATCGACGTCTACTTCGACAACGTCGGTGGCGACCACCTGGAGGCGGCGATCTCGGCCATGAACCTGCACGGCCGGGTCGCCATCTGCGGCATGATCGCCCAGTACAACGCCACCGAGCCGCCGGCCGCGCCGCGCAACCTGGCGCTGGTCATCGGCAAGCGGCTCACCCTGCGCGGGTTCCTGGTCAACGACCACAACAACGTGCGCGCGACGTTCGTCCAGGACGTGGCCGGCTGGCTGCGCGAGGGCAAACTCTCCTACGACGAGACGGTCGTCGACGGCATCGAGAACGCCCCGGCGGCGTTCCTCGGCCTGCTCCGCGGCGAAAACCTGGGCAAGATGCTCGTCCGGGTGTGACGTGCACCTGCGGCACGGCGGTCGGCCCCCTCGGGTCGGCCGCCGAGCCGTGCGCGGAGGATAGGCTGACCGCATGACGGTGGCGGTACGGGTGATCCCCTGTCTCGACGTGGACGCCGGGCGGGTGGTCAAGGGGGTCAACTTCCTCGACCTGCGCGACGCCGGCGACCCGGTGGAGCTGGCCGCCGTCTACGACCGGGCCGGCGCCGACGAGCTGACCTTCCTCGACGTCACCGCGTCGTCAAGTGACCGGGGCACCATGCTCGACGTGGTACGCCGCACCGCCGAGTCGGTCTTCATCCCGCTGACCGTCGGGGGCGGGGTCCGGCAGGTCGGCGACGTCGACACGCTGCTGCGCGCCGGAGCCGACAAGGTCGGCGTGAACACCGCCGCCATCGCCCGGCCGGAGCTGATCGCCGAGATCGCCGACCGGTTCGGCCGGCAGGTGCTCGTGCTCTCCCTCGACGTACGCCGCGCGCCCACGGGCGACACGCCCAGCGGGTTCGAGGTCACCACCCACGGCGGTCGGCGCGGCACCGGCATCGACGCGGTGGACTGGGCCCGGCGGGTGGCCGAGCTGGGCGCGGGGGAGATCCTGCTCAACTCGATGGACGCCGACGGCACCAAGGCGGGCTTCGACCTGGAACTCATCGCCGCGGTGCGAGCCGTGGTGGACGTGCCGGTCGTCGCCAGCGGAGGGGCCGGCGAGGTGGCGCACTTCCCGCCCGCGATCGGAGCCGGGGCCGACGCGGTCCTCGCAGCCAGCGTCTTCCACTTCGGCGAGCTGACGGTGGGCGAGGTCAAGGACGCCCTGCGCCGCAACGGCCACCCGGTCCGCTAGCCGCGCCGAGCCGTCGTCCGCGCCGGCCCCGGTGGGTACGCGTCGAGCGGTCCCGCCCGTGTCCCGCATCGAACGCGCACGCCGCTGGCTGGCATCTCGTGGACCCGGCGGAGCAGTCAGCGCAGCACGGGGATGGTGTCGAGCTGGTCGGCGCGGAGGTTCTCCCTGATGATGCCGGACGGTCGCTTCCGGTCCGGCACGCATGCGACGACCTCGTCGGGGGTGACCGCGTAGTCGACGCTGAAGTCGTGGTCGGCGTGCGGTAGTTCCTCGTCGAGGAGTTGGCTCTGGTGGACGGTGGTGGCGATGGTCGTCTCCTTGGACACGAGGCCGGCCTCGGCCAGGAGCGCGATCTCCAGGTCCGAGTAGCCGGCTCCCTTGCCGAGTCGCACGCCGTTGTGTCGGTTGATCGCGACGCTGCCGCAAACGATCAGATCCACCGGGCGCATGCCATCGGTGCCGACCGTGGGGGCGACCTCCGGGGCGCCACTGCTCGTGGCGGCCATCTCGAACGGGACGTGCAGAGCGGCCGGGTCGAGCAGGTAGAAGGGTTCCGGGGTGGCGAGTCGCGGAACCGCCATGTAGAGCAGCTTGCCCTCCTGGAGGGCGCGGACCCGGACCGGCAGTTGGGCGCGGTCGGGATTGCACTTGATGACCCGTGCCCGTTTCCAGATATCCAGTTCCGCGAGCCGGGCGGCCGCGTCTTCCTTGCCGGCGAAGTCGGGGATGTGGCCGTGAACGCCCGGCGGTGCGACGCCTCCGCGTTCGAGGAGGTCCCAGACGCGTCGTCGAACGGACTGCTTGGCGTCGTCGGTGCTTGTCACGCTGGTGCTCCTAGGGAGTCATGAGGGTGAGGAGCCGGTCGTTGACGGCAACTGCCTGCGTCGCCAACGCGACGGCAGCGGTTGGGCGCTTGGTGCCGTAGAGCGCGAGGTAGCTCTTGCGCAGCAACGCGTTGGCTTCGGCGACCGGATCGCGGGCCTCCCTCGCGGCGTCGGCCGCCTGGTCGAAGTAGGCCGCGCTGGCCGCGTGGTCGTGTCGCTGTGTGGCGTCCCATACCAGTTGGCCCATCAGCGTCGCCGCCTCGGCGACCGCCGCAGCCAGTTCCCGTTGAACTGAGCCGACCTGGGCGTGCTGGCGGAGGAAGACCGCCTGACCGTGCAACTGTGCCGCCTCGGCGAGCAGAAGAGTCGAAGGCGTTCGGTCGTAGCGCTCGTCCAGATGCCGTACGCGCTCCCGTATGTGTGCCACGGTGATCAGGTCGACGCGACCGGGCTGCCGCAACGCGTAGTCGAGACGTCCGTCGAGCGTGGCGGGTGGTCGGCGGGTGTCGGCCAACAGATCGGCCAGTTCCTCAACGGACACCTTGAGCGCCCTGGCCAGGTGTGGGCGGAGCCAGGGTTGCGGGTCGGTCTCCGCGCGTTCCCAGCGCACGATGGTGGAACGATCCACGCCGAGGACTTCGGCGAGGCGTTCCTGGCTGAGGCCGATCGCCTTGCGTCGTTGCGCGAGCCTGTGCCGCCGCAAGCCCGGTGCTCGCCGACCGTTGCCGCCACTGTGCATCACGGATCCATTTATCCAGCTCACCGTAGTCGTCGCAATGGGAGTGCATCGAAACTGCGCCAATGCCGCACTGGGATCAGCCGGCGCACCGTTGGGTGAAGACCAGCGATCAAGCGACCTACTGAGCTGGGGTGCAGGGTGAGCTGTTGGAAGCGCGATCGACCTCACGATCTGGCCGAACGCTCAGGTCCTGCTCGCGTCCGGACTACTCCCCATCTGCGTATCGCCATCGGGGCTGCGCGGGTGGGTGATCGGCGGCCTTCCCCGAGCCGCCGTTCGGTGGCGGTGGGCTTGCCAATCCCCCGGCGAGCCCACCGCCGGCCGTCCCGACGGGATGCCCATTCATGACGGTGCGGCGGGACCGGTCTCGGGAGAGCGGGCATCTGCCGATGCGTCCGCTGTGGCTGTGCTGCCGGTGCGGACAGCCGTGGCCGTGCGGAACGGCGAAAGTCGCTCTCGTGGTCGAGTACCGTGACATGTCGCTGAGCCTGTTCCTTTATCTCGCCGGCTGCCTACACGAAGCCATCGATGACCTGCACCGGCTCAACCCTGCCGTCACAGGCACTGCGGCCGATCTGTTCGATCGATTCCTCGGCTGGCCGGTTCGGCATCGTCGCCCATCCGCCGTCGAACCGCAGATACCGGAAGGCACTTGAGAGCGGCGACCAACCTGACATGTCCTCGATCTGCTGTCGAACGGACTAGGCTGCTCCGCCATGCCCGTCACGTACCGCATGCACACTCCCGAATCGGCCGCGGCCGTGTTTCCGGCGCTGGTACGTCTGTACGCGGTCGTCTACGCGGAGCCGCCGTACGTCGAGGGACCGGATCAGGTGGCCGCGTTCGCCGCCGCCCTGCCCGCTGAGACGAGGCGCCCTGGGTTCACCCTCGTGGTGGCGGACGACGCGGGGGAACTGGTCGGTGCGGCGTACGGTTCGACGATGGCTGCCGGGCGTTGGTGGACGCGTGCCACCGCCGAGCCGCCCGCCGATCTCCGCGCCGTCGACAAGTTCGCGGTCATGGAATGGATCGTGCGTCCCGGCCGGCGGGGTGAGGGCGTCGGCGCGCAGCTTATGTACCGGCTCCTCGACGGGCGGGCCGAGCGGCGGGCGACTCTCGCGTCCAACCCGGCCGCGCCGGCCCGCGACATCTACCAGCGCGCGGGTTGGCGGCAGGTCGGCGGGTCGGCGATGCCCGACGGCACACCCACGCACCTGCTGGTCCTGCCGCTACCCGCTCCGCCCGTCGGCGCGCCCTAACCGTGGCAATGTTGGACAGTTTTCGTTAGTAGCTAACGGAAACTGTCCAAGATCTCGTTGGGGGTCAGTGGCCGCCGGACTGCCCCTCGGGTGAGCGGCGGGGCGTGGGGATCGAGCGGACGGCGTACTCCTGCACGGCCGCCGCGTGGTCGGCCTCCTCCAGGATCCAGTCCGCGCTGCCGGGCGCGTGCCGGCGGGTCAGGACCCCCTGCACGGTGTCCACCATCGTGGCGACGCCGGCCCGGGGCCGGCTGCGCCAGAGCTGCTCACCCTCGGCGGTGATGCGGAACCACCCGTCGGCGACGGTGACCAGGCCCGCGCCGACCAGCCGCTGGACCGCGGCCTCCACCTCGTGTCGTTCGGGAATCGCGTGGTTGAGATGGTCGGCGGTGGACAGCACGTCGGTCAGACGTACGCCCTCCGGCCGGCGGCTGGTCGCGGAACGGCGGTGCCGTCCGGCGCCGCTCGCGATGACCAACGACACGAAGATCCATGCGTCGCTCCAGCGCCAACCGTTCTCCCCCATGCAGTGATGATGACGGCGAGCGACGCGGAAGGGAACACCCACCCTCCAACGAGCCCACTTCCACCAGCGCGGCGTGCCGGTCCGTGAACGGTCGGTGAACGTTCAGGCGGCCGGGGCACGCGACGGGTCACCGGCGGTGACCGCCGACTCGTCCTCAGCGTCGGCCTTGGCCGGGGGCACCGCGACGAGCGGGATGAAGAACTGCGCCAGCGGACCGATGGCCAGCGCGTACGCGACGGTACCCACGCCGACCGTGCCGCCGAGCAGCCAGCCCAGCGCGAGCACGGTGACCTCGATGACGGTACGCACCAGTCGCACCGAGAAGCGGGGCCGACGGGCGACGAAGCCGGTCATCAGCCCGTCGCGTGGGCCCGGACCCAGGCGGGCGCCGAGATAGAGCGCGGTGGCGGCGCCGTTGGCGACGATCCCGGTGATCAACAGGGCGATGCGGACGCCGAGGGGACCACCGGCGGGCAGCAGGGCCAGAGTGGCGTCCACCACGAGGCCGACCACCACCACGTTGCTGACGGTGCCGAGGCCGGGCCGCTGTCGCAGCGGAATCCAGAGCAGCAGCACCAGGGCGCCGACACCGATGGTGACCGTGCCGAAGGAGAGCCCGGTCAGCTCGGACAGCCCCTGGTGGAAGACGTCCCAGGGGTCCAGGCCCAGCTGGGAGCGGACCATCAGGGCCATGCTGACCCCGTAGAGGACGAGCCCGGCGTAGAGCTGGCTGAGCCGTCGTACCGGCCGCTCCCGCAGATTGCCAATCAGTGCCATGCATGCCACCCTAGGTGCCAATCCTCCCGGAGGAAGAGGCCAATATCCGAGGAGTGGTCATGACTGGTCAGGTGCGAGGGGTCCAATTAGCGCGCCTGCTGGGGCAGTGGCACGCCCTGCCGGGCCGTCGCCGCAGCCCCGACTACGCGGCGCTCGCCGGTGCGGTACGCGGGCTGCTCGCCGACGCCCGGCTTCCCCTGGGCGTGCGGCTGCCGGCGGAACGTGAGCTGGCCGAGGCGCTGCGGATCAGCCGTACCACGGTCACCGCCGCGTACCGGGAGCTGCGTGAGACCGGCCACCTGGCCAGCCGGCGGGGCGCCGGCAGTTGGACGATGCTGCCGGGCAACCACCGGGTCGCCAGCACCGGCCTGTGGACCCCACTGGACGACCGGGACATGATCGACCTCGGCGTCGCCGCGTTGGCGGCCCCGCCGCAACTGCTCGGGGCTGCGCGGGCCGCCGTCGAGGACCTGCCCCGCTACCTGGGCGGCGCCGGCTACCACCCGACCGGCATCGGTGAGCTGCGCGAGGCGGTGGCCGCCGGTTACACCGCGCGCGGGCTACCCACCTCGGCCGACCAGATCATGGTCACCAGCGGCACCCAGCACGCCCTGGACCTGGTGCTGCGCCTCGCCCTGGCCCCCGGCGGGAACGTGCTGGTCGAGTCACCGACCTACCCCAACGCGCTCGCCGCGCTGGCCGGCCGGCGGGCCCGGATCGCCACGCACGGTCTGTCCGCCGACGCCGGCGGCTGGGAGCCCGACCTGTTGCTGGGCAGCCTGCGGCAGACCCGCCCCAAGTTGGCGTACCTGATCCCGGAGTTCCAGAACCCGACCGGCCACCTGATGCCCGCCGCGTTGCGCGAGCGGGTGGTCGCCGCCGCCCACGCCGTGGGCACCGATCTCATCGTCGACGAGTCCTTCGTGGACCTCCCGCTGGACGGCGTCGAGCTGCCCCCGCCCACGGCCACGTTCGACCGGCACTCCCGGGTGGTCAGCATCGGAGGGATGAGTAAGCCCTACTGGGGTGGTCTGCGGATCGGCTGGGTCCGCGCCTCCGCGCCGCAGGTGCAGCGGCTGGCGGCGGTCCGGGTCGGCGTCGACATGTCCAGCCCGGTGCTCGACCAGTTGGTCGCGGTGCGCCTGCTCGCCGACGCGGCGGCCATCGTCGCCGACCGTCGGGCGCAGCTCGCCGCCCAGCGCGACGCGTTGCTCGGCGCGCTGGCGCACCGACTACCGGACTGGCGGGTGACCGTGCCGCGCGGCGGCGTGACCCTCTGGGCCGAGCTGGACGGCCCGGTCTCCAGCGCGCTCGCGCGGGCCGCCGAGGAGGTCGGCGTACGGCTCGCGCCCGGGCCGAGGTTCGGTCTGGACGGCACCCTGGAACGCTTCCTGCGGTTGCCCTTCACCCTGCCGGCCGCCGAGCTGGTGGAGGCCGTGGAGCGGATCGCCACGGTCCGCTACGACCTGGACCGCAGCGGCCGGCAGCGGTGGCCGGAGCCGTCGGTCATCGCCTGAGCGGACCCGAGGACGCCGGTGGCCCCACACCCGGGCGGGTGCGGGGCCACGACGACACGTTCCTAGAGCTCGGCGAGGGAGCCGGCGTACATCTTGTCGATCTCGGCGGCGAAGTTGCTCTCCACGCCCCGTCGCTTGATCTTCAACGACGGCGTGACCTCGCCGTCCTCGATGGTCAGGTCACGCGGCAGGATCGCCACCTTCTTGATCGTCTCCCAGCGGTTCAGCTTGGCGTTGAGCTGGGCGACGTACTCCTCGACCATCGCCTGCGCCTCCGGCGAGGCGACGATCTCGGTGTAGTCGCGGCCCTCCAGCGGGCCGCCGGCCACCCAGCCGCGGATGGCGTCCGCGTCGAGCGTGACGAGCATCGTGCAGAAGTTGCGGGCCTGCCCGATCACGACCGCCTGCGAGGTGTACGGGCAGATGGCCTTGAACATGCCCTCGATGTGCGACGGCGCGATGTACTTGCCGCCCGAGGTCTTGACCAGGTCCTTCTTGCGGTCGGTGATCCGCAGGTAGCCCTGCTCGTCGAGCGTGCCGATGTCGCCGGTGCGGAAGAAGCCGTCCTCGGTGAACGCGGCGGCGGTCTCCTCGGGCAGGTTGTGGTAGCCGCGCATCACCGGGCGACCCCGCACGAGGATCTCGCCGTCGGTGTCGACCCGGCACTCCAGGTCGCCCATCGCCCTCCCGACCGTGCCGATGCGCAGCCCGTCCGGTGGGTTGACGAAGTTGCCGGCGCTGGTCTCGGTGAGGCCGTAGCCCTCCGAGATCGGCAGGTTGGCCGCGGCGAAGAAGGTGGCGATCTCCGGGCTGAGCGGCGCGGCGCCGGAGACCAGCACCCGCATCCGGCCGCCCAGGCGGGCCTGGAGCTTGCTGAACACCAGCTTCTCGGCCAGCCCGTAGCGCAGCTTGAGCCCGGCCGGCACCGGCTTGCCGGCCTGCTCCAGCGCGACCTTCTCCTTACCGACCTGGACACCCCAGGCGAAGATCTTCGCCTTCGCGCCGCCGGCGCCCTGCGCGGTGGTGACCGCCCGGTTGTAGACCTTCTCGAAGACGCGGGGGGCGCCACACATCAGCGTCGGGCGGATCACCGCGAGCAGGTCGACCAGCTTCTCCACCCGCCCGTCCACGTACGTCGGCAGGCCGACGTGGATCGCGCCGCAGAGCAGCGTCTTGCCGAACGAGTGCGCCAGCGGCAGCCACAGGTACTGCAGGTCGTCGTCGCGCAGCAGCCCGCCGTCGGCCTGCGCCACCGCCTCCCAGCACCACCCACCGTGCAACAGTTCGACACCCTTGGGCTGGCCGGTGGTGCCGGAGGTGTAGATCAGCGTGGCCAGGTGGTCGCGGCCGATGCCGGCCACGAGCATGTCGATCAGATCGGGTTCGGCGGCCAGCGCCCGGCTGCCCCGCTCTTCCAGCTCGGTGAGGGTGAGCTGGGGGATCGCGGCGTTCGGGTCGGGGGCGCCGTCGAAGAGCACCACGTGGGTCAGCGCCGGCAGCTCCGCTCCGGCAATCTTGGCCGCCTGCGCCGGGTTCTCCGCGAAGAGGACCCGCGAGCCGGAGTCGGCGATGATGTACGTCGCGTCCGCCGGCTCGGTGGTCGGGTAGACGGTGGTGGTCGCCCCGCCGGCGCACATGATGCCCAGGTCGGCGACCACCCAGTCCAGTCGCGTGTTGGCGAGGATCGCGACCGGGTTCTCCTGGCCGACGCCGAGCGCGTGCAGGCCGGCGGCGACGGCCTTGGCGCGCTGGCCGACCTGCGCCCAGGTCAACCAGTTGGGCCCCGAGTCGTCAGGGGTCGGGGACGCGAACGCGTGCCGGTCGGGGGTGGCCGCCACGCGCTTGAGGAACATGTCCGGGATGGAACGGTACGGTACATCGAGAGCCATCGCTGTAGCCGCCTTCGGGGGTGGCGACGTGACGGTCGTCACGTCATAGTGGTTACCGAAGAGTATTGCCTGATACCGGGCATCGGCTAGTGCCGGTGATCGTCCGGCGACCCTGCCGCGCCGACCGGCGCCCTGAATCAGGCGTAGCGGGCAGCCACGACCGACCAGTCGTAGGTGGCCCGGACCCAGTTGCGCCGCGCGGCCAACGGCGAGCGCAACGCCGCGACACCGCTCGCCAGCAGGCCCTCCTCCGCCGCCTGGTACGCCGCCAACCCCCGGTTGAAGCGTTCCGCGGCGGCCCGTAACGCGCCCGCCTCGTCGAGGCCGCTCTCCTGGGCGATGACCGTCACCAGGTTGTGCGCGTCCGGGCCGGACCGGCTCTCCTTGCCGTACGAGAAGAGGTCGTTGCACCAGCACACCAGGTCCACCGCCAGCAGGTCCAGGGCGGTCAGCGCCGGATCGGCCCGCCGCGCCGGCCCGGGTGGCTGCTCCGACGCGAGGTCGGTCAGGGTGAGACAGGGATGTACGCCGCCGATGTGCCGACGCAGTTGGACGTACTCCGTGACCCCCGGTACCCGGCGGCGCTCCCGGTTGCTGGCCTCCCAGAGCAGCGCCAGCAGGTACTGGCGGACCTGGCTGACGAACCGCAGCAGCATCGGCGCCCGGCCCTCGGCCCGGGTCCGGCGGCACAGGTCGTGCAGCGCGGCGCCCAGCGGGCCGGCCTCCGGCGGTGGTACGGCGCGCGGGTCGCCGGCCCGGTCCAACACGTTGAGCAGGGCGGCGATGACCGGCGCCAGCCGGCTCGGATCGGCCCCGAGGCCGTCCTCGTCGCAGGCGTCGTCCATGACGAACAGCCAGGAGATCAGGTCGGTGAGGAGTCGCAGCCCCCGTGCCGGCCCGTCCGGGCAGGCTCGGCCCGCCAGGCCGGCGGCGTCCGCCCGTTGCAGTCGATGAATTTGACCGGAGTTGACCAGGCCGAAAGCGCGCGCCCAATCGACGCTCTCGTTGGCTACCAGATCTGTGGACTTGTGGCGCCCCGCCGTGAAGGAGGGTTCCCGTAGCGCCGAGATTGCGAAACTTCGCATCGTGTGCCCCCACATCGTGCCGCCCCGGCGCGGAACGGCGCGGTGAAGCGTACGGGAGGAGGTATCGGTATGCATCGTTGGGACTGGGGCATTCGTCCGACGTTGCTGTGACCGATTAGGCGCAGAAAGTCACATGCCCAGGCTGGCGTTGCGCAGCTGCCGCGCGGACGACGCCGGGCCGTCCAGCTGGACCCTGGCCACCCGCTGCCGTCCGGACAGGAACAGGGCCAACTCGGCCGGGGCACCCACCAGGCGCAGTCGTTCGCCGCCACGGCCGACGGAGACCTCGCCGTACCCCGGCGCCTGCACGTAGAGGTCCGCCGGGAAGCGCCGCAGCGTCAGCCGGGCCATCGGTGCGGCCCGCTTCCACAGGGTGGCCTGCAGGCCACGCGGCAACTCACGCGGCTGCCATCCCCCGACGGCCCGCCGAACGTCCTCGTGGTGGATGAAGAACTCCATGGTGTTGACCAGCTCGTCGGTCAGCGGGTTGCTGACCGGGCTCCACACCGGTGGCCGGCGTACCTTCGCCACCAGCTCCGGGTAGGGCCCGGCGGCGAGCCGGCGGCGGACCCGTTCGGCGTACCCCCGCAGAGGCGGCAGCAGGATCCCGCCGGCGGCGTCCAGACGGCGCTCGCGCAGCACCAGGTGCGCGGCGAGGTCGCGCGTCGCCCAGCCCTCGTTGATCGTCGGTGCGTCGGGCCCGAGGGCCAGGAGGAGATCGGCCAGCGTCTCGCGCTCGGCTCGGGCGTACCGCGACATGGGCCGATCGTAGGCCCGGACCCTGGCGGCCGCGCGGCGAGCGGGACCGGGTCGTACCGCTGGCGCGGGCGTGGAATACGTGATGGTCGACATATCCCGTCCGGGTCGGCGGCGCAGGCCCGCACCGGTAAGGATGAGGTAGATAATTGTGGCTTACGGCGGGGGAGAGCGTGGCGAGCAGGACAAGCCGGGACGTGCTCGGCAGAGGGCTGGGGGTGCTGCGGCAGGCGATCCGCGAGCAGCCACGGATCTTCACGGTCGCCGTGGTCGGCAGCGTGCTGTTCGGCTCGATGGTCATCGTGAGCGCGTACGTGGTGGGCGCGGTCGTCGGCGACGTGGTGGTGCCGGCGATCGCCCGGGGCGAGGTCGGCGTCGGCGCGCTGGTGCTGGCGGCGGTGGCCCTCTTCGGGATCAGCGTGCTGCGGGTGGTCGGCATCTTCGGCCGCCGGCTCGGCGCCGGTTACATGCAGTACCGGCTCCAGGCCGCCTACCGCCGCCGGGTCACCCGCCGCTACCTGGACCTGCCGCTGTCCTGGCACCACCGCAACGCCACCGGCACGCTGCTGTCCAACGCCAACTCCGACGTGGAGGCGGCCTGGTATCCGATCGCCCCGCTGCCCTTCGCGGTGGGCACGCTGGTGATGCTGGTCGGCGCGATCGTCTCGCTGTTCGCCACCGACTGGGCCCTGGCCCTGGTCGGCCTCGCGGTGTTCCCCGCGCTGTTCGCGCTCAACGTGGTCTACTCCCGCCGGATGGCGCCCCGCCAGGCCCGCGCGCAGCGGTTGCGCGCCGAGGTCAGCGGCATCGCGCACGAGAGCTTCGACGGCGCGCTGGTGGTCAAGACCATGGGCCGCGAGGCGCAGGAGACCGCCCGGTTCGCCGGCCGCGCCGGTGAGCTGCGCGACGCCCTCATCGCGGTCGGCCGGCTGCGGGGCGTCTTCGACCCGCTGCTGGAGACACTGCCCAGCCTCGGCACCCTGGCCGTCCTGGTGGTCGGGGCGTTCCGGCTGCGCCAGGGCGCGATCAGCGTCACCGAGCTGGTCAGCGTCGCCTTCCTCTTCACCGTGCTGGCCTTCCCGGTACGGGCCATCGGCTGGGTGCTCGCCGAGCTGCCGCGCAGCGTCGCGGGCTGGGACCGGGTGCGCCGGGTCCTCGACGCCACCGGCGAGATGCCGTACGGACAGCGGGTGCTCGACCCGGCCACCCCGGGCCCGGCCAGCCTCACCTTCACCGACGTGCACTTCTCCTATCCGCCCGCCGAGGCTCACCAGCCCGGCGCGCAGGTGCTCGGCGAGGTCGGCTTCACCGTCCCGGCGGGCCGCACGGTCGCCCTGGTCGGGCCGACCGGCGCGGGCAAGTCCACCATCGCCTCGTTGGCCGTACGCCTGGTCGACCCGGACTCGGGCACCGTCACCCTGGACGACGTGGACACGCGCGACCTGACCGCCGCGTCGCTGGCCGGCACGGTCGCGCTCGTGGCGCAGGTGCCGTTCGTCTTCGACGACACCGTACGGGCCAACATCGCCCTGGACCGGCCGGGCATCGACGACGAGGACGTGTGGGCGGCACTGCGCCTGGCCGAGGCGGACGGTTTCGTCGCGGCGCTGCCCGACGGGCTGGACACGATGGTCGGCGAGCGGGGCACCTCGCTCTCCGGCGGGCAGCGGCAGCGGCTCACCCTGGCCCGCGCCCTCGCCGGGCGGCCACGCCTGCTGGTGCTCGACGACGCGACGAGCGCCGTGGACCCGCGCGTGGAGGCGGCCATCCTCGCCGGCCTGCGCTCCTCGGCCGGCGAGCCGGGGGTTCCCGCCGCGTCGATCCTCGTCGTGGCGTACCGCCGGGCCACCATCGCCCTCGCCGACGAGGTCATCTACGTCGAGCAGGGGCGGGTGATCGCGCGGGGCACGCACACCGAGCTGCTGGCCACCGTGCCCGGGTACGTGGACCTGGTCACCGCCTACGAGCAGGCGGAGGTCGACCGCGCGCAGGAGCGCGCGTACGACGACGAGGTGGCGCCGCTCCCGTCGGGCCTGGAGATCGAGGTGGACCATTGAGTACGACGGTGACGACCGACGAGCGCGACGAGCGGCCGGAGACGACCTGGCGGACGTTGCGGCGGGGGCTGGCCCTCTCGCCCGAGCTGCGGACCGGGCTGGCCGCCACCCTGGCCCTGGCGCTGGTCTACATGGTGGGCCGGGTGGCCGTTCCGGTGGCGGTGCAGCAGGGCATCGACCGAGGCATCGTCGGCGGCCTGAGGCTGGACGTCGTCTGGTGGGTGGTGGCGGTCACCGCGGCGATCCTCGTGGTCACCACGGCCTGCGGCTACCTGATGATGCGCCGGCTGTTCACGGTCAGCGAGACCGCGTTGGCGAACGTGCGGACGCGGGCGTTCCGGCACGTGCACGACCTGTCGATGCTGCACCAGCAGTCGGAGCGCCGCGGCTCGCTGGTCTCGCGGGTGACCAGCGACGTCGACCAGATCACCCAGTTCCTCCAGTGGGGCGGGGTGATCCTGCTGGTCAACCTGGGCCAGCTCGTGGTGACGACGGCCGTCATGCTGGCGTACTCCTGGCAGTTGACCCTGGTGGTGCTGGTGGCGTTCCTGCCGGCGGTGCTCGTCATCCGGCAGTTGCAGCGCCGACTCGGCGCGGCGTACGCGACGGTGCGCCAGCGCACCGGCGCGCTGCTGGGCGCGATCGGCGAGAGCGTCGTGGGCGCGCCGGTGATCCGGGCGTACGGCATCGCGGGGCGTACCGAGCGGCGGCTGGACGAGGCCATCGACGCGCAGCGCATGGCGCAGCAGCGGGCCATCCGGATCAGCATCGTGGGCAGCTCGGTCGGTGAGTTGGCGGCCGGGTTGGCGCTGGCCGGCGTGGTGGTGCTCGGGGTGACGCTGGGCGTGGACGGCACGCTGTCGATCGGTCAGCTGACCGCGTTCCTCTTCCTGGTGACGCTGTTCATCCAGCCGGTGCAGATCGCCACCGAGGTGCTCAACGAGGCGCAGAACGCGATCGCGGGCTGGCGCCGGGTGCTGGACGTGCTGGACGTCGCCCCGGACGTCGCGGATCCCGGGGAGCAGGGCCGGGACCTGCCGATCGGTCCGTTGGACATCCGGTTCTCGGGCGTACGGTTCGCCTATCCCGGCGGCCCGCCGGTGCTGCACGACATCGACCTGGAGATCCCGGCGAAGAGCCGGGTGGCGGTGGTCGGCGAGACGGGCAGCGGCAAGACGACCTTCGCGAAGCTGCTGACCCGACTGATGGATCCGTCGGCGGGGGCGGTGCTGCTGTCCGGGGTGCCGCTGGCGCAGGTGCGTTTCGACTCGCTGCGCGCCCGGGTGGTGATGGTCCCGCAGGACGGGTTCCTCTTCGACGCGACGGTGGGGGACAACGTGCGGTTCGCCCGGCCGGAGTTGACCGACGATGAGCTGGGGGCCGCCTTTACGGAGTTGGGCCTGGCGGACTGGTTGGACGGTCTGCCCGCCGGCCTCAACACCCCGGTCGGGGAGCGCGGCGAGGCGCTGAGCGTGGGGGAGCGGCAGCTCGTCGCGCTGGCCCGCGCGTACGTGGCCGACCCCGACCTGCTGGTGCTGGACGAGGCGACCAGCGCGGTGGATCCGGCGACCGAGGTGCGCTTGCAGCGCACCCTGGACGCGGTCACGCGGGGGCGTACGACCCTCGCCATCGCGCACCGGCTCTCCACCGCCCAGGCCGCCGACGAGGTCATCGTGGTGGACCGGGGGCGCGTCGTGCAGCGGGGCCCGCACGACGAGTTGGTGCGCGACGCCGACTCGGTCTACGGGCTGCTGTACGCCTCCTGGCTGGAGCAGACCAGGTAACGGGTCGATGTCCATGGCATCGGCTGGTGGACGCGGTGGTGCTGGTGCTCTACGCTCCGGTTAGGTAAGGCTAACCTTTGAAGGAGGTTGCGCCATGCGGCCCAGCCCCGCCGAGATCGTCCGTACCCTCGTCGCCGGTCGCCTGCCCGGCCTCGTCCACCTGGCTCGCCGCCCGGGTCCGCACCACGCCCGGCACGTGACCGACCCCGACGGCCGCGTGTTGCTGCTGGTGCCGGTGGCCAGCCACCTGGGCGCCGCGCTACAGCCCGCCGCCGGGGGCGACGACGTCGCGGTGGTCCTGGACGTCCTCGACCTGCCGCCCGCGGCCGGCGCTCCCGGGCTCGGGCGGGCCTGGGTCTCCGGCTGGGCCGCCGAACTGCACGACGACGAGGCACGCCGCGCCGCGGTCGACTTCGCGGCCGTCGAGCCGACCGGCGACCTGCTCGACGTCGGCGCCCGGTTCCGGCTGTTCCGCTTCGAGGTGGCCGAGGTCCGCTGGGAGCGGGCCGGCGTCGTGCACCGGATCGACCCGGTGGAGTACGCCGAGGCGGAGCCGGATCCGGTGCACCCCTTCGAGGCCCTGCTGCTCGCCGACTTCGCCCAGCGCGAGCCCGCCGCCGTCACCGACTACCTGTGCCGGCAGCTCGGCCTGACCGAAGAGGCCCCGGACGGCCCGCCGCGCGTGGTGCGTGTCGACCGCTACGGGCTGGTGGTCGCTCTCGGACGCCCCGGCGCACGGCGGCGCGTCCGGCTGGCGTTCCCGTGCCCGCTCACCGGCCCCGACGAGCTGGGCCGGCTGCTCCCGCCGCTGCGCCGCCCCGCCGACGTGCACCCGCCCCGCTGACCGTGCCCGGCCCTAGATCGGCAGCGACCCGGTGAGGTACCGCTGGACGCTGGGGCCGATGGTGGCGACCAGGAGCTCCGGATCGGCCGACGCGACCGGCTCCAGCCGTACCACGTGTCGGATCATGGCGAGGCCGATGAGCTGGGTGGCGACCAGCGAGCCGCGCAGCGGGACCTCGGCCGGGTCGACGTCGAGCTGGTCGAGCACCCGGCGCAACACCTGCGTGGTGACGAACTCCCGCAGCAGCCGAGCGGTCCACTCGCTGCTGAGCACGGAGCGCACCAGCGCCACTCCGGCGCTGCCGGCCGGTGAGTCCCAGATGCCGATGAAGGCCCGTACCAGCCGCTCGCCGACGCCGTCCTGGTCACCGGCGAGCACCGCCGGCAGCAGCTCGGCGGGGTCCACGGGGAAGTTCATCGCGGCCCGGAAGAGCTGGTCCTTCGTGCCGAAGTAGTGGTGCACCAGAGCCGGGTCCACCCCGGCGGTGGCGGCGATGGCGCGGATCGGGGCGGCGTCGAAACCCCGTTCGGCGAACGTCGCCCGCGCCGCGTCGAGGATCGCCTCCCGGGTGTCCGGGTTGCCGGGTCGCCGGCCGGTACGCCGCGTCATCGCCGCCCCTCGTTCGTCCGCTGACGCCGCCGGTCTCCCGGCGGCGGGTGGCGACCCGCCCCGCGCGGGTCGCCGCCGGTCGGTCAGCCGGTGCGCCGACGCAGGGTCGCCGCCGCGAGCACCAGCGCCAACACCACCGCGCCGAACACCACGCCCACGTCCCGCCACATGGTCGCGGTCGGCTCGGCGTGGGCGCCGACCTCCTGCAACGCCTCGATGGCGTACGTCAGGGGCAGGGCGCCGCTGAGGCCCTGGAGCCAGCCGGCCATCTCGTCCCGGGCCACGAACAGCCCACACAGCAGGAGCTGCGGGATCACCACGACCGGGAGGAACTGTACTGCCTGGAACTCGGTGCGGGCGAAGGCGCTGCACAGCAGGCCGAGGGCGACCCCGAGCACCGCGTCGAGCACCGCGATCCCGATCACCAGACCGCTGCTGCCGAGAGTCCGCAGATCGAAGACCCAGTACGCCAGACCGGCCGCCAACGTGGCCTGCACGGCGGCGGCCAGCCCGAACGCGATGCCGTACCCGAAGAGCAGGTCGAGCTTGCCCAGCGGGGTGGTGAGCAGCCGCTCCAGGGTGCCGGACGTGCGCTCGCGCAGCATCGCGATGCTGGTCACGAGAAACATGATCACGAAGGGGAAGGTTCCCAGCATCACCAGCGCGACCCGGTCGAACACCGACGGCTGCCCCAGCGGTGTCGGCTTGTCGGCGTACATGTAGTAGACCAGCGTGAGCAGGACGGTCGGCACCACCACGAGCAGCGCGATCGTCCGCCGGTCGTGCCGGAGCTGGCGCAGGACGCGGCCGATGGTGGCCGCCAGGATCCGCACGTTCATGAGTTCTCCCGCCCGGCTGACGCCTTCGTCTCGCCGGCCCGGATCAGCCGCAGGAACGCCTCGTCGAGGTCGTCCACACCGGCGGCGGCCCGGATCGCGTCCGGGCTGTCGTCGGCGATCAGCCGGCCCTCGCGGATCAGCAGCAGCCGGTCGCAGCGGGCCGCCTCGTCCATCACGTGACTGGACACCAGCAGGGTGGTGCCGGCGGCGGCCATGGCGTGGAACCGGGCCCACAGGTCGGCCCGCAGCACCGGGTCCTGACCGACGGTCGGCTCGTCGAGGATGACCAGCTCCGGGTCGCCGACCAGGGCGCAGGCCAGGGAGGCCCGACTGCGCTGGCCGCCGGAGAGGGTGGCGACCAGCTGACCGGCCGCCTGGGCCAGCCCGACGGCGCTCACCGCCTCGTCCGCCTCGGCCCGCCCACGCCCGTACAGGGCCGCGAAGTAGCGGGCGTTCTCCCGCACGGTCAGGTCGGCGTAGACGCTCGGCGCCTGCGTGAGGTAGCCGACCCGGTGCCGCAGCGCCGGGGCCCCCGCCGGCTGGCCCAGCACGGTCACCGTCCCCGAGGTGACCACCTGCACGCCGACCACGGCGCGCATGAACGTGGTCTTGCCGCTGCCGCTGGGCCCCAGCAGACCGGTGACGGCGCCCCGCGGGACGGCGCAGGTGATGCCGTCCAGCACCCGCCGCCCGCCCCGATCGACCACCAGGTCGTGGACGCCTATCGCGTCGTCCATCGCGCACCTCCAAGAAACTCATCGCTCGTTGAATTCCAACGCTAGAGAGGAGTGTGCGGCCCGCGCAACGGCCGGCCTGTCCTCTGGTGCCCGCCCTCGCGCCTAGCGTGACAACGGGCAGTAGGCTTCGGACCGGACAGCAGGTCCGGCAACGGGCATTGCGTGCCGATCGGACGTACGGCACGATGACGCCGTGGGTCACGCTCCGTTACCGCACAGCGGATTTCTCGAGGACTGGGCCGCGCGGTTGCGGGACGCCGCCGAACGGCCGGTCGTCGGCATCCTGCTGCGCGGCAGTCACGCCCGGCGGGCGGCCACCGCGCACAGCGACGTCGACCTCGACGTGCTCGTCGGTGGCTCGCCGTACGCCGCCCGTCGCGCGTACCTGGCCGAAACCGCCGGTCGGGTCACCCACGTGTCGGTGGCGGCGCGGGACGTCCGCTCCTGGGTGCACCGGCTCGGCGAGCCGGCCGACTGGGCGTTCGGACTGCCGGTCACCGCGCCGGCCCGGCTGCTCTGGGCGGACCCGCACTGGCGGCCCCGGATCGACCTGCCGGTGCTCTGCCAGCCCGCCGAGCCGCCCCGGCTGGAGGAGCTGATCGCCCTGCTCGGCAAGGCCGCTGCCGCCCGCGCCGCCACCGACCGCCTCGGGGTCCGGCTCGCCGTGGCGGACCTGGCCCGGATCTGCCCGTCGGTGCTGCGCCCGGCGAACCCGTCGGTGCGGGTGTCGTCCCGCCGCGCGGCGTTCGCGGCGGCCCTGGAGCTGCCGGTCGCCCCGGCCGGCTACCGCGAGGACATGCTCCGCTGCCTCGGCCTGCGCCCGGGCGCCACCGGCCAGCTCTGGGCCGCCGCCGTGCGGCTGGTCGCCGGCACCGTGGCGCTGATCCGCCCGTACGCCGGGGAGATCGCCGAATCCTCCGGCACCGACCTGGCCGAGGCCCTGGTCGACGGCCGCCTCGACCGTTACGTGGCCCAGCTCGCGCGGCCCGTGGCCGACCGGCCGAACCCTCGGCGGGAGCCGTCGCCGGTGCCCACCCCACGTGCGGGACAATGGGCAACTGTGCCCGTACCTGACGCGCCGGTGACCGGCGTCCCCAGCGAACCGAGCGGCCCGGTGGCCTCGACGCCGGTCCGTCCGTCCCGGCTCGATCCGGCCATCGCGGCCCAGCTGCGCCGCAACGCCGACGGCCTGGTCGCCGCCGTGGTACGCGCGCACGACTCCGGCGAGGTGCTGATGGTCGCCTGGATGGACGACGAGGCGTTGCACCGCACCCTCACCACCGGCCGGGCCACCTACTGGTCGCGCAGCCGGCGCGAGTACTGGGTCAAGGGCGCCACCTCCGGGCACCACCAGTACGTGCGCTCGGTCGCCCTGGACTGTGACGGCGACGCCCTGCTGGTCAGCGTCGACCAGGTCGGCGCGGCCTGCCACACCGGCCACCGGACGTGCTTCTTCACCGAGCTGCCGGTCAGCGCGCCGGACGCCCGGTGAGCACGGTGCGGCGGCGCCCCGCCGGGACCGAGAGGCGGGCCGGCGCATGACCGACGGCGCGGTGAGCCCCGACCTGGCCACCTTCACCGAACTGGCCGCCGGCTGGCGTGTCGTACCGGTCACCCGACGGCTGCTGGCCGACGCCGAGACTCCGGTGGGGGTCTACCGCAAGCTCGCCGGCGGGCCCGGCACCTTCCTGCTCGAATCGGCCGAGCAGGGGGTCGGCTCGGCGGGCACGGCCTGGTCGCGGTACTCGTTCATCGGCGTCCGGAGCAGCGCCACCCTCGTCGAGCGGGACGGCGCGGCGACCTGGCTCGGGCAACCCCCGGCCGGGCTGCCCACCGACGGCGACCCGGTGCGGGTGCTGCGGGACACCGTGGCGGCGCTCGCCGGGCCGCCGCCCGGCCCGGGCGACGGTCTGCCACCGCTGACCGGGGGCATGGTCGGCTACCTCGGGTACGACCTCGTCCGCCGCTTCGAGCGGCTGCCCGAGCTGACCGAGTCCGACCTCGGCGTGCCCGAGCTGGGCATGATGCTCGCGACCGACCTGGTGGTGCTGGACCACTACGACGGCTCCGCGATCCTGGTCGCCAACGCGGTACTGCCACCGCTGGACGCGGCGGACCGCGACGCGCACGTCACCGCCGCGTACCACCACGCGGTGGGTCGCCTCGACGCGATGACCACCGCGCTGTCCCGACCCATCCCGCCGATGATCTCGACGGTCGCGCGCCCACCGGCCGGCGAGGTCGTCTGCCGTACGCCCGAGGGGGGCTACGTCAAGGCCGTGGAGGCGGCCAAGGAGGCGATCCGGGCGGGCGAGTGCTTCCAGATCGTGCTGTCCCAGCGGTTCGAGCGGGCCACGCACGCCGACCCGCTCGACGTCTACCGGGTGCTGCGCACCAGCAACCCCAGCCCGTACATGTACCTGCTGCGCTTCGACGGGTTCGACATCGTCGGCTCGTCGCCGGAGGCGCACCTGAAGGTCACCGCCGGCGCGGACGGGCGGCGGCGGGCGCTGCTGCACCCGATCGCGGGCACCCGCCCGCGCGGCGGCACCCCGGCGGCCGACGCGGGCCTCGCGGCCGAGCTGCTCGCCGATCCCAAGGAGCGCGCCGAGCACGTCATGCTGGTCGACCTGGGCCGCAACGACCTGGGCCGGGTCTGCGAGCCGGGCAGCGTCCAGGTGCCCGAGTTCGCGACCATCGAGCGGTACAGCCACGTGATGCACATCGTCTCCACCGTGACCGGCACGCTGCGTGACGACCGTTCGGCGTTCGACGCGCTCGCCGCGACCTTCCCGGCCGGAACGCTCTCCGGCGCGCCCAAGGTGCGCGCCATGGAGATCATCGAGGAGTTGGAGCCGGTACGCCGTGGCGTCTACGGAGGGACGGTCGGCTACTTCGGCTTCGGCGGCGACCTGGACATGGCGATCGCCATCCGGACCGCGCTGATCCGTGACGGCCGCGCCTACGTGCAGGCCGGGGCCGGAGTGGTCGCCGACTCGGATCCGGCCGCCGAGGAGCAGGAGACCCGCGACAAGGCCGCCGCCGTGCTGGCCGCGATCGCCGCCGCCGAAACGCTGCGGGCGGCCCGATGAACGTGAAGGGTCGGCGCGAGCTGACGTACGCGATGCTGCTCTGTCTCGCCGGCGCGGGCCTGGCGCTGTGGATGGCGACCCGGGGCTGGTCGGTCGAGCTGACCGCGCGGCCGGCGCCGCTGCCGCCGGTGCGCGAGGCGCGCAGCGGGGCCGCCCTGCTGCCGTGGCTGCCGGCGCTGGCCGTGGTGGCGTTGGCCGGTGGCGGCGCGGTGCTGGCCACCCGGGGTCGGGTACGGCGGCTGCTGGGTGTGCTGCTCGGCGCGCTGGGCCTGGCGGTGTCGGCCGGCGCTGGTTACGGACTGGTCGCCGACCTCGACGGTATGGTGAGTCGGCAGTGGCCGGCGCTCTGTCTGGTCGGCGGTCTGCTCGTCGCCGTGGGTGGTGGGTGGACGGCACTGCGCGGCGGCGGGTGGCCGGCGATGGGCGCCCGGTACGAACGGCCGACGCGGACCGTCACGGAGAGTAGGCCGAGCGCGGCTGCCACCCCGGGCCCGATGGCCGGTCGGCGGACCACCGAGGCGTGGGACGCGTTGGACCGGGGCGAGGACCCCACGGCCGGCTGATCAGCCGACCGGCTGACGGTCCCGCTCCCGGACGACCGGCTGACGGTCCCGCTGCGGGCGCGCGGCGGCGCGGGTGGCGGTCAGTTCGGCCACCAGGCGGTCCAGCTCGGCGCGTCGGTCGGCGCGGGCCCGGTCGGCGCAGACCGCCTCCCAGGCGTTACCGCGTGCCGTGCGCATCCGGCCCTCACCGACGACGGCCCGTTCCAGGGTGTGCACCACCCCGACGGCGAACGACGCCATGGTCCGCGAGATGGTGGTCAGTCCGATGCTGGAGTTCGACTCGGCAGTGTTCATGGCTCACTCCACACGAGGAGTCGGCGACGGTCGGGCAGGCGCGTCATCGAGTCTGCCCGAGGACGATGCTCACCGGCCGACGTTTCGTCCGGGTGACCACCCCGTCAACTGTCCCGCCGCGCCCGCGACCTGGGAGGGGCCGTTCGGCCTTGAGCTTGCTCACAACATCGACTGCTGTCGCTGTCATCGGGCGGCGATCGGCGGTGGGTGGCATGATCGATGGGTCGGCCCGGTTCGACCGGGGCCGCCGGGTTGTCGTCGTGTGACGGCGGTCGATACGGAGGTGGCGCTGCGTGACATCCCCTTCACGGCAAGTCGGCCATTATGCCGCAGGCCTTTTCGTGAGCAGCGCCATACCCCCGGCTCCCGGCCTCGGTCGGGTGCCCCTAGCATCGGCCCATGACACCCGGAGAGGGGAGTCCGTTGGTGACTGCTGAGCATGCGCACGCGGAGGGGGACGAGGCCGGTCAGGCGGCGTCCGTAAGCGTGCTCGACGAGATTCTGGCTGGCGTGCGCGAGGACGTCGCCCGTCGCCAGGAGCAGGTTCCGTTGGAACGGATCCGTGAACTGGCCGCGGCGGCGCCGCCGCCGCTGGACGCGTACGCCGCGCTGCGCAAGCCCGGTGTCGCGGTCATCGCCGAGGTCAAGCGCTCCTCGCCGTCCAAGGGCCGGCTGGCCGAGATCGCCGATCCGGCCGACCTCGCCGTCGACTACGCGGCGGGTGGCGCGCGGGCCATCAGCGTGCTGACCGAGGGGCGCTGGTTCGGCGGTTCGCTGGACGACCTCGCCGCCGTCCGGGCCGCGGTCACCGTGCCGGTGCTGCGCAAGGACTTCGTGGTCTCCAGCTACCAGGTGCACGAGGCGCGCGCACACGGCGCCGACCTGGTGCTGCTGATCGTGGCCGCCCTCGAGCAGAACGTGCTGATGGGCCTGCTGGAGCGGATCGAGTCGCTGGGCATGACCGCGCTCGTCGAGGTCCACGACGAGGAGGAGGCCGACCGGGCCCTGGAGGCCGGCGCGCAGGTGATCGGGGTCAACGCCCGTGACCTGCGTACCCTTCAGGTGGACCGCTCGGTGTTCGAGCGGATCGCGCCGGGCCTGCCGAGCAGCGTCGTCAAGATCGCCGAGTCCGGCGTTCGCGGGCCGCACGACCTGATCCGGTACGCCTCCGCCGGCGCCGACGCGGTCCTGGTCGGCGAAGGACTGGTCACCCAGAAGAGCCCACGCGAGGCGGTGGCCGAGTTGGTCAACGCCGGTAACCACCCGGCGACGCCCCGGCCGGTGCGCTGACCGCGCCGGTGTGACGCCCCACCGAGAGGATTGTCCGATGAGCGCCGACGCGCTGGCCCCGGTGGCCGGTTCGCAGCCCGACTCCGCCGGCCACTTCGGCCGCTTCGGCGGTCGGTTCGTGCCCGAGGCCCTGGTGGCCGCGCTGGACGAGCTCGACGGGGCGTGGCGGACGGCGATCGCGGACGAGTCCTTCCGAGCCGAGTTCGGCGCGCTGCTGCGCGACTACGCCGGCACGCCGTCGCTGCTCTACGAGGCCCGCCGGTTCTCCGCGAAGGTCGGCGCCCGGGTGCTGCTCAAGCGCGAGGACCTCAACCACACCGGCGCGCACAAGATCCGCAACGTGCTCGGCCAGGCGCTGCTCACCAAGCGGATGGGCAAGACCCGGGTGATCGCCGAGACCGGGGCGGGCCAGCACGGCGTCGCCACCGCGACCGCCGCCGCCCTGTTCGACCTCGAGTGCGTGGTCTACATGGGTGAGGTCGACACCGAGCGGCAGGCGCTCAACGTGGCCCGGATGCGGATGCTCGGCGCCACCGTCGTACCGGTCACCACCGGTTCGCGCACCCTCAAGGACGCGATGAACGAGGCGATGCGCGACTGGGTGGCGAACGTCGACGCGACCCACTACCTGATCGGCACCGCCGCCGGGCCGCACCCGTTCCCGGCGATGGTGCGGGACTTCGTCCGGGGCATCGGTGACGAGGCCCGGCAGCAGTGCCTCGACCTGACCGGCGCGCTGCCGGACGCGGTCACCGCCTGCGTCGGCGGCGGCTCCAACGCGCTGGGCATCTTCCACGCCTTCGTTCCCGACGAGGACGTGCGGCTGTACGGCTTCGAGGCCGGCGGCGACGGGGTGACCACCAGTCGGCACGCGGCCAGCATCACCGGCGGGTCGGCGGGCGTGCTGCACGGTGCCCGCACGTACGTGTTGCAGGACGCCGACGGGCAGACGTTGGAGTCGCACTCGATCTCCGCCGGCCTGGACTACCCGGGCGTCGGGCCCGAGCACGCCTGGCTGCACGACACCGGCCGGGCCAGCTACCTGCCCGTGACCGACGAGGAGGCGATGGCCGCCTTCGAACTGCTCTGCCGCACCGAGGGCATCATTCCGGCGATCGAGAGCTCGCACGCGCTCGCCGGCACCGTGACGCTGGCCCCGAAGCTCGCCGCCGAGCTGGGCCGGGAGCCCACCATCGTGGTGAACCTCTCCGGCCGGGGCGACAAGGACGTGCACACCGCCGGGGACTACTTCGGCATCCTCGACAAGGAGCGCTGAGGTGAGTCGCATCGGGGTGGCCTTCGACAAGGCCCGGGCCGACGGGCGGGCCGTGCTGGTGGGCTGTATGCCGGCCGGGTTTCCGACCGTCGAGGGCAGCATCGCGGCCATGACGGCGATGGTCGAGGCCGGCGTCGACGTCATCGAGGTGGAGATCCCGTACTCCGATCCGGTGATGGACGGGCCGGTCATCCAGAAGGCCAGCGACATCGCGCTGGCCGGCGGGGTCCGTACGGCCGACACGATGCGCATCATCGAGGCCGTCGCGGCGACCGGCGCGCCGGTCGTCACGATGACCTACTGGAACCCCGTCGAGCGGTACGGCGTGGACGTGTTCGCCCGTGACCTGGCCGCCGCCGGTGGCACCGGCCTGATCACGCCGGACCTGATTCCCGACGAGGCGGCGGAGTGGCTGGCCGCCTCGGACGCCCACGGGCTGGACCGCACCTTCCTGGTGTCGCCGTCGTCCACCGACGCGCGGCTCGCGATGACCGTCGAGCACTGCCGGGGCTTCGTCTACGCCACGGCGGTGATGGGGGTGACCGGCGCGCGGGCGCGTACCTCCGACGCCGCTCCCACCCTGGTCTCGCGGGTGCGCGGGGCCACCGACCTGCCCGTCGGGGTCGGCCTGGGCGTGGGCACGGGCGCGCAGGCCAGCACCGTCGCCGGGTACGCCGACGGGGTGATCGTCGGCAGCGCGCTGGTGCGGTGCGTCCTGGACGCCTCCTCCGAGGCCGAAGGGCTGGCCGCGCTGCGTACCCTGAGCGCCGAACTTGCCGAGGGCGTCCGCAACCCGGCCCGCTGAGCGCCGCCGCGGGCCGACCCGGCCCGCGTCGCTCGCCGCTCCTGCGGCACGGGTGCGACAACTCTGATGCCTGTGCGTCATCTTGATGACGCACAGGCATCACGCTCGACCGGGTGCCGCCCGTCCGTCGCCCGGCCTCTCCGGCGGCTCCGGCGCCGCGAACCAGACGTCATTCCGAGCGCGGTACGGCGGCCCGGGGTGCCGCTGCGGGGGTGCGCAGCGGTAGCGTGTGCACCCGTGACCATCGCCTCGCTATCTCCCCAGGCGGCCCTGCCCAGTCCCAGCACCGCCGTCTGGCAGCTCGGGCCGTTCCCGCTGCGGGCGTACGCGCTGTGCATCATCGCCGGCATCGTGCTGGCCTGCTGGGTGACCGAGCGTCGGCTGCGCCAGCGTGGCGTCGCGCCCGGGGCGGTGCTCGACATCGCCGTCTGGGCGGTGCCCGCCGGCATCATCGGCGCCCGGGTCTACCACGTGATCACCTCGCCGGAGAAGTACTTCGGCGCCGGCGGCGAGCCGCTGAAGGCGTTCTACATCTGGGAGGGCGGCCTCGGCATCTGGGGCGCGGTCGCGGGCGGCGCGGTCGGCGCCTGGATCGCGGCCCGCCAGCTCGGCATCCCGCTCGGCGTGGTGGCCGACGCGTTGGCCCCCGGGCTGCCGCTGGCCCAGGCGGTCGGCCGGCTGGGCAACTGGTTCAACAACGAGCTGTTCGGCGGCCGGACGACCCTTCCGTGGGGTCTGGAGATCCACCGGATGGACCCGGACAGCCCCGGGCACGCCCTGCGCGACGACGCCGGCCAGCCGATTCTCGAACCGGGCCTCTACCACCCGACGTTCCTCTACGAGTTGCTGTGGAACGTCGGGGTGGCCGGGCTGGTCCTCGTCCTGGACCGGCGGTTGAAGCTCGGGCGGGGCCGGGCGTTCGCGCTGTACGTCATGGGTTACACCGCCGGCCGGTTCTGGATCGAGCTGATGCGTACCGACGAGGCGAACCAGATCTTCGGCGTACGGCTCAACGTGTGGACCGCGGCCCTGGTCTTCCTCGGCGCGCTGGCCTACTTCGTGCGGGTTCGTGGCCCCCGGGAGTTCCTGATCCCGATCGGCGCGGCGGCCACCGCCACGCCGCCCACGACGTCCGACCTGTCGCAGGTCGACGTCTCCGCACGCGAGACCGGCGCACGCGCCGCCGCCCCCGAGGGTTACCGGGTGGTCAGCGAGGAGCAGTACGCCACCTGGCGGGACACCGGTGTGGCGCCACCGGAGCCGGCCGACGACGTGCTCCCGGAGGGCGCCGAGTCGTCCGCCGACGAGGACCGCGCCGCCGAGTCGACGGACGGTACGCCCGAGGGGCGCGACGGGGCCCGGGCCGACGCCACCGGCGTACGCCCCGCCGACCGGGACAGCTGAGCGGGGGCGGCCCGATGCGAAGCGCGGTGGTGGTCGGCGCCGGGGTCGGGGGCCTCGCGGTCGCCGGCGCGCTGGCCCGGTCCGGGTGGCAGGTAACCCTGCTGGACCGTGCCGAGCGGGTTCGACCCGAGCCGACCGCCGTGGTGCTCTGGCCCAACGGTGTGCGCGCCCTGCAGGCCCTCGGCCTGGGCGCCGGTCTGGCCGCCATCGCCACACCGCTGCCCGATGGCGGGGTACGCCGTCCGGACGGGCACTGGCTCGTGCAGCCCCGGCCGACGCCGGCCGACCGGATGCCGGTGGTGGTGCACCGCGAGGACCTGCACGACGCCCTGATCGCCGGCCTCGGCGACCGGGTCGAGCTGCGAACCGGGGTGACCGTACGCCACGTCCGCGTCGATCCGGGCGAACGACCGGGTGTGAACGACGGACGGCACACCATCGAAGCCGACCTGGTGGTCGCGGCGGACGGCACGGACAGCGTCATCCGCCGCCAACTGGCCCCCGAGTCGCGGGTGGTCAGCTCCGGCTGCGCCGCCTGGCGTGCCGTCATCCCCTGGTACCGGGCGCCCCGGCTGCCCGCCGACCAGCCGATCGGCGGCGAGGTGCTCGGCGCGGGCTACCGCTTCGTGGCCGCCTCGCTGGGCGAGCGGGGCTCCTCGGGTGGCTCCACGCGCGGTGGCATCTACTGGGTGGCCACGGCGGCCGGCGCTCCCCGCCCGGAGCCGCCGGAGACCCAGCTCGCTCTCCTGCGCCGCTGGTACGCCGGCTGGCCCGCGCCGATCGGCGCGCTGCTCGACGCCACCGACCCGAGCGACCTCGTCCAGCAGGAGGTGCGCGAGCTCCGCCCGCTGCCGCGCGCGTACGGCTTCGGGGTCGGGCCGGGCGGGGTGGTGCTGCTCGGCGACGCGGCGCACGCCATGCCGCCGCACCTCGGGCAGGGCGCCTGCCTCGCGTTCGAGGACGCCGCCACCCTCGCCTCCCTGCTGCGCGAGGCCCGGCTACCCGACGCCGTGCAGACGTACGACCGCGTGCGCCGTCCCCGGGCGGCGACCGTGGTCCGGCAGACCCGGCGGATGTCCGCGGTGCTGCAGACCCGGGGCCGGTTGGCGCTGCGTGCCCGGGACGCCGCGCTCGGCACGATCAACTCGCGGCTGCTCTCCAGCGCCGCCGCCTCCGCGGCCCAGTGGCGTCCGCCGGCCTGACCGACTCGCGCCGGTGCGGCCGGCGTGACAGCGGCCGGGCGGCTCAGGGAATCAGGGCGGCGGGTTCGGCGATGCAGGCGGTGCCGATGCGGCGGAAGCCGACCCGCAGGTAGACCCGGGCGATCTCCTCGCTGCCGGCGGAGAGGAAGACGAGCCCGGTCCCGGCGGCGAGCAGTTCCCGGGCGAGGGTGGCGGTCAGCGCGGCGCCCATTCCGCGTCGGCGGGCGGCCGGCAGGGTGGCCACTCCGGCGATCTCGGCGACATCATCCACGCGCATCGCCATGCCGCTGGCCAGCGCACCCTCGGTCGGCGTGCCGGCCAGCGCGGAGATCCGTCGACCGTCGGCGATGCGGGTCCGCTCCTCGTCGAGCGCGGCCACCTCCAGCTCGGTGACGGCCGCGTCCCGCTCGGCCGGTCCGGCCTCGCCGGGCGCGGTGCCGGGGACGCCGAACGCCACGGCCGCCACGGCCCGCCGGGCGGCCACGTCCGCGGCGAAGTCGGGTGAGTCCGCCGCCAGCACCCGCACGGGTACGTCGGAGAGCGTCGCCGGGTCGGGCAGGGCGGCCGGGTCGAGGACCATCAGCGGGGCCTCCAGCACGGACAGCCCGGCCGAGCGGGCCACCGCGAGCAGCTCCGGCGTCGTCTCGTGCACCCACTCGAACGCCTCCGGCAGGCCCAGCTCGCGCTGGCGTTCCCGTACCGAGGTCACGTCGGCCAGCGACGGCGGCTCGGTGGCGTCGATCCGGGGGCGGGCGTAGAACGGCCAGCCGGCACCCTCGCGGACGAACAGCGCCAACCCGCCGTGCTCCTCGACACCGGCGACGTCGCGGGGCACCGCGTCGTAGAAACGTTCCAACTGGTCGAAGATGTCTTTGTGCACCGAATCCACCGCGCGAGACTACACGTCCCAGACTCTGGACGGTGTGATCAATCTTGAGTGGCCTTGTCCCCCCAGCCCTAACGTAGACTCAATAGACCCACGGGCCGACGTCGTCCCCACCCATGATCCAACCTGAGTGACGACAGGAGGCCCGGTGGCTCAGCCGTACGCGGATTCGACACAGCCGCACCCGCACAGCCCGCAGGCGTCCCCGACGCCCGGCCCCCGCCCCGAGGCCCAGGGCCTCTACGACCCGGCGCAGGAGCACGACGCCTGTGGGGTCGCCTTCGTGGCGGACCTGTACGGCCGACGGTCCCATTCCGTCGTCGCCAACGGGCTCGGCGCGCTCTGCCGCCTGGACCACCGGGGTGCCCGGGGCGCGGAGCCCAACACCGGCGACGGCGCCGGCATCATGATCCAGGTACCGGACGCGTTCCTGCGCGCCGTCGCCGGCATTCCGCTGCCGCCGGCCGGCGAGTACGCCACCGGCCTGGTCTTCCTGCCCGACGACGACGCCGCCGAGGCGCGCGCCCGTCGGGTGGTCGAGAAGTACGCGCTGGTCGAGGGCGCGGACCTGCTCGGCTGGCGGGACGTGCCGATCGCGCCGGACGGGCTCGGCGACACCGCCCTGGCGGCCATGCCCCGGGTCCGCCAGGTCTTCGTGGCCGCGCACCGCCTCACCGACTCGCCCGCCGGACCGGCCGGCTCCCCGCTGCGCGGCATCGAGCTGGACCGGGTGGCGTTCTGCCTTCGTAAGCAGGCCGAGCGGGAGACCGCCGAGCGGGGCGTGCCGGCGTACTTCCCGTCGCTGTCCAGCCGCACGATGGTTTACAAGGGCATGCTCACGCCCGACCAGCTGCCGGCGTTCTACCCGGACCTGCGCGACGAGCGGGTCGACAGCGCGATCGCGCTGGTGCACTCCCGCTTCTCCACGAACACGTTCCCCTCGTGGCCGCTGGCGCACCCGTACCGGTTCATCGCCCACAACGGCGAGATCAACACGATCCGCGGCAACCGGAACTGGATGCAGGCCCGCGAGGCGCTGCTGCGCTCGCCGAACGTGCCGGGCAACATCCGGCGCGTCTTCCCGGTCTGCACCCCCGCCGCCTCGGACTCGGCGAACTTCGACGAGGTGCTGGAGCTGCTGCACCTGGCCGGTCGGAGCCTGCCGCACGCGGTGCTCATGATGATCCCGGAGGCGTGGGAGAACGACCCCGGCATGCAGCCGGACAAGCGGGCGTTCTACCGCTTCCACGCGAGCCTCATGGAGCCGTGGGACGGGCCGGCGTCGGTCGCCTTCACCGACGGCGAGATCGTCGGCGCGGTGCTGGACCGCAACGGGCTGCGCCCGGGGCGCTGGTGGCAGACCGACGACGGTCTCGTGGTGCTGGGCTCCGAGGCGGGCGTGCTCGACCTCGACCCCGCCCACGTGGTGGCCAAGGGCCGGCTCCAGCCGGGCCGGATGTTCCTGGTCGACACCGTGGCCGGCCGGATCGTGCACGACGACGAGATCAAGTCCGAGTTGGCCGCCGCCGAGCCGTACGCCGAGTGGCTGCACGCCGGGCTGATCGAGCTGGACGACCTGCCGGCCCGCGAGCACACCGTCTACACCCACGACTCGGTGCGTCGCCGTCAGCAGACCTTCGGCTACACCCAGGAGGAGCTGAAGGTCCTGCTCGCGCCCATGGCGCGGACCGGCGCGGAGCCGCTGGGCTCGATGGGCACGGACACCCCGATCGCGCCGCTGTCGACGCGGCCGCGACTGCTCTACGACTACTTCCACCAGCTCTTCGCACAGGTCACCAACCCCCCGCTGGACGCCATCCGCGAGGAACTGGTGACCAGCCTGGCGTCGACGATCGGGCCGGAGGGCAACCTGCTCGACCCGACCGCGGCGAGCTGCCGGCAGATCGTGCTGCCGCACCCGATCATCGACAACGACGAGCTGGCGAAGATCCTCTCCATCGACGAGGACGGTGACCTGCCCGGCTTCAAGGCCGTTCGGGTGTCCGGCCTGTACCGCCTGCGCGACGGCGCGGCCGGGATCAAGGCGCGACTGATCGAGATCTGCCGGCACGTCTCCGAGGCCATCGAGGACGGCGTGCGCATCCTGGTGCTCTCCGACCGGGACTCCAACGCCGATCTCGCGCCGATCCCGTCGCTGTTGCTCACCGCCGCCGTGCACCAGCACCTGGTCCGCGAGCAGACGCGTACGCAGGCGGCGCTGATCGTGGAGTCCGGCGACTGCCGCGAGGTGCACCACGCGGCGGTCCTGATCGGGTACGGCGCGGCGGCGGTCAACCCGTACCTGGCGTTCGAGTCCGTGGAGGACATGATCACCACTGGTGCGCTCGCCGGGGTCGAGCCGGCCGCAGCGGTGCGCAACTACGCCAAGGCGCTCGGCAAGGGCGTCCTCAAGATCATGTCCAAGATGGGCATCTCGACGGTCTCGTCGTACTGCGGCGCGCAGGTCTTCGAGGCGGTCGGCCTGGACAGCCGGCTCATCGACAGGTACTTCCGGGGCACCCCGAGCCGGATCGGCGGCGTCGGGCTGGCCGGTGTGCACGCCGAGGTGGCCGCCCGGCACGCGCTGGCCTGGCCGCCGGCGGGCACCGCCGACTCGGACCGGCTGGAGGTCGGTGGCGAGTACCAGTGGCGTCGCGAGGGTGAGCTGCACCTGTTCAACCCGGAGACGGTCTTCCTGCTGCAACACGCCACCCGCAGCCGGCAGTACGACGTCTTCCGCCAGTACACGTCCAAGGTGGACGGGCTCGCCGCGCAGGCCGGCTCGCTGCGGGGCCTGTTCACCCTGCGCACCGGGGTCCGTCCGGCGGTGCCGATCGAGGAGGTCGAGCCGGCCACCGAGATCGTCAAGCGGTTCGCCACCGGTGCCATGTCGTACGGCTCGATCTCGGCCGAGGCGCACGAGACGCTCGCCATCGCGATGAACCGCCTCGGCGGCAAGTCCAACACCGGTGAGGGCGGCGAGGACGTCGATCGGCTGCACGACCCGCTGCGCCGCTCCTCGGTCAAGCAGATCGCCAGCGGCCGGTTCGGCGTGACCAGCGAATACCTCGTCAACGCCGACGACCTCCAGATCAAGATGGCCCAGGGCGCGAAGCCCGGCGAGGGCGGCCAGCTCCCCGGCAACAAGGTCTGGCCGTGGATCGCCCGTACCCGGCACGCCACCCCCGGCGTCGGCCTCATCTCGCCGCCGCCGCACCACGACATCTACTCGATCGAGGACCTGGCGCAGCTCGTGCACGACCTGAAGTGCGTCAACCCGGCGGCCCGGGTGCACGTCAAGCTGGTCAGCGAGGTGGGCGTCGGCACCGTCGCCGCAGGTGTGGCCAAGCTCAAGGCCGACGTCATCCTGATCTCCGGTCACGACGGTGGCACGGGCGCGTCCCCGATGAACTCGCTCAAGCACGCCGGCACCCCGTGGGAGCTTGGCCTGGCCGAGGCGCAGCAGACGCTGCTGCTCAACAAGCTGCGTGACCGGGTCACCGTGCAGGTCGACGGCCAACTCAAGACCGGCCGGGACGTCCTGGTCGCGGCGCTGCTCGGGGCCGAGGAGTTCGGCTTCGCGACCGCGCCGCTGATCGTCTCGGGCTGCGTGATGATGCGGGTCTGCCACCTGGACACCTGTCCGGTCGGCATCGCCACCCAGAACCCGGTGCTGCGCGAGCGGTACACGGGCACCCCGGAGTTTGTCGAGAACTTCTTCCTGTTCCTCGCCGAGGAGGTCCGGGGATATTTGGCCGAGCTGGGCCTGCGGTCCATCGAGGAGGCGATCGGGCAGAGCGAGCTGCTCGACGTGGCCCCGGCGCTGTCGCACTGGAAGGCCCACGGTCTCGACCTGGCTCCCGTCCTGCACCTGCCGGAGCTGCCCGCCGGCACCGTCCGACGCGGGGTCCGCGCCCAGGACCACGGCCTGGAGCATGCCCTGGACAACGAGCTGATCGCGCTGGCCGCCCCGGCGTTCGCCGAGGGCGCGCCGGTGCGGGTCGAGGTGGCGGTGCGCAACGAGCACCGCAGCGTCGGCGCGATGCTCGGCGGCGAGGTGACCCGCCGCTTCGGCGGCGACGGCCTGCCCGAGGACACCATCGAGTTCGTGCTGCGCGGCACCGCCGGCCAGTCGTTCGGCGCCTTCCTGCCGAGGGGCGTCACCCTGCGGCTGCACGGCGACGCCAACGACTACGTGGGCAAGGGCCTCTCCGGCGGACGCATCGTCGTCCGTCCGGACGCCGCCGCGCCGTTCCTCGACCCCGACGCCGAGCCGGGGCAGCGCGCGGAGGACCAGATCATCGCCGGCAACACCATCCTGTACGGCGCGACGGCGGGCGAGGTCTTCCTGCGCGGCCGGGTGGGGGAGCGGTTCGCGGTGCGCAACTCCGGCGCGGTCGCCGTCGTCGAGGGCGTCGGCGACCACGGCTGTGAGTACATGACCGGCGGCACCGTGGTGGTGCTCGGCGCGACCGGCCGCAACTTCGCCGCCGGCATGTCGGGCGGAACCGCGTTCGTGCACCGGTTGGACCGGTCCCGGGTCAACGCGGAGCTGGTCGACCTGGCGCCGCTGAGCGAGCAGGAGCAGACGCTGCTGCACGAGCTGATCCAGCGGCACGTCGCCGAGACCGGTTCGGCGGTCGCCGAGGAGTTGCTCAAGCGCTGGCCGGAGGCGGTGGCCGAGTTCACCGCCGTGGTGCCCCGCGACTACCGCCGGGTGCTGGAGATCATGAAGGCCGCCGAAGCCGCCGGCCACGACGTCGACGACGCGGTGATGAGCGCACTCAGCGCGCCGGCCGCGTCCGTGCCGCCCGCGCCGCGGGCGGCCACCCCGGAGGTGGCCCGTGCCTGACCCGAACGGTTTCCTGCGTTACGACCGGCGTCTGCCGGCCCGCCGTCCGGTGCCGGTGCGGATCAGCGACTGGCGGGAGGTCTACCCGCCGGCCGGTGAGGAGCTGGTCCGCGAGCAGGCCACCCGGTGCATGGACTGCGGCATCCCGTTCTGCCACGACGGCTGCCCGCTGGGCAACCGCATCCCGGACTGGAACGACCTGGTGCGGACCGGCAACTGGGACGCCGCCGTCGAGTCGCTGCACGCCACCAACAACTTTCCGGAGTTCACCGGGCGGCTCTGCCCGGCGCCCTGCGAGGCGGCGTGCGTACTCGGCATCGCCGGCGGCCAACCGGTGACGATCAAGCAGGTCGAGGTGGAGATCGCCGACGCGGCGGCCGCCCGCGGGTTCACCCCGCGCCCGATCCCGACGCCGTCGGGCCGGTCGGTGGCCGTGGTCGGCTCCGGGCCCGCCGGGCTCGCCGCCGCCCAGCAGCTCGCCCGCGCCGGTCACGCCGTGACGGTGTACGAGCGCGACGACGCGATCGGTGGCCTGCTCCGGTACGGCATCCCCGACTTCAAGTTGGAGAAGCGGCATATCGACGCCCGGTTGGCCCAGCTCACCGCCGAGGGGGTGCGTTTCCGCACCGGCGTGCACGTCGGCGTCGACGTCACCGCCGAGCAGTTGCGCGCCGAGCACGACGCGGTGCTGCTGGCCTGTGGGGCGTTGCAGGGCCGGGACACGCCGGAGACGCCGGGGCGGGCGCTTCGGGGCGTACACCAGGCGATGGCGCACCTGGTCGCGGCGAACCGGGCGGTCGCGACCGCGACCACCGAGGAGGCCGCCGAGCGTCGGTTGGCGCAGGCGGTGCTGCCGGACGGCACCCCGATCGACGCGGCCGGCAAGCACGTGGTGATCATCGGTGGCGGTGACACGGCGGCGGACTGCCTCGGCGTCGCGCACCGGCAGGGCGCCGCCGGTGTGCACCAGCTCGACCTGTACCCGCAGCCGCCGACCGAGCGCGACGAGGCCCGGGATCCGTGGCCGACCTGGCCGTGGCTGCTGCGCAACTACCCGGCGCACGAGGAGGGCGGAGAGCGGGTCTTCGCCGTGGCGGTGCAGGAGTTCGTGGACGACGGAACCGGTCAGGTGCGTGCGGTACGGATCGCCGAGGTGACGGTCGAGAAGGTGGACGGCCGGCGGGTGCTGACCGTGGTGCCGGGGTCCGAGCGGGAGTTGCCCGCCGACCTGGTGCTGCTGGCGATCGGGTTCGAGGGCACCGAGCAGCAGCCGCTGTTGGAGCAGTTCGGGGTGGCCCGCAACGCCCGGGGCGCTATCGACGCCCGGGACGACTGGCAGACCGACGCGGACGGCGTGTTCGTGGCCGGGGACATGCACCGGGGCGCTTCGCTGATCGTGTGGGCCATCGCGGAGGGGCGCGCGGTTGCCGCCGCGATCCACGGCTACCTCGGTGGTGTCGGCGCGCTGCCCGCCCCGGTCGGGCCGGCCGCGCAGCCACTGGCCGCCCGTTGAGCTGAGGGGGGTCCGGTCGGCGCGACGGCGAGTCGCCGTGCCGACCGGACATTCCCCGAGGTGAGAACCTTCACAAATCTGGGCAAAAAGGTTTAGGCCGGCAAGACTTGTCGACTGCCGAACCGCGCCGCGATCGGCTCGCTGTTCTGTCGTCGATCGCTGGAGGTTCGTCGTGGCCACGGGTGCCACCTTCGCCGCGCTGCGCCACCGTAACTACCGGATCTGGGCGCTCGCCGGTTTCGTCTCCGTCATCGGAACCTGGATGCAGGTGCTCGGAGTCAACTGGTACGTGCTGAAGGAGACCGGCTCGGCGACCTCGATGGGCATCGCCGTGCTGCTCCAGGCGGCCCCCACGCTGCTGTTGAGCGTCTGGGGCGGTGTGCTGGCCGATCGTCTCCCCGCCCGTCCACTGTTGATCACCGCCCAGGTGGCCCACGCCGCGTTCGCCGCGGGCCTCGCGGCGGTCGCCCTGACCGGGGTCGGCGGCCTCCCGCTGATCTTCGCGATCTCCCTGGCCAGCGGCGCTGTCTCGGCGATCGAAGGGCCGGTCATGGGCCGCTGGTCCTCGACCCTGGTGGACCGCGAGACGCTGGGCAACGCGTTGGCGCTCGGGTCGCTCACCAACTCCGCCGGACGCATCCTCGGCATGAGCCTCGGGGCCGTCGGCGTCGCCGTCGTCGGCCCGGCGCTGCTCTTCGGCATCAACGCGGCGAGCTTCGCCGCCGTGGTGGTGGCGCTGTTCGCCGTACGGCCGGGGGTCGTGGCCGGCGCGGAGGCTCCCGGTGGCCCGACCCGCCACGGTGTCCGCGCCGGGTTCTCCTACCTGCGCGGACAACCGGTCCTGCTGCTCGCGCTCGCCCTGTCGTTCGTGCTGGGCAGCCTCGGTCGCAACTACCAGGTGACGATGGCGGCGATGAGCGACGGACCGCTGGCCGCCGGCGCTTCCGGCTACGGCCTGCTGTCCACGGTGTTCGCGGTCGGGACGGTGGTGGGCGCGCTCGCCGCCGCGCGCAGGCGGTCGCTGAGCTACGGGACCCTGGTCGGCGCCGGCCTGCTGGCCAGCGGTCTGCAGATCGTCGCGGGTCTCGTCCCGGGCGTCTGGAGCTTCGCCGCGGTGATCCTCCCGATCGCCGCCGCCGCGGTCGTCATCGACACCACCGTCGGCACCCGTGCCCAACTCGACACCGATGGCGCGATGCGCGGCCGGGTGCTCGCCGCGCTCGCGGTCACCGGCTCGATCTCGGCCGCGGTCGGCGCCCCGCTGCTGGGCTGGCTGGCCGAGCATGCCGGGCCACGGCAGACGCTCGTCCTGGCCGGCTCGGTCGCCGCGATCGCCACCACGGCGGCGGCGGTCGCCCTGGACCGGCAACACGGCCGCGCCGCGCCCCTCACGCTGGTCGTCCCACGGCCGCGCCATCCGGTACGTCGAGCGGCGTGGCGGGCGGCCCGCGTCGTACGGCCCGCCGGCGCGGTGTGCGTCGTCGCCACCGGTGGCACCGCCACGCGTCCGCTCCGACTGGGCGAGCTGGCCCTCGCGGGCGAGACCGCGCGGCACTGAGACAGCGGTCACCGATTCCGGGACCGGGCGACACGAAGATCATCGTTACGCTGCGATCATGGACAACGCGGAGCGGTTGCGGCGTACCCGCCGGTGGCTGTGGATCGTGCTGATCGGCCTCTTCCTGAGCGGGGCCACCGCGTTTCCACTGGAGATCGAGGTGCGCTGGCTGCTGCGTGCGCTGGACCCGCTCGCCGGCCAGTTCCCGGCGCTCGTCGACTGGATCGAACGGGTCCACAGCGGTCTGGTGACGGCGGACCGGGACTACCCGTTCCTGCTCTACGGCACCGACTGGCTGGCCTTCGCCCACCTGGTGCTGGCGGTCGCGTTCTGGGGGCCGCTGCGTGACCCGGTGCGCAACGTGTGGGTGGTCCAGGTCGGCATGATCGCCTGCGTGGGCATCGTCCCGTTGGCGCTGATCTGCGGCCCGATCCGGGACATCCCGTGGTTCTGGACGCTCGTCGACCTGTCCTTCGCGGTCGGGGCGTTCCCGCCGCTCTGGTTCGCCTACCGGCACATCCGCGCCGTCGAGGCGAATCGTGTCGAAGCGACAGGCCTGCCAGCGACCGTGTGATCGGTCGCGCACGGACGCCGCCGGGCGGGTGAGCACTACCTGTGCGGTGCCTGTCGAGCTGCCCCAAATGTGGGGCATTGGCCGGGACGGCTGCTCTCCGCACGGCGGTCGCGCTGTGCCCGCGCTCGTGCCCGCGCCCGCGCCCGTGCCCGTACCCGCGCCTTTGCTTTGCCTGTGCCCGTGCGGGTGGGGTCGAGCTGTGCGCTGCGGTCGTTCCATGCGCGCTCGTGGTGTCGGTGCCGCCGTCTGCCCCACAAACGGGGCAGCTCGACAGGCACCCAGCACACCCCGCACGACCGCAAGAGGCCGGGAGCGCCCGCCACACGACGGGCGCTCCCGGCCCCAGACCCTAGTGCGACAGCAGCTGGTGGGACTCGCGGATCTTGGCCCAGGACTTCGGCTCGGCCGGCGGGGTGGCCTTGCGCGCGGCGCTGGCCACGTCGGGACGGCCGGCGGTGAACAGCCAGGTGGTGAAGAGGTCGTCCAGGTCCAGGCCGGAGATCCGTTCGGCCAGGGCCTGGAACTCTTCGATGGTGCCGTTGCCGTACCGGTGTTCGGCCGTCCACGCCGGCAGGATCGCGAAGAACGCGTCGTCGCCGACGGCCAGCCGGAGCTGGTGCAGCGTCATCGCGCCCCGGTCGTACACCGCGTCGTCGAAGACCCGGTCGGCGCCCGGGTCACCGGGCAGCACCTGCCAAAACTCGTCGTCGGCGGGGTAGCTCGCGTAGGTGAAGTCGAAGACCTCCTGCGCGGTGCCCTCGCCCTGCTCCTCCGACCAGAGCCACTCGGCGTACGAGGCGAAGCCCTCGTTCAGCCAGATGTTGCGCCACTCGGCCACCGAGACCGAGTCGCCGAACCACTGGTGGGCGTTCTCGTGGGCCACCACGTACGTGTTGGCGCCGCGCCGCCAGAAGCCCGCGGCGTACACCGGGCGGGTCTGCGTCTCCAGGGCGAAGCCGATGCCGTCCACCGGGCCGGCCACGCCACCCAGCGCCTCGAACGGGTACGGGCCGAAGATCCCGCTCTCCCAGTCGACGATCTCACCGGTGCGCTCGATGCTGGCCCGCGCGGCCGGCCCGAGCGCGCCCAGCGACGTGCTGTACGCGTTGATCACCGGCTGGCCGCCCGGGGTGGTGTCGGTGACGATGTCGTACTGGCCGATGGCCATGAACGCCAGGTAGGTCGCGGTGGGGGAGGTGGTCCGCCAGATCCAGCGGGTGCGGTTGCCGGCCTCGGCCACCGGCGGCCTCGGCTGCACGCCGTTGCTGATCACCTCGACGCCGGTGGGCACCGACACGGAGATGTCGAAGGTGGCCTTGTCCAGCGGGTGGTCGTTGCTCGGGAACCACCACCACGCCGACTCGGGCTCGTTGACCGCGAGCGCCCCGTCGTCGGTACGCGTCCAGCCGGTGTAGCCGCCGACCAGGGTCTCGGACGGGATGCCGCCGTAGCGCACCACGATGGTGAGCTGCTGCCCCCGGCTGATGGTGCGGGCCGGGGTGACGACCAGTTCGTGCGTGCCCGCGGTGCTGGTGCCGGCCTCCCATCCGTTGACCCGCACCGACTCGACGTCGAGCAGGAAGTCCAGGTTGAACGTCGAGAGGTCCTGCGTTGCGGTGGCGAGGATCGTGGTGGTGCCGGTGAGTCGGTCGGTGGCCGGCTCGTAGCGCAGCCGGACGTCGTAGTGCGAGACGTCGTAGCCACCGTTGCCGTAGTCGGGGTAATAGGTGTCGCCCAGGCCCGCCGCTCCGGGTTGCGGCGCGGCGGTGACGACCGGTCGGCCCCAGGCCGTCGGGGCGGCGGCGGCGGGCGCGCCGGTGAGCATGGTGCCGGCGGTGGTGAGGGTCAGGGCGGCGGTGGCCGCCGTGAGGACTCGACGCACGAGGTGCACTCCCTCCATCGGGTTTTCGCACCGCCAACCTAATCGACAACTGTGAACGTCGCTGGCCTGGCGCGCGGGGGGAGGCGTCGTCGCCACGATCCGAAAGCGGGGGTCGGTTACTGTCCCGGCGTCACCGCTGTCCGTTAGGGTTTGCGCGAACCGGACGGCCGTGGCGTGGGAGGCGATGCGTGGGCAGGCTCGCGTCGGCGTACGGGCAGGCGGTCACCGCCCACCGGGCGGCCCGTACCCATCTGGACGCGGCCCGGGCCGTGCTCGGCGCGGCGCCGCCTCCGACGCCCCGCGCCGGTGGGGCCGACCTCGTCGCCCGGCTCGCGCGCCTCGGCGGCGCGCTGGCCACACCGACTCCCGGCGTCGCCACCCTGACCGACGACCCGGTCGCGGTGCGCGTCGGCGAGGCGTCCACCGAGGACGGCGGCTTCGCGGTGCTCGTGCCACTCGGCGGCGGCCACCACCTGGCACTGGACACCGACGCCCGGGACGGGCGGGTCGCCGCGCTGCTGCGGGCGTTGGTGCTGCGACTCGTGGCCACCGCGCCGCCCGGCCGGGTCCGGGTCGCCGGCATCGACACCGCCGCGCTGGGCGCGACCTTCGGCCCGCTGCGCCCGCTGCTCGACGCCGGGGTGCTCGACCCGCCGGCCACCAGCGAGGCCGAGGTGACCGCCCTGCTGGACGCCGCCGAACGGCACGCCCGCGCCGCCCAACACGCCGAGCCCGCCACCCGGCAGGTGCTGCTGGTGGTCGCCACCGCCGCCCCCGCGCCACGGGAGCTGGCCCGACTCGCCGCGCTCACCCACGCCGGCCCGGCCGCCGCCGTCTGCGTGCTCCTCGCCGGCCATCCGTCCCGGTTGCCCGGCGAGACGTCGCCGCCGCTGGGCAGCACCACCGCCATCCGGCTCAGCGACGGGTACGCGCACGTCGGCGACCCGCCCGGCGCCCCGTTCAGCGCCGACGGCAGCGGCCTCGCCGCCCCCGTGCTGCTCGACGGCGACCCGCCGCCGGCGTCGGTCCGCGCGCTCGCCGAGCACGTCGGCGCCGCCGCCCGACGCGCTGACGCGCTGCCCTTCGCCGCGCTGCTGCCCGAGCGGCGCTGGGCCGAGTCGGCGGCCAACGGCCTGCGCACCGTGGTCGGCCGGGCCGGCGGCACGCCGCTGACGGTCGCCTTCGACACTCTGCTGACGGTCGCCTTCGACGACGTCACCCCGCACTGGCTGGTCGGCGGGCGTACCGGCGCGGGCAAGACGGTCTTCCTCCTCGACGTCCTGTACGGCCTCGCCGCGCGGTACTCGCCCGCCGAGTTGCAGCTCTACCTGCTCGACTTCAAGGAGGGCGTGAGCTTCAGCGAGTTCGTGCCCACCGGCCGCGACCCGTCCTGGCTGCCGCACGCCCGCGCGGTCGGCATCGAGTCCGACCGCGAGTACGGCCTGGCGGTGCTGCGGGAGTTGCGCCGCGAGGCACAGCGGCGGGCCACCGCGTTGAAGCGGCACGGCGTCACCAAGCTCGCCGACCTGCCAAGAGACAGCCCGTTGCCGCGCATCGTGGCCGTCATCGACGAGTTCCACGTGCTCCTGGCCGGCAACGACGCCCTGGCCCGCGAATCGGTCGACCTGCTGGAGGAGTTGGCCCGCAAAGGCCGCTCGTACGGCATCCACCTGGTGCTGGCCAGCCAGAGCATGACCGGGATCGAGGCGCTCTACGGTCGGGCCGAGGCGATCTTCGGGCAGTTCGCCCTGCGGGTGGCGTTGCCCGGCGGTGGCGGCGTCCTCGACCAGCTCAACGATGCCGCCGCCGCCCTGCCTATCGGCGCCGCCGTCATCAACACCGCCGCCGGCGCGGTCGGCGCGGACACCGTGCTGCGCTTCCCCGACGCGCACGCCGCCGCCGGGGACCTCGCCGCGCTGCGCCACGAGCTGTGGCAGGCCCGCCCGCCGGGCTCGCGGGCACCGGCGGTCTTCAAGGGGTACGAGGCGGCCCGTGTCGAGGACGATCCCACCTTCGCCGGGCTGCGCCCCGGTGGCCGACGCCCCATGGCGCTGGTCGGCCGGACCGTCGACGTGCACGGCACCACCGCGCTGTTCCTCATGGACACCACCCCCGGCCGGCACCTCGCCGTCGTCGGCACCGCACCGGCCGGCGCGGACGTGCTGCGCGCCGCCGCCCTGAGCCTGGCCCGTCAACACAACCCCGGTGACGTCCGGTTCCAGGTGGCCTCCCTGGTCACCGCCGCCGACCCGGTCGCCGCCGAGACCGAGGCCACGCTCCGGGCCGCCGGTCATCCGGTGCACCGCCTCGACGCGGCCGGGCTGCGCGACCGGATCGCCGCGCTGGCCGCCGAACCGGCCGGCCGGGAATACCTGGTGGTGTTCGGGATGGACGCCGCCGCGCCGGTACTCGGGGCGGCCGACCCGGTGACGTTCCGCTCCGGCCTGGACGACCTGCGGGCCGTGCTGCGCCAGGGGCCCGCCCAGGGCGTGCACCTGCTGGCCTGGTGGCGTGGCCTGCGCCGGCTCTCCGACGACCTCGGCGGCACCCAGAACCGCGACGACGTCGCCTGCCTCGTCGCGCTCAACGTGCCCGGTGCGGAACTGGCCCTGCACCTCGGGGTGCATGACCTGGCCTACACGCCCCGCGCCGACCGGGCGCTGTTGGTCGACCGGCACGACCAGCGGACCAGGTTGATCGTGCCGTTCGCCCGCGACGGGCACGAGCCGGACGGGGAGCGCTGACGGTGTCCTTCGAGGAGTACGCGGCGCTGGCCCGACAGCTCGCCGAGCACCGCCGCGCCGGTGTGCGGGACGCCGCCGCCGAGTCCGCGCGCCGCCGCGACCTGCACGCCGCCGCCGACTACCTGCACCAGCGGCTGACCGCCCAGGGGCAGCGTCTCGACCAGCTCGGTCGCGCGATCGGCGTCGACCAGCCACCGGCTGCTCCGCCGCCGGACGCCGGTGCCGCCGGTGCCCCGCCCGGCCCACCGTTCCCGCCCGGCCCACCGAGTGACCCCGCCACCTGGCCGGCCCCACCTGCCGGGTCCGGTCCGTCTGCGGCACCCGGCCCGCCTGTCGGGTTCGGTCCGTCCGCGGCGCCCGAGGCTGGGGACGGGGATTTCGCCGGCGCAGCCGGCGCGCCGGGGCGGGCGGGTGTCGGGGCGTACCCCGAACTGCCGGCGGGCCAGGCGCGGCTGGCGCTGCCGACGGCCGTGAGCCCGGCGGGCGGCGGGGTGCCCACGCAGCGCGCGGCGGCGGTCGACCCGGTGGTGGAGCTGGAGCTGGCCCGGCGGATGGCCGACGAGGCCGACCGGCACGGGCAGCAGGCCGAGCTGCTGGCCCAGCGACCGGCGCTGCTGCCGACGTGGTCGCCGCTGGCGCGGGCGGTCGCCGTCTACGCGGCCTGCGGGGCGGCGGCCGGGGTGTTCATGCTGACGCTGGTGCTCGCGTCCGGGATCGGGCTGGTCGACGGCTTCACCCTCGGCGCGTGGATCTGCGCGGGCCTGCCGGCGCTGGCGTTCTTCGCGGGCTATCTGGTGCTGGGGCGGTGGGGGAGGCCCGCCATGGTCGCTGGCACGCCGCCGCGGTACCTGCCGCTCGGGTTCGCTATCTGCTTCCTGCTGGTGCCGCTGGGCTACTGCGGCTACCTGCTACTGTTCCGCGCCTTGCGCTGACGACCGTCGTCCGAGCCGCGCTGCCGTCAGCCGAGGGCCGACGGGCTCGCCCGCCGCAGCTCGGTCAGCTCGTGATCCAACAGGTCGGCCAGTCGCTCGAACCGGTCCGGCCGGTTCTGGCGGGTGATTCCCCGGCTGGGCATCTCGACCGTCATCAACAGGTACAGGTGCAGGCGGTACAGGCTGAGCCGACGCAGGGTGGCCTCGTCGAAGACCACCGGATCGGTCGCGGCGGCCCGGTAGCCCCGCAGGAACGGGTTGTCCGGTTCGTCCTCCACCCGCCGGTAGATCAGGGGCGACACCAGGTCCATCAGCGGGTCGCCGAAGAGGAACCGTTCACCGTCGACGATCCCGCGCAGGCGCAGCTTGCCGTCGGCCTCGGGCTCGGGCTCGGGTTCGGCCTCGGCGAGCACGTTGCCGTCCCAGCCGTCGAAGTGCAGCAGCGCCGGCCGGCGTACCTCGTCCAGCACCGACGCGTACCGCTCGGGCAGCTTCCGAATCTTCTCCGGCGAGGTGGGCAGCCGGACGTCCCAGTCCGCCGCGTCGGCCAGCAGCCCGTCGAGCATGGCGGTGAACGCCTCGCGCCACGTCGCGCCGCTGGCCCGGCCACCGTCGTACCCGTAGCGGTCGCCGCTGACCCGGTGCAGCGCGGCGATCGCGGCTCCGAACTCGTACCGGGCGGGGGCGTCGTCGAGGTACTGTTCCGACTCTGCCCACTCCCGCAGCGAACGGCCGGGAATCAGGCCACTGGCCAGCCACTCGCCGAGTTCCGGATCGTCGCCGTGGTGCAGCAACGGCGGCACGGGCACCTGCGGCACGCGCCTGGACACGAGGCGGAAGTACCGCGCCTCGGCCGCGCACAGACCCTGCTCGTAGCGCAGCAGCGGCACGTCGGCCCGGGGCGCCACCTTCAGCACCACCTCGCGCCCGTCGTCGAGCGCCACCCACCACACCGACGCGAAGCCGCCACCCGTGATCGGCCCGCAGTCCGCCATCGGGTGGCCCGCGCCGAAGGACGCCTGCACGTAGCGACGCACCTGATCGCGGTCCAGTGGCCGCTGCGTGGGGCTCAGCGCTTCCACCCGGCGTACCTTCCTCCCCGTCGTGACGCCCGCCAGAGTGCCAGATCCGGCGGAAAATGGCCGAGCGCCGCCACCCGGTGATGCGAGTCTTGATCACTTGATGCGTACCAGTTCGTCGGACGCCGGCGGTGACTGGTCAGCATCAGGTGATCTTCGCGAACGACTGGGCGATCGAGCGGTCGCACTCTGTGCGCGGATCTCGTACGCTCCCTTGTGGTCTCCGCCGGTGTGGTGGTGGAGGCGATGGTCGACCAGGGGGAGGGTGCGCGTGAGCGCAGCGCAGATCATCGCGAGGTTGGCGGCCGCGTCGCAGAAGCTCGACGAGGCGAAGGCCAAGACGGCAGCGGCGGCACAGGACGCGGCCGAGGCGCGGAGCCTCGTGGCCGGCGCGCTGGAGGGCGTCGCCGCCGGGCCGCTGGTCGGCATGATCGACGCGTACCGGCAGGCGTTGGCGCAGGCCTCCCAGGGCGGCGAGCCGGCCAAGCAGCACGTCCAGGAGACGATCGCCAAGGTCCGCGCGCTGGGGAACTGAGCACGAGTGGTGGTGGCACAACCCACCCACCACCTCAGCCGACGGATAGCTGACGAGGCCGGAGTGCTCGCGGGGGAGTTGCCGCGAGCACTCCGGTGACGGTCAGCGGGTGACGCGGACCTCGCCCTCGATACGCGGCGAGTAGTCGCAGTCGATTGGGGTGCACAGCGACACGCTCCCGGTGGCGAGCGCGATGCCCCGGTTGAAGGCGAAGCCGCCGCTCTCCGCGTACACCCGGCCGGTCACGGCCTGCGGAACGCCGGTGCAGCTGAAGAGCAGCCCGCCGCTGCCGTACGCGACGTTGTCGCCGGAGCGCTGACGCAAACTGATCTCCGCGCCGGCGGATCGGCCGGCCTCGCAGGTCACCGTGAGGGTGAGGTCGACGGCGACGCCGCGTGCGATCAGTTTCGCCGAGGTGACCTCGACGGTGCTGGCCGCGCTCGCCGGGGTCGGTACGAGCAGCGCGAACAGGGACAGGCAGAGCAGGGCGATGGTGGTGGTGACGCGGCGCACGGCGGTCCTCCTCGATGGAGTGGGTGCGTTTCCACGGTCACGGTAGCCATCGCCGGGACTCGCCACCATCGATCGATCGTGCCGGTGCCGGCTGGCCGTCGGCTGGGGGCGGTTGGACGGGTGAGCGTGATGCCTGTGAGTCATCTTGATGACTCACAGGCATCAGAGACTCGGGGGACATCGCTCCCCGGGAGCCGCGCAACGGCGCGGCAGCGATCAGGCGCGGCGCGCGATCAGGCGCGCGAGCGGGGCAGGCAGCACTTCTTGTACTTGGTACCCGATCCGCACCAGCAGGAGTCGTTGCGGCCCGGTGGCCAGGAGGTGATGCCCGCGTCGTCGAGGCTGTCGGCGTACTCGTCGAGGGTCTCCTCGTCGATGGGGTCGGCGCCCGCGAAGGCCGCCAGAGTCTCGACGCTGCCCGCCACGATGCCAAGGTCGCCGCCGCCGAGCCCGGACGCGTCGACGAGGCCGCGCTCGATCTGGGCGCGGTGCTCGTCCCAGGTGCTCGGATAGCTCTCGGCCAGGGCCGGCCAGCGCGCCAGCAGCGCGTCGAACTCCGGCTTCGGCCAGAACAGCAGCGTCGCCGGACCGTCGTCGAGCGTGTCTGCGGCATGGCTGGCCACGTCGCGCAGCCGGTCGGCGAGGGTGTCGTGCTCGTCGTGCGGCAGGCCCAACTCTTCGCGCAGGTCGTGCCGCCGCTGGGCCAACCCGTAGATCATTGCGGCGGCGGTGTCCTGGGCGTCCTCGGACTCGTGCTGGTGGGTGCGGCTGCGGTCCACCATCGCGTCGAGCGCCGCGGTGAGCCATTCGACCGCCATCTCGGCGTGGCCGGCTTCGGTCAGCTTGTCGACCAGGTGGACGGCGTCGGGGTCGGTCTCCAGCAGCGGACGCAGCTCGGACAGCTCCGCCAGGCCCTCGTCGACTCGGCCGAGGCGCAGCAGCAGGCCGCCGCGCACGGCGCGGACATGGGTGTTGTCGTCGGGCTGTTCGGCGATGGCGCGGGTGGCCAGGGCGAGCGCGTCGGCCAGGTCACCCGCCCGGTCCAGGATGTCCGCGGCGACCAGCAGGGCGTACCCGGTGTCGGCGGGGTCGGCCACCCGTCCCTCGTCGACGGCGCTCACCAGCTCGGTGACCAGCGCCGCCGGGTCGGGGCTCCCCGATCCGAGGGCGCCGATCTCGTCGATACGGTCGGCGGTGAGCAAGTCGGGCATGGCACATCCTGACGAACGACGGGTGACGACCGGCCAGCGTACTCCGACACACGGCGCAGCCCGGGCGGCGAACCGCCCGGGCTGCGACGCGGGCCTCAGCGGGTGGCCGGCATGGTGGCGAACTCGCCGGCTAGCTCGGACTCGACGATCGTCGTGGCGGACGGCCGGCGACCGGCCGACGCCCGCCGGGCGGACGGGACGGCGAGGGCCGCGAGCGCGGCGGCGAGGGCGATCGCGGTGAGGAGGAGAAACCCCGCCGTGAAGCCGGCCTCCCGGGGCAGGCCGCTGGCCTGCGGGTGGGCGGTGATCACGCCGCTGACCACGGCCGCGCCGATCGCGCCGCCGATGGTCCGGATGTTGGCGTTCATGCCGGTCGCCACGCCGGTCTGGCTGGCGGGCACGCTGGCGACGATGAGGTTGGCCATCGACGCGAAGGCCAGGCCGATGCCGAGGCCGACCAGGCCACCGGCGACGGCGACCTCCCAGCGGGTGGCGTGCGCGGCGGCGAGCATCGCCGACGCCGCCACGTTGAACGCCGCGCCGGTGGCGAGCTGCGCCTTGGCGCTGAACACGGCCTGGAGCCGGCCGGCGAGGATGCCCGCGACGAACATCGCGACGAGCATCGGCAGCATGAGCAGACCGGCCTGGCTGATGCTGGCGCCGAAGCCGTAGCCGGCCGCGGTCGGGGTCTGCACGAACTGGGGCAGGAACGCGTACACGGAGAACATCGATCCGCCGTAGAGCAGGGCGACCAGGTTGGTGGTCCAGACGCCGGGCAGGCGCATCATCCGCATGTCGATCAGCGGGTTGGCCGAGCGCAGTTCGGCGGTCAGCCAGCCGGCCAGCAGCACCACGGCGAGGGCGAGCAGGCCGAGCACCCGGGTGCTGGTCCAGCCCCAGGCCGCGCCCTGGCTGATCGGCAGGAGCAGCGCGACCAACCAGCCGGAGAGCAGCAGGGTGGCCCGCCAGTCGATCCGACCGGGGGTACGCACCGGGGACTCGGGGATGAACAGGTACGCGGCGACGGCGGTCAGCCCCACCACGACCAGCGGGATCCAGAACAGCCACCGGTAGTCCAGCGCGGTGACGATCGGGCCGGCCAGGACGACGCCCAGGCCACCGCCGGCGGCGACGATCGCCGAGATGGCGGCGACCGCGCCGGAGACCCGCGCGGCGGGGAACTCGTCGCGGATGATGCCGAACGACAGCGGGAAGACCGCGCCGCCGATGCCCTGCACGACCCGGGCGACGATGAGCACGCCGATGTTCGGCGCGATGGCGGCCACCAGGCAGCCGAGGGCGAGGGCGGCGAGCGAGACGACGAGCATCCGCTCCTTGCCGACCATGTCACCGACCCGTCCGAGGATCGGCGTGAAGATCGAGGCGGAGAGCAGGTAGGCGGTCAGGACCCAGGTCACGGTGTTCTGGGAGGTGTGCAGATCCTGCTGGATGGTCGGCAGCACCGGGGTGATCAGCGACTGGAGCATCGCGAAGAATCCGGCGCCGGCCGCGAGCACGGTGAAGGTGAGCCGACGCGAGCTGCGTCGGGAGGTCACTGCCACGAGAGAAAACTCCTGAAATGGTACGGAAGGAGGCGTCTGTCACCCGTCGTCGGCGGCGGGCGGGTTGTCGGGTCCGGGCGATCGGGTGGCCAGGCGGATCGGGCGGTTCCCGAGGTAAGCTATCCGGAGGCAGGCCTCCGGGAGTTCCGGAGGGGTGCCTCCACTAAGCTAGCGGAGGGTTGCCTCCGGATGCAACCAGGATGAGGTGACGCACGTCATGACCAGCGCGGGGGTGCCCGAGGTTTTCGCCCAGCGGCCCAAGCGGGCCGACGCGCGGCGCAACTACGACGCCCTGATCGCCGCGGCACGTGACGCGTTCGCCGAGAACGGCGCGGCCGCCTCCCTGGAGGACGTGGCCCGCCGGGCCGGGGTGGGCATCGGGACCCTCTATCGCAACTTCCCGACCCGGCGGCACCTCTTCGAGGCCGTCTACGTGGAGGAGGTCCGGGCGCTCAGTCGGTCGGCGGAGGACCTGGCCGAGCTGCCCCCGTGGGACGCCCTCGTCGCCTGGCTGCACCGCTTCGTCGCGTACGTCGCCACGAAGCGGGCGCTCGCCGAGCAGTTGCTGCACGACTCGGAGATCTTCGGGACCTGCCGGACGGAGATCTACGCCGCCGGCGAGCCGCTCATGCGTCGCGCCCAGGCGGCCGGCGTGGTCCGCGACGACGTCGGCTTCGACGACGTGGTGCGCCTGATCAGCGGGCTCACGATGGCCCAGTTCCCCTCGCCCGAGCAGCGCGACCGGGTCCTCGGTGTGGCCCTCGACGGGTTGCGCCCGAAGGCCGCCACCCGCTGACGAGGCTCACTCGTCGACGAGCACCAGCCACTCGTCGTCCAAGCGTCTGACCACCGTGCCCGTCGGCCACCGGTGGCCGGGATCGACGACCGCCCGGGCCTGCTCCACCTGGGGTGGCCGGCTGAACTGCGTGTCGCGGAAACTGGCCATGCGGTGGAACCGGGCCCGGCCGAAGTTCGCGGCGTCGGTGAAGCGGGCACGGTCGAACGACGCCTCCCCTTCGAAGACCGTCCAGCGGAACAGCGCCATGTTCGCGAAACGGGCGGAGTAGAAGCTGGCCGACTCGCCGAACTCGCTGTGCTCCATGGACAGGGCGCCGTCGAAGACCGACTCCCGGAAGGTGGTGTCGTTCTCGAAGCGGGTCGCGTCGAAGCTGCTGGGCTGACCGAACGTCGCCCCGCGGAACGAGGTCTGCCCGGCGAAGCGGGACCGCCGGCAGTACAGTCCGTCGGCGAAATCGGCCCCCTCGAAGCTCGCGAGGCCCTGGACGCGGGCGTCGTCCAGGACCACCTCGCCGCCGGCCGTGAGGCCGTCGAGGGCCAGGTCGCCGAAGCTCGCCGCTCGTAGCAGCAGCCGTCCCGTCGTCGTCGCGCCCGCGAAGCTGGTCGCGCCGGTGAACGTCGCTCCCGTGAAGGTCGCGTCGGTGAGCGTGCAGCCCGCCGCGTCGAAGTCGACGAGCGCCGCGCCGCTCAGGTCCAGCACGACGCCCGGCCAGTGCGCCGTCTCGTCGTGCTCGCGCAGGTGCCGGGTCAGGACCCGCTGCGCGGTGCGCCGGACCTCCGTCTCGCGCGGCTCGTCGTCCGGCGGGGACATCCGCAGGTACGCGCAGAGCACCGCCACGATCGTCGACCGCTGTGACGGATTGTCCTGCCCGAGGCGCTCCAGCGCGTGCAGCCCGCCGAGGCGTACCGCCGCGCTGTCGTTGCCGAGCAGCTCGACCGCCCGGGTGTAGAGCTCGGTGAGCCGGCGTTCGGCCGCGTCGTGTTCGGCGGCCGTCGACTGCCGGTCCTGCTGGCGCTGTGCGGCCTCGGCCACCGACTCGGCGTGTGCCTGCACCCGGTCCCGGTGGGCCTGGTCGCGGGCGGCGACGGTCTCCTGGTGGCGCTGGGCCCGCTCGGCGATCCACTGCCGGCGCGCGGCCAGCAGCAGGGCCAGCCCTCCGCCGGTGCCGGCGACCACGGTCAGGCCGGTGCGGATCGCGTCGATGCGCAGCGTGGCCCGGGTGTCCTGCTGGACGGCCCGGTCGGCCTCGGTGAGCAGCAGGCCGAGCACCAGCCAGCCCAGTACGGCGGCGAGCAGCAGGCCGACCAGGACCAGCCACCAGGGCATCACCCGCAACTGGCGTTCGGGGGGTTCGTCGGCGGCCACGGCCACAGCATGCCACCGGTCGTCGACGGGCGGGGGTGTGCGGGTGCCCCTCGGTGTCCGCTGTGGAGTGCGAGCGATTTGCCGGTTTGCGCCGTCGACGAGACAACGGGTTACTGGCGCGTAACAAGTCATTGACGTTGCCGAATTGTTGCGGGCATCATCGTCGCACGGTCGACCGGACACCCCCACCCACCTGCCCGGATCGTCGGGCGCCTCCCCCCGGAGGTGCAGCCATGCTGCTCCGAAAGACCGTCCTCGTCGTGTCCCTGGCCACCGCCGCCCTCCTCGCCTCGGCGGGAACCGCGATCGCCGCCCCCGTCGTCCCGGCCGCGACCACCGCCGCCGCCGTCGCCAACCCGGTCATCGTGGTCGGCGGGCTCAGCGGCGTCGCCGTCGCGTACGAACCGATCGCCGCCCGGCTGCGCGCCGACGGCTACCGGACCTTCATCTACCAGCTGCCCGGACTGGGCCTCGGTGACATCCCCGCCTCGGCCCGCGCGTTCGCCGGGTACGTCGAGCAGGTGCGCGCCAGCACCGGCGCGGCGAGCGTCGACGTCGTCGCCCACTCCGAGGGCGGGCTGGTCAGCCGCTACTACCTCAAACGACTCGGCGGCACCGCCACCATCGGCCGCTACGTCAGCCTGGGCACACCCCAGTACGGCACGTACGTCGCCAACATCGTGGCGTTCCTCGGCCTCGGGAGCTGCGCGGGCATCGTCGCCTGCCAACAGATGACCATCGGATCGGCGTTCCTCGCCGACCTCAACTCCGGCGACGACACCCCCGGCTCGGGGCGCTACACCACCATCCGCACGCTCCAGGACGAACTGGTGCGGCCGACCGGCAACGCCGTCGTCAACGACGGCGCGACGAACGTTCTCATCCAGGCGTACTGCCCGCTGCGGGTGGTGGGGCACCTGGGCCTGGTGCTCGACGGCACGGCGTACACCATCGTGCGCGGCGCCCTGGTCGACGGCCCGGTGCGACCCAACTGCCTCGCGGTCTGAGCCCTTCGGTGCGGCGGTCCTGCGGGGACCGCCGCACCGGGCCCGCGACGACGAGTGTCGGTTGCGTGACGATCCTCGGAAACGGTGTGGCAGACATCAGACGTCCTCGATAACCTGCTCCGGCCGTCCACTGCCGACAGTGGGCGTCACCCGTCGAGAGGGAGCAGCAGGCATGACCGAGCCGCAGCGTGTGCCGCCGGAGAGCACACCGCCGACAGTGCCGCAGCTCGACGTCCGGGCCGCCGAACCCCCGGCCGCCGACACCCCGCCACCCACCGGCGGGTTCGCCGACCGGCCACCGGGTTACCCGAACGCCCTGGTCTGGCTGCGCGCCGGAATCCTGCGGGACTGGCGGGGCGTGCTCGGCGCGTTCGTCGCCACCTGGTTCTACCTGCCGATCGCGCTGCTCCTGGCGTTCTGGGGCGGTCTCGGCTTCGCCGTCGTCGGCCTCTTCGCCGGCGGCGCCGGCGCGGACGACCAGCTCCCCACGGTGCTGCGCGACGCGCCACTGATCGGCTCGCTGCTGGACGCGTTCCTCAGCCGCTCCGGCGGGATGCTGGGCGGCATGGCCGGGTTCGTGGTCGGCTTCCTCGCCGGCTTCCTCGCCGTGCTGGTGCTGCCCTGGCTGACCGTCGTGGACGAGCCTCTCGCCCTGTTCACCGGCCTGATCGGCACGGTCGTCGCGGCGGCGCTGATCGGCGTCGTCTACACGCTGTACCGGGTGCTGCTCGAGCCGAGCCTGTTGGTGGTGTCCGGCGCGCGCCAGCCCAGCCGCCGCGAGAACGCACGACTGCGCCCGATCCTGGACGACTGCGCGCGACGACTCGGCCTGCCCAGTGTGCCCCGGCTGCTCATGGAGGACGACCCGGTCCTGAGCAACGCCCGCACGTACGCCCGACACGTGGTGGTCACCACCGCCGTGCTCGGCGAGCCGGACGACGAGGTTGCGGCGCTGCTCAGCCACGAGCTGGTGCACTGGCGCACCGGGGACGAGATCACCAGCGCCTTCGTGCGCGGCGTCGGCCTGCCACTCACCCTCGCCCACGCCCTGCCGACCTGGCTGATGCGGACGTTCCCGCACCCGGCCACCAACTTCGTGGTGTTCCTGTTCTTCTGGCCGGTGCTGCTCACCATGCGGTACGTGGTGCTGCCCCTGCACGCCCGCGACGTACGGGCCGCCGAGTACCGGGCCGACCTCGGCGCGGTGCTGACCGGGCACGTCGACGGGCTGCGACGCATCCTGGAGCGGCGGCTCTCCTTCGAGAGCGGGCGCAGCGGCTGGGACGAGGCTGTCTGCGCCACCCACCCGCCGCACGAGCTGCGGCTCGACGCGCTGGAGCGGGCGTCGGTGGCGGGTGCGCCCGCCCAGGCCGGCGTACCCGCCGACGTCGCCGCGTCGGTCACCGCCGAGCGGCTGTTCGGCCACAGCGGCCCGGTCGGCACCCGCCGCACCTGGCTGCTGGTCGGCATCCTCGCCCTCGTCGCCTGCCTCGGCGCCAGCGGGCTGAGCGTGGTGCAGTGGGCGTTCTTCCGCCCCCAGGCGACGGTCGACGGATTCTTCTCCGCCCTCGCCGACCGCGACAGCGAGGCCGCGCTCGACCACCTCGCCGACTCCGGCGACGGCACCGACCACAAGCTCCTCGCCCAACTGCTGCGCGGCAAGGGCTACCAGCCACCGGCCGACGTCGAGATCACTTCCCTGGAGCGTGACGACGACACGGCCACCGCCACGGTGGCGTACCGGCTGGGTGATGCGCCGAAGACGGCCACCCTCACCCTGCGGCGCGAGGAGGAGACCACCGCCGGTCTGTTCCACGGCTGGCGGTTGGCCGGTGGGCCGATCCCGCTCAACTCGTCGATCGCCGAGCCGGGCGTACGCCTCAACGGGGTGGAGCTACCGGTCGCCACCGAGGGTCCGCCGCTGGTGCTGCTGCCCGGCCTGTACACGGCGACCGGCCCGTCCAGCGCGCTGAGCGAGACGCCCGCCGAGACCCTGCTGGTCGGCCCGGGGGAGGGATCGGCGATCCTGGAACTGGCCCCGGTGCTCAAGCCGACGGCGGTCGAGGCCGTCCAGACCCGGGTACGCGCCTGGTTGGACGAGTGCGCCAAACAGACGGTCGCCGCACCGCCGGGCTGCCCGTTCCGCTACTACGGCGGGTCGGCGCAGAAGGTCACCTGGAAGATCCTGGAGTACCCGAAGGTCGCCGTCGAGCTGACCGGCCCGAGCACCGCCCGGGTGTCCACCCCACTGGAAGGTCAGGGCCGGGTGCAGGTCAGCGGCACCACCACGTACTTCGGCACCAGCTCACCGTTCAGTGACGACAGCGCGCTGACCGTCGCGGGTCTCGCCACCGCCGACGGGGATGCCGTCACCTTCCAAGCCGCCTCCGACTCCGACTGACCGGGAGACCCACCGTGACCGACAGCGACGCCGCCGCGCGGCTGCCCGTCCGGCTGACCATCAACCCCCGACAACGACAGCCCACCGCGGTCGACCTGCTGACCTGGATCCACCGCCGTCCGGAGTACCGGCCGGTGGTCCGGGCGGCCGGCGGTGGCGGGGGACGGCCCGGCTTCAGTGACGCCGTGATCATCGCGGTGCTGGCCCAGGGGTTGCTGCCAGGGCTGTTCAACCTGTTGCAGTCCTGGGTGGACCAGCAGCGAACGGAGGCGAGCATCCGGATCCAGTCCGGGGACACCGAGGTCGAGTTGCAGGTCAGCGGGCGCACCGACTCGGCCCGTCTGCTGGCCCAGGCCACCGAGGCGCTGCGCGCCGCCCAGGCCACCGAGGCGCTGCGCGCCGCCCAGGCCACCGAGGCGCTGCGCGCCGCCCGCGAGATCGGCCCGGACGCCGTCGACTGAACCGGCGGCGTCCGGACCAGCGAATCAGCTCGCCTTGGCCAACGCCTCGAACTCGTCGTCGGTGAGCCGTACGTCGGCGGCGCCGACGTTCTCCTCCAGGTGCGCCACCGACGACGTGCCGGGGATCGGCAGCATCACCGGCGACCGACGCAGCAACCAGGCCAACGCGAGCTGCGCGGGCGACGCGCCGTGCGCGTTGGAGATCGCGTCCAGCGGGCCGCCCGGCCGGGCCAGCTCGCCGGTGGCGATCGGGTACCACGGGATGAACGCCAGGTCGTTGCGCTCGCAGTAGTCCAGCACGTCCTCGGCGCTGCGGTTGGCGAGGTTGTACAGGTTCTGCACGGAGACGATCTCAGTGATCGTCCGCGACTGCTCGACCTGCTCCACGCTGACCTCGGACAGCCCGATGTGCTGGATCTTGCCTTCCTGCTTCAGCAGCGCCAGCTCGCCGAGCTGGTCGGCGAGCGGAACCAGCGGGTCGATCCGGTGCAGCTGGTACAGCGGGATGCTGTCCAGGCCCAGGTGACGCAGGCTCAGCTCGCACTGCTGACGCAGGTATTCCGGGCGGCCCACCGCACGCCAGTCGCCGGGGCCGGACCGGGTCAGGCCGGCCTTGGTCGCGATGACCAGGTCGTCGGCGTACGGGTGCAGAGCCTCGCGGATCAGCATCTCGGACACGAACGGCCCGTACGAGTCGGCGGTGTCGATGAACGTCACGCCCAGCTCGATCGCCCGACGCAGCACCCGTACCGCCTCGGCCGGGTCCTTCGGATCGCCCCACACGCCCGGGCCGGTGATCTGCATCGCCCCGTAGCCGAGGCGGTTGACCGTGATGTCGCCCCCGATCCGGTACGTGCCGGACGCCTTCGCGGGCTGCTTACTGATGTCGGTCGCCATACGCACATCCTTCATCGTCTTTCGCCGTGGCGGGGGCCGGACGACACTCCGCCGACCCCAGTGATCGTCCCCCGGGATCCGTCCACCATGCCGCGGCCCGCCCAATTGTGTGCCGGGACACGATGACGGCTAGCGCGCTCCGTGTCCGGTCTGCTACGCCTGATCCGAGTCGGCGCGGCCGGCGCGGGGGAGGCGCGATGTGGCGACGGTTCAGACCCGACCCGATCGGGCGGCTACGGGAGCGGCTGGAACGTTTCGGGGCCACCGGCGATCGACGGGCGGTCCTCGACTCCGGCGCGATCCGCGACGCGGAGGCCGTCGCCGACCTGGTGACCGCGACGTCCCCGGACGGGCCGCTGCCCGAGTGGGTCGCCGAGGGTATGTCCCTCCTGGCCGGCCTGCACTGGTACCGCTATCAGCTACTGCCGTCGGGTGAGGACGCCGACGACCTCGACCAGGCGTTGCGGCTCACCGAGTTTCTGCTGCGCTTCGCGCCGGAACGGGTGCCGCCGCCGCTGCTGGAGCTGCTGCGCTCCCGGCCCGCTCCCGCTGAGGCGGCGGGTCGGCCGCCGCGCCCCCGGCCCGCCCGAGTGGACACCACCGCCCGCGACGCGACGGCGAGTTCCCGGTACGTCGAGGCCGTCCTCCTGATGGCCGCCGCCGAGACCAGCCGCGACTACCGGGCGGCTGATCAGGCCGAGGTGCTGCTGCGGCAGGCGCTGGCCGGTACGCCGGCAGGTGCGCCCGAGCGCCTGCACTACCTGTCCGCCCTCGGCAGGGTCCACCGCGACCAGTTCCAGCATCTCGGCCGGCGGCGGGCCCTGGCGGGGGCCGTCGAGGCGCACCGGGAGAGCCTGGAGGCGACCGGCGTCGGCGACCCGGAACGTCCCGTACGGCTGTTCAACCTCGGCAACGTCCTGGGCGACACGTACGACGTCGACCACGACCCCGCCGCGCTGGACGAGACGATCACCGCGCTGCGGGACGCGGTCCGGGTCGCCGCGCCGGGCACACCGGTGCGCACGATGGCGCGGATGAACCTCGGCCAACGGCTGCGCGACCGGTGGCGGCTGCACCGGCGACCGGGTGACCTCGACGAGGCCGTCGACGCCTTCGCCGCCGCCCGGGACAGCGCCGACCCCCGGGTCGCCGCGTTGCACGGCGCCGCGCTCGCCGAGCGGTTCGCGCGCGACCGGATGCCCGCCGACCGGGACACCGCCATCGAGGCCTACCGGTCGGCGTTGACCGGGTTCGGTGGCCTCGCCCCGGATCTCGCCGGCACCGCCCAGTTCGGCCTCGCCACCCTGCTCGCCGAGCGGCACCACACCACCGCCGCCCCGGCCGACCTCGACGCGGCGATCGACGCGTACCGGGCCGCCACCGCGTCCGGGTCGACGCCCGACGGGACGGACGGCGACGACCTGCGGCACGTCGCGGGCGGTCTGCTGGTGACCCGGTACGAGCGGCGCCGACGCGCCGACGACATCACCGAGGCGGTACGGGTGCTGCGCGCCACCGTGGGCGCCGCCCGGGACCCCGTCCAGCGGGCGCGTCGGCTCGCCGATCTCGGCCACGCGCTCGCCCTGGGCCACGCCGACCTCGGCGGGGTGAGCGCGCTGCGCGCCGGCCGCGACGCGCTGACCGAGGCGGAACGGCTGCTGCCCCGCGCCGACCCGCTGCGCCCCCACGTGCTCAACAACCTCGGCAACACCCTGCGCGAACTCTCCGACCTGGCCGGCGAGCCAACGCTGCTGGAACCGGCTGCGGTCGCGCTGCGATCGGCCGTGGCCGCCGCCGATTCGGACACCGCGTCGCTGCCCCGGTACCGCTCGAACCTGGGCCTCGTGCTGCAGGCGCTCTTCGCCTCGACGCAGGACCTGGCGACCCTGACCGAGGCGATCGAGGTGCTGGCGCGGGTGGTCGAATCGACGCCACCCGGGCATCCGGACCGTCTGCCGGCGCTGACCAACTACGGCTCCGCCCTGAACCGTCGGGTCGAACTCTTCTTCGACGGCGCGCTGCCCGCGAGCGGCGGGCCCACGGACGGGGTCGCGACCGGTATCGCCCAGGACTCCGACACCGCCGTGGGCGCGCTGCGCGAGGCCGTTGAGCTGGCCGAACAGGAGGCCGACCCCACCGAGTACGCCCAGACGGTCGCCACCCACGCGCTGGCCCACCTGCTGCGGCATCGCCTCAACGGTGACCTGCCGGCACTGGACGAGGCGGTTCGGCTGCTCGATCGGCTGAGCCGACGGCCGTCGGCCGGCGGGGACCGGCACCGGATCCTCACGAACCTCGGCAACGCTCTCCTGCTGCGCCACCAGGCCGGCCGCGCCGACGCCGACGCCAGCGCCATGCTGACCGCCTACCGGGAGGCGGTCGACGAGCTGACCCCCGAGCATCCCGGCCGCGCCATGTGCCTGAGCAACCTGGCCACCGCCCTGGAGCGGGTCGCCGAGACCGGCGCGGGTGACTCCGGCGCGCTGGTCGAGGCGACCGCCGCGCTGCGCGCCGCCGCCCACGTCGAGTCCGCGCCGTCGCTGCTGCGGGCGACAGCCGCCGGCCGGTACGCGGCACACGCCGCCCAGGCGGGCGACCTGCCGGCCGCGCTCGACGGGTACACCACCGCCATCGAGCTGATCGACCTGGTGGCCTGGCACGGCATGGACCCCGACGACCAGACCCGCCTGCTCGGACGCTTCCCCGGCCTGGCCAGCGACGCGGCGGCGGTCGCCATCGCCCTGGACCGCCCGGAGCGCGCGGTCGAGCTGCTCGAATACGGCCGGGGAGTCCTGCTCACCCGCGCCCACGACGCGGGCGCGGACCTGGCCGCGCTCCGCGCGCGGGCGCCCCGCCTCGCCAACCGCTTCGCCGACCTCCAAGCCGCCCTCGACGGCTTCGGGTCGCGGCCGCCGGGCCAGGTGGTGTCGCCGGACGGGTGGGAACGTGGCGGGTCGGTCGCCGCGACCGGAACGACGCCGGAGCTCCGGTACGACCTCGCCACCCGCCGCCGCCACCTGCTGGCCGAGATCCGCGACCGGCCCGGCTTCGCCGACTTCCTCCGCCCGCCGCCCATCGACGATCTGGCCCGGGCCGCCGCGAACGGACCGGTGGTGCTGGTGAACGTCGCCGACCGGCGCTGCGACGCGCTGGTCGTCGCCGACGGCCGGGTCACCGTCGTGCCCCTGCCGGAGCTGACCCTGGCCGAGCTGATCGTGCGTACGGCGAGCTTCCTGGGCGCGATCGCGGTGCTCACCGGGCCCTCGGCGGCGGACGTCACCCCGCCGCAGGTACAACGTCGGCACGCGGCGGCCCGCGCCGAGGTCGCCCAGACCCTGGACTGGCTGTGGCGCGTCATCGCCGTACCCGTCCTGGAGGTGGCCCTGCCCACCCCGCCGGCCGCCGACGCCGAGCCGGCGGACGGTGGCTGGCCCCGGCTGTGGTGGTGCCCCACGGGCGTGCTCACCCTCCTACCACTGCACGCGGCCGGCCCGGCCGACGGCGGCGACGGGCTGCTCGACCGGGTGGTGCCGTCCTACACGGCCTCGCTACGGGCGCTGACGCACGCCCGCCGGGCCGGACCGACAGCTCCCGGACCGGTCGACGCGGCGCTCTTCGTCGGCATGCCACAGACGCCCGGCCTGGCCGACCTGCCCGGCGTGGCGCGCGAGGAGGAGATCGTCCGACGGCGCCTCGGCCGGGTGCGTTCGCTCATCGGCCCGGCGGCCGGCCCGGCGACGGTGCTCGACGCCCTGCCCGAGCAGCCCGTCGCGCACCTGTCCTGCCACGGTACGCAGGACCTGCGCTTCCCGACCCGGGGACGCCTCGAGCTGGCGGGCGGCGCGCTCAGCGTCCGCGACCTGTGGCGGCCGGCGGGGCGGCCGGCCGCGCTGGCCGTCCTCTCCGCCTGCGAGACGGTACGTGGCGGGGCGGCCCTGCCGGACGAGGCGCTCACCCTCGGCACGGCCTTTCAACTGGCCGGCTTCCGGCACGTCATCGGCGCGTTGTGGTCCATCTCGGACGCGCTGACGGTGCGGCTCTGCGTCGACCTGTACGACGGGTTGGCGGTCAGCGGAGGGATCGCTCCGGACCGCGCGGCGGTGGCCCTGCACGCCGCCGTCCGCCGCCTGCGCGCCGCCCTACCCGACCATCCGGAAACCTGGGCCGGCTACGCGCACCTGGGCCCCTGAGCGCCGCTCAGCCTAGGAGGATCAGCGGCCGGGGGCGTACCAGGTCACGCCGACGGCGGCGACCAGCAGCGTGGTGCACAGCAGCACCAGCCCCACCCCGATGCGCAGGGACCGGACCGCCGCCATCGCCTCCCGGTGATCGCCCAGCGGGGCCGGCGGGAGAGCCGCCACCGGGGTCACCGTCAGCGGCCCGTGTGCCGCGCGGAGCAGCGCGAGCGCTCCGGCCACGCCCGCGGCCAGCGCGGCGAGCAGCAGCAACCCGACCAGCGCGCCCCAACCCGCGGCGAGGGTGGTCACGTCGGAGCGGCCCCGGATCAGGCTGAACCCGACCAGCGCCACCAGCAGGCCACCCAGGCCGTTGCGCCAGGCCAGCGCCGCCGCGCGTACCCGCTCCAGCTCGCCGCGCAGCAGTCCGGCGAGCTGCTGCGCGCCGCGTAGGTCGGCCACGGTCGCGGGCGGGCCGGGACGGAGACGGATCACGCCTCGACCTCCAGCCACAGCGTCCAGTACGCCCCGCAGCCCCGCAGCCCGGCGGGGCACCCCGGGTGCTCGGCCTCGCACTCGCACAGCAGCGTCCGGTAGCCCGGGTCGGAGGTCGCCGCGTCCTTGCGGTAGATCGCGTCGACGAGCGTGGTGGCGCTCGCGTGGCCGCACCGGGGACAGCGCCCGCTGAGCACCACCGCGAACTCGAACTCCTGGGCCCGGAAGTCCGCCGCGGCCCGCGTGGCGTACGCCTCGTCGGTCACCTCGGCGTACGACAGAGGGCTCGACGTCGGCCCGTCGTCACTCATCCCGACCTCCCGCCACCGACATCTGGACCGTCCACCGTAGCCGGTGACCACACCGGGTGCGCCCACGTGCCCGTGTCCGGATGCCGTCCGTCCCGGTGACCGACCCGGGGGAGTTGCGCGGAGCGGCGGGTACCGCCCCTTTCGGCGTGCGAGGCTGGGCGCGTGCCGGTGACGCCGGCTCGGGCGTCGGCGTCGGACCGGGCCGGCGCGACGGCGGAGGGAGGGCCATGCCGCAGGTGCCGCAGGTCGACTTCGCGCTCGACACGTACGAGTGCATCGTGATCTATCCCGGAGCGGCCGGACGGGCCCTGCCCCCGGAGACCGTGCAGCGGTTGCAGGCCGAGCACGCCGAGCACATGCGGGCGCTACAGCGCAGCGGGATCATCCTGGTCTCCGGCTCGGTGGACGGTCCGGCCCGTACGCCGGAGCCGCCGATCGGCTTCGGGCTGGCCCGCACCGGCAGCGTCGAGGACGTGCGCAGCGTGTTGGAGGCCGATCCGGCGGTGCAGGCCGGCCTCTACCGGGTGGACGTGTTGACCTTCCTCTGCCCGGCCGGCTCGCTGGAGTTTCCGCTGGTCAAGGCCGGTAACTGACCGTCGATCCGGAGACGGGTGTCAGGCCGCTGACGGCGTCGTGGCCGGCGCCGGTGTTACCGTCGCGCGTACGGCGTGGGCCGGCCGTCCCCGGCCGTCCAGGCGGCGCACGAGCCGCGTGACCTGCTCACCGCCGTGCCCGCTCGGCCCGTCCCGGGGGCGTCGCAGAGGGCCGTCGCCGGGAGCGGCCCGACACCGGCTCCGCGCGGAGGCGTACGATTCCCGGCGCGCGGTCGCCGTTGCCCGTCGCCACAACGTTCCGGTGCGCTTGCGCCCGCCGGCCCGACGCGTGCCACGCGTCGTTGGACACCTGTTCCACTGCCTGCAAGGGGTCGGCCCCGAGTCCGACCTGAAGGAGAGACTAGCCTGATGGGCGTGACACGCCGCGCGAAGATCGTCTGCACTCTTGGACCCGCCACCTCGTCCCCGGAGCGCATCCGGGGTCTCGTCGAGGCCGGCATGAACGTGGCGAGGCTCAACTTCAGCCACGGCAGCCACGAGGACCACGAGGCCGTCTACCGGCTGGTCCGGGAGGCGTCCGAGGCCGCCGGCAAGCCGGTGGCGGTCCTCGCCGACCTGCAAGGCCCCAAGATCCGGCTCGGCAAGTTCGCCGACGGCCCGCACGAGTGGCGCACCGGTGACTCGGTCGTGATCACCGGCGACGACATCCTCGGCACCAAGGAGCGGGTCTCCTGCACCTACACCAAGCTGCCGCACGAGGTGAAGCCCGGCGACCGGCTGCTGATCGACGATGGTCGGGTCGCCGTCGAGGTCACCGACGTCACCGGCAACGACATCCGCTGCCTCGTCACCGAGGGCGGCCCGGTCTCCAACAACAAGGGCGTCTCGCTGCCGAACGTGGCGGTCAGCGTGCCCGCCATGTCGGACAAGGACGCCGAGGACCTGCGCTTCTCCCTGGGCCTCGGTGTCGACCTGGTGGCGCTCTCGTTCGTGCGCTCGGCCGAGGACATCAAGCTCGTGCACAACATCATGGCCGAGGAGGGCGTCTTCCGCCCGGTGCTCGCCAAGGTCGAGAAGCCGGAGGCCGTGGAGCACCTCGAGGCCATCGTGCTGGCCTTCGACGGCGTGATGGTCGCCCGTGGCGACCTCGGTGTCGAGATGCCGTTGGACGAGGTCCCGCTGGTGCAGAAGCGCGCCGTGCAGCTGTGCCGGGAGAACGCCAAGCCGGTCATCGTGGCCACCCAGATGCTCGACTCCATGATCGAGAACTCCCGCCCCACCCGGGCGGAGGCCTCGGACGTGGCCAACGCCGTGCTCGACGGCGCGGACGCGGTCATGCTCTCCGGCGAGACCAGCGTGGGCAAGTATCCGGTGCTCACCGTCAGCACCATGGCCAAGATCGTGACGACCACCGAGGCCGGTTCGATCGGCGTGCCGCGGTTGCAGCACGACCCGCGTACGCACGGCGGCGCGCTCACCGTGGCCGCCTCGTCGATCGCCCGGGCCATCAACGCCAAGGCGCTCGTCGCGTTCTCGCAGACCGGCGACACCGTGCGACGGCTGTCCCGCCTGCACTGCGACCTGCCGCTGCTGGCCTTCACGCCGGTCCCCGAGGTGCGCGACCAGCTCGCCCTCACCTGGGGCGTGGAGACCTTCCTGATGCCGTTCGTGCAGCACACCGACGACATGTTCCGTCAGGTCGACCAGGCGCTGCTCGGCCTCGACCGGGCCAACCCCGGTGACTACGTGGTGATCGTGGCGGGCAGCCCGCCCGGCACCCCCGGCTCGACGAACACGCTGCGCGTGCACCAGCTCGGCTCGCTGGTCGACGCGGCGTCGGCGCGGGCGCTGCAGTGAGCGATGGTCGGGTCGCGGTCGGCCAGGCGGCTGTCGACCAGCTGCTGGAGGTGCTGGACCTCGACCCGACCGGGGAGATGACCTTCCGGGGGATGAGCCCCCCGGTCGGTCCACAGCGGGTGTACGGCGGCCAGGTTGCCGGTCAGGCCCTGGTCGCCGCCGGCCGCACGGTGGATCCGGAGCGCTTCGTGCACTCGCTGCACGGCTACTTCGTCCGCCCCGGCGATCCGGCCGAGCCGATCGAGTACCAGGTGGAGAACATCCGCGACGGCCGGTCGTTCTCGGTGCGTCGCGCGGTCGCCCTCCAGCACGACAGGCCGATCTTCTTCATGTCGGCGTCCTTCCAGCGGGCCGAGGAGGGGTTGGACCACCAGGCCCCGGCCCCGCTGGACGTGCCGCCGCCGCAGGACGTGCCGACGATGTCCGACCGGCTCTCCCGCTACCCCGAGCGCCTGGGCATGTGGGGGCAGATCCCCCGCCCGATCGACGTGCGCTACGTGGGGGAGCCCGGCTGGGTCCGCCCCGGCGACCGACCGGCCGACCCGCACCAGCGGGTCTGGATGCGCATCGACGGCAAGTTGCCCGACGACCCGCTGCTGCACGCGTGCGCGCTCACCTACGCCTCCGACCTCACCCTGCTGGACTCGGTGCTCTCCGTGCACGGCGAGGTGTGGGGGCCGGGCGGCCTGGTCGGCGCGAGCCTGGACCACGCGCTGTGGTTCCACCGGCCGTTCCGTGCCGACGAGTGGTTCCTCTACGACTGCTGGAGCCCGTCGGCGTCCGGCGCGCGAGGGCTGGCGACCGGGCGGATGTTCACCACGGACGGCCGGCAGATCGCCAGCGCCGTCCAGGAGGGTCTGCTGCGCCGCGTCGGCGCCTGACCCGACCGGTCACGCCTGGTGGATGGCCTCACCGGCGATCTCGATCTGCACGGTCTTGCCGACGAGGACGCCGCCGCTCTCCAGGGCGACGTTCCAGAGCAGGCCGTAGTCCTCACGGTTGATCTCGGCGGTCGCGCTGAATCCGAAGATGTTCTGCCCGTACGGATCACGCCGCGCGCCGCCGAAATTCACCTGTAGGTCCACCGCACGGGTGATTCCCTTCACCGTCAACTCACCGGCGAGCACGAAACGATTGGGCTCGGACTGCGGCGGCGGATTGTGACTTCTGCCTCGTCCGCCGAGTCGGTGGTTGCGCAGGCGCGCCCAGTAGAAAATCGGGTCGTCGTTGCTCTGCCACGTGATGCCCGTGCTTCGATATTCGAGAGTGGGATAACGCTCCACGTCGAGGAAATCGGCGTTTTTCAGGTGAGTGTCCCGGTCGGCGCTGCCGGTGGAGATGCTCGCCGACGCGATCGTGGCGGTCACCCCGGAACGCAGCGGATCCTCCCCGACCGTGATCTCTGCGGTCGCCTCGGCGAACTCGCCGCGCACGGGGCTCACCATCATGTGACGGGACAGGAAACCGATCCGCTTGTGCGCCTGATCGAGGCGGTAGGTGCCGGCGATCGGGATGGTCATGCCATCCCAGGTGCGTGTGGCGACATCGGTCATCGTGTTGCCTTCCCCCGGGGTTAATCAACGTCCGGTCCGAACTCCATCAACCGGCCGGACAGGCGTACTACCCGCCCAGCATAGGGACGTTCGGAATCGGCCTTTCGGGCCCCACCGGTTAATGGATCAAGGTGCGCGGCGTAATTGGTTGTCGGTCGATGCGTGGCCGATCGGTTGAGGGTCGCCGGTACCGGCGGATGACCTGCGGGCTAACCTTGCCGGCATGCGTCTCTCCGCCCGGGTCGACTACGCCCTCCGCGCGGCCGCCGAGCTGGCCGCGACGGCCAGCGGCCCCGGGCGGGGCCGGCCGGTCACCGCCGACCAGATCGCCCGTGCGCAGGAGATCCCGCCGAAGTTCCTGGAGAGCATCCTGTTGCAGCTGCGCCGGGGTGGCATCGTGCACGCCCAGCGCGGTCCGGAGGGTGGCTACTGGCTGGCCCGCCCGGCCGAGGAGATCTCTCTCGCGGAGGTGATCCGGGTGATCGACGGGCCGCTCGCGCACGTGCGGGGGCAGCGCCCCGAACAGCTCGGCTACCACGGTCCGGCCCGCGCCCTCCAGGAGGTCTGGATCGCGCTGCGCGCCAGCGAGCGCGAGATCCTGGAACTGGTCAGCGTCGCCGACGTGGCCGCGGGGGCGCTGCCCGCGCGGGTCACCGAGCTGGCCGCCGACCCGCGCGCCTGGATCTGACGCCTCCCCGGGCGGACGCCTCGACGCCGACCTGCGGGCGTCCCATCCACCGATCAGACACTTGACCCCGGCTCTGCCGTGCCGCATTGTCGACCAAGTCGATAGGAGATACCGAAAAGTCAGGGGGCGCTCGTGCGCAAGCTACTGGTCCTCGCTCTGGTCGGGCTCGTCGCGCAGTTGATCGATGGTTCACTCGGCATGGCGTACGGGTTGACCTCGTCCACCCTGCTGCTGGTAGTCGGGGTCGCGCCCGCCGCCGCCTCGGCGTCGGTGCACCTGGCCGAGATCGGCACCACGCTCGCGGCCGGGATCGCGCACTGGCGGTTCGGCAACGTCGACTGGCGGGTGGTCACCCGCATCGCCCTGCCCGGCGCGATCGGCGCGTTCGCCGGGGCCACCCTGCTCAGCTCGATCTCCACCGAGTCGGCCGCGCCGTGGATGGCCGCCATCCTCTTCACCCTGGGCGCGTACCTGCTGGTGCGCTTCGCCCGACCGCTGCGTACCGGTCGGGTCGGCGGACGGCTGCGCGGACGCTTCCTCGGCCCGCTGGGCCTGGTCGCCGGCTTCGTCGACGCGACCGGCGGCGGCGGGTGGGGCCCGGTCGCCACCCCGGCGCTGCTGGTCTCCGGTCGCCTGGAGCCCCGCAAGGTGATCGGCTCGGTCGACACCGCCGAGTTCGTGGTCGCCGGAGCCGCCAGCGTCGGTTTCCTGATCGGGCTGGGAACGGAGGGCTTCCTCCTCCCCACCGTCGTCGCCCTGCTGATCGGCGGGTTGGTCGCCGCCCCGCTGGCCGCCTGGCTGGTGCGTATCGTGCCCGCCCAACTGCTGGGCGCGGCGGTCGGTGGCGTCATCGTGCTGACCAACGCCCGCACCCTGATCCGGTCGGCCGAGCTGGGCGGCCCGCTCCGCCCCACCCTCTACGTCCTGCTGGCCGCCGGATGGCTGACCGCGCTGCTCTTCGCCGTACGCGCCCTGCGCCGCACCCGTCGAGCCCGCGCCACCGCTGCCACCGCCACCGAGACGGCCACGGCAGCCGGCGCTGTCTTGCCGGTGCTTCCTGAGTCGGTCTCTGTCATCACCGGCGCTGCCGACGGCAGCGCACCGGCCGATCTCAGCGTGGCGGGCACCCCGGGAGGGCGCTGACTCGCGCGGCGGCTTCCGGTGACGTCGGTCGACTTGGTGCTCTCCCGTCGTTGTTCGCGGCGGAGTGCCTACCCCCTGTGAGCGTGATGCCTGTGAGTCATCTTGATGACTCACAGGCATCACGCTCATTTGGGTCCTCGCCCCGCAGGCGGCGCTGCCGCCGGCCATCAGCCCTGCCGGCGGGCTGCCGGGACGCGGCTCCTCTGCCGCCGTCGCGGCGGGAGGTCGACTGCGGATCGGTGATGTGGCGGTGTCTGCAGGCGGCGACGCCGCGACGTCGGCGATCTGGCGGGGTCTCCGCGTCGCGATGCCGCCACATCGGCGACCTGGCGGGCGGTAGCGTCCGGGCCGTCAGCGCGTCAGCAGCTTGTCCGCTGCCTCGGCGAGCAGCGCCCACGTCTCGTCGATGTGCGCCGCGGTGGTCTGCGGTGAGCCGACGGCCAGCCGCAGCGTGTACCGGCTGGCCACCCGGGTGTGGGTCAGATGTGCCCGCCCGCTGGCGTTCACCCGGGCCAGCAGCTCGGCGTTCGTGCCGTCGTCGGCCCGCAGCCGGAAGCAGACCAGCGAGAACGGGTGCGCCGCGGCCAGCTCGAACCGGTCGTCGGCGCGCAGGTGATCGGCGAACCGGGCGGCCAGGGCCACGCCCGAGCGGATGTGCGCCCGCAGCCCCTCGACGCCGTACCAGCGCAACACGAACCAGAGCTTCAGGGCCCGGAAACGGCGACCCAGCGGCACCTGCCAGTCCCGGTAGTCGAGCACCGCGCCCGAATCTGAGGCGGCGTTGCGCAGGAACTCGGGGAGCACGGTCAGCGCCTCGACCAGTTCTCGGCGGTCGGCCACCCAGAACGCGTCGCAGTCGAAGCCGGTGAGCAGCCACTTGTGCGGGTCGAAGCAGTAGGAGTCGGCGTACTCCAGGCCGGTGTGCGACCAGCGCAGTTCGGGGCAGACGGCGGCGGAGCCCGCGTACGCCGCGTCGACGTGCAGCCAGATGCCGTACTCGGCGCAGATCGCTCCGATCTCCGCCACCGGGTCGATGGCGGTGGTGGAGGTCGTGCCGATGGTCGCGACCACGATGGCGGGTACGTCCCCGACGGCCAGATCCGCCTCGATCGCCGCGCGCAGCGCGTCCGGGCGCAGCGCCTGGGTGTCCGGGTCGACGTCGATCGACCGGATGCCGTCCGCGCCCAGTCCGGCGATCCGCGCGGCCTTCTCGATCGAGGAGTGCCCGTGCACCGACGTGTACGCGCGGTAGCGCCGGTCGATGCCGGTCGCGCGCCAACGACCCCCGCTGGCGCGGTGCAGCGCGGCGAGGGTGGCCACCAGTGTCGCCGAGGACGCCGAGTCCTGGATGACGCCGCCACCGGGCCCGGTGGAGGAGAAGCGCGGCGGCAGGTCGAGCAGCTCGGCCAGCCAGTCCATCATGACCGTCTCGAGTTCGGTGCAGGCCGGGCTCGTCGCCCACATCATGCCCTGCACGCCGAGCCCGGAGCTGACCAGGTCACCGAGCAGGCTCGGACCGGAGGTGTTCGCCGGAAAATAGCCGTAGAAGCCGGGGTGCTGCCAGTGCGTCAGCCCGGGCAGGACGATGGTGTCCAGGTCGGCGAGGAGCGCTTCGACCGGTTCGCCGCCGGTGGTGGGCGGCGAGCCCGGTAGGGCCTTCGCCACCGTGCCCGGCGGGTCGGCGGAGGTGACCGGTCGTTGGTGCAGCGTCGTCCAGTAGTCGGCGATCCAGTCGACGACGGCGTGGCCGGCGCGGCGGAACTCGTCCGGGTCCATGTGCGGGGCGCTCATCCGGTCGAGTCGATCAGGCGGTGTGGGGCGGGGTCAAGAGCCGTACGGGGTGACGGTCGTCGATATTGCGGACCGGAAAGCGCTTGCCCTACGATGCGGCTGAGCCGGATCCGAGTTCCAGGGCGTCAACCCCGACCAGATCGCCGTTCCGTCGCCGCCGCGGCGGACCGTCCACCGTGCTTCCCGGGCAGGGCAGGTGGGCCAACAGCGGTCACCACCGGATCCCCCGGAGGCAGTTCATGCACCCGTCAAGACAACGGCTGACCCTGCTCGCCGCCTCGACGGCGGCAGTCGTCGTGGCCGGCACCGTCGGCACGGTCGTCGCCTCGGCCGCCGCCGTCGGCTGCCGCGTCGACTACCAGGTCACCAACCAGTGGCAGGGCGGCTTCGGCGCCAACGTCACCATCACCAACCTCGGCGAGGAGATCAACGGCTGGACCCTCGCCTGGTCCTACGCCGCCGGCCAGCAGGTCTCCCAGGCGTGGAACGCCACCGTCAGCCAGTCCGGCGCGCAGGTGAGCGCGCGCAACGTCGACTACAACGGCGCGCTCGCCACCAACGGCACCGCCTCGTTCGGGTTCAACGCCTCCTGGACGAGCAGCAACCCGGCCCCGGCCAGCTTCACGCTCAACGGCGTCACCTGCACCGGAGCGCCCCCCACAGGCGACCCGACCACCCCGGCCCCGACCACGCCACCGCCGACCACCCCGCCGCCCACGACGCCACCGCCCACGACGCCCCCACCGACCACGCCCCCGCCGACCACGCCGCCACCCACCACGCCTCCGGCCGGGGCGAAACAGCTGGAGAACCTGGACCGAGGGTTGGTCAGCGTCCGCTCCGGCAACGGCAACCTGGTCTCCTGGCGTCTGCTCGGCACCGAGACCTCCGGCGTGTCGTTCAACCTCTACCGCGGCTCGACCAGGGTCAACGCCAACCCCATCACCGGCGCCACGAACTACCTCGACAGCGGCGCGGCGGCCGGCTCGACGTACACCGTGCGGGCCGTGGTGGGCGGCGTCGAGCAGGCGGCGTCCGCGCCGGCCCTGCAGTTCGCCAACGGCTACCTGGACGTGCCCCTGCAGGTGCCGGCGGGCGGCACCACCCCCAGCGGGGAGAGCTACACCTACAGCGCCAACGACGCCTCCGTCGGCGACCTCAACGGCGACGGCAGCTACGAGATCGTCCTCAAGTGGGACCCGTCGAACGCCAAGGACAACTCCCAGTCCGGCTACACCGGCAACGTCTACGTCGACGCGTACACCCTGACCGGTACCCGGTTGTGGCGCATCGACCTCGGCCGCAACATCCGGGCCGGCGCGCACTACACCCAGTTCCAGGTGTACGACTACGACGGCGACGGTCGCGCCGAGGTGGCCATGAAGACCGCCGACGGCACCCGCTCCGGCACCGGCCAGCTCATCGGCTCGTCGTCGGCGGACTACCGCAACTCCAGCGGTTACGTGCTGTCCGGCCCGGAGTACCTGACCATGTTCAACGGCCAGACCGGCGCGATCGCATCCACCGTCAACTACGACCCGCCGCGCGGCACCGTGTCGTCCTGGGGCGACTCGTACGGCAACCGGGTGGACCGGTTCCTCGCCGGCACCGCGTACCTGGACGGCCAGCGCCCCTCACTGATCATGGCGCGGGGCTACTACACCCGGGCGGTGATCGCGGCCTGGGACTTCCGCAACGGCTCGCTGACCAAGCGCTGGACGTTCGACTCGAACTCCTCCGGCAACGGCGCGGCGGCCGGCCAGGGCAACCACCAGCTCTCCGTGGCCGACGTCGACGGCGACGGCCGCCAGGAGATCGTCTACGGCGCCGCCACCATCGACGACAACGGGCGGCTGCTCTACTCGACGGGCAACGGGCACGGCGACGCCCTGCACGTCGGGGATCTCGACCCGGGCCGCGCCGGCCTGGAGGTGTTCAAGGTCGACGAGGACGGCAGCAAGCCCAGCTCGTGGTTCGCGGACGCCCGTACCGGTCAGATCTTGTGGTCGACGCCGGCCTCCGGCGACAACGGCCGGGGCGTCTCGGCGGACATCTGGGCCGGCAGCCCCGGCGCGGAGTCCTGGTCGGCGGCGGTCTCCGGCCTCGCCAACACCCGTGGGCAGAACATCGGCCGCAAGCCGTCGTCGACGAACTTCCTCGCCTGGTGGGACGGTGACCCCGTCCGGGAGTTGCTGGACGCCACGAGGATCGACAAGTACGGCGCCGGGGGCGAGACCCGACTGCTCGACGGCAGCGGGGTCGCGTCCAACAACGGCACCAAGTCCACGCCGTCGCTCTCCGGCGACATCCTGGGTGACTGGCGCGAGGAGGTGATCTGGCGGACCACCGACAGTCGGGCGTTGCGGATCTACAGCACACCCACTCCGACCAGCACCCGGATCTACACCCTGATGCACGACCCGCAGTACCGGGTGGCGATCGCGTGGCAGAACACCGCCTACAACCAGCCGCCGCACCCGGGGTTCTTCATCGGTGATCAGATGGCGGGCCCACCCACCCCGAACATCTACCTACGCTGATCTGACCCTGGCGGTACTGATCGAGTTCGCCTAAGGTGGCAGGCACCGGGCCGCAGCCGCGGAATCCGCACAGCTACAGCCCGGTGCTCCACACCGCGGCATCCCCGACCCGTCCCGACCGGGAATGCCGTACCACCACCGGCACCAACATTAGGCACCGTCCGGGTCGCGGGAGTGACGCTGACGTGAAGATCGTGTTTCACGCGTCCCGGCGCAGGCCCCCGGCCACCTTCTCGGCGATCAACTCGTACGACCGCACCCGGTCGGCCACGTCGTACACGAGCGTGGTGAGCATCAGCTCGTCCGCGCCGGTGCGCTCCTGCAACTCGGTCAGCTGCCGCCGCACCGTCTCCGGCGAGCCCATCGCCTGACCCTCGCGCCGTTGCAGCACGAACTCCCGCTCGAACTCCGTGTACGGGTACGCCGCCGCCTCGTCCGGCGTCGACAACGGCTCCGGCCGACCGGAACGCAGCTTCAGGAACGACAGCGCGCTCGGCGCGGCCAGCCACTCGGCCCGCTCGTCGGTGTCGGCGCAGACCGCGTTGACAGCCACCATCGCGTACGGCTTGTCCAGCCACTGCGACGGCCGGAAGTTCTGCCGGTACAGCGCCAGCGCCGGCAGCGTGTTCGCCGCGCTGAAGTGGTGCGCGAACGAGAACGGCAGACCCAGCAGACCGGCCAGCTGGGCGCTGAAGCCGCTGGAACCGAGCAGCCAGACGGCCGGCTGCTCGCCCCGACCGGGGGTGGCGATGATCTGCCCCGGCTTCTCACCGCTGAAGTAGTTCATCAGATCGGCCAGCTCACGCGGGAAACCCTCCGCCGACAGGCCCTCCATGGTGCGGCGCAACGCCAGCGCGGTCACCTGGTCGGTGCCCGGGGCCCGCCCGATGCCCAGGTCGATCCGGCCCGGGTGCAGCGCCTCCAGGGTGCCGAACTGCTCGGCCACCACCAGCGGCGCGTGATTCGGCAGCATCACCCCACCGGAACCCAGCCGGATGGTCGACGTGTTCGCCGCCAGGTGCGCCAGCAGGACCGCCGGCGCGGAGCTGGCGATCGCCGGCATGTTGTGGTGCTCGGCCACCCAGAAGCGGTGATAGCCCAGCTCCTCGGTGCGTCGGGCCAGCTCGGTGGTGGCCTGCAAGGCCGCGCCGGCGGTGGCGCCCTTGGCGACCGGGGCAAGATCAAGAACAGACAACGGTACGGTGATCACACGCAGTGCCAACTCCCCGGCCTGCCCGTTCATTCCGACGGCCGCTCAGCCCACCCCACGCGCCTGCTCGAAGATCAGGCTGGTCTGCGTGTGCTGCACCACCGGATCGACCGCCAACTGGTCCAGCACGAAGTCCCGCAACGCGTCACCCGACGCGGCCCGCACGTGCAGCACGTAGTCCTCGGCGCCCGCCACGTGGAACACCGACACCACCCCGGGCAGCCGCACCGACCGCGCCCGGAACGCGTCCACCGCCGCCCGCTCGTGCGCCGTCAACCGCACCGACACCAGCGCCTGCAACGGCAGGCCCAACGCCGCCGGATCCACCTCCGCGTGGAAGCCCCGGATCGCCCCGCGCTCGCGCAACGCCCGGGTACGCGTCAGACACGTCGACGGCGCCACCCCCACCCGCTCGGCGAGCGCGTTGTTCGGCAACCGGCCGTCCGCCACCAACTCGGCGAGGATCGCGCGGTCCACCTCGTCCAGGGCCGGATACGGCCGTACATCGTTCGACTCAGAGGGCATCCGAGCATCGTCCTCCGAACCACCGGCCAAAACCAGGGCTCTCCACAGAATCATCCACCAAACTGTTGCACCCAGGTTGGCAGATGTTCGACCCTACCCGCATGACGACGGTGGACACCCGAGCCGTACACGCCGGCCGCGACGACCTGCGCACGCTCGGCGTGCACGTACCACCGATCGACCTCTCCACCACCAACCCACTGCCGTCGGTCGACGACGGCGGCAACGCCTACGAGCACCTCGCGACCGGCGGCACCCTGCCCGCCGACGCCAGCGCCGTCTACCAGCGGCTCTGGAACCCCACCGTCGCCCGCTTCGAAACCGCCCTCGCCACCCTCGAAGGCACCGAACAGGCCGTCGCCTTCGCCAGCGGCATGGCCGCCCTCACCGCCACCCTGCTCGCCGCCACCCGCGACGGCCACCGCCACATCGTCGCCGTCCGCCCGCTCTACGGCGGCACCGACCACGTCCTCGCCACCGGTCTGCTCGGCACCACCGTCACCTGGGCCCACCCCGACGAGGTCGCCACCGCCCTCCGCCCCGACACCGCGATGGTCGTCATCGAGACACCGGCCAACCCCACCCTCGACCTCGTCGACATCGCCGCCATCGCCGCGGCGGCCGGCGACGTGCCCCTGCTCGTCGACAACACCGTCGCCACCCCCGTTCTGCAACAACCCGCCCGCCACGGCGCCGCCCTCGTCCTGCACAGCGCCACCAAGAGCATCGGCGGACACGGCGACGTCCTCGCCGGCGTCGTCGCCTGCGACGAGGCATGGGCGGCGCGCCTGCGCCAGGTCCGCGCCGTCACCGGCGCGATCCTGCACCCCCTCGGCGGCTACCTCCTGCACCGCGGCCTGCAGACACTCCCGCTGCGGGTCCGCGCCCAACAGGCCACCGCCGAGAAACTCGCCGGCTGGCTCGCCGACCACCCCGGCGTACACCGGGTGCACCACCCCTCGGTGTACGACCCGGCGGCGCTCGTCGGCCGGCAGATGTCCGGACCCGGCAGCCTCCTCGCCTTCGAGGTACGCGGCGGCGCGTCCGCCGCCGCCACCGTCGCCGCCGGCTGCCGGCTCATCACCCACGCCGTGTCCCTCGGCGGCGTCGACACCCTCATCCAGCACCCCGCCTCGCTCACCCACCGCCCCGTCGAGGGTGACGCGAAGCCGGACGGCGCGCTGCTACGCCTCTCCGTCGGCCTCGAAGATCCCGAGGACCTGCGCGCCGACCTCGCCCGCGCGCTCGACGCGATCGCCTGATCAGCGCAGCTCGCGGTTGCCCAACACCCGCGTCGGCGCGCCCTCCCGCGCCACCCGCAACATCGCCCGGCCGATCCCGTCGGTGGTCGTCACGTGGTTCGGCAGCAGCCCCCGCAACACCGGGAACAGCGGACGCGTGACCGCGTACCCGATCCGGTAGGCCCGGGTCCGCGACACCGCCCCGTACGTCGGCTGGATGAACCCCGGCCGCGCCGCGTACCCGTTGGGCAGCAGGTCCATGACCGCGTTCTCGGTGCGGCCCTTCACCCGCGCCCACATCACCCGACCCTGACCGGTCGAGTCGGTGCCGACGCCGGAGACGTAGACGAACGTGACCTGCGGGCTCACCTCGGCCAACAGTCGCGCCGCAGCCATCGGGAAGTCGTAGCTGATCCGGGTGTACGCCGCCTCGTCCAGACCCAGCGACGACACACCGAGGCAGTAGAAGCAGGCGTCGACGCCGGTCAGCTCCGCCCGTACCGACTCCAGGTCACCGACGTCGGCGACGGTCAACTCCCGCAGCTTCGGGTCCCGCTGACCGGTCGGCCGGCGACCGATGGTGAGCACCTCCCGCACGTCCTCGGCGAGCAGGCACTCGCGCAACACGCCCTGACCGACCATGCCGGTCGCACCGAAGATGACCACCCGCATCAGATCCACCCCTGTCATCGGTCCCGCCACAGGCTCCCACGATCGGCATGACCGTCAAGGCCCGGGGAAACCCACTGCGGCCGACAACGCCGAACCGACTCAAGGGGGACGAACATGCCGTTCATCACCGTGGGCACCGAAAACAACGCCGCCATCGATATCTACTACGAGGACCACGGCTCCGGCCAACCCGTCGTGCTCATCCACGGCTTCCCCTTCAACGGCGCCACCATGGAGAAGCTCGCCGACCCCCTGCTCCAGGCCGGCTACCGGGTCATCACCTACGACCGTCGCGGATTCGGGGCCTCCAGCCAACCCGACACCGGGTACGACTACGACACCCTCGCGGCCGACCTCGACACCCTCATGACCGAGCTGGACCTGCGCGACACCATCCTCGCCGGCCACTCCATGGGCACCGGCGAGGTGACCCGCTACCTCAGCAGGTACGGCTCCGACCGGGTCAGCCGGGCAATCCTGCTCGCCCCGCTCGCGCCGTTCCTGCTCAAGACCGCGGACAACCCCGACGGCGTCGACGGCAGCGTCTTCGACGGCTTCAAGCAGGCCGTCGTGGCCGACCGGTTCGCCTTCCTCACCGCCTTCTGCACCAGCTTCTTCAACTACGAGCAGACCAGGGGCAAGCAGGTCAGCGAGGAAGCGTTCAAGGCGCACTGGGCCATCGGCGCGCTGGCCTCCGCCCGCGCCATGTACCAGTGCATCGACGTCATTCCCACCGACTTCCGCGCCGACGTGCCCCGACTCGACGTGCCGATCCTCATCGTCCAGGGCGACCAGGACGCCGTGCTGCCCTACCCGGTGACCGGCCAACGGCTCGCCCCGATGCTGCCCGACGGCACACTCGTCACCCTCAAGGGCGCCCCGCACGGCATCCCGTGGACCCACGCCGACGAGGTCAACAAGGCGATTATGGACTTCATCGGCGCACCGGCCATGGCCCGCGCGTGACCGTGGTCAGGACTTCGGGCCGACGTGTCGGTCGAGGGTGGCGACGGCGTCGCGCCGCGCCACCGACAGGCAGTTGCGGCGGTTCATCCGCCAGGCGATACCGAGCAGGTCCAGACTCCACTGGCAGAGCCCCATGATGTCGGTCGACTCGTTGACGAACGTGTAGCGCGGGTAGACGTAGTCCCTGCCCCGCACGGTCACCCGGTTGGCGAACCGGCAGCCGTCGGAGTGGAACAGACCGCGCAGGAAGTCGCCGGGGTGGCTCTCGACGAGCGACAGCTGCCAGTCGGCCAGGACGATCGGTCGCTCGTGCTTCGTGCCGGTACCGTGCTGCGGAAACAGACACGGCCAGTGCATGCCGCTGCTCTCGACCGAGACGCAGCCCTGCTTGGGGACTCGCTGTACGCGTGACGCGAGCACGGAGAGCATGGCTGACTCGCACGCGTCGACGAGGTGTGGATAGCTAGCCGTGCAGGCGATCCGTAGTACCGGCACCTTCGGTGAGACGGCCAGATGGCCGTCGCCCAGGTAGAGGCCGAGCAGGTAGACGTAGGCGGCGGGGTCTGTCGGACTGTCGACACCGTCGCGACAGCGGAAGCACCGAAGCTGCGTGCCTCGGAGGCGAGCCTCCGGGCGATCGGTACACCAGTGCCAGACTGTCCGGTACGGCACTCCGGTCGCGCGGGCGGTGTCGGCAACCGTGCTGCCGGCGAGGAACATCTGCCGTGCTCGTGCGCGAATCTCAGGTGGGTGCACGAGAGGATTCTCGAACACCCGTACGACAATTTGGTGCCCCCGGTGGGATTCGAACCCACACTGTCGGAGGTTTGAGCTCCGTTTCTCTGCCAGTTGGAATACGGGGACGCTTCCCTGATTCGGCCCTGACAGGATACCCACTACGCTGAGAGCGGTGACACCCGGCTGGGCGGGTGTCGGGTTCTAACTGGTGGGGGTAGGGCTGGTGGCTGAGACGCCGACGGATGCCGAGCGCAGGCGCGTACTGATCGCCGAGGACGAGGCGCTGATCCGGCTGGACCTCGCCGAGATGCTGGTCGAAGAGGGCTACGAGGTGGTGGGGGAGGCCGGCGACGGCGAGACCGCCGTGCGCCTCGCCGAGGAGCTGAAGCCCGACCTCGTCATTCTCGACATCAAGATGCCGATCATGGACGGGCTGGCCGCCGCCGAGCGGATCGCGGGCGCGCGGATCGCTCCGGTGATCATCCTCACCGCGTTCAGCCAGCGGGATCTGGTGGAGCGGGCGCGGGCGGCGGGCGCGATGGCGTACCTCGTGAAGCCTTTCCAGAAGAGTGACCTGGTCCCGGCGGTGGAGATCGCGTTGTCGCGGTATTCGGAGGTCGCGGCCCTGGAGGCCGAGGTCGCGAGCCTGACCGACCGCCTGGAGATCCGCAAGACGGTGGAGCGCGCCAAGGGCGCGCTGATGACGACGTACGGGATGACCGAGCCGCAGGCGTTCAAGTGGATCCAGCGCACGGCGATGGACCACCGGATGACCATGAAGGAGGTCGCCGAGCGGATCCTCGCGGAGACCGCCGGCGGCGAGGTGGCGCAGCAACCGTCCGTCTGAACCCTGGTCGACCCTCGGCGGCGGGTGATCGGATCGATAGCATCAGTTGCGTGTCGGTCCGGCGTACGGTCGCGGTGGTCGGGGTTGTCGTCACGCTGCTCGCCGGCTGCCGGGCCGCCGACGACGGGCGGCTCCCCGAACCGGTGCGTCCACGGTGGGAGATGGCCGATCTGCCGGTGCCCCCGGGTGCGCCGGGTCGGCTCATCGCACGTGATGTGACCGCCTGCGCGGGTCGGTGGTACGCCGTCGGCGCGGTGGGCGCGCCCGATGGTGGAACCCGGCCGGCCGCCTGGCGGAGTGTGGACGGTCGCGGGTGGACGTCGTTGCCGTTGCGGCCGATCAGCTACTACGGCGAGCGCGCGATCATGTACGCGGTCGGCTGTCACGAGGGTCGGATCGCCGTCATCGGGGCACGGTCGGGTGGCGCGCACGGCAATCCGCGGGTGCGGACGTGGCGGCAGGACGCCGACGGTGGTCTGTCCGAGGTGCCGGCGGAGTTCGAGCTGTACGGCGGACCGGAGGCGGTCAGCGCGAGTCGTATCGCGGGTGGCGCTGGCGGGTGGCTGATCGCGGGCGCCCGCACGGGTGGGGCGGCGGTGTGGCGTTCCGCGGACGCGACCGACTTCGCGCTGGTCGACGATGCTCCGGGGCTGGCCAGTGACGCGGGGTTGACGACGATCGCCACGGATGTGGTGGCGGCGCCCGATGGCTGGCTGGTCGCGGGCGGGGGTCGGCCGGCGGGTCGGGCGGACCGTGATCCGTACGTCTGGTCGTCGGCCGACGGCCGGGCGTGGACGCGGACGGCGTTGCCGGCGACGGGTGCGGACGAGGTCGCGCAGCGTCTCGTCCGGGTGGGTGCCGTGGTGTACGCCCTGGGGGTGCGGGGGAGCGCATTCCAGGCCTGGAAATGGTCGCCTGGGGCGACGGTTGGCGCCGAAGAATGGCGGGCCGTCGCGGATTTCGGGGCGACGGGCGCGGGCGCGGTGGCGGGGGTGGAGGCGGTTGCCGGCGACGGCGGCGTGGTGCTGGCGATGACGGTGGCGAGCGACGGGCACCGGCTGTGGCGGTCCGCCGGGGACGCCTCGTCGTGGGTGCCGGTGACCCTGCCAGGTCACGTTTCCGCTGGTGGGGACACGTCGGCGGCGGTCGCGGCAGCGGACGGTCGGATGGTGGTCACCGTCGACGACGGGGTGGCGGCGCGGGTGTGGTTCGGGCCTTCTGGGCCCGTTTGACGAGTTGTCGACAGGCGCCGATGTGACATCTAAACGCGAGCTTTTCCGCTTCTGGTAACGGTTGAGTCAACGCCGCCTACGACACCTTACGGGGAGTAGTGGTTGTGGGATAACGTCCCGCCCCAGACCGGGTGAACGGTCCGGTCCGGTGTGGCCTTGGCGTTCTACGAGGCGCCACCGGGCTTCTGGACGGAGGAGGGTTCCAGCCTTGAGGCAAAACTTCGTGCGCGTCCTCGGCAGCGTCGCCATCGTGGCGCTTGTTGCCGGCGGCGCCAGCGCGTGTAAGAAGGACGAGGGCACGTCGGGTGGTTCCGCCAGCAAGGCGTGCGACCTCAAGATCGGTTTCTTCGGGGCGCTCTCGGGCGCCGACGCCGGCCTGGTCACCCCGATGAAGCAGGGTGCCGACCTGGCCGTGGAGAAGTACAACGCGGAGAACGCGGACTGCAAGGTCACCGTTCAGGCGTTCGACTCGCAGGGCAAGGCCGACCTCGCGGGTGGTCTCGCGACCAGCGCGGCGGCCGACACGAAGATCGTGGCGATGGTCGGGCCGGCGTTCTCCGGTGAGAGCGAGGTCGCGCTGCCGATCTTCGACACCGCGGGTCTGTCCGTCATCAGCCCGTCGGCCACGCGACCGAGCCTGTCGACGAAGGGCTGGAAGGTCTTCCACCGCGGTGTGGGTAACGACTTCTCCCAGGGCCCGGCCGTCGCCAGCTACATCAAGAACGTGCTGAAGTCTGACAAGGCGTTCGTCATCGACGACCAGTCGGCGTACGGCGCGGGTCTGGCCGACGAGGTCAAGAAGGGCCTCGGCTCGGTGGTCATCGGCACCGACAAGGTGGTCGACAACGCGCAGGAGTTCGGTGCGCAGATCTCCAAGGTCAAGACCAGCGGTGCCGCTGTTCTCTTCTACGGCGGTTACACCGAGGAGGCGGCGCCGTTCCTGAAGCAGCTGCGGGCTGCGGGCTGGACCGGCACGTTCATCGGTGGTGACGGCATCAACGACGCGAACATGCTGTCGGTCGCCGGTCAGAAGGACGTCGAGGGCACCATCGCCACCTGCCCGTGTGGCCCGGCGACCGCCGCCAAGGGCACCTTCGTGACCGACTTCAAGGCCAAGTACAGCGTGGACCCGGGCGTGTACGCCGACGTCTCGTTCGACCTGGCCAACATCTACCTTGAGGCGATCAAGGCCGGCAAGACCACCCGCGCCGACATCCAGGCCTTCCTCTCGACCTACAACAAGGCCGGTTCCGCCTCTGGCGTGACCTACAAGTGGGAGCCGACCGGCGAGCTGGACCCGGCCCAGGTCAAGGTGTGGGCCTTCAAGGCGAAGGCCGGCGCGTGGGCTCCGGACGTGGAGATCCCGAAGGCCTGATCCCCGCCAGGGTCACAGGTTTGAGGGCGTGACGATAAGAGTTGTCTCAATGCGGCCGGGGTTGCGAAATCCCGGCCGCATTGGCTCAACGCAACACCCTTCGGAGCATCGGTGGACTTTGCAGAACTCGTCCGGGGCTTCCCGGAACTGACCACAACCGGGTTGGTGCAAGGCGCGATCTACGCGCTCATCGCCCTCGGCTACACCCTCGTCTACGGCGTACTCCGCCTGATCAACTTCGCGCACTCCGAGGTCTTCATGATCGGCACGTTCGGTGCCATCTGGACCTGGGCGGCCTTCGGGCTCGACAGTAACAGCGGCGCTCCGTCGGTAGGCCGCTCGCTGCTGCTGATCGCGCTGGCGATCGTCGTCGCGGCGCTGCTGTCCGGCAGTGTCGCTCTGCTCATCGAGGTTACCGCATATCGGCCGCTGCGACGGCGTAACGCGCCGCCGCTGGCCTTCCTGATCACGGCCATCGGCGCCTCGTACGCGCTGATGGAGCTGATGGGAACGCTGACCCAGCGGCGTCAGATCGGCGCCCCGGCCCTGCTGCCCGCCGACACGCTGTTCAAGATCGGTGGCTGGAGCGTCACGCCGGTCCAGATGCTGACGCTGAGCGTGGCCATCATCATGATGGTGGGGCTGGACTGGTTCGTTAACAAGACCCGGTTCGGCAAGGGCATCCGCGCCGTGGCGCAGGACGCCAACACCGCCGCGCTGATGGGTGTCAACAAGAGCCGAGTGATCGCGTTGGTCTTCGTGCTGGGCGGTCTGATGGCCGGCGTCGCCGCCGTCTTCAGTGACATGAAGAGCGGAAACACCCGCTACAACATCGGCTTCCTGCTCGGGCTCAAGGCGTTCTCCGCCGCGGTGCTGGGCGGTATCGGCAACCTGCGGGGTGCGGCGATCGGCGGCATCCTGCTGGGTCTGGTCGAGAACTACGGCTCGGCGCTCTTCGGCTCGCAGTGGCGGGATCTCATCGCGTTCGTGGTGCTGATCGTCCTGCTGATGTTCCGGCCGACCGGCCTGCTGGGCGAGTCGTTGGGGAGGGCGCGGGCATGACCGCTCTGCGAGAGCGCTGGCACTCCGCTTCGAGTGCCATCGGTCGGCGGGTCGACGGGCTGCCGAAGTCCGCCCGGATCACCGGGTTGCTGGCCTTCCTCGCCTTCCTCTACATCCTGCCGAACAAGTGGTTCTACGAGTACCTGAACATCCCGGGTCTGTGGATTCCGCTGTACACCACGCGCAACGACATGGCGGCGGTGCTGTTCTACTGCGCGTGGATCGTGCTGCTGTCGCTCGGTCTCAACGTCGTGGTGGGCTACGCGGGTCTGCTGGACCTGGGGTTCTTCGGCTTCTTCGCCGTCGGCGCGTACACGGTGGCGTTGTTGACGTCGCCGGAGAGCAAGCTCATCACCGAGTACAACTGGCTGGAGAGCCCGTGGCCGTGGTTGGTCACGGTGCCGATCGCGATCGCGCTGGCGCTGTTGTCCGGTGTGCTCCTCGGCGCTCCGACGCTGCGGCTGCGGGGTGACTATCTGGCGATCGTGACCCTCGGTTTCGCGGAGATGATCCGGATCGTCGCCAAGAACCAGGACTGGGTCCTGAACGGCGACCGGGGCATCCCGCAGGTGGGACACCCGCCGGGCAAGTACCCGGACGGGACGGCCATCTTCCAGTTCGAGTTCAAGCCGTACTACTGGCTGCTGCTCACCGTGATCATCGGTGCGGTCTTCCTGATCCGGAACCTGGCCAACAGCCGGGTGGGTCGCGCCTGGGTGGCGATCCGTGAGGACGAGGACGCGGCGGAGCTGATGGGCGTGCCGACGTTCCGGTTCAAGCTGTGGGCGTTCGCGATCGGCGCGGCGGTCGGCGGACTGTCCGGCACGTTGTGGGCCGGTCAGGCCAACTTCGTCAACTCGTCCACGTTCTCCCTGGAGAATTCGATTCTGGTGTTGGCGGCGGTGCTGCTCGGTGGCGCCGGCAGCATCGGTGGCGCGATCCTCGGCGGCTTCCTGGTCATCTACATTCCGGAGTGGCTGCGGTCGGTGGGTGACGTCTTCGGTCTGCCGGAGACGGCCACCGTCTTCGGCAACGACTTCGACGTCAGCCCGACGTCATTGCGGTACTTCATCTTCGGGGTCCTGCTGATCATCGTGATGATCTTCCGCCCGCAGGGTCTGTGGCCGAACCGGCGGCGTGCCGCCGAGCTCAAGGACCGGCAGAAGGAGGTGGCTGTCGTTGAGTGAGCCACGGATGGGTAGCGAGCGCGACGTCACCAGCGAGCGTGACATGGCGATCGACGCGCGGACGACGGTGGGCAGCCCGGCGGAGACCTCGTCGACGCCGGACGAGGCCGTCAGCGAGCCGGCCACCCCGGTCGACGGCCGCAAGCCGCTGCTGGAGGTCGACCATGTCACGCTGCGGTTCGGTGGCGTGGTTGCCCTCAACGACGTCAACTTCACCCTCTACGAGGGGGAGATCCTCGGGCTGATCGGGCCGAACGGCGCGGGCAAGACGACCTGCTTCAACGCGATGACGGGCGTCTACACCCCGACGACCGGCCAGATCCGGTTCCGGGGCGAGAAGGTCAGTGGCCGTAAGCGGTTCCAGATCACCAAGCTCGGGATCGCGCGTACCTTCCAGAACATCCGTCTCTTCCCGGAGATGACGGCGCTGGAGAACGTGCAGGTCGGCGCGGACGCCAACCACAGGACCAGCGTGCCGAGCGCCCTGCTGCGGTTGCCGCGGCACTGGCGGGAGGAGCGGCAGGGCAAGGCCAAGGCCCTTGAGCTGCTGGACTTCGTCGGCATCCAGGGTCGCTCCGGCGACCTGGCCCGTAACCTGTCGTACGGTGACCAGCGTCGGCTGGAGATCGCCCGAGCGCTGGCGACCGATCCCACGCTGCTCTGCCTGGACGAGCCGGCCGCCGGGTTCAACCCGGCGGAGAAGGTGGCCCTGCTCCAGCTGATCCGCAAGATCCGCGACTCGGGCGTCACCGTCCTGCTGATCGAGCACGACATGCGACTGGTCATGGGCGTGGTGGACCGGCTGGTGGTGCTGGAGTTCGGGCAGAAGATCGCCGAGGGGTCGCCGGCCGAGGTGCGCGACGACCCGAAGGTGATCGCCGCGTACCTGGGAGGTGTCGAGGATGCTGCTTGAGATCGACAACCTGAAGCTGCTCTACGGCCGTATCGAGGCGCTGCACGGCATCAGCCTGCACGTCGACCAGGGCGAGATCGTGGCGCTGATCGGTGCGAACGGCGCCGGCAAGACCACGACGATGAAGGCGATCTCCGGGCTGCACGCCATCTCCGGCGGCAGCATCAAGTTCGACGGCGCCGATGTCAGCCGGCTGCGCGCCGACCTGCGGGTGATCCGGGGGATCGGGCAGTCGCCCGAGGGGCGCGGCGTCTTCCCCGGTATGACCGTGCTGGAGAACCTGGAGATGGGGGCCTACACCCGCAAGGACCGGGCCGACATCGCCAAGGACCTGGCGATGGTGTTCGAGCTGTTCCCGCGGCTGCACGAGCGTCGCAAGCAGGCCGGTGGCACGCTCTCCGGCGGTGAACAGCAGATGCTGGCGGTGGGTCGGGCGTTGATGACCCGTCCGAAGCTGCTGCTGCTGGACGAGCCGTCGATGGGGCTGGCGCCCAAGCTGATCCAGCAGATCTTCGAGATCATCACGCGGATCAACGAGCAGGGCACGACGATCCTGCTGGTCGAGCAGAACGCGCAGCAGGCGCTGTCCCGGGCCCACCGGGGGTACGTGTTGGAGACCGGCCGGATCGTCAAAGAGGGCACCGGCCAGGAACTCCTGCACGACCCGGCGGTCAAGGAGGCGTACCTCGGGGTGGCCTGAGTCACCGACGACGAAACGGCCGGCGGGCGATCGCCGGCCGTTTCGTCGCGTCTGCGAGGCGACGACGAGGGTTGTCGGTGCGACGGACTAGAGTCGCTGCCGTGACAGCTACGACGCCGCGCCTGCTCCTCGTCGACGGACATTCCATGGCATATCGGGCGTTCTTCGCCCTGCCCGTGGAGAACTTCTCCACCACGACGGGTCAGCCGACCAACGCGGTGTACGGCTTCACCTCGATGCTGATCAACGTGCTGCGCGACGAGCAGCCCACCCACATCGTCGTGGCGTTCGACGTCTCCCGGCGGTCCTTCCGCACCGAGCAGTACGCGGAGTACAAGGCCGGCCGCAGCGAGACCCCCAACGACTTCAAGGGCCAGGTCAGCCTCGTCAAGGAGGTCCTGGCCGCCCTCCAGATCCCGGTTGTGGAGAAGGAGGGCTTCGAGGCCGACGACGTCATCGCCACGCTCGCCTGCCAGGCCCGCGACCAGGGCATGTCGGTGCTGATCAGCAGCGGTGACCGGGACGCGTTCCAGCTGGTCGACGACCAGATCACCGTCCTCTACCCGCGCAAGGGCGTCTCCGACCTGGCCCGGATGGACCCGGCCGCGATCGAGACCAAGTACGGCGTCGGCCCGCAGCAGTATCGGGACCTCGCCGCGCTGGTCGGCGAGACCAGTGACAACCTGCCCGGCGTGCCCGGTGTCGGCCCGAAGACCGCCGCCAAGTGGATCACCACGTACGGCGGGGTGGAGGGCGTGATCGCCCGCGCCGACGAGATCAAGGGCAAGGCCGGTGACAGCCTGCGGGAGCGACTCGCCGACGTGATCCGCAACTACGAGATCAACCGGCTCGTCTCCGATTTGGAGCTGCCGCTGCGCCCGGAGGACACCCGCTGGACAGGGTGGGACCGGGAGGCGGTGCACCAGGTCTTCGACACCCTCGAGTTCCGCATCCTGCGCGACCGCCTCTACCAGTACCTGGAGGCCGTCGAGCCGGAGGCCGAGTCGGGCTTCGACCTGACCGGCGAGGTGCTCACCGAGTCGGGCGCGCTCGCCGCCTGGCTGGACGCCCACGCACCGACCGGCACCCCGGTCGGGCTCGCGGTCAAGCTCGACACCGGCCCCAACCGCCGGCACACCGCCTCAATCACCGGGCTCGCGCTCGCCAGCGCCGGTGGCGCGGCCGCCTGGGTCGACCCCAGCGGGCTCGACGCCGCCGACGAGAGCGCCCTCGCGTCCTGGCTCGCCGACGCGCAGCGGCCCAAGGTGCTGCACGACAGCAAGCCCGCGGTGCTGGCCTGCGCCGCGCACGGCTGGGAGCTGGCCGGCATCGCCCGTGACACCCAGATCGCCGCGTACCTGGCCCGCCCCGACCAACGGTCCTACGACCTGACCGACCTGGCCCTGCGCTACCTGCACCGCGAGCTGCGGGTGGACGTGCCCGAGACCGGCCAGCTCACCCTCGACGGGCTGGGCGAAGAGGGGGTGGCCGAGCAGAACCTCATGCTCCAGGCCCGCGCCACCCTCGACCTCGCCGACTCCATCGACGCCGAGCTGTCCCGGGACGGCGAGCAGTCCGCGCGGCTGATGGCCGGGGTGGAGCTGCCGCTGATGCGGGTGCTCGCCGGCATGGAGCGCACCGGCATCGCCGCCGACACCGACTACCTCTCCGAGTTGGAGGCGCACTTCGCCGCCGAGGTGAAGGCCGCCGCCCAGGGCGCGTACGAGGCGGTGGGCCGGGAGTTCAACCTCGGCTCGCCCAAGCAGTTGCAGGAGATCCTCTTCACCGAGCTGGGCCTGCCGAAGACCAAGAAGATCAAGACGGGTTACACCACCGACGCCGACGCCCTGCAGTGGCTCTACGCGCAGCAGCCGCACCCGGTGCTGGCCCACCTGCTGCGTCACCGCGACGTCGCCAAGCTCAAGTCGACAGTGGACGGTCTACTCAAGTCCGTCTCCGACGACGCTCGGATCCACACCACCTTCAACCAGACGGTCGCGGCCACCGGCCGGCTCTCCTCCACCGAGCCCAACCTGCAGAACATCCCGATCCGTACCGAGGAGGGCCGACGCATCCGCCGGGCCTTCGTGGTCGGCGCGGGGTACGAGTGCCTGCTCACCGCCGACTACAGCCAGATCGAAATGCGGATCATGGCGCACCTCTCCTCGGACGACGCGCTCATCGAGGCGTTCAACTCCGGGGCCGACTTCCACGCCGCCACCGCCTCGTCGGTCTTCGGCGTGCCGGTCGACGAGGTCACGCCGGACCAGCGGCGCAAGATCAAGGCGATGAACTACGGCCTGGCGTACGGGCTCAGCGCGTTCGGCCTGTCCCAGCAGCTCAGCATCGGCACCGAAGAGGCGCGCGGGCTGATGGAGAACTACTTCGCGGGCTTCGGCGGGGTGCGCGACTACCTGCAGCAGGTGGTCGGCAAGGCCCGCCAGGACGGTTACACCTCGACCATCCTGGGCCGCCGCCGCTACCTGCCCGACCTGGTGAGCGACAACCGGCAGCGCCGCGACATCGCCGAGCGGATGGCGCTCAACGCCCCCATCCAGGGATCAGCCGCCGACATCATCAAGGTGGCGATGCTGCACGTCGACACCGCGCTCGCCGACGCCGGTCTGCGCTCCCGGATGCTGTTGCAGGTGCACGACGAGCTGGTCTTCGAGGTCGCGCCCGGTGAGCGGGAGGCCCTTGAGGCGCTGGTACGGCGCGAGATGGGCGGGGCGTACCCGCTGTCGGTGCCGCTGGAGGTGTCGGTCGGCGTGGGCCGGGACTGGAACAGCGCGGATCACTGATCTTCCGGTTGTCCGCTGGTCGCCGTGGGGGTTCCGGGGCAGCCCGACCCGCTCCGGGCGGCAGGCTTGATCCCTGCGCGGGTCGGGCTGCCCCGGAACCCCCGACCTGGTCGGCGTAGTCCCGTCGTTGTCCGTTTTCTCTCGCAGCCATACCCGTCGGGTTGCATGCTGCCCGTCCGCTCTCGCGGCACCCGCACCCGACGAGGTGGGCATGCGCGATGATCCGCGCAACTTCGGGGAAAGTGCTGCATCCGGGACGTCTGAGGCAGCAACGTCGCCGAAGTTGCGCGGATCTTGGCGGCGCCTGGTGCGGATCCTGTGGCAGGAAGTCCGCGGGAGGCGGTCGGGGTCGCTATTTCATCGGGTCGTGGCCCCAGTTCATCAGGGACCAGCGCCACTTCGTGTCGCGCACGTTGCCGGACGGGCGCTGCGCCATGTGCCGGCGGACGTAGCCGACCACCTTGCGCATGTGCTTGTAGTCCGCCTCCGAGAGGTCGGCGCGCTTGCGGCGGAGCAGGTTGATGATCTTCCGGCCGGACTCGTGCCCGACCGACTCGCCGCCACCGGTACGGCCACCCTTGTGCCAGCCGACCTGCTTCGACTCGTCGGTCTCCAGCCACGTCGACAGCTCGCCGGGCTTCATGTTCACCGCGTCGGTGAACTCCCGGTAGGTGTCCCGGCCCTGCTCGTCAGCTCTGCTCATGGCGCAGCGCCTCCGGGCGGTGGGCCACGTCGCGGCCCGTGCCGTCACTGCGGACCCGGTACTGCGGGTCGTTGGGGGCCGCGCTCACCGCCCGCCCGCGAATCCGCGTCCGCTCGGTGATCGTGCCCTGCACCACGCCGTACGCGCGGCTGCCATGGGCCGACCAGGAGACACGGTCGCCCTGGTGGAATCTCTGTTCGGCCATGCCCCCGGCTACCCGACCCCGCCGGGGCGAAACGACTACGGCCTGATCTCGGCGATCGACAGCTTCATGTCGAACGGCTCGGTCAGCTCGATCACGTCGGCGCCGTCGGCGACCAGCTCGTACTGCCGCTCACCGCCCGGCCCGACCCGGTCGCCGATCCGGTACGCGTACACGTGTACCGGGTCCTGCTCGATCCGCCAGTAGAAGGGGATGCCGGCGGCGGCGTACTCACCAGGCTTCGCGAACCGGTCGATCCGTCGCGTGCCGGGCGAGACGACCTCCACGGCGAGTACGACGTCGTCTGATCGCAGGATGCAATGGGCGGACGCCACCCCGGCACGGTGCAACAGCACGTCGGGCTGTCGGCTCGTGTTGTGGCTGAGCCTGACACCGATGGCCTGGGCGGCGCCGAGGTGCTTCGGCGCGTGGCTGTGTAGCCAGAGCCACAGCAGGCTGGCGATGTTCTGATGGCCCAGGGTGGGGGACGGTGTCACCTGGATAACTCCGTCGACGAGTTCGACGCGGGGGGCGTCGTCCGGCAGGGTGAGCAGGTCCTCCAGCGTGTAGTCGGCACGCTGCTGCCGCATCGGGTCCGGACACCAGGGGCCAGGTGATGTCGGGATGGGCTCGGCGCTCATGGGATCGAGCCTACCGGCGATCGATGGATTGCAGGTCGGACCGCGGGTGCGACGCGCTCACCCCGCGGGCTTCTCGGTGACGAAGATGGCGGTGCCGGGGAAGAGCCGCCCGCGCAGCGGGCTCCACTGCCCCCAGATGCCCTCGTGTCCCTCCGGCCACTCCGGCTCCACGAGGTCCAGCAGCCGGAACCCCGCGCCGACCAGTTCCCGGATCCGGTCACCGAGGGTCCGGTGCTGCTCGACGTAGGTCGCCACGCCGTTCTCGTCCTGCTCGACGTAGGGGGAGCGGTCGAAGTACGAGTGCACGGCCTTCAGTCCGCCCTCGCCGGGGTCGTCGAGGAAGATCCGGCGCATCGGGAGGGTATGATCTTGCTAGCATTGATGCATGACGTTGTTGAGCAGCCAGGACCGGCGAGCCGCGATCTGTCTCCGCCTCTCTGACGACCCGCACAAGGGCACCAGCCGCGAGGGTGAGGGCATCGCCCGGCAGGGCGAGGACTGCGAAGGCCACGCGGACTACAACAGTTGGCGGGTGGCACACCGCCTTGTCGACAACGACACGACGGCGCTGCGCCGTAGGCCCGGCTTCGAGCGGCTGTTGAAGCTCATCGCGTCCGGTGAGATCAACGTTGTTATCGCGTGGTCGAGTGAGCGGCTGCTCAAGACGAAGACCGACGAATACCGGTTTTACGAGACGTGTCTTGCCGCGCCTCACCCTGTAATCGTCTCCTACGCTCGCGGCATGACGTTCGACCTTTCGACGCCGCAGGGGCGAAAGTTCTTTGACAACGCGGCTAGTGACGCCCGGTACGAGACGGAGTTGAAGTCGGAGCGTCAGAAGCGCGCGAATCGTCAGCACGCCGAGAAGGGACGCCCCGCCCCCGGTCCCCGGCCCTTCGGCTACGAGCCGGACCGTGTGACGCTGCGCGACAGGGAGGCCAAGGCCGCGAAGGCCGTTTACCGTGCGATTCTTGCCAAGAGCAACCTCGCGTCACAGGTCCGAGCGTTGAACGATGCTGGGCTACGCACCGGACAGGGGAACCTGTGGCGGACGGAGACGCTACGCAAGTGGCTCACCAGCCCGCGCAATGCCGGTCTGCGCTCGCATCTTGGCGAGGTGGTTACAAAGGCCGGCTGGCCGGGCCTGGTGGACGAGGCGACGTGGCGGGCAGTGAAGGCGATCCTGGAGAACCCGGCGCGCAAGAAGACGGGCAAGTCCGCCAAGGGTATGAATACCGGTTGCGCCTGCTGCGGTGTCTGTGGCGAGACGGTCAACATGAGCGGCCAGTCGAAGACCGGAGCCAAGAACTACACCTGTCGCACCGGAAAGCACGTCAGCAGGGCGGTAGAGCCAGTGGACGAGCTAGTGAGTGATGTCGTGATCGCCATCATCGAACGAGACGGCGCTGATCTGCTGGTCGACCATGACCGCCCGGATGTTGACGCACTCGGTGAGGAACTGGAGGCCACCCGGGTTCTGCTCAAACAACTCGGAATCGACTTCGCCAAGAAGCGCATCCCGAGATCAACGATGCTTGCCGGCACCGAAGCAGCCGAGGCAGACATTGCCGAGATCGAGGCCAAGATGGCGGACGCCGGCAGGGTGGATGTCCTCGGCCCGGCCGTTGCCGCTTCCAACGTGCGGGAGTGGTGGTACTCCGACAAGGTGACCAACGACCAGCGCCGCGCGATCATCACCACACTCATGGACGTGACCATCCTGCCGGCGGTCCGAGGACGGAAGGGCTTCGACCCGGAGACGGTGCGGATCACGCCGAAGGAATCGGTTAGGCACGCGAGCTAAGCCCGCCTCACGGCAGCATGACCAAGCAGGACCCGTCATGCTGCCGTGGCGTCCGATCTCCGGATAAGCAGAGCAAGCGTCGAGCGTTGCTCCTCCGTCAGTGGCGGCCACTCGTCAAGTAGTTTGCGCACGTGCTCGGCGCGGAGCAGCTCCCGAATGCCGGGCGGCTTTGCAGCGGCAGTATCGGTTCGGCGCTTTGTCCGAGCCGATGCAGTGTCACGGCCCATCGCGCTCACCCCCCGGATCGGCATCGCGTGCCGCATCCCGAGCGGTCTGGAGGTCGTCGGCGATAGCGTCGGCGAACATGGCTTCGCCGGGGGTGTGGCCGTTGCCGGTGTACGTCCATTGCTTGTCGGTGATGGCGTCCGGGTCGTCGGGTAGTTGCTCGTCGGCTTGATCGCGGCGGTGTTCTTCCCGGGCGGCGCGGAGCGCGGTGTAGGTGGTGGAGTAGGCGCGGCTTTTGCTGGCGATGTGGCCTCGGTAGCCGAGTTGGTGTGCCCACCGCCGCAGGTTCAGCGCCTTGTGTTCTGGCCGTCCGCCGAGGGTCCAGCAGGTCCGGATGAGGGTTCGGGCGTGGTCGGCCACGGGGAGCACTGAGATGGTGACCGCGTCGCGGATGGGCTGGTCCACGGTGATGCCGGCGACATCAGGCTTGGTGACGTACTTCGCGATGTAGGAGGCCACCGCGCGTTCGTTGAGATCGTCGTCGCTGCCGTTGCCGGGAAGGATGGGCCGGATGTCGAGCTGCGCGCCGAAACGCAGGATGGTGTCCAGGCCGGGCACGGCCAGGTGGACACGGCGGGTGGCGGTCCGGATGGTCTGCACCAGCAGCGCCAGGGTTGCCCAGGCCGGCGGCGGGGTGTCGACGGTGGGGCCGTCGAAGCGCATGACCGCGTGGAAGTGCACGGCCCCTCGCCGCTGGTATTCGGCAACTTTGGCGTAGCCGACGCGAACGGTGTTGCGGGCGGCCGTGCGGACATGCCGCGTGTGGTGGCGAGGGCTTCGTAGAGGTTGCGGTATAGGCGTTGCCACAGGTCGCGGGTGTGGGCGTTCCACAGCACGGCGGCCGGGTAGTCGTAGCAGTCGCCGCAGATCGGGGACCCGGTGAGCGGGTCGTCCGATGGATGCCGGTCGAGGCACCACAGGGGCCGACCATGAGCGCAGACGAGACCACGGCGGCGGCGTGACGGTCGGCAGGGGTCGTCGGTGGTGTGACGGTGCACGGGGCCGAAGCTGGGCGCGGTGAACGTGACGAACACGCGCGGGTGATCACGGACGCTGTCGGGGACGCCCTTGCCGCCGGCGAGCCCCGCGACGACGAGTTGGTAGGTGTCGCCCTGGTGCAGCCGGGCGCAGGGTTCGCAGCGGGATTGACGACGGTTCCCGCAGGCGATGGTGAGCCGCCCATGAGGCTGCTCCGCCGAGGTGAAGGCACGCACGAGACGCCCGGTGCCAGCGTCCACGGTCAGGGTGTGACCGACGAGATGCACGGGGTGTTGGCAACCGCCGATATGACGGATGCGCGCCAGCCACGCCCGGAAGTCGGGGTGCGTCGCGGTGGTCAGGATCTCGCGGTCGGTGAACGACAGGCCAGAGTCAGGCCCGCCGGAGGCGGGGGTAGGCATGGTGGTCCTCTGCTCCTTGGGTCGTGGTGGCCGGCGCTGGTGGGCCGGTCGGTCCGTGGAACGCCGTCACCGGGTGCGCGTGCGGCGGGGCGGCCTGGTCGTGGACGCATCGCTGCTCCCTTCGGGCTGGCCGGCGAGTCAGGCCGGCGGGGTGAGGCCGGGCAGAACCGGCGCCAGGTGTGCCGTGCCGGCAATCACGGCGGCCAGGTGCTCCGGTGGCAGGTGCACCGACCGGGCGCGGATCCACCCGGAGTGCTCGGCGGTGGTGACCGCGACGCCCTTGACCGCCGGGTCGATCTGCTGGGCCGCCTCCACCGCATCGGGGTAGAGGTCGCCTAGCGTCATGTCGGCGGTTTCCGGGTCATTGACCTGAAGGCAGATCCGCCCGGCGAGCTGGGCGCGTAGCGCGGTCACCCCGGGGCCGAGGTCGGAGCCGACCCGTTGCCCAGCCACGATCACGTGCACACCCAACGCCGCGCCGAGCTGCGCCAGTCGGAGAAGGTGTGTCGTCGCGCGAAGCGCTTCGTCCTTGTCCGCGCGTGAGGCGACTAGGTACAGCTCGGCCAACTCGTCGACCACCACGATCACCGGCACCGGCCGCACAGGCTCGGGCAGTTGCCAGATGTTGCGTGCCCCGTGCTGGCGGCACAGCCGCATCCGCCGCTGCGTCTCTGCGACGAGTTCGGCCAGGATGTCCGCCGCCTCCGCCCGGTCAGTGGCCAGGGCCGAGAGCCGGGGCGCGTGGGGAGCCAACTCCATACCGCCCTTGCAGTCGATGCCGACCAGCGCGACGGGACGCGACGCCCACCGGGCTACGGCAGCGTTGATGAGCGTGGACTTACCCGACTGCGTGGCCCCGGTGATGAGCCAGTGCGGGAACGTGGCAAGGTCGATCACCCACCGCTGCCCGTCTTCCCGGTGGCCCACTTCGGCCGCCAGGTCCGCCGGCACCGCCGCACTGACCGGCTCGGTGATCGCCTCCGACGGATGCAAGGGCACCGCGGCCGGCTTCGCTGCCGGTGCGGTAGTCCGGGCCGCCGCTTCCCTGCCAGGTGTGGTGAGCGGGTCGGCAGTGAGGATGGTCAGCCGGACCCGGCCGCGTAGCCGCGCGTCGACCCGCACCGCGTGGACCTGCCAGGCATGCGCCATTGCCTCAGCCGCGTTGACGAACGGCTCCGGGACCTGCCCAGGGTGCAGCAGGATCACCGCCGTTGCCCCGAACGAGCGAGGACGGATCCGGGTCAGCAGCGGCAGCACCGGCATGATCGGCCTGCCCTTGACCAACAGCGGCCCGAGCTGCCCGGTGGTCGGCCGGTCGGTACCGGTCAAGTCCGCGTTGAGACACAGATGCCGCCACGAGTGACGCATCCGCAGCCGCAGCACCGGAAACCCGACCAGGTACCAATGCGTCCGGGGCGCGACCCTGCGCAGCAGCCGCGAGGCCACGACCAGCGCGACGACGACGGCCACCATGACCACGGCAACCGTGATGATCGTCGGTAGCCACGCCTGGAACCGGTCCATGGTGACCCCGGGAATTCTCGGCGCGAAGTCGGGAATCCACGGAGTCATCGACGGCGACGGCGCAGGCGTCGGCGGTGGTGCCGATGCCGGCGGCATCAGTCCGCCCTCCCTCGGATCATCGGATGCTCGGTGGCATAGTCGGACTCATCGGCGTAGGTACCGGCCAAGTCCAGGCCGTGCGCCAGGACGGACGCCAGCCACCCGCAGCGCGCCGCCGCCTCGCCGAGGTAGCCGGCCAGTTCCGCGACGAGGCGGGGCCGCTCGACCGGAGGCGCGGACTCGATCGCGTCGGCCAGATCAGCAACGCCGCACGCCATCAGCCGGATCACGTCCAGCTCGCTCGCGCCGGGCCGGTCATCGCCGCACCCGTGAATCAGGTCAGCGGCGCTCATGAGGAAGCCGCCTTACCGCCACGCTCACGCTGAGGCGCAGTCGGCACCGGAGCCGGAGCGGCACCGCCCTCAGTGCGAGGACGAACCGGGTAGACGGACGCCGCCTTGTAGGACAGGCCGTGCCGGCCCTCGATCTCCCACAGCGACACGTCCAACTCGGTCACGCCGACCGCGCTTCCCTCCGTCACGCCTTCCGGCTCGGCAGAGGTCCGAACATCGATCACCGACGCCTTACGGGTACCGGACCGACGCACCGCGACCCCCGTCACCCACAGGGCATTACCGTCGCGATCCTTTTGGATCACGCCGTCAAGGTCAGTTTTGCGTTCCGGCGCAGCCACGCACAGCAGGCCGGACAAACGGGAAAGATCAACAGGAATGCTGTTCACCACAAACTCCAAAGACAGAAAAGTTGGTTGGGTCGTGCAGGCCGTACAGGTTGTGCGGTAGTCGGAACAGGGACAGCGGAGCCGGGCCAACCGGGGCGGGCCGCGACTCCGCACCACCGGCACCACGAGACACAGCCGAATCGGCGCGACGTCAGCGCCACAGGCGCAACAGGACACAACAACCTCCATTGAGGACAGACGAAGCGGTGACGCCTCCCTGGGCATGGACGACGCCTAGCCCGACGCGACCGGACGAGCGGACGCCGGACAGCTCCTAGCCGGCGGGCCACGGGCTGGATGGGCAAGCAGGGACCGGCGCAGACGCCGCGTACCGAGGTTCCAGGCGATCAGGGCCAGGACGACCAGGACGCAAGGCGAGCAAGGTCAACACCCCGGAGAGTCGAGGTGCGTACGAGTTTCCCTACTTGGTCAAGAAGCGGAATCGGCATAGCCGATCCCGCGACAGACGGAAGGGGGTAGGGAAAGGAGCGGTCGGCGGGGTCGGGGGCTGCGGCCTAGCGGCCGGTCCCCCGCCCCGCCCCAGAGAGAAACAGAGCGCACACGGCACCGGGGACGCCCAGCAGCCAGCAACCAGGCGTCAGACCCTCACACCGGACCCCGACCACGGACACACGCCACCCGACGCCGACCGCAGTGCACGACGGCACGATCAGACCGCACCGCACCGCACCGCACTCCGGCGGCGAGCTGACCGCAGACCAAGACCACGATCGCCGCCGGGACGCCAGTCGACACGCCCGAGCCGCGACCCGTCCTCACCGATGCGGCCAACATCGGCCGAAACCGCAGGCCACAGCGCCGAAAGCGCCGACTACACCCGCCGGTCGATCCACGGCCGCGCTTTGAGGTGCTGCCGCGCCGGCAAGCCGGCTTGCCCTCGAACACCGAGGCTGAGCAGCGCGAACCCTCGCAGGAGCGAGTAGGCGGGGAGCCGGATGCACGACAGCCGTGCGAGCCCGAGCCGAACTCCTTTCCGCGATGGTCGGGCCGCAGCGATGCCGCCGGTGATAGTGCCTCTACCTACAGAGAAGGGAACGCGCACGCTAGAAACTCACAAGATCGACATCCTGAGTGCGAAGATTTTTCCGCCACGCGGTTACGCTGGGGATCAAGGCCAGGCCGGCAGCGGGGGCATCCGGTCCGGCTGTCGGTTGTGGAGTCGAGCGACGACGAGCGCTCGCAGCGGGGGCCGCATAACGACATGGCATCCCCACGCGATCTCTCGAACGCTTGTGCGGCTTCCGGCGGTGTCCGCAGCACGCCGGGGCTACACGAGGTGTCACCGTCGACCCGGGCTCATCACCGCCGACAGGCGGCCCGGCGTGTCCCACCCAGCCCGAGCGACGTGGGGAGGACAGGAAGCGGTGCCCGATGAACAGATGCCCACAAGGCACACGCGCGGCATCCTCGCCGGCCCGCTGGTGTTCGATGAACCCGACCGGTGGTTACCAGAGGACCCGCGCCCAGCCCGCGACACCCCGCACGAACTCGACCTGATCCCGCTCGCCAAGATGCCCCTCGGCCTGGTTAGCTACGCCGCCGCCAAATGCACCATCGGTGTCCCGCGCGGTTGGGTCGACGGCACCAACGATCCCCGCCCGGCCACCCCCCGCTACGTGATGCACCGCATCGCCCTCACCACCGTCCCCGTCCAGACCAAGGACCGGGTATGGCGGCACATCGTCGCCTCCTACCGCGACCACGCCGGCTCGATGCGCAGTCAGTGGAGCCTCTACGCCCTCGGCGTCGGCTTCGGCGGCCTCTACGACCGCGCCCGCCGCCTCACGCCGAAAGGCAGCCGCGAATGGCGGCGCGATGGTGTGCAGATCGACCTCATGATCGAATTCCTGACCCGGATGCGGGAGACGCAGATCCGCGACGGCATCCTGTCGTGGCGCTTTGACGCCAGCCGGCCCAACATCTACCACCGACTGACCGGCACCGCCTACGACCGCGTGAGCGGACGCACCGAACGGCGCAGGCGTCAACGCCGCCGCCGCGACGACGAAACCCTGACCGAATATCACGCCCGCCTCGCCCGCCTGGACGAGGAAGACGACAAGCGCCTAGCCCAACTCGTCCTCATCGGAGACGAGCAGACGATGACAGCGGTAGCCGCCGATCAGCACGGCACCGCCGGCCCGCAACCCCGCCAGCCCGACGCCGACCACGCCGCCGAGGCAGTGTTGACCGCTCTCGTGCAACGTTCCGCCGCTGGACCCGCCAGCGGACGCATCGACCCCACCAACGCCGAGCTTGTCCGCCGCACCTACATCCGCCGGGAACGACTCAAGGACGTCGCCGCCGACCTCGGCCTGTCCGCGCACAACGCCTCCCAACGGCGTAGCACCGCCGTCCGGCAGATCACCCGGCTCCTAGGCGGGCGCACCCGCCTCACGCTCACCCAGCAGCCCCGCCGCGACACCTGACACCCCGGCACAACCCGGCGCCCGCGAGTGCGAACCACCCCCGACGACTACACCGACGCCGCCGGCTCCGCGCTCTTGTCTCCACCCCACCCGTAGCGGGACGCTTCCTTCACGACTTGCGCCACCGACCCGCGCACCAGGTCACGTTCCTGCACCGTCTCCTGAATCCAGAAGCAGTGTTCCGCGAGGCCATCCACGCACACAAGAATCGGGCGCACCACCGGAGACACCCGGAACACCAGCGACCAGGCCGGGCCATGCACCCGCAGCACCACACCACCGCGGCCGGATCCCACCCGCAGCGCCGCGCGCCCGTAGCGCTCCACCACCCCGGCCGCCTCGGTAAACACCTCCCGCGCCCCCGGTGCCTCATCCACGCTCGACGGCCACGCCGCCGACAACACCACGTTCTCGTTGCCGTACCACACGCCCGGCTCCGGGTTCACCAGGCCGTCAAACAGCCGATCCGCCAACGCTCGCCGCTCATGCGCCGCCGCCGACAACTCCTGCGGCTCCAGCATCGGAACCACCGCCGGGATCCTCGGGTTATCCACCGGCAGCATCACCGTCGACGTGTCTTCGCCGGCCGCCTGTGCCTGCCACACCTGCTCATGGATGGCATCCGCCTGCATGTTGTACAGCTCATCAGCCCACGTCGCCCACGCCGCCCGTGTACGTGGCTTCGGCAGCGCCCACCGCACCGAACGCATACGCCGATGCGCTGCCAGCCGAGCCCACACGCTCCGGCGGCGGACAGGCGAATTGCGGTACATAAAATACAGCTTGGCATAGTGCCAGTAGCGCTAGCGACAGTTGGCCACGTGCCAGTTGGGCTTTTGCCAGTAGCTACCAGCGCGCAAGCCCACGATCCGGCTACAGCCCTCAGTGAGCAGCCTCCTCGGCGCTCTGTGGTGCGGACACCCAGCGAGTCGGCCAGCGGTGCGCGAGGTGTTCAGGGCAAAACGAGGCCCGCCCCGGGTCGTCCTTCACGGGGGAAGAGGACGTCCCAGGGCGGGTGGTCAGGGCGTTAGAACGGTCAGCGGGCGCGGCCCCGGTAGGCGGCCCAACTGCCGGTCCAGGCCGCGAGATCGTGCACCCATCCGTGCGTACTTTGCCCGGCCTTGACCTCCCACTTCGCGGCGTTCATCGCGGCGAAGGCGTCTAGGACGTCAGGGGTGACGGAAGACCACGCCGGGAACTGCGCTAGCCATTGCTCAGCTGCTGCCGGGCTGTGGCCGCTGCCGATGAGCCACTGTGCGAGTAAAGCCAGCTCGACCCACGCGGCAGCCTCGGTCATCCACGCCCAGTCGACGACGCGTAGCCCGCCCGCCGTCAGGATGAGATTGGACGGGTTGATGTCGGAGTGAACGAGCGTCCGGCCTTCCATCTCGGGCAGCGCGAACCCGAGCCGGCCCGCCGGGGTGAACCAGTTCCCGCGCGGAGCCGGCGTGCCCTGAAGGGCCTTCAGGGTCACGCGGAGCAGGTCCAGATCAGGGCTACGCGGGGACAGGTCGGGGTGAGGGCCGTCAAGCAGCTCGGCCCCCACCACCAACCAGTCGGCACGCTCGAAGTGCCACAGGACGGCCGGCGGGAACCAGTCAACCGCCCTGGTTGCCGCCAGCTCGTAGCGCAGCGTTTGGACGCTCAGCCCGGTAACGGCGGCCTTGACGAAGACCATGCCGGACGAGCCGACGACGGTCGACGCGATCTCGGCGTGGTTGCCCGTCCGGGCCGGGCGTACGTCGATGATCCCGCCGACGCGCTCGGCTACCTCCGTCACAACCGCCTCGGGCAGGGTGGACCAATCGCGGCGCATGGTTACCTCTCTGTCAGCGGTTGCCGGGCTGCGGCGGGTTGGGCGGGCAGCAGGACTCGGCCTCGCCGTACCAGAATTCCAGGTCGACGCGGTAGCCGGTCCGGTGCAGCGCCGCGAGCGTGAAGGTCACGGCGGTGCCGTCCATCATTCCCTCGGTCAGGATGGGGATGTGGTGCACGAAGCCCCCGGCGACCTGCTCGCACGCGTCGGCATACGGCACGGTGTGCTGCAACACCGAGTGCCACACCGCGTCGACCGGACGGGTCGGCACGACGCGGCCGATCGAGCCGTCCGGCAGGGGCATCCCGAAGTCCTCGTTCGTCACGTTGTCGGCGTGCGCCTTGAGGAAGATCAGGAACTGCTCGACGGCCCGCGTGGCGTAGGTGTGGGTGACGTGCCGGTCGGCGGCGAAGTAGTCAACCAGCTTGCCGAACGTCTCGGAGTCGACCAGCGTTCGGGGGTTGGCGGCGGTCGTCTCCGACTGGCTTGTGGTGACGGTCATTTGCGGTCCCTTCCGGTGCTTTCGCTGTGCGGGGACGCGTTCCCCGCGCCGGTTGTGCCCTGTACGCCCGGTGGCCGCCGGTTGGCCGGGACGGCGACCAGCGGGAATCTAGGTGCCGCCGCGAGACGTCGCAGCCTCGACGGCGGGCCTGCGGAACGGCCCCCACCCCACGAACCGGTCGAACAGGGCTTGCGGGCTCGGGCCGTCGTGCGGGTTCAGGTGGTACAGGTCCCGCATCGCCTCGTACATCAGGCCCGCCAGGTAGATCGACAGGCTCGGCATCGTGTCTTCGTACTCGGCTTTCAGCATCAGTCGCGCCGTCGCGCACGGCCACGGCTGACCGTCAGCGCGGCACGCCCAGTGGGGACGTAACGGCGTGTGCGGCGGGGCCTGCCCATGCTGGCGCGGGCGGTTCGCGACCGGACCACGCTCGGGGACTGAAACCTGCGTGGAGATCACTCCCGACCCCCGTTCGCCCGGAACTCCTGCGCCCGGGTCAGGTGACCAACCCGGCCGACCTCGTCCACCCGGAACGCCTCGGTGTGCGCCGTGACCCAAGCCGGAAGTCGCGTGGCGGGGTGCGGGGCGGGGCGAGGCACAGGCACTTTCGGAGCTGGGTTGCTGCGCCAGAGCTTGAAACGCACGGTGCCTCCTTCGCGCTGTCGTCGGAGGGGGCCGCCCCGATGACCACCCCTCGGAGCGGCCCCAGACAGTTCCGCCCCCGGTTCGGGCTTCGTGAGCGGTCCTGCTAGTGACACTCTGGTTTGGAGATAGCTACCCTCGGAAGGTGGTTCGGCGCTTCGGCGCGAGCTGTGTAAACGACGCCGCTCGGGTGAAGCGCTGAAAAGTCGATCTCTGATTTGGGGAGCTTTGAATGGCCGACGTGCCGGGGCCGATCGCGGCCTTCATCGTTGCGGAGGTTCGGCGGGCACGCGGCGCGGCCGGCATGACGCAAGAGGCGTTTGGAAAGCACGCAGGCTTCAGTGCGTCACACGTCAGCGCCGTGGAGGGCCGCACTCGGACGCTGACGACCGAATTCATCAAGGGCAGTGACGTGGCGCTGAAGACGGGCGGGCTGTTTGAGCGCCTGGTCGCCGAACTCGGTGCGCCCGCGTGGTTTCTCCCCTGGCTAGACGCGGAGCGGGAGGCAACGCAGCTCCGCTACTACGAGCCGAACCTGATCCCAGGTCTATTCCAGACCGAGGCGTACGCGCGGGCCGTGCTGCGGCTTGACCCACGGCTCACCGACGAGGACGTAGAGCGCAAGGTTAAGGCGCGGATGGATCGTCAGGCGATCCTCGACCGCACTCCGCCGCCGCAGATCGTCGTGGTCGTGGACGAGAGCGCGATTCGGCGCGTGCGCGCGGGAGACGAAAAAATGATGGGTGAGCAGATGCTTCACCTAATAGGCTGCGCCGTGAGACCTAACGTCAGCGTCCACGTCGTACCTGCGGACGTTGGCCTACACGCTGGCTTGTCCGGCCCGCTGTCCCTGGCACGTATGCCGGACGGCAGTTGGGTTGGTCACCTTGAAAGCCAGCTCGGCGGCGATGTCGTGGACAAGCCGAACGACCTCGATACGCTGTTTGAGCGGTGGGAAGGCGTCCGTACCGAGGCGCTGTCGCGACGGCAGTCCCTAGACCTGATGAAGGAAGTAGCGAACCAATGGACCTAACTGGCGCGCGGTGGCGGAAGTCCACTCGCAGCGGCACCAGCGGCGGCAACTGCGTGGAGGTGGCCGACAACCTGCCCGGCGTCGTGCTCGTGCGCGACACCAAGGACCGGGACGGCGGCATGCTCCAGTTCGACTCGACCGTCTGGCAGTCGTTCGTCAACTTCGCCAAGCAGCACTAGCCCAGACCCCTGCCGGAGGCCCCCGCCGAGTTCGGCTGGGGCCTTCGCTTTGTGACCAACCATCTCCCGCGCCCTCCCCTTCTCGGCAAATGGACCCGACATGGGGCGACTCGCACACGAGGAGCAGATCAGTCGGGTCGCGTGGTCGGGTTACGGTGTCACCCATGGTCGACCCGACGTGGGAGGTTCGTGACCTCCCTGTACTACGAGCGATTGTTGAACTATCGGACGAGGGCGCCTGGCTCATCGAGCCGCACGAGATCGCGGAGCGGACTGGCCTTGACGAGACCCGGGTGAAGCACGCTCTGTTCGCCTTGGCCGCTGAACTGCCGCCCTTCTTCGACTACAAGGACCTGAACACCTTCGGTGGCCGTGATATCGGATGTGTCTTCGAGCCGACCGGACACGCTCGGAGAACAGTAGGCACTTGGCCGACGCCAGAGAACCTGGCCGATCGATTGGTGCGGGCGATGACGTCAGCAGCAGAACAGGAGCCAGACGAAGAGAAGCGGAGTCGACTGAATACAGCAGCATCGTGGTTTGCTAATGCCGGCCGAGATGTGCTTGTGGACGTGACAGCGGCAGTAGTCAACCGACAGTTGGGCGGGGCGTAGCAGCGTGATATCACTCTGCACTGTCACCTGAAAGCTGAGGACTCGGAGCAGATCGGGCGATGAAGAGGAGCGAGCAGTACAGGCAGATGGCGCAGGACGTCGCCAACTTCCGGGATGCGTACAAGTCTGTGTTGGTTCACATGCAGCCGGTCCGCGAGAACATGATGAACGCGGTGGTGGCGTATCAACCCAAGGCAGGCGCGAGCGGGGCAGTCGCAGATGCGTCGCAGAAAACCTCGCAACTAGCCGGAAGAGCCAAGCGCGCACAGTTACAGTCAGGTATTTCCCGGACCTTCGTGGTCCCAAGCGTTGGGATCCCGATCGACCCGATAACCGCCTGGGACCACTCCCTGCGCGATGTGGAAGCGATGCCACCTGGGCAGGTCGTTAATACCTGCAACCTCGTGATCGGGGCATTGGAAGAGAAAGCCGATAGGGCCGATAAAACAGACCGGACTTTGGTAGGCAGATTGGCTTTGTTGGCCGCGCTTCCAGCCCGGGTGCGCACAATCGTAGCGGAAGATCATCCCAGCCTCGGGAGGATCGGATTTGCAACAGGGATTTTCGCTCAAATTGTGGTTGCCGTCGCGAGTGGCCTGATCCTCGCAGGCGCGACCGTCGGCATCAATGTCTTATGGAGTAAGGTAGCCAAATCAACGCCGGCCCCCAAATCCTCGCCGTCCATCGCTCCAACTACCCCGCCTGCCGCATCCCCAACGCCCAATGCAAGCCTTACCACCGCCCGCAACTAAAACGCTTCTCTGTTAACCGCGACCTGCGGTCCTGGGGTTCGTACTCTGTCTGATCTTCGTCGAAGATGTCCGATTTTCGGCCTTGACCGACGATCGGGTTGTCACCCCTGCGGACAGTGCGTGCCGCAGTCGCCGCCGCCAATATACCCGAGATCGGTCTGTGCGTCCGAGATGGCTCGGCGTATCAGATGGCAACCGCCACCATCACGCCCGTTCCGGCCGAGCAGGTCTAACAGCCGGCTCGATTCGATTCTGACTCGGCGCACGGATCTGGAGGCTGTCGGAGGATGCTGGGAGAGTCGACCAGTAAGCTTAGTCTCGATCCGAGGGAGTTCAGATGGTTGTGTACACCTTCGAAGTCAGGATGCCGTGTGCTCGCACCCTGACCCGGTGGGTTGAGTTCGATGGCATGGGCAAGCCGTGACCGCCGAGGAGCAGACCGAACCGCTTGAGGTTCAACCCGAGACGCCCGTGGCCGAGGGCGATTCCTCAGTAGGTGTGGCGCCATCTCCGCAACGAGACCTGATATCCGCGAGGGTCTCAGATGCTTTCGAGAAGGTGCCGCCGATTGGCGATCGCTGGACTCGCTGGTACGACCTCCCATACAAGTTGCTGTGGTTCCTCCAGACCAACTGGCGACGCAAGATCATTCCCAAGCCGGCACACCGTGCTTTCCGTCGCTGGTCTATCAATCTCAGTCAGTTCAACGAACTTGAGCGAGACAGAATCTGGGACCCAACGGACCGGTTGCACGACTTCCAAGTGCCCGCTGATGAGCACGTGTACACGCCGGCCATCTGGGTGATTGAACTCTTTCCGCCGAGCGCTTTCGCCCGACTGGAGCGGGCGATCGATAGGAACGGCTGGGATCGGGACCGTTGGATGTCTGGAGCCCAAGACACCAACGTCAACATGCTGCTGAAGTCCCGTGCTCGCAGGGGATGGAGTTGGTGGCGCATGGCCTCGATTCAGGACATCAATGGGACGTACATGATGCCCGACGGAGTGCGCGCCCAGTTGCCGCCCGAGTTTAGCTACATCGACTTGAAGTCCATACAGGTTGGCTCCGGCCTAACTGCCGTTGTTGCTCATATCCAACTCTCCGAATTGGGGGCCACACAACTCGATGAGGTATGGCATCAGCCTCACGAGCCGATGTTGACCCGTCGAGACGGGCGGCTACACGCACTTGATCGCATGTGGGCTGGGTTCCACGTTACGCAGACGGCCCGGGAACGGCTGCACCAGTTGGCGCGTAGGTGGATGAATGAGTGCTGCGATGGCTTCTTTGGTGAGTTCAACAGTCCTCAGACGCTGATCGACATGCTCATCCTGGACCAGCACGACCCGACTGACGTTAGCGAGGACCGTGGCCGCGACCAGTCCGATGCCTTCCGAGCGCTCGGAATCACGGAGACACGCGTCCGCCATTACACCTCCCCTGAGATCCCCAAGATGCATTTGGTCCCGACTTCACCTTCATTGGCGCGAGGCATTAGCACTGACCGGACGTGGGCGCTTTGGGGTCAGCGTCAGGCTGTCCTGGACAGTGCCACCTACATGACTGGCTACGGCGACGACCCCAACCGAGCGATTGCGCATCGCTACGGCGACGCAATAGAGAGCTTTTTGGTGACGCTGGCCGTATCTGACTTGCTCGAAACGGTCGAGGCTCGCTATGCGCTGCTTCGGGATCGCGCTCGGGCGCAGCATGGCCGCTTTAAGGCCAAAGTTATCAACGACCTTCGCGAGCAACTGTTGACCCTCAGCATCGACGTAGCGACCTTGCAACGCGACTTGGAAAGGTCCTGGAAATCCCGACCCCGGTTTGAGGAGGAGGCAGAGTTCACGATCGAGTATTCGCCACTCTACCGGCCCAACTCCGACCGGGCGGACGAGCCGATCCACATGAATACCGAGCTGCGGAAGCGTCAGAAAGAGTGGTTCGAGGAACTAACCGCTGCTGACCGTGACTACCGGAACATCCTCTCGACCGTGGCCTCGCTCGGTGCCTCGGTAGATGCCGCCAGAACCGGGCGTCGTGCGCTGCGGGTTGCGTTCGTGTCGCTGGCGGTTGCCTTCGTAACCGTCGTGGCGACCGACGTTGGCGACAGCAGCCTGCTCCACGAGGTGATGGAGTTCCTGCGGAGCCGGCTCTGAAGCCGAACACGGAGGCCCCGAAGGACGAGCCTGTTCGATCTTGGCACTGGTCGCCATGCCGGCTGCCACCATCCGTACCGTTACCAGGATGACCGACCCCCCAACGCCTTCCGAAGCCCGTGTCACTCGCCGCGCTGTTTCAGCCGTAGAAGGCAGGGCGGCGAGCCGGCATTGGTGGGACGAGGACGCTGACAGCTATCAGGCAGAGCACGGCGCTTTCCTCGGAGACGTTGACCTCGTGTGGTGCCCCGAGGGTCTACGCGAAGGGGACGCGAGGCTGCTCGGCGATGTCAAGGGAACACGGGTCCTAGAGATAGGGTGCGGCGCGGCTGCGGGGTCACGCTGGCTAGACGGCCAAGGGGCCGACGTTACGGCACTGGACCTGTCCGCCGGCATGTTGCGGCACGCCCGGCTGGCCGCTGAACGCTCGGGGGTGCATGTGCCGCTCGTACAAGCTGACGCCCTGGCGATGCCTTTCCCGGCGGGCACCTTCGATACGGTGCATACCGCCTTCGGTGCTGTCCCGTTCGTCGCAGACTCCGAAGCGCTCATGCGCGAAGTGTTCCGGGTGCTGCGCCCCGGTGGGGCATGGGTCTTTGCAGTTACTCACCCGATGCGCTGGATTTTTCTCGACGATCCGGGCGAGGCCGGCCTGACGGCTGTCCACTCATACTTCGACCGCCGTCCGTACGTCGAACAAGACTCGGCAGGAGTGCCTACCTACGTCGAGGCGCACCGCACCTTCGGTGATCGGGTCCGAGAGCTTGCGGCCTCGGGCTTCATTCTCTGCGACGTAGTCGAACCGGAGTGGCCGCCGGGACACGAGGGGATTTGGGGCCAGTGGAGCCCGCTACGTGGCCGGCTCTTCCCCGGCACCGCCATCTTCGTCGCCCGCCGTCCAGCCGCCGTGTGACTAGTCGTGGCCAGGGAACAATTTCCATCTTGCAAGATCATACCCACTTGATCGGGTGGGTCACCGAGAACACCCACCGGCCGCCCGGACGCAACACCCGGTGCACCTCGGCGAGCAGGGCCGCCGAATCGTCCACGAACGGGATCGCCCCGAACGCCGTGCAGGCCACGTCGAACGACCGGTCGGCGAAGGGCAGCGCGAGCGCGTCGGCCTGCACCAGCGGGACGCGTACCCCGGTGGCCTCGGCCGCCTTGGCGGCGTGCCGCAACATGCCGGCGGACAGGTCGAAGGCGACCGGCCGCGCGCCCTGGGTGGCGAGCCAGCGGGCGGCCGCGGCGGCGCCGCAACCCACCTCGAGCACCCGTCGTCCCGACACGTCGCCGAGGAGGTGGGCGTCCGCCTCGCGCAACCCCTCCGGGCACCAGACGAAGTCCACGTCGCCGAGGAACGCGCCGTGCTCGGCCTGGTAGTCGTCGGCGTCGGTGTCCCACCAGCCACGGTTGGCCCGCCGGACCTCGGCGTCACCCACGCCGCGCCGGGTCACCCGGCTGTCGTCATCCACCCGCTCACGCTAGGCCCCACCCACCCCATTGGGGCGGCGGCGCGTCCGGCTTCGGGGAAATCGGGGTCTCCGGGGCGGCGGGATGGCCCGGTTTCCAGGAAGCCGAGTCGGTCAAACCGGGTCCGACCAGCCGACGGCTGGGTCCGCTGTGACCTACGAGACAGCAGGGGTCATTTCCGGGCGATTGTTCGGCTTTCGCAGGTCATCGCGCGGCGAGGAGGCGGGAGGGCTTGCACGCTGTGGTAATGCGCACGGTAGGCTAGACGATGCGCTCGCGGATCGCGTTGCCTCGGCAGGGAGCAGGTGCGCGGTCGTCGGAGCCACATCATGATCTCACTAGGCGATCGTTCGGTGTGCCCGGCGGCGGATCCGCTGGCGCGAACAGGTCACTGCGACACACCAGCCTGCTGTGACAACCCACCGACCGGAGCAACCGCCCACATGACGAGCAGCATCGAGGCCCCCTCGAGCGCCACCCGGGTCACCCACGACGATCTCGGTTCCGAGGAGGCTTTCCTCGCCGCGATCGACGAGACCATCAAGTACTTCAACGACGGCGACATTGTCGAAGGCACCGTCGTCAAGGTCGATCGGGACGAGGTCCTGCTCGACATCGGCTACAAGACCGAGGGTGTCATTCCCTCTCGTGAGTTGTCGATCAAGCACGACGTGGACCCCGCCGAGGTTGTGACGGTTGGCGACCACATCGAGGCCCTGGTCCTCCAGAAGGAGGACAAGGAGGGGCGTCTGATCCTCTCCAAGAAGCGGGCGCAGTACGAGCGGGCCTGGGGCACGATCGAGAAGATCAAGGACGAGGACGGCGTCGTCCGCGGCTCTGTCATCGAGGTCGTCAAGGGTGGTCTCATCCTCGACATCGGCCTGCGCGGCTTCCTGCCCGCGTCCCTGGTCGAGATGCGGCGCGTGCGTGACCTGCAGCCGTACGTCGGGCGTGAGCTCGAAGCCAAGATCATCGAGCTGGACAAGAACCGCAACAACGTGGTGCTGTCCCGCCGTGCCTGGCTCGAGCAGACGCAGTCCGAGGTGCGTACCGAGTTCCTCAACAAGCTGCAGAAGGGCCAGGTCCGCAAGGGCGTCGTGTCCTCGATCGTCAACTTCGGCGCTTTCGTGGACCTCGGCGGCGTCGACGGTCTGGTGCACGTCTCCGAGCTGTCCTGGAAGCACATCGACCACCCGTCCGAGGTCGTCGAGGTGGGCCAGGAGGTCGAGGTCGAGGTCCTGGACGTCGACCTGGACCGCGAGCGTGTCTCCCTGTCGCTGAAGGCGACGCAGGAGGACCCGTGGCGGCAGTTCGCCCGCACCCACGCGATCCAGCAGATCGTGCCGGGTAAGGTCACCAAGCTGGTTCCGTTCGGTGCCTTCGTCCGGGTGGACGACGGCATCGAGGGCCTGGTCCACATCTCCGAGCTGGCCGAGCGCCACGTGGAGATCCCGGAGCAGGTCGTCCAGGTCGGCTCCGAGGTCATGGTCAAGGTCATCGACATCGACCTCGAGCGTCGCCGGATCTCCCTGTCGCTCAAGCAGGCCAACGAGGGCTTCGTCGAGGGCGAGGAGCACTTCGACCCGACCCTCTACGGCATGGCCGCGACGTACGACACCGAGGGCAACTACATCTACCCGGAGGGCTTCGACCCGGAGACGGGCGAGTGGCTCGAGGGGTACGACAAGCAGCGCGAGACCTGGGAGAACCAGTACGCCGAGGCCCGTCAGCGTTGGGAGGCCCACACCAAGCAGGTGCAGACCTCTCGCGCCGCCGACGCCGAGGCCGCTGCCAACCCGGCCCCCGCCGTCCCGGCTGCCACTGGCGGCACCACCTCCTCGTCCAGCCCGGCCCCGAGCCGGCAGAACGAGGAGCCGGCCGGCACCCTGGCCACCGACGAGGCGCTCGCCGCTCTGCGGGAGAAGCTCGCCGGCGGTAAGTGACCCGCTGAACGACGGCAGGCCCCGTCTCCCGCGATCCTCGGATCGCCGGAGGCGGGGCCTTCGTCGTACCCACCGGCCGTGTCGCACGTGGCGCCGCGCTCTCGCGAGCGGCGCGGGGTCTGGCCCGGGGTGTGCGACGGCACCGGGCGGGACGGGCCTGTTTGGCCGGTGGCCCGCGATCCGGTTGACTGTCCTGGTGCTGAGGGTGGGTTTGACCGGCGGGATCGGGTCGGGCAAGAGCGCGGTGGCCGCGCGGTTGGTGGAGTTGGGCGCGGTGCTCGTCGATGCCGACCAGGTCGCCCGGGAGGTCGTCGCGCCGGGCACCGAGGGCCTCGCGGAGATCGTCACCGCCTTCTCCGCCGGGGTACTGGACGCCGACGGCGCGCTGGACCGCGCCGCGCTGGGCGCGCTGGTGTTCTCCGACGAGGCCGCCCGCCGCCGGCTGGAGGCGATCACCCACCCGCGGGTACGGGCGCGTACCGCCGAGCTGGTCGCGGCGGCGGCGCCGGACGCGATCGTCGTCAACGACGTACCGCTGCTGGTGGAGGTGGGGCTCGCGCCGACGTACCACCTGGTGGTCGTGGTGCAGACGGCCGTGCGGACCCGGCTGGAGCGACTGACGCGCGACCGGGGCATGACCCGCGCGGAGGCCGAGCGGCGGATCGCCGCGCAGGCCGACGACGATCGCCGGCGGGCGGTCGCCGACGTGGTGGTGACCAACGACGGCAGCCTGGCGGCGCTGCACGACGCCGTGGACACGCTGTGGCGGCAGCGGCTGCGACCCTACGAGCACAATCTGCGGCAGCGGCGGGTCGCGTCGCCGCCCGCGCGCGACGACGCGGCGGAGGCCGACGCGAGCTGGCCCGAGCAGTACGCGCGGTTGGCCGCCCGGATCCGCCACGCGGTCGCCCCGGCGGACCTGCGGATCGACCACATCGGCGCGACGGCGGTGCCCGGCCTGGCCGCCGCCGACGTCATCGACGTGCAGCTCGCCGTGCCCAGCCTCGCGGACGCCGACGGGCCGCTGGCCGAGCGGCTGGCGGGCGCGGGGTTCCCCCGGGTCCCGGGGCACTGGTGGGACGATCCGCGTCCGGCCGGCCGGGGGCGGTGGGAGAAGCGGCTGCACGGCAGCGCCGACCCAGGTCGCCCGGTGCGGCTGCACGTACGGGCGGCGGACTCGCCCGGCTGGCGGTACGCGTTGCTGGTGCGGGACCACCTGCGCGCCGACCCGGATCGACGGGCGGCGTACCTGCTGCTCAAGCGCGATCTGGTGGACGCGGCGCCGCACGTCGGTGACTCCGGCACGGCCCGCGACCCCTGGTTCGACGAGGAGCACCTGCGGGCCGAGCGGTGGGCCGCGCAGACCGACTGGCGGCCCTGACCCCTGGTCAGCGTGTTGCGGGCGGTCGACCGGCGGCGCGCGGTGGCGGCGGGAGGCGGGGCACCACGGCGGGAGAGAGGTCCAGCTGTGCCCACGCGCCGGGGCCGGTGAGCAGCTCCACCCGGCGCAGCAACCCGTCCCGGTCGATCCAGTAGCGCAGCCGCGCGGCGCCACTGCGGAACTCCACGACGTCCACCGTCCGCCCGTCGGCGAGGTCCTCACGGAGGCGCACGGGGGCGCCACGCCGGGCCGCCGGGTCGGCGGCGGCCACCGCGGCGTCGACCAGCAGGTCCAGGTCGTCGCGGGCGGACCGGGTGGTCCGCCACGTGCCGGCGGGGACCGGGAACGGCGGCCGACCGGGCGTCTCGGCCGTGCCACCGCCACCGGCGTCGGCGGGCACGTCGGTACGGGACAGGCCGGCGGCGTCGCGGTGCAGGAGGGTCCGGCGATCGGGTACGCCCAGGTCGGCGACCGCCAGGTAGGCGGTACGGGCGGACCAGCCCAGCCAACCGGCGCCCCGCAGGTTGACCTCGACGCCCACCGGCGCGGCCAGCGTCAGCGTGGCGCCGCCCTGGCCGCGCAGCCGGGCCGGCAGCGCGTTCCACCTCCGCTGCTCGGCCTCCGTGAGCGCCCGGGGCAGGCCGGGTCGGCCGCCGAGCGCGTCCACCGGATGCAGCGTGGGACGGTCGATCCGGTCGAGGAGCACCGTGAGCGGCCCGACGCCGGGTAGACGTGTCACCAGCTTGTGCAGTCGGCCGTCCCGGTCGAGCCAGTACCGGGCCTCGTGGCTGCCGGCCGCCGGCGTGCCGGCCCCGGTGCTGGCGGCTGCCGCGGTGCTGGCCGGTGCCCCGGTGCTGGCCGGTGCCGCGGTGCTGGCGGCGGTGGGCGTCGCGGCGCCCAGCGACGCCTGGAGTACGTCCAGCGTCCCGGCCGTGACCACCTCCTGGGCGATCCAGCGCGCGTCACCGGCGGTCGGGATCGGGTCCGGGCGGTCGGCCGCGAGGCCGAGGAGCAGGTCGAGGACCGACGCCAGGCGCGTGCCGGGTGTCAGGTGACGCAGCCGCCAGCGGTCCGTCGGCGGCACCAGCGGAGGCGCGGCCGGGGTGGGTACGGCCGTCGGGTCCGGCCGGACCACCAGGACCGGGCCGGCGCTCTGCACCAGGCCCCGGTCGGCGCCCGCCCCCGGCCCGCCGACGTCCAGGTAGAGCAGGGAACGCGACCAGTCCACCCAGCCCACCAGCTCGGTACGGGCGGCGCCCTCGCCGGCGGTGACGCGCACACCGGCGCGCAGGTCCCGCAGGTTGGTGACCCGCATGGCGGCCAGCCGCTCGGCCTCGGCGACGGTCAGCGGCCGGGCCGGCGCGGGTGGGTCGGGCGCCCAACTCAGCAGCCCGAGCACCAGCGCCGACGCCGACGTCACGGCGGTCAGGGCGAGCAGGAGCAGCAGCGTACGCCGGCGTCGCCTGGCCTGGGCCGACCCGACGCCGCGGCCGGTATCGCCGACGGGGGTGCTCCGGTCCCTGACCTCGGCACGGCTGGGCCGGCCGTCCCTGACGCCGTGCCGAGCCCTGCGGTCCGGGATGCCGACCCGGGTGGTGTCGGGGGAGGGCGCCGGGGCTCCAGAGGTGTCCACGGATGTGAAACGGGTGGGACGGCATCGGGTGACGAGCCCGGAGTGCGGAGCAGGGGCGCTCGCGGCGGCCGGTCTGCGCCGTGAGCGCGACCACACGGGTGCGCACGCCGGACGAGCCGGGTGCTGCGACCGCTGTGCCGGGGGCGGCCGGCCGTGATGTGACGGCCTGGCCACCGGCCCGGTCGGCCGCCGCGAGCGGCCTACACGAAGAGGGTAGTCCCGGTGACATGGGCCACACAATGGGAATATTGAAGCCGATCACGTACCCTGCGCGACGGCCGAACATGTCGGACCTTCGGCGTACCGTTGATGTCATGGCGCTCGACATTCCTCGGCTCGACGGCCGCTTCCAGGTCGTCAGCGAATACCAGCCGGCCGGCGACCAGCCGGCCGCCATCGACGACCTTGAGCGCCGGGTGCGGCGCGGCGACCGGACCTCGGTGCTCCTCGGCGCGACCGGCACCGGCAAGAGCGCCACCACCGCGTGGCTCATCGAGCGGCTGCAGCGCCCGACCCTGGTGCTCGCCCCGAACAAGACGCTCTGCGCGCAGCTCGCCAAGGAGTTCAGCGAGCTGATGCCGCACAACGCGGTCGAGTACTTCGTGTCGTACTACGACTACTACCAGCCCGAGGCGTACATCCCGCAGACCGACACCTACATCGAGAAGGACTCCTCGATCAACGAGGAGGTCGAGCGACTGCGGCACTCGGCGACGATGTCGCTGCTCACCCGGCGTGACGTGATCGTGGTCGCCACCGTCTCGGCGATCTACGGCCTGGGCACCCCGGAGGAGTACCTGGACCGGGCGGTGAAGGTGAAGGTCGGTCAGGACCTCGACCGCGACCAGTTGCTGCGCCGGCTCGTCGACATCCAGTACACGCGCAACGACATGGCCTTCCAGCGGGGCACGTTCCGGGTCCGCGGTGACACGTTGGAGATCATCCCGGCGTACGAGGAGTTGGCGGTCCGCATCGAGCTGTTCGGCGACGAGGTGGAGAAGCTCTACTACCTCAACCCGCTGACCGGTGACGTGGTCCGCGAGGTCGACCAGTTGGTGATCTTCCCGGCGACGCACTACGCGGCGGGCCCGGAGCGGATGGAGCGGGCCATCCGCGACATCGAGGCGGAGCTGGCCGAGCGGCTGGCCGAGCTGGAGCGCCAGGGCAAGCTGCTGGAGGCGCAGCGACTGCGGATGCGCACGACGTACGACATCGAGATGATGCGCCAGGTGGGCTTCTGCTCCGGCATCGAGAACTACTCGATGCACATGGACGGGCGGCTGCCCGGCAGCCCACCGCACTGCCTGCTCGACTACTTCCCGGACGACTTCCTCACCGTGGTCGACGAGTCGCACGTGACGATCCCGCAGATCGGCAGCATGTACGAGGGTGACGCCTCCCGTAAGCGGATGCTCATCGACCACGGGTTCCGGCTGCCCAGCGCGGCCGACAACCGGCCGCTGCGGTTCGACGAGTTCCTGGAGCGGGTCGGCCAGATGGTCTGCCTCTCCGCGACCCCGGGCACGTGGGAGTTGGAGCAGGCCCAGGGCGAGTTCGTCGAGCAGGTCATCCGCCCCACCGGTCTGGTCGATCCGGAGGTGGTGATCAAGCCGACCAAGGGCCAGATCGACGACCTCATGCACGAGATCAAGCTGCGGACCGACCGGGACGAGCGGGTGCTCGTCACGACGCTGACCAAGAAGATGGCCGAGGACCTGTCGGACTACCTGCTGGAGAACGGCGTCCGGGTGCGTTACCTGCACTCCGAGGTCGACACGCTGCGCCGGGTCGAGCTGCTGCGTGAGCTGCGCAAGGGTGAGTACGACGTGCTCGTCGGCATCAACCTGCTCCGTGAGGGTCTGGACCTGCCCGAGGTGTCACTGGTGGCGATCCTCGACGCCGACAAGGAGGGCTTCCTGCGCAGTGGCCGGTCCCTGATCCAGACCATCGGGCGGGCCGCCCGTAACGTCTCGGGCCAGGTGCACATGTACGCCGACAAGATCACGCCGTCGATGGCGGCGGCGATCGACGAGACCGACCGGCGTCGCGCCAAGCAGATCGCGCACAACGAGGCGCACGGCATCAGTCCGGAGCCGCTGCGCAAGAAGATCCACGACATCCTGGACGACATCTACCGCGAGGCGGAGGACACCGAGAGCTCCCGGGTCGGCGGTGCGGTCCGCCAGCTTTCCCGGGGTAAGGCGCCGGTCAAGGAGACGCGCAGTCGCAGCCGGTCGACCGCCGCCACCACGTCGCGGGAGGGGATGGCCCGCGCCGACCTCGCCCAGCTCATCCAGGAGCTCAACGACCAGATGCTGGCCGCCGCCCGTGAGCTGCAGTTCGAGCTGGCGGCGCGGATCCGCGACGAGGTCGCCGACCTGAAGAAGGAGCTACGCGGGATGGACGCCGCCGGCGTGAAGTGACAGCCGGGCCCGCCCACGCACGACCGACACGGTCACGAGCGGCGTGGGCGGGTGTGGCACGGTTGGCGCTTGGTGTGGGCGGGTGTGGCACGGTTGGCGCTCGGCGCGGGCGGCCCCGGTGTGACCGCGCGTGGTTGTGGTGTGGAGCGCCCGGCAGCCGCTCGCGGTTGATCTCCGTGCCGAGCTGGTCACCCTTGACCGGCATGGGCGGGCGTGTCTCGGCCACGCGCCGGGTGGTTGGTTCGTGCGGCGAGCGGGAAGGGCGGTCGGGTGCGATGACGCCGATCGACGACGAACTGGTCCTCGGAGTGCCCGAGCTCCGTCTGCGTCCGTTCGTCGACCGGTACATCGGCTACCGGGAACGCGCGGACGTCCCCCTGGTCCGCCGGGAGACCGCTGGTGCCTTCGTGGTGCTGATCCTGGGCTGGGGTGCGCCGCTGGACGTGGCCGATCCGCGCGGCGCCGAGCGCGGGGTCGAGCGGGTGGACTCGTTCGTGGCCGGCACCTTCGACGGCTGGTGCACCACCCGCACGGTGGGCGTGGGGGAGGGCGTGGAGCTGCTGCTGACGCCGCTGACCGCCCGGCGTGTCCTCGGGCTGCCGCTGGTCGAGCTGACCAACCGGGCGGTGGGCCTCGATCAGCTCCCGGGCGGCTGGCTCGACCGGCTGCGGGGCCGGCTCGCCGACGCCGGGGGCTGGCCGCAGCGCTTCGCGCTCCTGGACGCGGCACTCGCCGACCGCCTGGCGGCGTCCCCACCCGTCGACGCCCGCCTCGACTGGGCCTGGCGATGGCTCACGGCCAGCGGTGGGCGCGGCGCTGTCGGCGAGCTCGCCGCCGAGCTGGGGTGGAGCCGGCGACATCTGGCGGCCCGGTTCCGGGAGGACGTCGGCCTGCCACCGAAGACGGCGGCCCGGTTGATGCGCTTCCAACACGCGCGCGCGGCGCTGCGCGATGCCGCCGCGACCGGATCGCCGCCCGGACGTGGACGGGCCGTCGACTGGGCCGAGGTGGCCGTCCGATGTGGCTATTACGACCAGTCGCACCTCATCCGGGACTTCCACCAGTTCGCCGGCGCCACACCGGCGGCGCTGCTCGCCGCACGCTCCCCCGTCTGACGTCAGACGCCGTCGGCACGTGAGGCCGTCGGCGCGTGGGGCCGTCGGCACCTGACGTCGTCGCCGCGTGAGGCCGTCGGTGCGTGGGGCCGTCGGTGCGTGAGGTCGTCGGCGCGTGACGCCGTCGGTACGTGACGTCGTCGGCGCGTGAGACGGACGGACAGCCACTGAAGCCGCGCATGGTCAACTCCAGATCGCCGATCTGGCGGTGTCCGACCGCCCGGTTGCCGCCACGTCGGCGACCTGGTGTGGATCAACGTTCACGATCGACTCGGGTTCAGGGAAGTGGGGGCGTCCTGAGCGCGCCGACGGCCCGGTTTGCGGGAACCTGGGGGTCGGGCCGCTCCAGCGCGGCGATCCCGGCGCAGGTTGGGCTGCCCGGGTCACATTCGTCCAATCGGGGGGTCGACTCCGGGTCGGAGACTTGTCGCTATGCGAACCGTCTATCCGATCCTTCGTTATCCCGATCCGCGTGCCGCGATCGACTGGCTCTGTTCCGCGTTCGGCTTCGAGGTGCACGCCGTGCACGAGGCGCCGGACGGCACGGTCGCGCACGCCGAACTCGTCCTCGACACCGGCATGATCATGCTGGGTCCTCGGGTGGGCCCGGCGTCTCCGGCGGCCGAGGACGACTGGTCCGTCTACGTGGCCGTGCCCGACGTCGACGCCCACTACGCCCAAGCGCGTGCCGCCGGAGCGGACATCACCCGGGAGCCGTTCGACACCGACTACGGGTCCCGCGACTACGCCGCCCGTGACCTCGCCGGTATCCACTGGTCGTTCGGCACCTACCGGCCCTGAGCCACCTACCGGCCTGAGCCGAGTTCCGGCTTGACCGCGCCTACCGGCCTGAGCCCTGAGCAGGGAAGGGAGGCTTCGACGGCATCGGATTCCCCGCATGGCGCGACCGCCTCAGTTGCGGTGCGCCACCGCGCTATTGCACTGGGTGATCGTCCTGCGTACGCTCCCTCGATGGGGAGGCGGGGATGCCGTTGCCAACAAGTCCTGTCATTCGACGCGCGCGCCTCGGCGCTGAGCTGCGTCAGCTACGCCGACGCGAGGCGCTGACCCTGGAACAGGTCTGCGACCGGTTGGGCTGGGCCTCGACGTCGAAGCTGTCCCGCATCGAGCTGGGGCAGAGCCGTCCGGATCTCGCCGACGTGCTGGATCTGCTCGACGTCTACCAGGTGCCCAACCCGGTCCGGGACGCGTTGATCGTTATCGCCCGCGACGCGGCCACCAGCCGTGGCTGGTGGAAGGCGCTCGGCGAGATGAGCGAACGGCAGCGCGTGTACGCCGAGCTGGAGGCGGGCGCGGCCGACATCGTCGAGTACCAGCCGGCGCTCGTGCCGGGTCTGCTCCAGACGGCGGCGTACGCGCGCTCGCGGGTCGCCGCCGGTGTCCTGCTCACGCCCGAGGTCGACGTGGAGGCCGAGGTGCGGGCGCGGGCGCTGCGCCAGGAGGTGCTGCGCCGGGCCGACCCGCCGCGTTACACGGCGGTGCTGGCCGAGGCGGTATGCGACCCGGGCGACCTGCCGGTCGACGTCTGGCGGGAGCAGCTACGGCACCTGGTGGCGGTGACCGGGCTGGCGCACGTGACGGTGCGGTTGCTGCCACGCGGGCTGGCCGGCGGCGGGCTGCACCCGCTCACGCCGTACTCCTGGTATGCCTTTCCCGACCCGGAGGACCCGCGGACGGTGATGCTGGAGGCGTTGACCACCGACGTGCGCCTGGCGACCGTGCTCGACGTCGACAGGTACGAGCGGATGACCGAGGCGCTGTTGGCGGCGGCGCTGTCACCGGAGGAGACGGTCACCGTCCTGGCCCGCCGCGTCGGGCAGTAGGACTCGCCCGCGCGGCCACCGGGCCCGGCGCCCCCGAGCCCGTCGGGACCGGCGACCCGCGCGTGCGGGAGGCACGGTAACCGCGGGGTACGACAGGTCCACTCAGGCCGGTACGTCGAGGAAGTGCTCGACCAGCGGCGGTCCGGCGAAGTGCGGCCCGATGAGCGCGCGCCACCGCGCGAACCGGTCGGTGTCCCGGAAGTTCTTCTCGTGCGCCTCGACCGAGTCCCACTCCACCAACAACACGAACCGGGTGGGCGACTCGATGCCCCGGGTCATCCGCACCGAGCGGCAGCCGGGCGTCCCGGCCAGCACCGGGTGACCCTCGCCGTACGCGGCGGCGAACGCGTCCTCGTGTCCGGGCAGTACGTCGATCAGCGCGACCTCAAGCACCATGCCGGCAAGCCTTTCACGGCCCGGGGTCGTGCGGGTGCCGCGGGGTCTGTTCCGCCGTCGACACACGTCCTAAGGTCTGACGACATGATCATCGACTGGCTTACCGGTACCGCGTTCCAGGTCGGGGGCGTCGGCACGACCTGGGCGGAGCTGCTGGGGTTCGCCACCGGAGTGCTCAACGTGTGGCTGGTGGCCCGGCAGCGCGTCGCCAACTGGCCGATCGGCATCGCCAACGTGTTGCTGCTCATGCTGCTGTTCTGGACGGCCGGGCTGTACGCCGACGCCGGGCTCCAGGTCGTGTACGTGGCGCTCGGCTGTTACGGCTGGTGGCACTGGCTGTTCGGGGGCGAACGCCGGACCCGGCTGACGGTGAGCCGGACCGGCCGACGGGAGTGGGTGTGGCTGGCGGTCGTGGGTGTGCTGCTCACCGGCGGGCTCTGGGTCCTGCTGGACCGGGCCACCGACTCGACGGTGCCGCTGCCGGACGCGCTGACGACGGCGCTGTCCCTGCTGGCGACGTACGGGCAGACCCGCAAGCGGGTGGAGAGCTGGTGGCTCTGGATCGCGGCCGACCTGATCTACATCCCGCTGTACGCCTACAAGGGGCTGCACCTGACGGCCGTGCTGTACCTGGTCTTCCTCGCGCTGTGCGTGGTCGGGTTGCGGGCCTGGCGGGCCGATGAGCGCCGACTCGACCCGGCTACCCCGGCGCCGCCCGGCCCGACCCCGGTGACCGCGTGAGCGAGACGGCGCAGGCGCGGCGTCCCGAGTTCGGGCACGGGATGGTGGTGGGGAAGTTCTATCCGCCGCACGCCGGGCACCATGCCCTGATCGCGGCGGCGGCCGCCCGCTGCGCCACCGTCACGGTGGTGGTGGCGCCGTCGCGTCGGGAGTCCATCCCGCTCGCGGCCCGGCTGGACTGGCTGCGCGAGGCGCACGCGGACACACCGTGGGTCCGGTTCGTCGGCCGGTACGACGACCATCCGGTGGACTACGACGACCCGGCGGTCTGGGACGCGCACTGCGCGGTGTTCCGCGAGGCGGTCGGACCGGAGCAGGTGGACGCCGTCTTCTCCTCCGAGGCGTACGGACCGGAGTTGGCCCGCCGATTCGGGGCCGTACCCGTGTCGGTCGATCCGGATCGGCGGACCGTGCCGGTCTCCGGGACGGCGGTCCGCGCGGACCCGGCGGGTCACTGGCGGTGGCTGAGCCCGCCGGTGCGGGCCGCTCTCGTGCGGCGGGTGGTGGTGGCCGGCGCCGAGTCGACGGGCACCACCACGATGGCCGAGGCGCTCGCCGCGCACTACGGCACCGTCTGGGTTCCCGAGTACGGCCGGGAGTTGACGGCCCGCAAGCTCGCCCGGCTGCGGGAGCGCTCGCCCGAGGCGACGATCTTCGACGTCGGCTGGGACCGCGACGACTTTCGCGAGGTGGTCCGCGAGCAGCAGGCGGCCGAGGACGCGGCGGCCCGGTCGTCGGGGCCGTTGCTGTTCTGCGACACCGACGCGCGGGCCACCGCGGTCTGGGAGGAGCGCTACCTGGGTAGCGCGTCGCCGCAGGTGCGGGCGGCGGCCCGCCGGCCGGCGCGGTACCTGCTGACCGACCACCGGGGCGTGCCGTTCGCCGACGACGGGTTGCGCGACGGTGAGCACCTGCGGGCCTGGATGACCGACCGGTTCCGCGACGAGTTGGCCGGGTCGGGGGTGCCGGTGGTGGAGTTGACCGGATCGCACGCCGAGCGGCTGGCGCGGGCCGTGCGGGTCTGCGACGACCTGCTGGCGTCCGGCTGGTCGTTCACCGACCCGATCAGCGCACCCGACACGCTAGCCTCCTAGGACGGCTAAGAGGGTGTGCGATGGCACCCCGGGCCCCAGGTGTGATCACGGCGCGTGGTGGGCAACAATGGTCCGCGAGGAGGGGAGTATTCCCCCGCGACGAAGTCGTCAGCACGGACGATCGCCGGATTCTCGGCGACCGACCCGGCTCCGTCGGTCGCCGTCCCGTTCGCGGGTCGGGGGCGGAAGAGACCTCCGACAGTCACCAGAGTGAGCGACAGCGGCACGCCGGCCCCGCCAGGGGCGTACGGTGTGCCCGACGCCGCGTGTCTGCCGGAGGAATGAACGTTGGACGTGTCCGGATTGGTGTGGGCGGGGACCCTCGTCGCACTGTCTGCGGTGCTGCTCGTCGATCTGCTGATCATCGGTCGGCGTCCGCACGAGCCGAGCGTGCGCGAGTCGAGCCTCTGGGTCGCCTTCTACGTCGGCCTCGCCCTGCTCTTCGGCGCCGGTGTCTGGCTGGCCTCCGGGGCCAGCTCGGCGGGGCAGTTCTACACCGGTTGGCTCACCGAGTACAGCCTCTCGGTGGACAACCTCTTCGTCTTCGTCATCATCATGGCCCGGTTCGGGGTGCCCCGGCAGTACCAGCAGAAGGTGCTGCTCATCGGCATCGTGCTGGCATTGGTGATGCGTGGCGGGTTCATCGCCGCCGGAGCGGCGTTGATCTCGCAGTTCTCCTGGGTCTTCTACATCTTCGGCGCGTTCCTCATCTACACGGCGATCAACCTGGCCCGCCAGGGTGAGCCGGACGAGGACGAGTTCTCCGAGAACCTCCTGATCCGGTGGAGCCGCCGGGCGCTGCCGATCTCCAAGGGCTACGACGACGCGAAGCTGACGACCCACGAGAACGGGCGACGGCTGTTCACGCCGATGCTGATCGTGATGATCGCGATCGGCACCACCGACCTGATCTTCGCGCTGGACTCGATTCCGGCGATCTTCGGCATCACGCAGGAGCCGTACCTGGTCTTCACCGCGAACGTGTTCGCGCTGATGGGTCTGCGCCAGCTCTACTTCCTGCTCGGCGGCCTGCTCGACCGGTTGATCTACCTGAGCTACGGACTGGCCGTCGTCCTGGGCTTCATCGGCGTCAAACTCGTGTTGGAGGCGCTGGCCGACAACAACCTGCCGTTCATCAACGGCGGGGAGCACGTCGGGTGGGCGCCGCACATCCCGATCTGGCTGTCCCTGCTGGTCATCATCGGCACGCTGGGCGTCGCCACTGTCGCGAGCCTGGTCAAGTCCGCCCGGGACCGGCGTCGCGAGCTGGCCGCGGCCCGGCGCTGAGGCCGGCGCCGCGACGGGCCGGCCGGTCAGACCCGGTGCACGCCCACCAGGGTGGCCGTCCGGTCCGCCGGTAGGGGCTCCTCGATCACCCGCCGCCGTCGGTAGCAGGCGTGCAGCATCCGCCGGTCGGTCGAGCCGTCGGCGGCGGCTGTGACGATGCCGATGTGGTGGATCTTCCGGCCGGGACGGGCGAAGAAGTAGAGGTCGCCGGGGCGCTCCGCGCCCAGGTCGAGGGGGGTCGTCGCCACCGCCTGGTCGTCGGCGTCGCGGGGCAGGAGCACCCCGAACCGGCGCCAGGCCAGGTGGACGAGGCCCGAGCAGTCGATGCCGTACGCCGACAGCCCGCCCCAGATGTAGGCCACGTCCAGCAGCCGCTGGGCCACCGCGAGCGCGTCGGCGGCGCTGGCTGGCCCGCTCGACGGCGGGACGAGGTGCCCGTCGGGCAGCCAGAGCGGCGCGGCCCGGCCCGGGACGTGGACCGCCCGCCAGCCGTCGCGGGCGGGACCGGCCGGGACGAGACGGGTGCCGACGACGACTCCCGGCAGCACGACCGGCCCGTCCGGGGTGGCGTGCAGCCCGGTGACGGTGGCGTCCACGACGAGCGGGTCGCCGCTGACGGTGGGATCGGTGGGGGTCAGCTGGTCGGCGGGGAGCCAGCCCGGGTAGCCGCGGGGATCGAGTTTGGCGGCCGGCTGCTCGACGGCGACGACCCGGGCCCAGCCGTCCGGGCGCAGCTCGTCGATCAGCACCCGCTCGCCGAGCAGGAGTTGACTCAACACGCAGTCGCCGACCTGCTGGTCGGTGTCCAGGCCGGAGACCCAGGTCGGGATGTCGACGCCGGCCGTGAGCGCGGGACCGTCGACCGTCCGGACCGCCTCGGGCGCTGACCACAGCGTCGCCACCGCGACCCGGACGACGGCCTCGCGGCCCGGTTGAAGCTCCACATCGACCCCCAGCTCGTGTCGGCTGTCTGGGGGCAACCCTATGAAGAAAACCGCCAGCGCTCAACCACGAGTCTGCATCTTTACTTCAGCCAGACCGGAAATGCCCAGGCCAGGAGCGTCCGGTAGGACCACCGTCGGCCCCTCGTAGCGGATCCCGCCCTGCACCGGCGACCAGGCCAGCCACCACGCGGCGTCCAGGTCGGCGACCGCCGTGGTGCCGTACGCGGCCACCAGACTCGCCGCCGCGCCGATGCCGACCTGACTCTCCATCATCGACCCGACCACCGTGCCGAGCCCGTGCGCGCGGGCCAACTCCAGGAGCGTGCGCGCTGGGTGTAGCCCGCCACACTTGGCCAGCTTGACGTTGACCAGGTCGGCGGCCCGGCGGCGGATCACCTCCACCAGGTCGCGGACCCCGAAGACCGCCTCGTCGGCCAGGATCGGCACCGAAACCCGGTCGCTGACCCATGCCAGCCCGTCCAGGTCCCAGCGGGCCACCGGCTGCTCGACCAGCTCCACGTCCAGCCCGGCGTCCTCGATGCCACGGATCACCCGGACCGCCTCGCGCGGCGTCCAGCCCTGGTTGGCGTCCAGCCGGATGCGCACGTCCGCGCCGACCGCCGCGCGTACCGCCCGTACCCGGTCCAGGTCGCCGGCCGCGTCCGTGCCGACCTTGAGCTTCAGCACGCCGAAGCCGTCGGCCCGCCGCTGGCGCGCGGCCGCCGCCAGGTCGACCGCGTCGCCCGCGGCGAGGGTGACGTCCGTCGGGACCCGCAGGGTCGTGCCGCCGAGCAACCGCGCCAGGGGTACGCCCAAACGCCGCGCCGCCAGGTCGTGCAGCGCGACGTCCACCGCCGCCTTCGCCGCCTCGTTGCCCACCACCGCCCGCTGCACCTCGGCGCAGCGGGCCACCAGGTCGTCCGGGTCGCGTCCGGACAGCAGCGGACCGAGCAGTTCGCGGACGCAGGCCTCGGCCCCGGCGACCGAGGCGCCGGTGACCTGCCACACCTGCGGCGCCTCGCCGAAACCGGACCGACCGTCGGCGTCGACCAGCTCGACGATCAACGTGTCCACCGTGGTGGTGCGGCGCAGCGCCGTGACGAACGGGGTGTGTAAGGGGGCGGAAACCCGGTGGGTGCGTACCGCCGAGATCGTCATATGGGGCACCCTATACGCAGGAACACGGCGGGAGGGCGGGCCGGATGGTCGTACGGGACTGGCAACTGGTGGGCGCGCCGAACGCCCGTGACCTGGGCGGCCTGGTCGGCGCCGGTGGTCGCAGAGTGCGCGTCGGCCAGCTCGTCCGCACCCCGGCGCTGGGCCGGCTCACCGACGCCGACCTACCGGTGCTCGCGACACTCGCGCCGGCCTGCGTGGTCGACCTGCGCGACGGCACGGAGATCGACGTCGCGCCGCCCGACCGGCTGGCCGGCGAGCCCCGGGTGGTGCACCTGCCGGTGCACGATCCGGAACACCCGGTCTTCACGTACGTCTCGGCGGTGCTGCTCGGGCACGACCTCGACGCGTACGCTGAGTTGGCCCGGCAGGGCACGGCGGGGGCGATGGCCGAGATCTACCGGTGGTTCGTCACCGGCGAGTCGGCCCGGCGGAACTTCGGCGCGGCGGTACGCCTGGCCGCCGACCCGGAGAACCTGCCGCTGCTGTACCACTGCTCGGCCGGCAAGGACCGCACCGGCTGGCTCACCGTCATCCTGCTCACCGCGCTCGGAGTCGACGAGGAGGCGATCCGCGCCGACTACCTTCGCAACAACGCGTTGACCGAGAGCCTGCGCGCGGTGATCGTCGAGGCGATGCGCCGCCGCGAGCCCGCGCTGGACGTAGACGCGGTGCTGCCGGTACTGGAGGTCCGCCCCGCGTACCTCGACGCCGGCTACCAGGAGGTCCGCCGGGTGCACGGCTCGTTCGACGCGTACCTGCGCGACGGGTTGGGGTTGACCGACGACGTGGTCGAGGCGTTGCGGGCGCACCTGCTGGAGTGAGGGCGTCGGGCTCAGAGGCGGTGCCGGTCGGCCCACACCTGGGCCGAGACGCGCGCGATCAGCCGACAGGCGTCGTCGTCGCCGTCGTCCAGGTCGGTGGTGGTGCACACGGCGATCACGTACGGCGGGGCGTCGTCGGGCAGCACCACGCCGACACCGTGCCGCACACCGCGTACCCAACCGTTCTTCAGCGCGATGCGGGTGCCCTCGGGCAGGCCGGCGGCCAGGTCCTCGCGGTGTTCCTGCGCGAGCAGCACGTCCAGCATGGCGGCGCACCCGGTCGGCGAGGCGAGACGGCCGGGGGTCGTGACGCCGCTGGCCAGCGCGCCCAGCAGGGCGGCCAGGTCGGCGGCGGTGACGGTGTTGGTGATGCCGGCGTCGCGGGCCGCGAAGTCCTCGATGCCGCGGCCGGTGACGCTGTCGCGGGCGTCGGCGAGGGCCCACACCTGCGCCACCGCGGGCAGCCCGACGTGCCCGATGACCAGGTTGGTGGCCAGGTTGCTGGACCGCACGATCATCCGCTCGGCCAGCCAGCGCAGCGACGCCGTGCGGCCGAGCCGGTCCCAGACCGCGTCGTCGTTGTCGTAGTGCGGGGCGCAGGAGAACCGGGGCGCGCCGGGCTGGGCCGAGTCGAACTCGTTGACCACCGGGACGTCGGCGTCCAGGTCCAGCGTGCCGGCCTCGGCGGCGCGGTGCAGCGCCGCCAGCACCGCCACCTTCATGGTGCTGGCGGCGTAGTGGCCGGCGTGGGCGTGGCGGGTCCAGCTCGGGGGCGCGTCGAGTCGACCCACGTACGCCGAGACGGTGCCCGGCACCGCGTCCAGGAAGGCGTCGAGATCATCCCAGGTCATGCCGGTGACCGTAGTCGAGGAGGACGGCGTCGGGCGGACGTACCCCGGCGGGGAAGCGCACGGGCGCGCCGGCCGCAAGCGGCCGACGCGCCCGGTGCGGTTGTCGATCAGCCGGCGTGCTTGCGGCGGGCGGCGGCCCGGCCGCGCTGCTGCTGGTCGAGCACCACCTTGCGGATGCGCACCGAGGTCGGGGTGACCTCGACGCACTCGTCCTCGCGGCAGAACTCCAGCGCCTGCTCCAGCGAGAGCTTGCGCGGCGGGATCAGCTTCTCGGTCTCGTCGGAGGTCGAGGCCCGCATGTTGGTGAGCTTCTTCTCCTTGGTGATGTTGACGTCCATGTCGTCGGAGCGGGAGTTCTCGCCGACGATCATGCCCTCGTACACCTCGGTGGTCGGCTCGACGAACATCTGGCCGCGCTCCTGCAGGTTGATCATCGCGAAGGCGGTGACCACGCCGGAGCGGTCGGCGACGAGCGACCCGTTGTTGCGGGTGCGCAGCTCGCCGAACCACGGCTCGTACGATTCGAAGACGTGGTGCAGGATGCCGGTGCCCCGGGTGTCGGTGAGGAACTCGGTGCGGAAGCCGATCAGGCCACGCGCCGGCACCAACCACTCCATCCGGATCCAGCCGGTGCCGTGGTTGACCAGCTGCTCCATCCGGCCCTTGCGGGTCGCGAGGAGCTGGGTGATCGCGCCCAGGTACTCCTCCGGGGCGTCGATGGTCAGCCGCTCGACCGGCTCGCAGGTCTTGCCGTCGATCTCCCGGGTGACGACCTGCGGCTTGCCGACGGTCAGCTCGTAGCTCTCCCGGCGCATCTGCTCGACCAGGATGGCCAGCGCCAGCTCGCCGCGGCCCTGCACCTCCCAGGCGTCCGGCCGCTCGGTCGGCAGGACCCGCAGCGACACGTTGCCGACCAGCTCCTTGTCGAGGCGGTCCTTGACCATCCGGGCGGTGACCTTGGAGCCCTTGACCCTGCCGACCAGCGGCGAGGTGTTGGTGCCGATGGTCATCGAGATGGCCGGCTCGTCGACGGTGATCAGCGGCAGCGCCACCGGGTTCTCCACGTCGGCGAGCGTCTCACCGATCATGATCTCCGGAATGCCGGCGACGGCGATGATGTCGCCCGGGCCGGCGGTCTCGGCCGGCTTGCGCTCCAGACCCTCGGTCATCAACATCTCGGAGATGCGGACCCGCTGGGTACTGCCGTCGGTGCGGCACCAGGCCACGGTCTGGCCCTTGCTGATGGTGCCCTGTCGGACGCGGCACAGCGCGAGCCGGCCGAGGAACGGCGACGCGTCGAGGTTGGTGACGTGCGCCTGCAGGGGCGCGTCGTCCTCGTAGGCGGGGGCCGGGATGGTGTCCAGCAGGGTGCGGAACAGCGGCTCCAGAGAGTCGCTGTCGTCGGGCACCGAGCCGTCGGCCGGCTGGGTCAGCGAGGCGATGCCGTCCCGGGCGCAGGCGTAGACGATCGGGAAGTCGATCTGCTCCTCGTCGGCGTCCAGGTCGAGGAAGAGCTCGTAGGTGTCGTCCACGACCTCCTTGATCCGGGCGTCCGGACGGTCGACCTTGTTGATCACCAGGATGATCGGCATCCGGGCCCGCAGCGCCTTGCGCAGCACGAAGCGGGTCTGCGGGAGAGGGCCCTCACTGGCGTCGACGAGCAGCACCACGCCGTCGACCATGGTCAGGCCGCGCTCGACCTCGCCGCCGAAGTCGGCGTGGCCCGGGGTGTCGATGATGTTGATGGTGACCGGGTCCGAACCATCGGCGGGCAGGTACCGCACGCCGGTGTTCTTCGCCAGGATCGTGATGCCCTTCTCCCGCTCCAGGTCGCCGGAGTCCATCACCCGCTCGGTGTTCTCGCCTCGTGCGCCGTACGCGCCGGCCTGCCGCAACATGGCGTCGACCAGGGTGGTCTTGCCGTGGTCGACGTGAGCGATGATGGCGACATTGCGGAGGTCGGTGCGAAGCTGCATACCCTCTATCCTTCCGCCTGCGCTCGCGCAGGCTGCGTCGGGGTCACCCCCAGGTGCCCCTGATCTATGGTGAAACCGCTGTGCCGGTGGTTCCCCCGGCTGGCATGCTGGCTCCCGTGTCCCGGGGGCCTGAGTGCACGACCTGCTGACCTGGGTGCAAGGTCTGCCCACCCTGTGGATCTACCTGGTCGCCGCGCTGATCGTGGCGGGCGAGACCGCGGTGATCTTCGGCCTGCTGGTGCCGGGTGAGGCTACCCTGCTGCTCGTCGGCTTCCTCACCTACAACGGTACCTTGCGCCTCGGGCCGGCGTTGCTCGCGATGATCGTCTCGGCGTTGGCCGGCGACGCGCTGGCGTTCCGCGCCGGTCGGCGCTACGGCCCCCGGCTGCGCGCCGGGCTGGGTCACCGGGTCGGGCCCGAGCGGTGGAGCAGGGCCGACGCGATGCTCGCCCGCCTCGGTGGGCGGGGCGTGTTCGCCGCGCGGTGGGTGGCCTTCGCCCGCACCCTGGTGCCCCGGCTGGCCGGCGCGGCCGGCATGCCGTACCGGCGGTTCGCCGTCTGGAACCTGGCCGGGGTGGCGACCTGGGTGGGCGGCTCGATCCTGCTCGGCCACCTCGCCGGTGAGTCGTACGACACGGTCTCCCGGGTGCTCGGTCGGGCCACCGGCGCGGCACTGGCGTTGCTGGCGGGACTGCTGGGGGTGGTGCTCGCCGGCCGGTGGCTCGGGCGCAACCCCGACCCGGCGCGCGCGCTGCTGTCGCGGGCCGCCGCGCTGCCGCCGGTGCGCTGGCTCAGCGCCCGCTACGGGGTGCTGTTCTTCCTGGTGGCCATGCGGATCGGACCGACCTGGACGCTGCTGCTCAACCTGGCCGTCGGGCTGCTGCTGCTCTTCGCCGCCGGGCTGGCCATCGCCGGCCTGCTCGCCGTGGTGGTGCGCAACAGCGGACTGGCGGCCCTGGACGGGGCGATCGACGTCTGGTTCACCGCCCGCCGCACTCCGGACGCCGCCGACGCCACCCTGGTCGTGGTGTCACTGGTACGGGGGTGGGCGCTGATCGTGCTGGTGGCGATGGTGGCGGCGGTACTGGCGTGGCGTCGCCGCCCGCTGCGTACCGACCTGCTGAGCGTGGTGGGCACGGTCGGCGCGTTCGTGCCGCTGGTGGTGCTGGCCGGGGTGGCCGAGTTGACCGGCACGCACGGCGGCCCGGGTGGGAACGAGGCCGTCCCGTTCCCGACCCAGAACGCCGTGGTCGCGGCGAGCCTCTGCACCCTCGCCTGGCTGGTGTCGCGCAACGCGCGCTGGCCGGTGGCGGTGGCCGCGTGGACGGCCGCCGCGGCGGGCGTGCTGGGGGTCGGCGTCGCCCGGCTGTACCTGGGCCTGGACACGGCGAGCGGTACGGCGGCGGCGGTGCTGCTCGGCGTGCTGTGGACGGTGGTGTTCATGGTCGCCTGGGCCACCCGGGACCGTGCGGTCGGCGGACGGGAGCCGTCGAGCGGTCCGGTCCGCCCGTCGCAGGGGCAACCCCGGCCCGTCGAACCTTGCTAATCTGCGGCGACTGTTCGACGGGGGAGGATCACCATGCGTCAACGAGCCGGTCGGGTGGGCGCGCTCGTGCTCGCCGGCCTCCTGATCGCCGGCGGCACCGTGGGTTGTGCCGGCAAGGGGGAACGCCCGCAGGACCAGGCCGCCGCCCCCGTCTCGGTCACCGACGCGCCGACCGACGAGCCGGTCGACGAGCCGGTCGACGAGCCGTCCGTCGAGGCGAGCCCCTCAGCGAGCGGGGTGGCGGCGATGGGCGCCGCCCCGAGTCGCAGCGCGTCGGCCTCCCCGAAGCCGTCGAAGAAGCCGACGCGTACGTCGCCGCCCACGAAGCCGCGGGTGGTCGCCAAGGCGCCCACCGAGACGAAGGTCCCGCCGGCCCCACCGAAGCCCGCCTCCTCGTCCTGCAAGCCCAGCTACAAGGGCACGCAGGCGAGCCGTGCCGACGTGAAGACGGCGCTGTCCGCGGCCGCCGCCCGCACCTACTGGCCCAGCTCCGCCCCTGACCTCAAGATCCCGCTCAACCTGCTCAAGGCCACGGCCTGGCAGGAGAGCGGCTGGCAGTCCAACATCTACGCCTGCGACGGCGGCGTCGGGCTGATGCAGGTCATGCCGGCCACCGCGACCTGGATGAACCAGCGCTTCGACCAGAGCTACGACATCGCCGCCTACCAGGACAACGCGTACCTGGGCGCCAACTACCTGGCCTGGCTGACCAAGTACATCGGCGACATGTACTTCGAGTCCGACTTCCGGCTCGACGCGGACCTGTGCACCGCCGAACTGGACTCCTGCCTGCTCAACGCGGTCATCGCCGCGTACAACTTCGGGCACGGGGCGGTGGCGCAGGAGGGCGAGCCGCTGGCCATCCCGAACCCGTCGTACGTGCGCAACGTGCGGGCGCTGATGACCGAGTGCGTCTGCCTGGGCTACTGAACACGACGAAAAGGGGCGGGGGTGGACCCCGCCCCTTTTCCGTGCGCGTCAGTCGCGGGCGGCCACCGGCTCCCGCGTTGCCGGGGCGTCGACGGCCGGCTCGGCCTCGACGCGGCCCGGCCACCAGAAGCGGTCCCCCAGCAGGAACGCCAGCGCCGGCACCAGGACCGTACGGACCAGCAGCGTGTCCAGCAGCACGCCGATGCAGACGATGATGCCGATCTGCGTCAGCGTGATCAGCGGCAGCACGCCCAGCACGGCGAACACCGCCGCCAGCAGCACCCCGGCGCTGGTGATGACACCTCCGGTGACCCGCAGCGCGGACAGCATGCCGTCGCGGGTGCCGGCGCTGCGGGCGTCCTCGCGCGCCCGGGTGACCAGGAAGATGTTGTAGTCCACACCGAGCGCCACCAGGAACACGAAGGCGAGCAGCAGCACGCCGCTGTCCAGCGCCGGGAAGTCCAGCACGTGGTCGAAGAGCAGCCACGCCGCGCCGAGGCTGGCGAAGAACGACGCGATCACGGTGAGCACCAGCAGCACCGGCGCGACCAGGCCCCGCAGCAGCAGCACCAGCACCGCGCCGACCAACAGCAGGATGATCGGCAGGATGAGCCGCAGGTCCCGGTCATTGGCCTCGTCGGAGTCGTACGTCGCGGCCACCGAGCCGCCCACGATCGCCCCGACGGGCGACTCGACGCCGCTGACGGCCGGGGGAGCGGAGTCGGGAACGGCGGCGACCGCGTCGCGCAGCGCCTCGATCGCACGATCCGAGGCGGGCGTGCCGGGCTCGGCGTCCAGCACCACGTCGACCTGGGCGACGGCCTGGCCGGCGTCCCCCGGTCGGGCCGAGGCGACACCGGGTACGGCGGCGGCGACGTCGGTGACCGCCCGTACCGCCGCCGGGGTGGTGAGCACGGCGACCGGTTGGGTGCTGCCGGCGGGGAACGCGCGGGCCAGGGTCTGCGCGCCGGTCACCGCCTCGGGCGCGGCCCGGAACTGCTCGGTCTCGGACAGGCCGGTGCGGATCCCGAGCCCACCGAGGGCCAGGCCGCCGAGCAGCACGGTGGACAGCGCCGCGACCACCACCGGTCGGCGTCGTACGAGGCCGCCGAGCCGGCCCCAGAGTCGGCCCTCCCGGGCCGGGCCGCCGACCCGGGGTACGAACGGCCAGAACAGGCCGCGACCGAAGAGCACCAGCACGGCGGGGAGCACGAACAGCGCCGAGAGCATGGCGAAGACCACCCCGGTGGCACAGGCCACGGCCAGTGCCCGGTTCGTCTCCTGCTCGCTGAGCAGCAGGGTGAGCACCCCGAGCACCACGGTGCCGCCGCTGGCCAGGATCGGCTCGGCGGTACGGCGCAGCGCGGCCCGCATCGCCGCGAAGCGGTCCTGCTCGCGCCGCAGCTCCTCCCGGTAGCGGGCGATGAGCAGCAGGGCGTAGTCGGTGGCGGCGCCGAACACCAGCACGCTGGCGATGCCGGTGACCTGGCCCTGCTGGAGGTTGATGCCGACGGCCGGCACGATCGTCTCCACCGCGCGCAGGGTGAGTTGTTCGGTCGCGGCGACGACGACCAGCGGCACGATCCACAGGAACGGACTGCGGTACGTGACCAGCAGCAGCAGGGCGACCACGGCGGCGGTCACCGCGAGCAGGGTGACGTCGGCGCCCTCGAAGACCGACGACAGGTCGGCGGTGAGGGCGGGGGCGCCGGTGACCTCGGCGGCCAGCGGGTCGGGCAGGTCCGACAGCGCGTCGCGCAGCTCGGCGACCCGTGCGGTGACGTCCTCCTGACCACCGGCGGTGTCCAGCGGGACGGCGACGAGCGCGACCGTACCGTCCGGGGAGACCTGTGGGGGGCTCACCCGGCCGCCCACCGCGAACCGGCCCAGGTCGCCGGAGCGGGAGGTCAGGGCGGCCCGGTCGGCGTCGCTCAGCGCTCCGCCGCCCTCGCGGCTGACGACCACGATGGCCGGTTGGACGTCGCTGGTGGGCAGTTGGTCCTGGAGACGTTGCACCTGGGTCGACTGCCAGGTGGCGTCCAGGCCGGTGGCGGAGACCGGCGTCGGATTGTCCGGCCGCGGGACACCGAAGACGACCGCGGCGACGACGAGCGCGGCGGCGACGGTCAGCCAGGCGGCCAGCCGACCCCGCGCGACCCTGCTGAAGACGGACATCACTGACCCCTAGGTCTTTCGAAAGCCAAGTATCTTGATGGCCGAGATTATCGGCGGCTGCTCTATGCTGCAACCCGGCAGACCGACGACGGGGAGAAGCGGCGCGACGTGGCGACTCACGGCATGTACCGGCGGCGCGACACGCGCCGCGAGCAGCTGGTCGCCGAGATCACCAACAACCTCCGGCGGTACGCGGTGGACGCCCAGCAGGTCGGTCACGCCTTCGCCACCCTGCACGGCCTCAACCCGACCGACCTGAACGCGCTGATCGCCGTCATGGACGCCGAACTGTTCGGCGACCCGATCACCCCCGGCCGCCTCGGCGAGCAGCTCAACCTGTCCTCCGGATCGGTCACCGCCCTGATCGACCGCCTGGAACGGGCCGGGCACATCCGCCGCGACCGGGACACCACCGACCGGCGCAAGGTGCTGCTGCACTACGCCGACCAGGGCGCCGCCCTCGCGATGGAGTTCTTCCGGCCGCTGGGCGCCCGTACCGACACCGTGATGGACCGCTTCGACGACGACGAGCTGGAGGTCGTGCACCGGTTCCTGGGCGAGATGGGCGAGTCGCTGCGGGCGCACCGTGACGCGGTCCGTGCCGCCCGGCCCGGCGCGCCCCACCGGACGACGGGCTGACCGTGCCCGGCCGGCTCGTCGCCCGCCTCGCCGCCGCCGCGCTGCGGCTGCCCGTGACGCGTCCCGGCCCGGTCCGGGCCACCCGGGGCATTCCGGTCCGCGCCCGGGACGGCGTGGTGCTCCGCACCGACCACTACGCGCCGCACCGCGCATCCGCGCCGGCCGTGCTGATCCGCACCCCGTACGGTCGGGGTGGTCCCTTGCGGCTGCTCGGCCGGTTGCTCGCCGCGCGGGGCCGGCACGCCGTGATCCAGTCGTGCCGGGGCACCGGCGGCTCGGGCGGCACCTTCGCCCCACTGGTGCACGAGCGCGACGACGGGGTCGACACCCTCGACTGGCTGCGCCGCCAGCCCTGGTGGTCCGGGGCGTTCGGCATGTTCGGCGTCAGCTACCAGGGCTTCGCCCAGTGGGCGCTGGCCGCCGACGCCGGCGAGGAGTTGCGCGCGATGGTCGCGGTGGTGACCGCCTCGGCCACCCGGGACTCGACGTACGCGGGGGAGTCGTTCGCCCTCGACACCGTGCTGACCTGGGCCGAGCTGTTGCACGCCCAGACCGTGCCGTGGCTGGCCCGGCAGTGGGAACTCAAGCGTGGCCAGCCCCGGCTGGCCGCCGCGCTGGCGCATCTGCCGCTCGCGGACGCCGACCGGGTGGCCACCGGTGTCCGCATCCCGTTCTTTCAGGAGTGGCTGCGCCACCACACGCCGGAGGCGGCGTACTGGCGTGAGCGGGTCTTCGCCGACCGGGTGGCCCGGGTGCGGGCGCCGGTGGTCATGGTCACCGGCTGGCACGACATCTTCCTGCCCGCCCAACTCGACGACTACGCCACCCTGCGCGCCACCGGCGCTCGACCGCGCCTGGTGATCGGGCCCTGGACCCACGGCAGCCCCGGGCTGTTCGTGGCGGCCCTGCGGGAGGGGTTGACCTGGCTCGACGAGCACCTCGACGGGCCGTTGGACGACGAACCCCCGCCCCGCGCCGCCCCCGTCCGGCTGCACGTGGGGGGTCGCGGCGGCGGCTGGCGGGACCTGCCGGACTGGCCACCGCCGACCGTCGGGACCGCCTGGCACCTGCATCCGGGCGGTGAGCTGGCGGTACGTCCCCCGGTCGCGTCGACGGCCGACGGGTTTCGGTACGACCCGGCCGACCCCACCCCGTCGCTGGGTGGGCCGCTGCTGGTCGCCCAGCGAGCCGGTCCGGTGGACAACCGGCAGGTCGAAGCCCGCCCCGACGTGCTGACCTACACCAGCGCGCCGCTCGTCGAGCCGGTCGAGGTGATCGGCCCGGTCCGCGCCGAGCTGCACGTCCGCAGCGAACTGCCGCATCTGGACGTCTTCGTGCGGCTGTGCGATGTGGACCGGCGCGGTCGGTCGTGGAACGTGTGCGACGGTCTGGTGCGGGTGACGCCCGAACGCTTCCCCACCGACTCGTCCGGGGTGCTGCGGGTGCCGGTGACGCTCTGGCCGACCGCGTACCGGTTCGCCACCGGGCACCGGCTGCGGGTGCAGGTCGCCGGTGGCGCCCATCCGCGGTGGGCACGCAACCCCGGCACCGGCGAGCCTCTCGGTACGGCGGTGACGCTGCGTGCCGGTTGGCGGCAGGTGCTTTCTGGCCCGGCTCACCCGTCGGCGCTGCTGTTGCCGATCGTCCACTCTGCCCCGGCTCTGCCTCCAATCTGAACAGAGCGCCTCTGAGCTGGGCATTCATCGGAACTGCGGGCTATGGTTGGGTCAACGCCCGGCGCCGTGCAGCACCAGACCGGGCTCGCCCACAGCCCACCACCGCGTACGCGGTGTGACGTCGCGCCCGGTCCCCGCCCCAGCCGAAAGGGGGACCCCATGACGCGGGCCCCGGACAATCTGTTGGACCTTCGACGTCTGCTCCTCACCCACCTCGACAACGCGCCCGGCCCGGACGACCTCGATCCGGCGGAGGTCGGCATCGTCGGCGACCCGGCCCACCGGGGCGGCTATCACTGCGGCTCGGACCGGGTGGTCCCGAACGACTACTCGGTGGTCGAGTCACCCCGGGACCGGTCCGGACTGACCCTGGACGCGGCGGCGATCGACGTCGGCGAGTTCGACGTCCGCTCCGGTGCCGGTAGGCACACCCTGGCCAGCTTCTCGGTGTGGTGTGTGGGTCAGTGCGCCGCGAACGCGGCCGACACCCGGGACATCCGCGAGATCATCTACAGCCCCGACGGTACGACCGTGAAGCGGTGGGACCGGCTCGGCAAACGCACCAGCGGCGACAGCTCGCACCGCTGGCACACCCACTTCAGCTTCTTCCGCGACGCCATCAAGGCGGGCCGCGACCAGCGGCCCCTGTTCCGCCGCTACCTCAGCTCCATCGGACTCCTGGAGGACGACGACATGACCCCCGAAGAGCACAACTGGCTGGCCACCGTCCACAAGAACCTGACCGTGCTGGACGGCCGCAACCCGATCGGACAGATCTACACCCGGTTGGGCGAGGGACGGGACGACACCGGCGCCCCGGTCGTCGGCAACTGGAACCTGCAGTCGATGACGAAGCAGCTCACCGACCTGCAGACCACGCTCAACGCGCTGGCCGGAAAGGACGTCACCGACGAGGCGGCGATCGTTGCGGGCGTGTTGGCCGGGCTGACGCCGGAGAAGATCGCCGCGGCCATCCCGCCCACCATCGCCAAGCAGGTCGCCGACGAGTTGGCCCGCCGGCTCGTCGCCTGAACGGGAGGCGGCCCGACCCCACCGGGCCGCCCCCACCCGTCCGCCCCCACTCGTCCGGCGGTTCGCAACGAATGTTGAGCAATAACAGTTGCGCAACATCTCTTGCTGATGCCATGCTGCCGGTATGGAGAAGCCCGACGTACGCCAGGTCACCGACTCGCGGGTCCTCGCGGCCATGGCCCACCCGCTGCGCCGCCGCCTGATGGACGTGTTCAAGGTGCACGGGCCGTCGACCGTCGGCCTGCTCGCCGAACGCACCGACCAGGCGCCGGCGAACGTCAGCCACCACCTCAAGGTCCTCGCCGCCGCCGACCTGGTCACCGAAGCCCCCGAGCTGGCCCGGGACCGCCGCGAACGCTGGTGGAAACTGGTCACCCGGGGAGTGCGCTGGTCCTCGGCCGACTTCGACACCGACCCCGCCGACCGCGCCGTCGCCGACGCCGCCACCTCGCTCAACCTGGACCGGCACGTCGCGCTGGCCCGCGCCTGGCACGCCGCCGAGGAGACGGCGCAGGCCGCCTGGGGCGACGCGCCGTTCTCCTCCGACCGGTGGCTGCACCTCACGCCCGAGGAGCTGGACGAGCTGGGTGCCGAAATCAACGCCCTGCTCGCCCGCTGGGAGAACCGCGAGCGGTCCGACGACGGCGTCGAGCGGCACCCGGTGTTCGTGTTCGTCCACGGCGTACCGGCCCGGCCGTGACGGCGGCCACCCGGACCGGTCCCACGCCGGTCCGACCGGCCGGTGGGCTGCTGCGCCACCGCGACTTCCGCCTGCTCTGGGCCGGCCAGACGGTCAGCAGCATCGGCAGCAACGTCACCGTTGTCGCGCTCCCGCTGGTGGCGGTCGCCGTACTCGACGCCAGCACCTTCCAGGTAGCGGTCCTCACCGCCGCCGCCTGGCTGCCCTGGCTGCTGATCGGCCTGCCGGCCGGCGCGTGGGTGGACCGGTTGCCACGCCGGCCGCTCATGGTGGTCTGCGACCTGATCTGCGCGCTCGCCTTCCTCAGCGTGCCGGTGACGGCGCTGCTGGGCCGCCTCACCGTCGCGCAACTCCTGCTGGTGGCGCTCGGCGCGGGCGTGGCGCGGGTCTTCTTCGAGACCGCCGACCAGGTCTACCTGCCGGTGCTGCTGCGACCCGAGCAGCTACCCGACGGCAACGCGAAGCTCCAGGCCACCCAGACGATGAGCTACGTCGTCGGGCCCGGCATCGCCGGTCTGATCGCCCAACTCGCCGGCGCGGTCGCCGCGCTGCTGCTGGACGCGCTGACGTTCCTGCTCTCCGCGGTGTTCCTGCTGCGGATCCGCACCGCCGAAACGCGTCCGGAACGGCGGGACCACTCCCGATCGCTGCGCCGGGACATGGCCGACGGGCTCCGCTTCGTCATCGGTGACCCGTACCTGCGGGTGCTGACGCTCTACGGCGCGGCCAGCAACATCGGTCTGACCGGCTACCAGGCGGTCCTGGTCGTGTTCCTGGTCCGCGAACTACGACTCGCGCCGGGCCTGGTGGGCGTGCTCGTCGGGGTGATGAGCGTCGGAGGCATCATCGGCGCGCTGCTGGCGACCGTGGTCGCCCGGCGCTTCGGCAGCGCCCGTGCCCTGCTCGTCGCGGCGGCGCTCACCGGCCCGTCCGCCCTGCTCATCCCGTTGGCCGGGCCCGGAGTCGGCCTGCTCTGGCCGGCGCTCGGCGGCGTGCTCGTCAGCCTCGGCGTCGCCATCGGCAACGTGGTCAAGGGCGCGTTCCGGCAGACGTACACGCCGCACCACCTGCTCGGGCGCGTGACGGTGAGCATGCACCTGCTCAACTACGGCACCATCCCGCTGGCAGCCGTGCTGGCCGGGGCGCTCGGCGCGCGTTACGGCGTCGGCACCGCGATCACCGTGATGACCGCCTGGTCGGCGCTCACCCCGTTGATCCTGCTGATCGGACCGCTCCGGCGGCGGCGGGACTTGCCCGCCGCCCCGGCAGCGTCGTGAGTGCACTGCGACGGCGGCCGGGAACCGACCGCCGTCACCGGCACGGAGCTACATCGGGCGGACGTTGTCCGCCTGCGGGCCCTTCTGGCCCTGGGTCACCTCGAACTCGACCTTCTGGCCCTCGTTGAGCTCCCGGTAGCCGCTCGTCGCGATGGCGGAGTAGTGGACGAACACGTCCGGCCCTCCACCATCCTGCTCGATGAAGCCGAAGCCCTTTTCCGAGTTGAACCACTTAACCGTGCCGGTTGCCATGCATCTCTCCCTGTTCAAAGCGGCGGACCACCGGCCTCGAGGCCGATGGTCGCCCGTACCTGTTCGACAGTAACGGGCAAAACCCCGATCCGCCGGCCGAAGTGCCGTAGGTCTTTTCTCGAACTCAGATGAACACTCCGCGTCGCCCGCGTGCCAAAGCCGCCCCGACCGCTTCGTCGTGCGGCATGCTTGCGCCGATGAGGGGTCCCGCAGCCACCGCGCTGTCCGAGCTGGAGCGCGAGATCGACGCGCCCGGCGCCGGCCTGGACCGGCTCCGGCTGGTCCCCACCCCGTTCGTCCCGGAGGTGCGCCTGCACCTCGCCGAGGACGCGATCGTCTGGTGGGCCCGGATGGAGGCGCTCGCCGGGCACCCCCTGACGGCGCCGTACTGGGCCTCCGTCTGGCCCGGCGGTCAGGCCCTGGCCCGACACCTGCTGGACCACCCCGAGCTGGCCGCCGGGCGTCGCGTCCTCGACCTCGCCGCCGGTTCGGGACTCGTGGGCATCGCCGCCGCGCTGGCCGGCGCCGCCGAGGTCGTCGCCAACGACATCGACCCGTACGCTGTGGCGGCCGTCACGGTCAACGCCCGCGCCAACCGGGTCACCGTCGACGTCAACGGCGACGACCTGCTCGACCGCGACAGCGCCGACGCGGACCTGGTGGTCGCCGGGGACGTCTTCTACAGCCGTCCGATGGCCGCCCGGATGCTGCCGTTCCTGCGACGGGCCGTCGCCTCCGGCGCCGAGGTGCTGGTCGGGGACCCCGGCCGGGCGCACCTGCCGGTCGACGGGCTGCTGGTGCTGGCCGACTACCCGGTGCCCACCACCGAGCCGTCGGTGGACCCGTCGCCGCGTCGGGTGCGGGTGCTGCGACCCGCCTGACCCGCCGGCCATCTCAGGGGTGACCCCGAGGTGGACACCAGGGGGCGGTAAGGGCTGCGACCGGATGTCCACGGTGGCACGACGGCCATAGCGTACGAGGCATGACGCATTGGCTGGCCCAGGTCGGAGAGCTACCCATCCTGGTGCTGATGGGCGTACTCGGGTTGGTGATGCTCTTCGACGCCGTACCGCTGCTCGGCGTCCTCGTCCCCGGCGACGTGGCGATCCTGGCCGCGGTCGGGGTGGGCCGCCCGGCCACCGGGCTGGCCACCTTCGCCGCGGTGCTCGCCGGATGCCTCGCCGGCTGGTCGCTGAGCTTCCTGATCGGTCGCCGGTACGCCGAACCGCTGCGCCGCAGTCGCATCGGAGGCTGGATCGGCGAGTCGCGCTGGAGTGCGGCCGAAGGGATCCTCAGCCGTGGCGGCGGGCGGATGGTGATGGTCGCGCCGTTCCTGCCGGTGTTCAACGCCCTGCTGCCGCTGGCCGCCGGCGGACTGCGGATGTCGTACCGGCGGTTCCTCGGCTGCGCGGCCCTCGGCGCGGCGGCCTGGGCCGGTCTCTACCTGGCGCTGGGCATCGCGTCACGGTCGCTGGCCGCGCTGCTGCCGGGCGCGCCCAGCCCGTTGCTGGTGACCATGGGGGTGGGGTTGGTGCTGGCCACCGTGGTGTTGCTGGGGGCGCGGCGGCGGCTGTTCGCTCTTGCTGGCTGATCGCTCTTGGTTGCTGACTGTGGTTGCGGTGGGGGCGGGGGGGGGGGGGGGGGGGGGGGGGGGGGGGGGGGGGGGGGGGGGGGGGGGGGGCCCGGCCGGCCCCCCCCCCCCCCCCCCCCCCCCCCCCCCCCCGCCCCCGTCGGGGTCTTGGTCCGCCGGTCGGGTCGCGGTCTTCCGGCGGGTTGTTCGACCTTCAGTGGCTCTTGGTCAGCGTTTGGTGGCCCGGGTTGGGGGCCCGGGTGGGTGGCATCTCGGGCCCGGGTGGGTGCCTCTGGGTGTGGCCTGGTGGGGGTTGCGCGGGCCGGTGGCTTCGCCCTGTGGCTGACAGGTGGGTGGGTTACCAGCCTCGGGTTCGCCACTGGGGGAGGGCCGGGCGTTCGGCGCCCAGGGTGCTGTCCTTGCCGTGGCCCGGGTAGAACCAGGTGTCGTCCGGCAGTTGGCCGAACAGCTTGTGCTCGACGTCGTCGATCAACGCGGCGAAGCGCTGCGGGTCCTTGTCCGTGTTGCCCACACCGCCGGGAAAGAGACTGTCGCCGGTGAACAGGTGGGCGGTGCCGGCCGGATCGCGGTAGAGCAGCGCGATCGACCCGGGCGTGTGCCCCTTGATGTGGATGACCTCCAGCGCGCAGTCACCCACCGCGACGGTGTCGCCCTCGGCCAGGTGTTCCGCCTCGATCGGCAGCCCGGACGCGTCGTCGGCGTGCACCAGCGCCCGCGCGCCGGTCTTGGCGACCACCTCCTCCAACGCCACCCAGTGGTCCATGTGCTGGTGGGTGGTGACCACGGCGGTCAGGCCGTCGTCACCGATCAGCTCCAGCAGCCGGGGCGCCTCGTTGGCGGCGTCGATCAACACCTGGTCGCCGGTGCCGGAGCACCGCAGCAGGTAGGCGTTGTTGTCCATCGGGCCGACCGACAGCTTGCTGATCGTGAGCCCGGACAACTCGCGGACCGCCGGCGGGCCGCCGTGGGTGACATCTCCGCTGTAGGTCATGACGTGTCGACATCCATTCCGGTGGAGGAGGCGCTCGGCGGCTGTGCGGTGGCGTCGCGCGGGCGGCGCGGCGGTGCGCACGCGTCGACCCTAGCGGGCGGGCGCCGCACCGTCGTCGCGGAAATCGCTTTCGGCACGGCGCGTCGCGCCCTACCGTCGGCGTCACAAGCGGCACTCGGACGTCGGACGGAGGTGGAGTTCATGCCGGACGTGGCACGCGTGTTCCGCCATCACCAGCTCGACACCGATGAGGATGCTATGACCATCGATCTGACCGCCCTCGGCTGGGACGCCGACCGGGCGTCGTACGCCGCCCGACGTGGCGAGCGCCACCCGGGCCGGGTGGCCCGGGTGGACCGGGGAGTCTGCACGGTGCTCACCGTCGACGGCCCGGTCCGCGCCAGCCTCGGCCCGTCCGTGCTGGCCGCCGCCGTCCAGGACCCCTCCGCGCTGCCCTGCGCGGGAGACTGGGTACTGCTCACACACTGGCCGGACCGCCGGATCACGGTGGGGGCCGTGCTGCCCCGGCGAGCCGCGCTGATCCGCCGTACCGCCGGCAAGGACGCCAGCGGCCAGGTGCTGGCCGCGAACCTCGACACGGCCGCCGTGGTGGAGCCGGTGCACCCGGAGCCGGACGTGGCCCGCATCGAGCGGCTGCTGTCCCTGGTCCACGAGTCCGGGGCCCGGCCGCTCGTGGTGCTGACCAAGTCCGACCTCGCGGCCGACCCGGCCGCGCTGGCCCGCCAACTCGCCGCCGTCGCACCCGGTGTGCCGGTGCTGCCGGTCAGCGCCGAGCACGGCACCGGGCTGGCGCCGCTGCGCGCCGAGGTCGCGCCGGGTCGCACGCTGGGGCTGCTCGGGCCGTCCGGCGCGGGCAAGTCGAGCCTGGTCAACGCGCTCGCCGGCGCGGTGATGATGCCGACCCAGGCGATCCGCCGGGTTGACGGCAAGGGCCGGCACACCACCACCTGGCGGGCCCTGGTGCCCATCCCGGGCGGCGGCGCGGTGATCGACACGCCTGGCGTACGCGCGGTCGGTCTCCTCGACGGCGTGGCCGGGTTGGACCGGGCGTTCGCCGACATCGCGGGGCTGGCCGAGGGTTGCCGGTACGCCGACTGCCGGCACGACGGCGAGCCGGCCTGCGCGGTCCGGGACGCGCTGCGGACCGGTGAGCTGTCCGCCCGCCGTTGGGAGAGCTGGCGGCGGCTGCAGGGCGAGGTGGCGCACGAGAGCGGGCGGCGTGCCGCCCGCCTCGCCGCCGAGCGACGCGGCGGCTGGCGCTCGGCGCGACGCCGGGCGGCACGCCCGCCGTCGCCCGGGGGTTACTGACCGGGGCTTTGCCGTCGGGGTACGTGCCCGGCGGCAACGGCCGGTGCCAAAGGCTCGCGGCCGGCGCGGCCGACCGGGCTGAGCTGGGGGAATGTGCGGGCGGGGGAAACTGTCGTACCTCGGGGCTAGAGTTGCCGAGGCGTGTTTTCCGCGCCCGTACCGACCGCTCATGAGCAGCTACGACCGCTCGGAAACAGCACAGAGCGGGACAGACCCTCCGCTTCACCTTCACCCGGGAGTACACGTACCGTGGCCGACCGACTCATCATCCGTGGCGCGCGCGAGCACAACCTGCGTGACGTCAGTCTCGACCTGCCCCGGGACGCTCTCATCGTGTTCACCGGGCTGTCCGGGTCGGGCAAGTCGAGCCTGGCCTTCGACACGATCTTCGCCGAGGGGCAGCGGCGCTACGTGGAGTCGCTGTCGTCGTACGCCCGGCAGTTCCTCGGTCAGATGGACAAGCCCGACGTCGACTTCATCGAGGGGCTGAGCCCGGCCGTCTCGATCGACCAGAAGTCCACCTCGCGCAACCCGCGCTCCACCGTCGGCACCATCACCGAGGTCTACGACTACCTGCGGCTGCTCTTCGCCCGCATCGGCGAGCCGCACTGCCCGGTCTGTGGCGAGCGGATCTCCAAGCAGAGCCCGCAGCAGATCGTCGACCGGGTCCTCGCGATGGCCGAGGGCACCAAGTTCATGGTGCTCGCCCCGGTCATCCGGGGCCGCAAGGGCGAGTACGTCGACCTCTTCGCCGAGCTGCAGGCCAAGGGTTACGCCCGGGCCCGCGTCGACGGCGTGGTGCACCCGCTGACCGAGCCGCCCAAGCTCAAGAAGCAGGAGAAGCACACCATCGAGGTGGTGATCGACCGGCTCACCGTCAAGCCGAGCGCCAAGCAGCGACTGACCGACTCGGTCGAGGCCGCGCTGGGGCTGTCCAGCGGCCTGGTGCTGCTCGACTTCGTCGACCTGCCGGAGGACGACCCGGAGCGGGAGCGCCGCTACTCGGAGCACCTGGCCTGCCCCAACGACCACCCGCTGGCTATCGAGGATCTCGAGCCCCGGGTGTTCTCCTTCAACGCGCCCTACGGCGCCTGCCCGGAGTGCACCGGCCTGGGCACCAAGAAGGAGGTCGACCCGGAGCTGCTGGTTCCCGACCCGGAGCGCAGCCTGCGCGAGGGCGCCATCCAGCCCTGGTCCACCGGGCACAACCTGGAATACTTCCTGCGTCTGCTGGAGGCCCTCGGCGAGGCCCAGCACTTCGACATCGACACCCCGTGGCGGGCGTTGCCGGCACGGGCGCAGAAGACGATCCTGCACGGCTCCGACGACCAGGTGCACGTGCGCTACCGCAACAAGTACGGCCGTGAGCGCTCCTACTACACCGGCTTCGAGGGCGTGGTGCAGTGGATCGAGCGCCGGCACTCCGACACCGAGTCCGAGTGGTCCCGCGACAAGTACGAGGGCTACATGCGGGACGTGCCGTGTGCGGCCTGCGGGGGCGCCCGGCTCAAGCCCGAGGTGCTCGCCGTCACCCTGGCGGGCAAGAGCATCGCCGAGGTCTGCAACCTGTCCGTGGGGGAGTGCGCCGACCTGCTCGCCGGCGTCGAGCTGACCGACCGGCAGAAGCTGATCGCCGAGCGCGTCCTCAAGGAGATCAACGCCCGGCTGCGGTTCCTGCTCGACGTCGGCCTGGACTACCTCTCCCTCGACCGGCCGGCCGGCACGCTCTCCGGCGGTGAGGCGCAGCGCATCCGGCTCGCCACCCAGATCGGCTCGGGCCTGGTCGGGGTGCTCTACGTGCTCGACGAGCCGTCGATCGGGCTGCACCAGCGGGACAACCACCGGCTCATCGAGACGCTGATCCGGCTGCGCGGGCTGGGCAACACGCTGATCGTGGTGGAGCACGACGAGGACACCATCCGGGTCGCCGACTGGATCGTCGACATCGGCCCCGGCGCGGGCGAGCACGGTGGCAAGATCGTGCACAGCGGCTCGGTGCCGGCGCTGCTGAAGAACAAGGAGTCGATCACCGGGGCTTACCTCTCCGGTCGGCGGTCGATCCCGACGCCGACCGGCCGCCGTCCGCAGACCAAGGACCGTGAGCTGGTGGTGCACGGCGCGCGGGAGCACAACCTGCGCAACCTGACCGTCTCGTTCCCGCTGGGCCAGCTCATCGCGGTCACCGGCGTCAGCGGCTCGGGCAAGTCGACGCTGGTCAACGACATCCTGTACGCGGTGCTGGCCAACCAGATCAACGGCGCCCGCCTGGTGCCCGGCCGGCACACCCGGGTCTCCGGGCTGGAGCACGTCGACAAGGTCGTCGGCGTGGACCAGTCGCCGATCGGCCGTACGCCCCGCTCCAACCCCGCCACCTACACGGGTGTCTGGGACCACGTCCGCAAGCTCTTCGCCGAGACCACCGAGGCCAAGGTCCGGGGGTACGGGCCGGGTCGGTTCTCGTTCAACGTCAAGGGTGGCCGCTGCGAGGCGTGCTCCGGCGACGGCACCATCAAGATCGAGATGAACTTCCTGCCCGACGTGTACGTCCCCTGCGAGGTCTGCAAGGGCGCCCGGTACAACCGGGAGACCCTGGAGGTGCACTACAAGGGCAAGACCGTCTCGGACGTGCTGGAGATGCCGATCGAGGAGGCCGCCGAGTTCTTCTCCGCCATCCCCGCCATCCACCGGCACCTCAAGACCCTCGTCGACGTCGGCCTGGGCTACGTACGCCTCGGGCAGCCCGCGCCGACGCTCTCCGGCGGTGAGGCGCAGCGGGTCAAGCTCGCGTCCGAGCTGCAGAAGCGCTCCACCGGGCGCACGGTCTACGTGCTCGACGAGCCGACCACCGGTCTGCACTTCGAGGACATCCGCAAGCTGCTGATGGTGCTCGAGGGACTGGTCGACAAGGGCAACACCGTGATCACCATCGAGCACAACCTCGACGTGATCAAGACGGCCGACTGGCTCATCGACATGGGCCCCGAGGGCGGTCACCGGGGCGGTACCGTGCTCGCCACCGGCACCCCGGAGGAGGTCGCCGAGGTCGCCGAGAGCCACACCGGCGAGTTCCTGCGCCAGGTGCTCAAGCTCGACGGCGAGGCCAAGGGCGCGGCGGCGGCCACCACCCGGGCCGCCAAGGCCAACGGCGCGACCAAGACGCGGGCGACCCGCAAGGTGCCGGCCGGCGCGCGCTGACTTTCCCGCATCTCTTCGGGGCGGGTCGGCTGACGACCCGCCCCTTTTGCCGGGGTCGCCCGGATGCCGGGGTGAACTATCCGGCACAGTTGCGCGTGGAAGGAAGTGTGGCCGGCTTTCGGACCGGCGCACTGGGCGAGAGAGAGGCGAGGCATGAGCGACGATCAGGCGCTGACCGGACCGGGTACGCAGACCCGTCGTACCCTGCTCACCGGCGTCGGGGCGGTCGGCGCGGCCGTCGTCCTGGCTGCCTGCGGCAGTGACGACGGCAGCGGCAGCGACGGACCCACCAGTGGCGGCCCCGCCGTGCCCAGCACCGGGGACGCCGGCGGCGGCAACCGGCAGAACGCCCAGTCGCTGGCCACCACCGCCGACATCCCGGTCGGCGGCGGCAAGATCCTCGCCGCCGAGGGCGTGGTGATCACCCAGCCCGCGGCCGGCCAGTTCAAGGGCTTCAGCCCGATCTGTACGCACCAGAACTGCCCCGTGTCGAACGTCGATGGCGGCACCATCAACTGCACCTGCCACGGCAGCAAGTTCTCGATCGAGGACGGCTCGGTGAAGGCCGGTCCGGCGAAGAAGCCGCTGCCGCCGAAGGACATCAAGGTCACCGGCGACCAGATCTCGCTGGCCTGACCCACCTGGGCGCGCCGGTCGCGCCGGTCGGCCATTGATCAACTCGCGTTTCCGGAAGTCGGGGTGTCTGCGGCTCTCCGACACCCCGACTTCCGGGAAGCCGGGGTGGATCACGCGCCTGCGGTGGGGTGTCGGGGGTGCGGACTAGGCTTGGCGGTGTGGCTGACCCCTCGACCTACCGTCCCGCACCCGGCACCATCCCGGAGTCACCGGGGGTCTACCGCTTCCGCGACGGCACCGGCCGGGTGATCTACGTCGGCAAGGCGAAAAACCTGCGCAGCCGGCTCAACTCCTACTTCGGCGACGTCTGGAACCTGCACGAGCGCACCCGCCAGATGGTCACCACCGCCGAGTCGGTGGACTGGATCACCGTCGGCACCGAGGTCGAGGCGCTCCAGCAGGAGTTCACCTGGATCAAGCAGTACGATCCCCGGTTCAACGTCCGTTACCGCGACGACAAGTCGTACCCCTATCTGGCCGTCACCCTCGACGAGGAGTACCCGCGCCTCCAGGTGATGCGCGGCGCGAAACGCAAGGGTGTGCGCTACTTCGGGCCGTACTCGCACGCCTGGGCCATCCGCGAGACCCTCGACCTGCTGCTGCGGGTCTTCCCCGCGCGGACCTGCTCGGCCGGCGTGTTCAAGCGGGCCGGCCAGGTCGGCCGCCCCTGCCTGCTGGGCTACATCGGCAAGTGCTCGGCCCCGTGCGTCGGCACCGTCTCGGCCGACGAGCACCGTGCCATCGTCGACGGGTTCTGCGACTTCATGGCCGGCCGCACCGACACCATGGTCCGCAAGATCGAACGCGAGATGACCGAGGCCAGCGAGGCGTTGGAGTTCGAACGGGCCGCCCGCCTGCGCGACGACGTGGCCGCCCTGCGCCGGGCCATGGAGAAGCAGACCGTCGTGCTCGGCGACGGCACCGACGCCGACGTGGTCGCGTTCGCCGACGACCCGCTCGAGGCGGCCGTGCAGGTCTTCCACGTCCGCGACGGCCGGGTCCGCGGCCAGCGCGGCTGGGTGGTGGAGAAGACCGAGGACCTGACCACCGGCGACCTGGTGCACCACTTCTGCACCCAGGTGTACGGCGGCGAGCACGGCGAGGCGGACGTACCCCGTGAGCTTCTGGTGCCCGAGCTGCCGGCCGACGCGGACGCGCTCGCCGACTGGCTCACCAGCCACCGCGGCAGCCGGGTGTCGTTGCGCGTGCCGCAGCGCGGCGACAAGCGCACCCTGCTGGAGACGGTCGAGCGCAACGCCAAGGACGCGCTGGCCCGGCACAAGCTCAAACGCTCCGGCGACCTGACCACCCGCGGCAAGGCCCTCGACGAGATCAGCGAGGCGCTGGGCATGCGCACCTCGCCGTTGCGCATCGAGTGCTTCGACATCTCCCAGATCCAGGGCACCGATGTGGTGGCCAGCATGGTGGTCTTCGAGGACGGGTTGCCCCGCAAGAGCGAGTACCGGCGGTTCATCGTCCGGGGCGCCACCGACGACCTGTCCGCGATGTCCGAGGTGCTGCGTCGCCGCTTTGCCCGCTACCTCGACGCGCGGGCCGAGACGGGCGAGGTGGGTGTGGAGTCGGCCGACGACCCGTCCACCCCGGTCGACCCCGTCGATCCGCAGGTCGGTGTCCTGATCGACCCGACCACCGGCCGGCCGCGAAAGTTCGCGTACCCGCCGCAGCTGGTGGTCGTCGACGGCGGCGCCCCGCAGGTCGCGGCCGCCGCGCAGGCCCTCGCCGACCTGGGCATCGACGACGTCGCGCTCTGCGGCCTCGCCAAGCGGCTGGAGGAGGTCTGGCTCCCGGACGACGAGTTCCCGGTCATCCTGCCGCGCACCTCCGAGGGCCTCTACCTGCTGCAACGCGTCCGCGACGAGGCGCACCGCTTCGCCATCACGTTCCACCGCCAGCGCCGCTCCAAGCGGATGACCGAGTCGGCGCTGGACAATGTCCCCGGCCTGGGCGAGGTACGCCGCAAGGCGCTGCTACGCCACTTCGGCTCGCTCAAGCGGCTCTCCACGGCAACCGTCGACGAGATCACCGAGGTACCCGGGGTCGGTCGTCGTACCGCCGAGGCGATCCTGGCCGCCCTGGAGACGGGGGTGCCGGCCGACACCGGCGCGGAGGCGACCTCCGACGCGGGGAGCGCACCCCCTGCGGGGGCGGCTTCTGCCGCTGAGCCAGCGGTCGAGGGCTTGCCTTCGCCATGATCGACTCGACTTCGGCGATATCGGGCTATCAACCGGCTGGTATAGCGCGCTATCGCCGAAGTCGTGTGGATCACCACCTCGCCCCGAGGCGCGCATGCTCCTGCCGCGCGCCGTATGGGCGACATGACCTGATATGGGCGACGATCCGGGCCCGTCCTGTCGGGCCGGCATGGTGGGGTCACCGGGGCGAAGTGGCACTTTGCCGGCCTGGGCGTTGCTCCGCACGCCTGCTCCCGGTGTCGCCAGTGAGCAGCTGCCTGTCCACCTACCTGAATACGGAACGCGCCGCCGCCGCAGACCCCATGATCGTGCTCGATCCTGGTTGTAGTGGCCTCGGCCGCGCGGCGAGGGGCCTCTTTCCTAGTTCGAGCACGATCTTGCCCCTCGTGCGCCGTCTCACCCTCAGTTGGGCTGGTGCGCCCTGGTTGGTGAGACAACACTTTCGGGGATGTTGCTGCCTCACGACGGGCTGAGGCAGCAACATCCCCGATATTGCGCAGATCATCGGACCCGCCCAGGCGTGGCCTGTCGGCGTCGGCATCGGCTCGGCTCGGGTCGGCTCGCGTCCGCTCGGCTTCGGCTCGCTTCGGCTCGCGTCGGGTCGGCTCGGCTCGCGTCGGGTCGGGTCGGGCGTCACGATTTGTCCGGTTTTGGTGGTCGGGTGGCGCTTGGGTACTCGGGGTCGATCGTGCCCGCGCCTCGATCGACTCCAGGTCGCCGATGTGGGGGCATCCTTTGTGCGCAGATGCCGCCACTTCGGCGATGTCGAGTCGATCATCCCCGGTGGGGCCTGACGGTCTGTCCCGCCTGGGCGGTTTGTCCTGTTCAGGGGTGGGTGCCGTGACGGGTCGCATCCCGGCGGCGGAAATCGCGGGCCGGGTCGGGTCGTTGTATCTGGCACGCCGCCGCGACCCTCGGGTCACAGCCGCACGACACCGGTCGCAGTGCGCCACAGCCGCCGGGAACACCCGCCGGGCCGGCGTCGTTACACCCCCCGCGCCGCCGAGCAGCTCGCCGGCCCAGAGCCGGTAGCCGCGGCCGGGAACACC